>JAZNRP010000024.1:0-217443 GCA_045590755.1 Acutalibacteraceae bacterium
AGGTGATGTTACCTTAAACGGTACATACAACGGCGAAGCAGTTGAAATTCCTTATGGAATTCTTGAAAAAGGCTCTGTTACAGCACTTGCCTCTGAAGCATTTGCGGACGCTAACATGACAGTAGTACCTGTACTTTCAGATGAAACTGCATATACAGTATCTATTACAGAGACCGAAACTGCAGTGCTTAAATATGGCACACTTTTACTTGATGCAGATAATAAGACGGGTATAAAGGTTGTTGATGGTGACGAAGCAGGTACAACATTTACATTTAATGTATTACTCCCTGAAACAATTAGTCTTTCTGCAGAGTATATTACATTAACAAACCGCAATACTAACATCTACCCGTTAGGCGTAAGTATAAGAGAGCCCGCGGGTGAAGACACCGCAGGTATCAGATTTATTACCCGTATTCCGCAGATTAAGAAAACTGCTGAAGCTACAGGTACATTAGATAGTGGCTACACAACAGTTGGTGCACTTATTATTCCTGAAGTATTAGCCGATGCTCAGACATTAGCTAATTTAAGCACTGCAATTACTGCGGCAGACTTAATAGATGCTGAAGGTAATGCAAAAACCGATGTTACATTAGGTAAAAACTATGCTGCACAGAATATTAAGTTCAGCAATGTTAAAACCTTGACTGAAGCCTACTCTGATGTTGCTGCAATGCTTGTGAACATTCCTGAAAGTATGTATGGTGTTGATATTCTTGCAATCCCGTATGTTATCACAAGTGGTAATCAGGTTGTATTCCCTGAGAAAACGGATAGCAAATCTTTTGCAACAGTTAAGGAAATATTAGATAGAAACAGTGATTCTGTAATTAGCGAAACTCCGCTTTCAAATGCATATAAGCTTTTGAATAGCGAAGATAAGTTCACAATTGGTTATATCGGTGGCTCTATCACATACGGCAGAAGTGCCATTAACACGATAGACGGTCAAGCCGGCGACATTAGTCTTTCCTATGTTAACCGTGTTTCTGATTGGTTCCAGCAGCAGTATCCGAACACCACCATTGAAACTGTTAACGCAGGTGTTTCCGATACCGCTACAAACTTCGGTATTTACCGACTTGAGCAGACCTTGATGAATGAAAACGGCCACGATATGCCTGACCTTGTATTTGTTGAATTTACCTCTAACGATTGGGTGTATTCCACACAGGGCAAAGCAGAAATTCTCATTCAGGCGGAATCAATAATCCGCAACATTTGGGAAAAGAATCCCTATGCCGAAATAGTATTCTTGTCAACTCAGAAGAATACAGGCTCCGTTTCGGTTGAAGTGTATAGAGAATTAGGCGAAAAGTATAACATTCCGTTTATTGATGTAGGCACACCGATGCGAGAAGCCATTGCTGCAAGAAATGATGGCGCAACAGCTGAAACAACAGGCACATATTACTACACAACAGACAATCTGCATCCGAGTCACTTGGGCTATCAGTTGTACTTTGATATAATCAAAGAAGATTTAGCAACAAATCTTGAATTTAAGGTCAGAGATGAAAGGCTTTACAACTACAAGAATAATATGCCTGAAGCGGGCAGCGAATATTTGATTGATTCACCTGAAATTATAACTGTTGATAAAATTCAATTCTCGGGCGAAAATTATGCAATATCAGACAGAGCTGTTAGCGTTTCAATGCATGGAACAAGCCTTGAAGTCGGCAAAGTGGCTATAACCGATAACTGCGCAGATATTACAGGTGTTGCAACAGCGTCTGCTGAATTCTCAGGCACTACACTCGGTCTTCTCTTTGATATTAAGAGTGGCGACAAACCGATATTACTTCAGTATAGAGTTGATGGCGGCGCTTGGAAGTCATTTACACTTGATTTGACAACCTGGCAGCATCAGATGTATCAGCATCCGCAGGTATTTATGTTAGGACATACTTTAAGTAATACTGCTCATACAGTTGAAATTCAATTCCTTGAAGGAAGCGATGTATACTTCGGCGGATTGCTTGTAGACGCAAAATAAACAATTATTAAAAGAAGTTTTGCCAAAGATTCTGGCAAAACTTCTTTTTTATTGTTGACAAATGACGGAATATGTGTTATTATCAATAAAAATTAATATCGACATTCTTGGGGAAGATGAAAATCTGCCGAAGGAGTAAAACTCTCAGGCGGCCGCAAGGGTAGGGACTGGAATGTCTGGTAGCTCTGGAGAATCCCGTGATATACGGGTACCGAAGGTGCAAGGCGAAAGCTGAATCTCTCAGGTAAAAGGACAGGGTTTTACAGTATGTATTAACAGTGCATATGTGTGTAAAGCACCTTTTGTTTGGAGATTGCGTTTTCGCAATCTTTTTTATTTTTTTAGGAGGAAAACAAAAATGGAAGCTATTGAAAAATTGTTGTTGCCGATTGTGAAAACGGCAAACTCGTATCTTGCAGATTATATCTTAATAATCCTGCTTGTGGGCACAGGCCTTTTGTTCACAATCAGAACACGCTTTGTACAGGTAAGATACTTCGGCAAAGGTATGAAGAATGTATTCGGCAATTTAAGCCTTAAGGGTGGCAAAAATAAAGGTGGCATATCGTCATTTCAGGCCCTTGCCACTGCTATTGCGGCACAGGTAGGTACAGGCAATATTGTTGGTGCTTCGGGCGCTATCTTAATCGGCGGTCCGGGTGCGATTTTCTGGATGTGGGTTATAGCTTTCTTAGGTATGGCAACAATCTATGCCGAAGCAGTTTTGGCTCAGGAAACTCGCGTTACCGATAAAAACGGTGAAATTCACGGCGGTCCTGTTTATTACATAAAGAAGGCGTTTGGGGGCACATTTGGCAAAATTTTGGCTACATTCTTTGCTATAGCCAGTATTTTAGCTCTCGGTTTTATGGGCTCAATGGTACAGTCAAACTCTATTGCAGAATCTGTTTGTAATGCAGTAGGTGTAAGCTACTTGGATTGGGGTTGGATTGTAGGCGTAGTTTTAGCACTGGTTGCGGGCTTTATATTCCTTGGCGGCATACAGAGAATTGCTGCATTCGCTGAAAAGGCTGTTCCGATTATGGCAGTATTCTTCTTGCTTGGCGGTCTTTTCGTTTTGGCAATCAGAATAAAATATGTTCCCGAAACAGTTGGACTCATATTCAAATATGCGTTTACCCCCGATGCGCTTATAGGCGGCGGTATCGGTTATGCACTTAAAACCGCTATAAGTCAGGGTGCTAAGCGCGGTCTTTTCTCTAACGAAGCAGGTATGGGTTCAACACCGCATGCTCACGCTCAGGCTAATGTTGAAAAGCCGCACGACCAGGGTGTTGTCGCTATGATTGGTGTATTTATTGATACCTTCGTAGTTCTCACCATGACAGCACTTATAGTTATTAACTGTTTGTATGCAGGTGAAGGCGGTTTGGCAAGCCTTACAAGTGCCGAATATTCAGTGGCTACATCGGGCGCTGCTGCTATTGTTTCAAAGACAAATGCAATGCAAATGGCTTTCTCTTCTGCAATATCTACTATTGTAGGCGAAGCAGCCGCACCAAAAGTTGGTGGTATCTTCGTAGCACTTTGCTTAATGTTCTTTGCATTTACCACTATAGTTGGTTGGAATTTCTTCGGTAAAATCAATGTTCAGTATCTCTTCAAAAACAATAAAATTGCAGTAACGCTTTACTCTATTATTGCTATTATATTTATCTTTGCTGGAACATTACTTTCAAATGATTTGGTTTGGGAGCTTACAGACTTCTTTAACTACCTTATGGTAATACCCAACGTATTAGCCCTTGTGGCACTGTCAAGCATTGTTAAAAAGAGCGCGTTAGATAATAAAAAATTAAAAAAATAAGTAAAAAATAAACCGTCTTTTAGGCGGTTTATTTTTATTTTAATAATTGACTTTGTATGAGATATACTGTACAATATATTTACATAGATTAATGTTAGGAAGTGTAAATTATGCAGCCAGCTTTCAAACGAGTTTTAATTAAACTCAGCGGTGAAGCACTCGCCGGAGAAAAAGGTACCGGAATTGATTTTGACATAGTATTATCGGTATGCGAAAGCATAAAAAAATGCGTTGATATGGGTGCACAGGTAGCAATAGTTGTAGGTGGCGGCAACTTCTGGCGCGGACGCTCAAGCGGACAAATGGACAGAACACGAGCCGACCATATGGGAATGCTTGCCACAGTTATTAATTCTTTAGGCTTAGCAGACGGACTCGAGCAGGTAGGACTTACCGCCCGTGTAGAAACTGCTATTGAAATGCGTCAGATAGCAGAGCCGTATATTCGCAACCGTGCAGTAAGACATCTTGAAAAGGGAAGGGTTGTTGTTTTCGGTTGCGGAACAGGTAACCCGTTCTTCTCTACCGATACAGGCGCGGCTTTACGCGCAGCAGAAATCGGCGCAGATATAATCTTCAAAGCCACGAATGTTGACGGTGTGTATGACAGTGACCCGAAGAAGAATCCCAATGCAGTTAAATACGATACATTATCATACATTGATGTTCTTAATAAAGGCCTTCATGTTATGGACAGTACTGCAGCATCACTTTGTATGGACAATAATATTCCGATTCTTGTTTTCAACCTTAATGACCCTGACAATATAGTAAGGGCAATGGAAGGCGAGACAATCGGCACAATAGTTAAATAATACCGGGAGGAAAATTTATGAATACTCTTATTAATAATACACAGGAAAAAATGACCAAGACACTTGATGCGCTTGACCGCGAATATAAAGCGGTACGCGTAGGAAGGGCTAGTCCTGCAGTTCTTGATAGAATTACGGTTGACTATTACGGTGCCGCAACACCCATTCAGCAGATGGCGGCAATCTCTGTTCCCGAACCGAGAATGTTGCAAATTCAGCCTTGGGATGCTTCAACTCTCAGAGATATTGAAAAGGCTATTCAGACTTCTGATATTGGTATTAATCCGCAGAATGATGGCCGTGTAATCCGTCTTGTTTTCCCACCGCTTACAGAAGAACGCCGTAAGGAAATTGTTAAGGATGTTCGCAAGATGGCGGAAGATAGCAAGGTTGCTGTTCGTAACAGTCGCCGTGATGCTATTGAAAAACTAAAGACAATGAAGAAAAACTCAGAAGTCACCGAAGATGACCAGCAAAATGGTGAAAAGAAAATACAAAATTTAACCGATAAGTTTTGCAAGGAAATTGATGACCTTGCTGCTTTAAAGGAAAAAGAAATTTTGGAAATCTAATTATAAAATCCATCAGGGCAACCCTGGTGGATTTTTGAAAGGTATATGTTATGCTTTTTAATAAGAAACAAAATGATACACGCATAATACCCGAGCATATTGCAATTATTATGGACGGTAACGGCAGATGGGCAAAAAAACGCGGTTTGCCGCGCAATGCGGGACACGCCGCAGGCTCAAAAACCTTTAAGGACATAGCAAGGTATTGCAATAAAATAGGTGTAAAGCATTTAACGGTTTATGCTTTTTCTACTGAAAATTGGAAGCGCCCAAAAGAAGAAGTAGAAGGTATTATGAATATCTTGCGCGACTATTTGAAGGACTCAAAGAATTATATCAAGGAAAACATTATGCTTAAATTTATAGGCGATAGAGATGTTTTACCTGATGATATAAAAGAGCTTATGTTGGTTGCTGAAAAAGACTCTGAAAACGCTACGGGGCTTTGCTGTCACTTAGCCATAAACTACGGCGGCAGGGATGAAATAGTACACGCTGTGCGTGAAATTGTCGCAGAAGGTATCAGTCCTGAAGACATTACAGAGCAAACTATAACCGACAGACTGTACACACACGACTACACCGACCCTGAGCTGATTATAAGACCAAGCGGTGAGCTTCGCTTATCAAACTATCTTATCTGGCAGTCGGCATATTCAGAGCTTTGGTTTTCCGATGTTCTGTGGCCCGACTTTAAGCCTAAGGATTTAGATAGGGCAATAGATGAATACAATAACCGTAACCGTAGATTTGGGGGTATATAAATGCGAACAAGAATTATTTCGGGCGCGGCATTGGTTTTGATTGTCGGCGCTCTGGTTTCTTTTCATATACTTACCGATATACCGTTTGTAATGATTGCATCCCTCGCCTTTGTTACAGGTGTTGCGGCTTATGAACTGTCGTACAATGCAAAGCTTGTGTGCGATAAGGTGTTAGGCTTTACGGCAGGTATATTTTCTGCATTAGAATTTGTACTGTATGTAATGTACCCTTCATACGCGCTATATGCGGCTGTAGTATATGTTTTGTGTGTTGTGACGGTAGCACTTTTCCGTCACGAAGCGGTAAACAACACCGATATTATGAGTGCCGTTGCCGTACCCTTAATGTTAAGCTTTGCGGTGTTCTGCATTTATGCAGTGCTTTCTAAAGGATTGTTTTATTTACTGCTTATGCTTAATTTTTCTTCTGTTTGTGATTGCGGCGCATATTTTGTGGGTGTCACGGTAGGGCGTCATAAATTATGTCCTAAAATCAGTCCTAAAAAGACGGTTGAAGGTGCTATAGGCGGTATCGCTTTGAGTATCATAGTGACTGTTTTATTATTTTTCTTATTTGGACTTGAAAACGGACTGTTACCGCTTATATTAATAACACCCGTTCTTTGTGTTGTGGGTATGATGGGCGACCTTTTCGCATCTGTTATAAAGCGTAAAGCCGAAATAAAGGACTATGGAAAGCTTATACCCGGTCACGGTGGTATAATGGACAGATTTGACAGCATACTTTTAATAGCGCCCGTCTTTTTACTGTTGCTCACAGTAATACGGGGGTAGTAAAAATGCGAGAATTGATTATTTTAGGTTCAACCGGTTCAATAGGAACACAGGCGTTGGATGTCGTAAGAAGTAACCCTAAAGAATATCGCGTTACCGCCCTTGCCGCAGGAAAAAATATTGATTTATTGGAAAAACAGGCAAGGGAGTTTAACCCCCTTGCAGTAGCAGTGGAAGACGAAAAATCAGCGGCGGACCTTAAATTAAGACTTAAAGACACAGATATTCGTGTTTTATCGGGCGGCGACGGTGTTTGCGAAGCCGCCGCTACAAAAGGTGATATAGCGCTTAATGCCATTGTCGGTATTGCAGGCTTAAAGCCGACATTGGCGGCAATTAATTCTAAAAAAACAATAGCACTTGCTAATAAGGAAACGCTTGTAACGGCGGGTGATATCGTAAAAGCCGAGCTTCAAAAAAACGGCGTTTCTCTTTTACCGGTTGATAGTGAGCATTCGGCGATTTTTCAGTCGCTTCAGGGCACACCCGAAAACCGAATTAAAAAAATAATTTTAACGGCATCAGGCGGTCCGTTTTACGGCAAAACCAAGGCGGAGCTTGAAAGTGTTACCGCAGCAGAAGCACTTAAACATCCCAACTGGGACATGGGCGCTAAAATCACAATTGATTCAGCAACCCTTATGAATAAGGGACTTGAAGTTATTGAAGCGGTGCATCTTTTCGGCGTTTCGGCCGACAATATAGAAGTACTCGTACACAGACAGAGTATAATTCACTCTGCGGTAGAGTTTTGTGACGGCGCGGTTATTGCGCAGCTGGGCACACCTGATATGAAGCTACCTATACAGTATGCGCTTACCTACCCTGACAGAAGCTCACTTTGTTGTGAACGATTGGATTTGGCTAAAATTGGCAGTTTAACCTTTGCAAAGCCTGATACCGAAACCTTCCGTTGCTTAGCAATTTGTATTGATGCAATAAATAAGGGTGGCTTAAAACCCGCCGCAGCAAACGGTGCCAATGAAGAAGCAGTTAAACTGTTTTTACAGGGTAAAATTAAGTTTTTGCAAATAGCAGATTTTGTTGAAGCGGCCGTTTCATCCCAAAAGGATGTAGCTGATTTTAGTTTGGAAGATGTGTTCGAAGCGGATTTTAATGCCAGAGAGCTTGTAAGAAGAAACATAAAATAATTAAAAGGTTGGGTGACCACTATTTCTGCTTTTATTTCTGTATTAAACAATATATGGCCCTATGCAGTGGCGGTTCTCGTATTTATTGTTCTCATAATAATACACGAATTCGGTCATTTTATTGCGGCAAAGCTTATGGGTGTGCGCGTCAATGAGTTTGCGGTAGGCTTTGGCCCTAAATTGTTTGCTAAAACGATCGGGGAGACAACCTATAAAGTAAATTTAATACCGCTTGGAGGCTATTGCGCTATGGAAGGCGAAGAAGACGAAAGCAGTGATGAAAAAGCCTTCTGCCAGAAAAAACCTTGGCGCCGCTTTATAATTGTTGTAGCGGGCGCATTGTTTAACATAATTTTAGGTATAATTTTAGTGGCTGTTTCTTTAATCCCCGGTGAATATTTTGCCACAACAAAGGTTGCAAAATTTACCGATAGCGCTATGAGCGTGCAATCAGGTCTTATGGCAGGGGATGAAATTATAGAAGTAGATTCTAGAAAGATTTTCACAACCTATGATTTAAGCTATGCCTTTACGGGGATTTCAGACGGCACGGTAGATATGTGTGTTTTAAGGGATGGTCAAAAAGTAGAACTTCAGGATGTTAAATTTGCAACTCAAAGTGTCGACGGAATTGATTATATTTCGGTAGACTTTTGGGTTGAGCCCGAAGAAAAAAACTTTTTCAGTTTCATAAAACAAACCCTTAAAATGACGCTCTCGTATGCGAGAGTAGTATGGTTTTCTTTAATAGACTTAATAGGCGGCAAATTTGGCATAAATGCTATTTCAGGACCTGTCGGCGTTACCGCCGCAATAGGCACTGCCGCAAAGCAGAGTCTTGCAAATATATGGCCTATAATGGCACTTATAACCATAAACTTAGGTATATTTAATCTTTTACCGCTACCCGCACTTGACGGCGGAAGACTGCTTTTTATCTTAATTGAAATGATTTTCAGAAAACCTGTACCGCAAAAGTTCGAAAATCTTGTGCATACATTAGGCTTTGTGCTTTTGTTCGGACTTATGATTTTAATAACCTTCAAGGACATTTTAAAACTAATTACGGGGTAAATTATGTACACAAATGATATTACCAAAAAAGTAAAGGTAGGAAATATATTTATCGGCGGCGGGGCGCCCGTTGCTATACAGTCAATGCTCAATGTCATTTCAAGTGATATTGAAGGAAATGTAAAACAGGCAATAGAATTAGAAAAAGCGGGCTGCGAGATTGTCCGTGTGTCTGTGCCTGATAAGGCGGCTGTAGAACTTATATATAAAATTAAAGAAAATATTAATATACCGCTTGTTGCCGATATTCATTTTGATTACCGTTTAGCGCTTGAAAGTGTAGCGGCAGGCGTAGATAAAATACGCATAAATCCGGGTAATATCGGTTGTGATGAGTATATAAAAAAGGTGGCAGACGCTTGTAGGCAAAACAATGTGCCCATAAGAATAGGTGTAAATTCAGGCTCCTTAGAAAAGGAGATTTTAGCACGATATGGTGCGGCAACACCTGAAGCTATGGTGGAAAGCGGACTATATCATGTGTCACTTCTTAATAAGTTTGATTTTGATAATATAGTGTTGTCCCTTAAATCGTCCGACACAAAAACCACCTATGATGCCTATACCTTGGCGGCCGAAAAATGCCCTTATCCGCTTCATTTGGGAGTTACCGAAGCGGGTACATATAATATGGGTGTTATAAAATCTTCTGCCGCAATAGGCGGTCTTTTGCTTCGCGGAATCGGCAACACAATACGCGTATCTTTAACCGATAATCCTATAATGGAAGTTGAAGCGGCGAAAAGTTTGCTTCGCGGTATTAATTTAAGAAACGACGGTATTAAATTTGTTTCCTGCCCCACCTGTGGCAGAACAAAAATTGATTTAATAGGTTTAGCAAAAAAGGCAGAAGAACGATTATCAAATATAAATAAGGACATAACTGTAGCTATTATGGGCTGTGTTGTAAACGGTCCTGGCGAAGCCGCCGCGGCAGATATAGGTATTGCGGGTGGTGACGGTTGTGCAGTGCTTTTTAAGAAGGACGGCACAAAAAGAAAAATAGAAGAGAGTAAAATTCTCGAAGAATTAGTAGAAGAAATAGAAAAAATGTAGTGAGAGGTTAAAAATGGCATCGGCTAAATTTTTAGATATTTTTAAAGCGTATATAACCGAAAATCAGGCAGACGCATTTTGTAATGTATCGGTTATAAGCTGCTCTGTTTCGCAAATGCGGGAAATGGAATTAAAGCTTTATTCCGAAGGGTACATAACAACAAAAGCTTTAGAAGAAATACGCGAAACGTTTATAGACACACTGAAACTCGAAAATGCGGTTATTAAGTGCTATTTTGCGCCTGATGCGTTTGGAGATGAAGCCTGCTCCGATATTATAAATAAGGTCAAGCAAAAATATGCCGTACTTAACGGTTATTTTAACGATGCCGAATATAACCTTGATGGATTTTGTCTTAATATCGACCTTAAATACGGCGGCTATGAAGCTATTAAGGCTACTGATTTTGAAAATAAGTTTAACGAAATGCTTTATGATATGTTTAAGCTTAAATTTGAAATTAGGTTCAGCGGTCAGCTTGAAAATATAGAGCTACCTCCACCCGTAGCCGAGATACCCGTCCGTAAAAAGCAAGAAACAGTTGTTACAAAAGCGACGGAGAATGAAAAGGTTTATGACTATAAGCCGAAGGACAACCTGCCTATCTATATCGAAAGCGCAAAGCAATTTTTTGGCAGAAAAATTGATACAAAAATAAAAAAGCTTATTGATATTGCGCCACCTGATACCCCTGAAGGCTCTACCTATGTTTGTGCGTGGGGCGAAGTTTTTGGTCTTGAAACAAGAGAAATTACAACCAAACGCGGCGGCAAAATGATTATTGTTAAGTTTGCTTTCAGCGACACAACCAACTCATTCAACGCCAATATGTTTGTTGATGCAGATAAAAAGAATAGTATAAAACCGCTTAAGGACGGCGCCACTGTAATAGTTAACGGTGACTATAGATATGATAAATGGTCGGGTGAGTTTATTGTTAATGTAACAAGCCTTGCCACCGTCAAAAAGTATGAAGAAACCGATAATTATGATGGACTTAAAAGAGTCGAATTACACTGCCACACCAATATGTCGGCAAAGGATGCCGTATCAAGCGCCACCGATATTATAAACAGAGCGTATAGTTGGGGACATAAGGCGGTAGCCATAACCGACCACGGTGTAGTACAAGCC
This sequence comes from Acutalibacteraceae bacterium, assembly GCA_045590755.1. Lineage (GTDB taxonomy): Bacteria > Bacillota > Clostridia > Oscillospirales > Acutalibacteraceae > SIG565. The sequence continues at coordinate 11,196 of JAZNRP010000024.1, forward strand.
TACCCCGAAGCCGCGGCGGCGGTCAAAAGTATTCGTAAAAATGGCGGAGATTTTAAGGTAATATACGGCGTTGAAGCGTATTTTGCCGATGACTCCGGAGAAAATCCCGATATAACAAAATTACCGCGTTACCACGGGATAATGCTTGTTAAAGATTTGGTGGGGCTAAAAAATCTTTATAAAATAGTATCAAGCGCTCATATAGATAATTTCCATAAGCGACCCTTATCTTTAAAAAGTGTAATTGATGCTAATAGGGAAGGCTTGATAATCGGCTCTGCTTGTGAACAGGGTGAGCTTTATCAGGCGATTATTAAGGGCGCACCGCACGAAGAACTAATAAGATTAGCGCGTTATTATGATTTCCTTGAAATTCAGCCGCTTGGCAATAACGAATTTATGATAAGGGAATCAGGAATTACCCGAACCGATAAAAAGACAGGACAGGTTAAGGAAAATCCGCTAAAACATGTTACAAGCTTTGAGGTTATTAAGGATTTTAACCGTAAGGTAGTAGAAATCGCCGATGAATTAGGTCTGCCTGTTGTAGCTACGGGCGATGTTCATTTCCTAAAGCGCGAAGACGAAATAATACGAAAGATATTAATGGCGGGGCAAAACTTCGATGATTTTGATAATCAACCGCCGCTTTATTTCAAAACAACCGAAGAAATGCTGGATGATTTTGCGTATTTCGGTGACAGAGCCAAGGAATTTGTTATAGATAATCCTAACAAAATTGCCGATATGGTATCAGACGATGTAATCCCCGTACCCGACGGCAACTACCCACCCGTAATCGCGGGCTCGGATGACCTGCTTCGTGAGCTTTGTTGGGACAGAGCAATGAATACCTATGGGTACGAAGGCAAAATCCCCGAAGTTGTATCTAAACGACTTGAAAAGGAATTAAACGGTATTATAAGCAACGGCTTTTCCATAATGTATGTTACTGCGCAAAAGCTTGTTAAATACAGTGAAGACCACGGCTATCTTGTAGGCTCGCGTGGTAGTGTTGGCTCATCCTTTGTTGCTACAATGGCGGGAATTTCGGAGGTAAACCCGTTAGCACCACATTATTACTGTCCTAATTGTCGATTCAGTGAGTTTTTTACAAAGGGTGAAGTCGGCTCGGGCTTTGATTTACCCGAGAAAAACTGTCCTAAATGTAATACACCCTATAAGCGTGACGGCCACGATATTCCCTTTGAAACCTTTTTGGGCTTTAAGGGTGACAAGGTGCCTGATATTGACCTTAACTTTTCTAATGAGTATCAGGCCGAAGTTCAGCGCTATACCGAAGAGCTTTTCGGTAGCGAAAATGTATTTAAGGCGGGTACAATCTCTACTCTTGCTGAGAAAACCGCATACGGCTTTGCCAAGGCATACGCCGAGAAAAAGGAAATTGTACTAAGTAGCGCCGAATTAAACCGCTTGGCAAAAAAGGTTGAAAATTCAAAAATTAAAATGACCACAGGTCAGCACCCCGCGGGTATGGTTGTAGTGCCGAGAGATAAGGAAATATACGATTTCTGCCCCGTGCAGCACCCCGCAGACGACACAGGTACAGATATAGTAACAACCCACTTTGATTTCCATTCAATACACGATACTATACTGAAGCTCGATGAGCTCGGCCATGTGGTACCAACCACATATAAGTACCTTGAAGAATATACAGGTATTAGTGTTAACGATGTATCTATGAGTGATGAAAAGGTGTACAGTCTGTTTTTATCGCCCGAAGCCTTGGGCGTTACGGCGGAGCAGATTAAGACACACACAGGTACATACTGCATCCCCGAATTTGGCACAAAGTTTGTTATGGAAATGCTTCGCGACTGTAGACCTAAAAATTTTGCCGATTTATTGCAGATTTCGGGTTTGTCGCACGGTACCGATGTTTATTTAGGTAACGCAAAAGACCTGATTGACAAGGGAATTTGCACGATTTCCGAAGTTATAGGTACCCGTGATAATATTATGGTGTATTTAATACATCAGGGTATGGAAGAAGGCAGAGCCTTCAAGATTACCGAAACGGTTCGTAAGGGACTAGTTGCCAAGGGCAAGGTTTCCCCTGAAGAGTGGAAGGCAATGGAAGACGATATGCGTGCTGTAAATGTACCCGAATGGTATATTGAAAGCTGCCATAAAATTAAGTATATGTTCCCGAAGGCTCACGCCGCGGCATATGTTATATCGGCTCTTCGCCTTGCTTGGTATAAGGTGTATTACCCGCTTGAATTTTACTGTGCTTACTTTACCGCCCGTCCGGAAGATGTAGATGTATTTACCATTCTTAAAGGCAAGGGAGCTGTAAAGGCTTATCTTAAGTCAATTGAAGATAAGGGGAAGGAAGCCACAAAAAAAGAATTGGATGTATACGGCAATATGCTTATATTCAATGAAATGATGGAGCGAGGCATAGAAATATTACCTATTGATTTAAAGCGTTCACACGCCGTAAAATATGTTCCCGAAAACGGAAAAATCCGTTTACCGTTTGGGGCCTTGTCGGGTGTTGGTGAAAAAGCGGCAATTTCCCTTTATGAAGCGGCACAGTCGGGCGACTTTATTTCCAAGGAAGAATTTCAGACACAGGCGGGTGTTTCAAAAACTATTATTGAATCACTCTCGTCCATTGGTGTTTTGGATGAACTGCCCGATACAAATCAAATATCTATGTTTTAAAGTAATACGGAACGCCTTGTTTTTTAAGGTGTTCCGTATTGATTTTTGAAAAAATTACAAAAAGATTACAAAAAAGGTTGCAATTTTGTAATCTTTTTGTTATAATAGGCTTTGTTGTGATAAGGAAACAAAAATTTGGGAGGTTATTTTATGAAGGAGAAGGTATTAGGATTTATAGATAAAATCCTTAACGCCCGTTACTTTGTAAAGTTAATATATTTTGCAGTCGCTTGTTTTATATGCGGTGTTGTAAGCCTTGTTTTATCGGGTGTTACATTCGCTTGGAATGTAAACTACGGCGGTGAAAAAATTGCTATCGTATCGTCCATTAGTGCATATAAGGATGCTAAGGGCTTAGCCATAGGCAAGATAGCCGATAGTGATGGCGAGAAGTATTTATACAAGCCAACCTTTAGTCTTATTCTCACAAGAAATGAGTATGTGGATTCATCTGATAAGGTTTGTGACAGTATACTTGATAACACAAGTGAGCTTACAAAGGGCGCAGCCCTTACGGTTGATGGCAAGGAAATAGCCTATGCCGAAAGTATAGATGTTATGAATTCCTATATAGAAAAGCGTCTTGCGTGTTATAATGTTTGCGACGCCGAAAACAATGCGGAATTTGTAAACTCTGTTATAGTAACCGATAAATACTGTGTTGACAGTAATTATTCATCAAGTGATTATATTAACGAGTCCTTAAGCAAGTTAAGTGTTAAAACAACGGCAAAATACCGTCAGGATGTAATTGTCAGCTATGACACCATTACACAGAAAACCAGTGAAAAATTGGTAGGCTACCGTCAGGTAGCGGTAGACGGCGTGAACGGTCTTAACCATAGTGTTGAGCAGGTAGTTTACATTGACGGTGTAGAATGTGAAAGAACTATGTTGGAGCCCGAAGTGGTTACAACTCCCGTAAATAAGGTTGTAGTAATAGGTACTGCATATTCGGGTAGTGGTGACAATACCGCAACTACAAATATGGTTTTCCCGATTGCGAGAACTTCCTATTTCATATCTTCTCCGTTTTCAGAGGATAGAGGAAGCTATTCTCACAAGGGTGTAGATATTGCCACAAATAAGGGCACACCCATATATGCCGTTCAGGAAGGCACCGTTTTGGTTGCGGGTTGGCATGATGATTTCGGCTATCATATAAAAATTAACCACGGCAACGGAGTAATAACACACTATGCACATGCAAGTAAGCTGTATGTGTCTGCGGGTGAAGAGATTTCGCGCGGACAAATTATCGCCGCTGTCGGCTCAACAGGTTGGTCAACAGGACCGCATTTACATTTGGAAATGACAATTAACGGAAAGTATGTAGACCCAATTAAATATGTAGGTAAATAATTAAAACACCGCATTCTGCGGTGTTTTTTGTTATAGCTTTTTCCATAAAAGCATATTATTTAAAAAATAAAAATCAATTAACCCTTTATTTTTCATCCAGCCAAGATAATTCTTTAGTGTAGATGCGGTTAATACATACTGCTCTGAACTGATTTTTATATTATAAAGCGTAATAATTTTTGCTAATAAATCCTCAAAATTTAAAGGTGTAGTTAAAAGCTTTAGTATATCGTCCCTTACCGAAAAAATTAATTTTTCATTTATGTCGATTAACTGATTAATATTTTTTGTTGCTTTAGAATGTGAAGGCATAAAGACATCTGCCGTAAGGCCTTTAAGCTTTTGTAGGGTTTTAAGCTGCTGCTCTATATCAAAAATATAGGTCAGATGCAGTATTTGGGCGGCACGCTCGCTTATAAGCGCGTCTGCGGTGAAAACCACATTGTCGGGTGTGCGAATACCCACCATATCTGCCGAATGACCGGGCAAAGAAATTATTTCTAATTCTTTTGGAAAAGCAGGGTCCAAAAATGGAAGAACACGGCTTTCTTTTGCATACAAAAGACTGCTTTTAAACTCTTCGGGTGGGAAACCGCCTATTAAAGAAACGGTGTTAAGCAGTGTGTTTTCGGTTACCGCCGCTTCCAGTCCACCACTGAATATTTTGCAACCCGTTTTTTGTTGTAAATAGGCATTGCCGCCGTTGTGGTCGGCGTGTGCATGGGTATTTATAATTCCTAAAAGACGCCATCCGCGTTTTACTATCGTTTCCAATAAATCCTGGGCGGTTTCGGGGCGGGAGCTACTGTCAATAAAATAAACATCGCTATCACTAATCTTGTATACACCTACATTTGCATTACAGCGAAAGCAGTAGGTGTTATTTTTTATTTGTAAAAGCTCGGGCATTTTTTCATCTCTTTTTTGTGTCTTTATTGTAGGGTATATACTTAACCTTACGCCTTTTTTTGTTGTCCAAATTTAAGTGTATGCATATGCCGATAAATACTAAAATACCTATAATTATAAGTATACCAATAATCTTAAAGGCGGTAGAACCAAAAATATTTTTAGCAATGCGGCCTATTTGTAAAAATAAATTTGCTTTAACTGTGTCGTGGGAAATTAGATTTACCGTTCCTATAACTTCACCCGCATATAAAACATCTGCAGTGCCAAGTACGGTTCCGGGCACAACGGGGGCATCAACCGTTTCGTATAAAAGTGTGGCGTTTACAGTGATTGTTGACTCGTCAGCCTTTGTTGGCAAAATGCTCGTAAGACTTTTTTCGGGGTATAGCTGAATAAAGTCTGTATCAAGTGACAGCTGAACGGGTATTTCGGCTACAGGCTTTTGTATATCAAGTACAGATTTGAACTCAAAATTGTTAAATGCCCAACGGTAAAGGTTGCGGCTATCCAAAAATTCGTTTCGGTTCCCGCCCTTGGAATTACAACCCATAATTACACACAGGTAGTTATAGCCGTTATAGCTTGCCGTACTTACAACACAGCGACCTGCTTCATCGGTAAAGCCTGTTTTTAGTCCCTTGGCGTATTTGTAATAATAGTTAGTTGCAGGGTCAATCAAAAAATTTGTGGTAGAAAGTGTGCGCTGATTTGATATATTTGTTGCAGGTAGCGTATAGCGGGCAAGGGAAGTAATTTCAATAATCTCCTTGTATTTAAGTACATATCTTGCTAATTTTACTACATCGCTCGGTGTCGTGTAGGTGTTATCGTCGTGAAGACCTACGGGGTTGCCAAAGCTTGAATTTGCCATACCAATTTCGGCACTTTTTTTATTCATTAAATCCATAAAGCCTTCAGTACTGCCGCCATAGTGCTCTGCAATAGCATAGGCAATGTCTCCGCCCGAAGAAATAAGCAGACAATGAAGCGCCTGACGGGCAGTAAGCTCTTCGCCGTCTTGAAGACCTATAACACTGGCACCTGTACCCGAAATTTCACGCAAGGCAGACTTGGTCATAATTATTTTTTCTGCGTCAAGGTCATTGGTATTATCAAGAACTATCGCCGCCACAAGTAGCTTTGTAATGGAGGCGGGGTACATTTTCTGCTCTGCATTTTTAGAGTATAGCACTTCGCCTGTGTCAAGACTTACAAGCATAGCACCCTGAGCATTAAGCTCAAAACCGCTTATCTGAAAGGCTGAAACAGAAAAAAGCGAACTAAATATTGAAAAAATCAGTATAAATGTTATAATAAAATTAATAAATCTTTTATTCATAGCAACCTCAGTATAATATTATAATTATTTATGTTGTAAATATTATACATTAAATGATATAAAAAGGGAAGATAAAAATTCATATTCGGAGTGGTTTAATTGGTTTATATAACAGGCGATATGCATGGTGACGAGACTCGCCTTTACAGTAAGGAATGGTTTAAGCTAAAAAAAGGCGATATCCTTATTGTTTGCGGTGATTTCGGCTATCTCTGGAACGGTGGCGAAAAGGAGAAGGAATATATAGAGTATTTAGGCTCCCGCAAGTTTACCGTTGCCTTTATTGACGGCACACACGATAATTTTGATTTAATAAATAAATGCCGCACTACCTATTGGAAAGGTGGTATGGTCCATAGAATAAGTGGGAACCTGATACATTTAATGCGTGGACAGATTTTCAATATTGACGGACTAAAGTTTTTTACCTTTGGTGGCGGCGAGAGTATGGACAAAGATATGCGCATCGAAAATGGGCTTTGGTGGAAGGAAGAAATGCCATCTCCAGAAGAGATGACCGACGGCGCAAAGCTGCTTGATGAAGTTGGCTGTAAGGTCGATTATATTATCACCCACGAGCCACCGTCGTTGGTTAAAAGCGCTATGCTGCTGCGTAGCGGTACATCGGCAAATGTAAATAAGCTAAACGGCTTTTTTGAAGAGATTGATGAAATGTGTCAATATCGGCACTGGTATTTCGGCTCACTTCACGAAGACCGTAAGGTAACACCAAAACACACCTGTGTTTTTAGGAAGCTTCAAAAGGTTACAGAATAGAAACTATACTTTTTAAAACAATTGTGGTATAATATGTGGGTCAACTAATTTATCACGATTATTTCTAAAGGAGATTTTTATGTTAAATACTGAAAGATTATGTCTTGGCTGTATGAATGATAACGGCGGCGAAGGCGTATGCTCTATCTGTGGGTATGACTCTAAAGAAAATAACGATAAAGAATTTTTAGCCGTACGCAGCTGGATTAAGGACCGCTACCTTGTAGGTAATGCCTTTGAGAATAACGGAGAAGGTATTACATATATAGGTTGGGACAACCAGAATGATAGCATTGTAAATATTCGCGAGTATTTTCCGAAGGGTGCGGCAATCCGAAAAGGTGACGGTAGTGTTTCAATCGCTTCGGGTAATGAGTTTACATTTAATGAAGGAATTATAAATTTTCTTGAGTTAAACCGTAAACTTGCAACACTTGTAGGTCTGCCTTCCTTGCCCGAAACTGTGGAAATTTTTGAAGAAAACGGAACTGCATATGTTATAACCAAGACCGTTCAAGGCATAACACTCAGAGAGTTTCTAATAAGAAACGGCGGTAATTTAAATTGGGAACAGGCGCGTCCCTTGTTTTTACCGCTTATTACAACGGTTGCGGCTTTGCATGAAGCAGGCATTATTCACCGCGGTATATCACCTGAAACCATAATGGTTGGTCGTGACGGAAAATTGAGACTGGGTGGCATCTGCATAAGACCTGTCAGAATGTCAAGAAGCAATATGACAATCCAGCTCTTTCCGGGCTTCTCTGCGGTTGAACAGTACGGGTATGATATTGAGTGTCGCGACGGAAAATATACCGATGTCTACGGTATGGCGGCAACCCTTTTCCGTGTGCTTATGGGGAAAGCGCCGACTGATGTTACCGAGCGCATTTCTGATGATAATATGCAAATACCGGCAAGGTATGCCGAAACATTACCTAAGTTTGTTTTATCGGCTCTTGCAAATGCTTTACAAATTATGCCCGAAAACCGCACACAAGATATGGATGCTTTCCGTATTTCCTTAACTCCCGTAGCGGGTGAAACAGCAACGGCACCAAAGCCCGTAGCGCATACGCAGGTTGTAAATACTCCTACTACTGCGGTAGCTACTGCAAAGCCCGAAAGCAGCGGCAAAAAATATGCCATAATTGCATCTGCAGTAACGGCAACAGTGTTTATTGTTTTAGCGCTTGTAGGTTATTTTGTTTTCGGCAAACCCGCTGATAATAACGGTGGGGATGTTTCATCCACACCAAGTCAGGCCGTATCACAGCCATTACCTGATGAACAAACCGACCCTGTTGAAACACCTGTTGACGACACCAATCTTTTCCAGGTGCCTGACCTTATCGGTAAAAAGTATTCAGATGTAATAGATAATGTAGATTATAAATCCTTCTTTACTTTTGAAGTTGTTGATAAGAATTTCAGCGATAAATACCCGCGCGGTTATATTATTTCGCAGACACCGACAAGTGACCAGTCAGTTAAAAAGGGAACAAACATTCAAATAGTTCTAAGCTTAGGTCCCAAAAATGTTGCAATTCCCGATTTGACGGGTAAAACACTCGATGAAGCCAGATTTGAATTAATGAAATTAGGATTTGATTATAATAATATTGAGCCGATTTTTGTGTACGAAGCCGGAAAAACGCCAAATACGGTTATCGGAATTGAACCGGGTATTGGTATGGGGGTAGACACCGATACACATATTATTCTTCGTGTAAACACCTCCGAAGAAACAACATCGTCTGAAAACAGTACATCAAGCCAAGAATAACAAAAAGACCTGATTATCTTAGATAATCAGGTCTTTCTATATAAAAATCAAAAATTTTTATATGCTCTTCATCCGTTTCAACTATTTTTGCATATTCGCCATAACCTATAAGGCGAATATTTTTGTATGCGTAGCAGATGCCGTAAAACAGTAATACAATATTAAAAATAATGATAGATGTTATTTTAACCGTTCTCCAAAAAATCTCTTTACTTTGCATTTATTTAAGTGTATTCAGTAAATTGACAAGCGCTGTTGCCGCCTTTTCTGCCGCAGATTCGGCTTCCTTAAAGGTATTGGCTTCACTTCCTACTTCAAGCAAAATAGAGCCAATAGTTAGGTTCTGATTATACTTTGCACTGTTAAGCGTTATGGCTCTTGCAATTCCCGGATACATAACCTCCATAGTTTGTTGATATTTTACGGCAAACGCCAGATTTTCTTTCCATTTTGGGAAATTTGTAATACCGCCCGTTTCGCTTCCCATAACAAGCATAACCTGTGCGGTGTTCTCTCCGCCGAACTGTAAAACGGGTCTTGTTTTTGTCTTGTCTTCACTTGTAATGGCATCACGGTGTATGTCTATTACAATTTTTATAGATGGGTTTTCTGACAAGTGACGGTTTACCGTTTCTGCCGAGCGAGTGTAGCTTCCCGTATACGAGGGGTGGTCGTGTAATGTTTTGTCGTGTATAACGCCGATACCCGCGCTTTGTAGTTTTTTTGCGAAAATTTCGCCTATATGCACCATATTCTGATTCGTATCAAGTCTGCGCGATACATCATCTTCAGTGTAGTAATCTTTATCTTCTATCATATAGCTTTCGGTGGCGTGTGTGTGAACAATAAGCACCTGTGGTGAAGAGTTTTTTTCTACCTTGAAATTTAATTTTTGTTTAAGTAGGGCGGGCAGGTCAATAGTTGTACCGGTGTTGTTTTTTAAAAATACATTATTATACGATGTATTGGCGCCGTAGGGGGAAATAAATCGGTCGGTAATTTTTCCAACCACGGTTTCGTTATTTATAACGGGCGCCGTGCTTTCAGAAGAAGTATTGTTTGATGTGTCGCTGCTCTCTTCATTGCTTTGTGGTACAGATATAACGGGCGAAACAGGGGAGATACTACCCATTAAATTATCGTTTATTTCGGTATACAGTACGGGAAATCTGTAGTTTATATATTTGTATGCGCCGTCAATCCCTGTATAAAGGGCGGCAAGCATTACTAAGACCAGTATTAAAAGGCTTTTGAAATCCATATTACACCACCTATTAATACTATGAATTTGATAAGTCTTTTATACTAAAAGACGCAGTATTTCACTGTCAATTTCGGGTTGTAAGGCACGATTTATAGAAAACCCTAAAAGCTTGGCAGAATGTTCAATAATAAGGTCAATTTCCTTTGGTGTTACTATCATTTTGCCGCAGGTGTCGTCCTCGTATCTTGTATTTGTAAGGTCATAAATCATAGTGGATGCTTCTACAACTGTGGGTATACCAATGGAAATTACGGGAACACCGAGAGTATTGCTGTTTATTTCCTTACGGGCATTTCCTACACCTGAGCCCGGGCAAATACCTGTATTTGATAACTGTATTGTAGTACCAAGCCGCTTTATGCTTTTAGCCGCTAAGGCATCTATTACAATGACGGCGCTTGGATTTATGCGGTTTACAACCGCCGTTAAAATTTCACCCGTCTCAATTCCTGTTTGACCCAAAACACCGGGGGAAATCACTGCGACGCTTTTAAGGTTTGATAAACCTATTTCATCTGCCAAGGATTCTGATATATGTCGGGTTGCTAAAATGCTATCGGCGGTTTTAGGGCCCAAAGCGTCGGGGGTTATATCGCGGTTGCCAAGACCTAACACCAGTATTCCTTCACATTTTTTTGGCAATAATTTACGGATTTCATCAGCCACCACCTTTTCATTGTCTTCGGGGTGAGCTGAGCTTTGCGGTGGTGCAGGGAGTGTTACAGTAATGTAATCTCCCATAGGCTTCCCCAAAAAAGACGAGCCATCTTCGGTTTCAATTACGGTGTGTGTGACGGTTATATCACCGTATAAAACCTCCTTGTTTGTAATACCACGAGGGGTATCCTTGGCGTCATTTAACTTTTCAAGTGCCAAATCGGTCCTGTTATACATAAAATCACCGCAATTATTATTAACATATTTAAAATTTTTATTAAAAAACTATTGCAATTGGGAACAAAAAGTGGTAATATAACTTTACATGAGTATTTTAGAGGAGGTGCGACAATATGCCTAATATTAAATCTGCTAAGAAACGCGTTCTCGTAAGCGAGGCAAACAATCAGCGTAACAAGGCCTATCGTTCGGCTCTCAGAACAGCAGTTAAAAAGGCTGATGCTGCTATCGAGAGTAAGGATGCAAATGCCGGCGAAGCAGTAAAGGCTGCGGTTAAGAAGATTGACCAAGCTACTGCTAAGGGTATTCTTCATAAGAATACAGCTGCTCATAAGAAATCCGCTTTGGTTACCCGTTTAAATAAGGTTAACTAATAAAAGGAAAAATTTACAGGCTTGTAAAAACAAGCCTGTTTTTTCTTTTTTATAATAGGTTGTGTAAACTAAACCGCGAATCGTTTTTAATGTGGGTAAGTGTCACTTCAATTACTCGGCACTCGGTTAAATACATATCATTTCCTGCTTTTGCAAGGGGTTTAAGCTTTGATACCGAAACACCCATATCGTCAATTAAACTGTGATTAATAAACGGGGAGTAGTAGCTTTCTATTTTCTGCCAATTATTTTCTAATTTTTCTGCATGCTGCTCGGCTAATTTGTAGTCGCCCTGTTCTGCCGCCGATTTGCAGTTGTTTATGTCAACTGTTAGGGTTTCCACTACCTTGTTAGTTACTAAAATATCGGCAACAAGGGCGGCAACCACTAAAAGTGCTAAAACGGCAGCGGCTATTAGTCTTTTCATAACTTACTCTCCCGTTTGGTTATAGTGTAGTTGCCAAGCCTGTCAAGCGTCATAAGAAAAACATCTTTAATTTTAAGCTGACGGCTACCGAGTATTTTTTCAATACCTTTTTTTGTACCGTTAACTGCAGTCAATGAATCCTTTATAATTTTACCGTCGGTGATTACGGGTAATAGTAGGGCATCCTTTTCGGTCTTAACACCCATCTGCTTTGCAGTTACGGGTTGCTCTGCGTTTTTAAGCAGTACACTTAAATTCCCGTTTACTTCCAAAACGGCGTAAGCGACAGTAGATATATCAAAAATTTCTTGCGCGCGTAAAAGCTCTATTAAATCAACAACCGTAAGCCGTACCTGTTTCATTGCAGACTGGTCGATTTTTCCGTTTGATATAATAATTATTGATTTACCGCTGAGTAGCTGTCTAAGCCGTAGGAATTTCATTGTCAGTACCGACATTATAATTTCTATAATTACCAGCATAAAAACCGCAACAACACCATTTATTATTGGTTGGGTTGTGTCCTGTAGCGGTATTGCGGCAATTTCCGATATAAGCAAAGTAACCACAAGCTCGTTTGGTTGCATATCACCAATTTGGCGTTTACCCATCAAACGAATACCTATGGTTACAAAAATATATAATATTAAAGTGCGGACAATTACAATAGACATTTAATTCACCGCACTTATTTTGTGATAAAAATATTTAATTATTCTTTAAATTGTAGGAAAGGGTCATAAAACTGTCGCCAAAATGTACATTTTCTACCGTGATATTGTCATACTTAACTGATAAATCATAATGGCTGAAATTAAGAAAGCCTTTAACACCCAATCTGATTAAATGCTCTGCTATTTGCGGAACGGCTTCTTTTGGTATGCAAAGTATTGCGGCTTCGGGCTTGTTTTCACGACAAAAATCGTCAAGCGAAGCGGTAGAGCGTACAGGTATGTTACGGACAATATTGCCAATTAACGATTCCTTTTTATCGAATATACCTATAAGGTTAAAGCCCTTTTCTTCAAAATTCAGGTGTAGTGCTATTGCATGGCCTAGGTTACCCATACCTATAAGTATTGCTTTTTTTGGGGTATCAATTCCCAAAATAGTACCTATTTCTTCTCTTAATTCATCTGTGTTATAGCCATAGCCCTGCTGACCGAAACCGCCGAAGCAGTTTAAGTCTTGCCTTATCTGACTTGCAGTAAGCCCCATTTTTTTAGCTAACTCACCCGATGAAATTCTTTTAATTCCCGCGGCTGATAAATCCCCTAAAAATCTGTAATAACGGGGAAGGCGCTTTATAACATAGCTTGATATACCCTTAGTATTCACTTTCCGTAAAACCTCTTCTTATGTACTATATAATATATTATTAATCAAAAAAATAATTTTGTCAATAAAAACACTTGACAAATGGAAAAATAATGCTATAATAAAAACAGTAATAATTACTGTTTTACGAGGGAAATATGAAAAACTACTCAAAACAACGGGAAGTTGTAATGAATGTGTTACAAAACACAAAATCGCACCCGACAGTTAATTGGATTTATGAGCAGGCAAGGCTGCAGATACCTAATATCAGTTTAGGTACGGTTTACCGCAATTTAACTGAATTAAGTAAAGAAGGTATAATAGCCGAAGTTCCTGTAGGGGACGGCTCTCAGCATTTTGATGGCGATATAAGTAATCACATCCATTTTCACTGTCTGTCCTGCGGAAAGATTTATGACTGTCCGAATATCAGCGATTCTTTAACCGATTATATCGAAAAAGCTCTCGACTGTGCAGTGCGAACCGAGAAACGCTTGTTTCAGGGAACCTGCAAAAATTGTCTGAGTTTAAATAAAAATTAAAATTTTAATGAGGTGTAAAATTATGAAAAAATTTGTATGTAGTGTTTGCGGTTATGTTCACGAAGGCGATGCGGCTCCGGCAGAATGCCCGATTTGCCATGTACCCGCTTCTAAGTTTAAGGAAGTAGAAGGAAAAATGGAATGGGCGGCAGAGCATGTGCTTGGTATAGCACAGGGTGTTGACCAGAGAATTATTGACGGTCTTCGTGAAAATTTCCAGGGCGAATGCAGTGAAGTAGGTATGTATCTTGCTATGGCTCGCGTAGCTCATAGAGAAGGCTACCCCGAAATTGGTCTTTATTGGGAAAAGGCAGCCTACGAAGAAGCAGAGCATGCTGCAAAGTTTGCCGAGCTTTTAGGTGAAGTTGTAACCGATTCTACCAAGAAAAACCTTGCAATGCGTGTTGATGCTGAAAACGGCGCAACCATGGGCAAATTCGAACTTGCAAAGCTTGCTAAGGAATTAGGTCTTGACGCTATACACGATACCGTGCATGAAATGGCGCGCGATGAAGCAAGACACGGCAAGGCATTTGAGGGACTTTTGGGCCGCTATTTTAAGTGATACCTGATTGAAAAATCACCTAAGATGTGCTATCATAACCGTAGCACATCTTTTGTTTTTGGGGGATTTTATGAACGGTATATTTAAAGACAAAAAAAGAAATTTAATTGCAGCTTGTTTTACCGCACTTTATACTATAAAATGTATACTTGATGTTGAATTTAAAGTATCTTATTTTCAGAATTTTCGGTATGCCATCAGCTTTTTGTTTGTATATTTAGCACCGATAATTACACCCGCATTGGTGCTTGTGTTTTTGCTGACCTTGAAAAAAGAATACAGGTTAAAAAGGTGGTTATTGCCAATTGCTTTTGGAGTGAAAGCTGTTAGTGCCCTTATTTCTCTTTGTTTCAGTTTTAGTACAATTGGTTTAGTTGTTTCGATGCCGAAATATACTTTAATACTTTTGTGTTCCTGCTTAATATTTTTTGCTTTTGTTTTTATGTTTATAGGGACATTTAATTCTAAATATATCAATTTTCTGAAATATGGTGCACTTAGCTGTGCTGTTTTATACTTTGTTACACTTATAATTGATTTTATAAATGTTGGCGGTTTTGAATATTTGCAAAGTGTTCCCAACGGCTATTCGGCAATAAATTTTTCCGCTTTGATTTCGTCGCTTGCAATAATACTTTTTTACATAGGAATTTTTATTTTGGCTACAAATAAAAAGAATACGGAATTGGTGTGATGGGTGCCAAAAAAGATATGAGAGAAATTCTCTCATATCTTTTTTTATTGGTAACTTTACATTTCGGTTTTGATGTGGTAAAATAATTGTGCGACGCAAACTGAATAATTAACTCTAACGAAGGGAAAATACCTTGGCAAAAGGTGTTCTCCTTATCCTTCGTTGGAGTCGGTTTGCGTCGCAACAAACTGGGGAAGGACACTTTTTCGGCGCATCCTTCGGGGTGCGCTTTTTTATTTTTTGGGGGTAAAGAAGATGAGAAAAAAACAAATAATTGATATAACGGGAACACCTCTAACACCAAGCCGACAGGGCAAACGATGTCTTGGAAACGGTGAGCATCCCGAGTATGAGTGTTGTTGTGAAGCTTGCGATTATTTTTTGCGTTGTTTTCCACTATACGATTGGTGGTCGATTAGAAATAAGCTTAAAAGGTTTCTTAACAAAATTAAGTGGTAATTTTTAATGTAGTGTGGTATAATATTACTATAAAAATTATAAAGGAGAATTTGTTATGGAAAAATATGTTTGTCCTTGCGGCTATGTTTACGACCCCGAAATTGGCGACCCCGATAATGGTGTAGCCGCGGGAACTGCGTGGGAAGATGTTCCGGAAGATTGGGTTTGCCCAATTTGTGCACTCGGCAAAGACGCATTTGATAAAGAATAAAAATAAGCGTATATGCTTTTCGCATATACGCTTATTTTTTTAAATATTTTGTAAAGCTGTAAAAAATATACCCCATAAAGCAAACAAGAATTACGCTTATGAAAGACGCTATCGGCCAACCAAGCAGGTGATGCAAATCTGATATTAAAAATATATTTTCGATTTTAGGGCCTATAAAAAACATGGAAATAAACTGATTAAGAAATTTATACACAAGGATGTTTATAAAGAGTGCTATCACCGCAAAGCAAAGATAAAGTAGGGTTGGTTGCCCATAACCACTGCGTAAATCAACCATATCGGTTTTATATAAAAATACGCCTAAAAAGATAAGTGTAAAATGCCAAAAAAGAGTATGAAAATTAATACTCAAATGGGTTGTCAAAACATTGTGTGGGAAAATAAACACAATAATGCCGCCAAGCGTACCAAAGATAAATATATAATTGTAAAAGGCTTTTTTAATAATTTTATTCTTAATAAACGGCATAATTATACATAAATACATAGGTATACTGCAGGGTTGAAACGGAAATACTGCCCATATATAATGACCGCCGCCGATTATATGCGTAAAATAAAACTGCTTATATATTTCTAATGTTAATAAAAATACACCTGTAAAAAATAAAATTCGGTTGTTTTGCCTCTCATTTTTATTTTCAAAGCGATGCCAAAAAAGTATTATCGCTAAAACACTTAACAAGATAACCGATAAATGAAAAGCGCCGTAAGGTGTGGGTTTTATCATTTCAAAATGTGTAAGTTCTAAAAATTCTTTCATAAGTATATTTTGTGCATTATTTGCTTGATAAAACCGATTTGTTGTGTTACAATTATTTTGTTAATATTTGGGGGGAATCTAAATGTTAGATATTAAATTTATAAGAGAAAATCCCGAAATAGTAAGGGAAAATATTAAAAAGAAGTTTAAGGACGCGAAATTACCACTCGTTGATGAAGCGTTAAGTCTTGATGAGAAAAAGCGCGCCGCTAATAACGAAGCTAATGAGCTTCGCGCCAACCGTAATAAAATAAGTAAGCAGATAGGTATGCTTATGGCTCAGGGCAAGCGCGATGAAGCAATGGAAATGAAGTCACTTGTATCAAAGCAAGCCGACCGCTTAAAAGAGCTTGAAGAGCTTGAAACTGAGTACGAGCAGCAGCTTAAAGAAGTAATGATGAAAATCCCCAACATAATTGATGAATCGGTGCCGATAGGCAAAAACGATGAAGATAATGTTGAAGTAATGCAGTACGGTGAAAAAACTGTGCCCACCTTTGAAATTCCGTACCACACCGATATTATGGCGCTTTTCAGCGGCATTGATAAGGAAGCGGCAGGTAGGGTGGCAGGTGAAGGCTTCTATTACCTTATGGGTGACATTGCCCGTCTTCACAGTGCCGTACTTTCCTATGCGCGTGTCTTTATGATTGATAAGGGCTTTACCTATTGCATACCGCCGTTTATGATTCGTTCAAATGTAGTTACAGGTGTAATGAGCTTTGAAGAAATGGACGCTATGATGTATAAAATAGAAGGCGAGGATTTGTACCTTATAGGCACAAGTGAGCATTCTATGATAGGCAAGTTTATTGATACCATTACCCCCGAAGCAAGTCTTCCTTTAACCCTTACAAGCTATTCGCCCTGTTTCCGTAAAGAAAAGGGTGCGCACGGTATTGAAGAACGCGGAATTTACCGTATACACCAGTTTGAAAAGCAGGAAATGATAGTTATTTGTAAGCCTGAAGAGAGTATGGAATGGTTCGGTAAAATGTGGAGCTATTCGGTTGAACTGTTTCGTTCAATGGACATCCCTGTCAGAACGCTTGAGTGTTGCTCGGGTGACCTGGCGGACCTAAAGGTTAAGTCATACGATATTGAAGCGTGGTCACCGAAGCAGCAAAAATACTTTGAAGTTTGCTCTTGCTCAAATTTGGGTGATGCACAGGCTCGAAGACTTGGTATTCGTGTAAAGGGTGCCGACGGCAACAAGTATTTAGCACATACCCTTAATAATACAGTTGTAGCACCGCCGCGTATGCTGATAGCCTTCCTTGAAAATAATCTTACATTTGATGGGGATACATATACCATCAAAATCCCGAAGGCCTTACAGCCTTATATGGGCGGTAAAACCGAAATTAAATCTAAATAGCAATAAAAAAATCCATCTTCATGGGAAGATGGATTTTTTAATCTACATTTGTGCGAGTGCCACAAAAACGGGCATTGTAAGTATTGAAAAAACAGTTGTTAGCGAAACAATCTTTGAAGCAAGGGATGCATCAAGTCCGTATTTTGTTGCAAACATTGCCGATACTGCGGCACTCGGTGCCGATGCGGCAACGGTACAAGCAATAAAAGGTATACCACCAATGCCAATCAGCTTCATAATACCAATAGACACAAGTGGTATCAGAAGTAGTCGCATAATACTCGGCCAGTATACATCCTTATCAGTGAACAATTTAATAAGACTGAATGTTGATAAATTGTAGCCTATAATAATCATGGGAAGTGGAGTATTCAGATTTCCAAGCCCTGTTACCGCACCCGATAAAAATGCGGGTAAGCGAATTTCCAAGGCGTAAAGTATTATCGATACACATACGCTTATTATTGTCGGATTCAGCAGTATTTTTTTAAGGCAGATGTTTTTCTTATCGCCACTTGCAAGTAAAGCACCATAGGTCCAAAGAATGATATTGAAAACAGCAACAAACATAGCGCCGTAAAACACACCTATATCGCCTAAAATTGCTTTTTGAAGCGGAAATGACATATAACCGCAGTTAGAGAAAATTACCGAAAAACGAAGAATTTTCCGCTTTCTTTCGTCCTTGTTTTTTATAAGTAGCTTTGTAATTAATATAGTAATTATATGTATAAGCAACGCGGCTAAAAAAACGAAAAGTAGGTTTAAGCTTTTTTCATATGTTTTCTCTTCGCTTGTGAAGGATTGCAAAATAGCCGCAGGTGTTGCTACATATAACACTAAATCGGCAAGGCCTTTTGAAATATCTTGCTTTATAATTTTTGCCTTCCCTGCAACGAAGCCTACAAGTATCATAACAAAAAGCATTAAAACCTGTAAGGCCACCGCCAATAAATTATCTAACATAATGTAAGCACCTTAAATATGATTTATAACATTTGTGTGATTTGTAATAAACTCTATATTACTGAAATTTTCACCCAAGGCTTTCTTTAGCGGCTCTATAACCGTGTCTTCGGTGTTGAAATGTCCGCCGTCTACTATTGTAAAACCGATACTGTCGGCTTCAATAAAGAAGTTGTGCTTAATATCGGCAGTAATTAGAGCATCGGCAATATTTGCGGCTTCATACAGTAAATCTCCACCGCTACCGCCACAAACGGCAACAGTTTTAATGCTTTTAGCACCAACAGTAAAGCGGACGGGTACATTTAATTTTTCACCTACATATTTTGCAAAATCGGTAGGTGATAATTCTTTTGGCAGTTTACCTGTTCTGAATGAAAAGCCTTCGCTTGACAACACCTTTTTAATATCGGTAAGACAAAGTGCGTCACACAGACAGTCATTAACGCCGCCGTCGGCAAAATCCAAATTGGTATGTGCTGAAATCACCGAAATTTTATTCTCAATAAGCGTGTGCAAAATGCTACCTGAGAGCACCGACTTAACACCCGAAAAAATTACGGGATGGTGGGTAATTATAAGCTCGGCACCACACTTGGCTGCGGTTTTCACCGCGTCTTTAGTACAGTCAAGCGTAACTACGGCCTTTGTTACCGTAGCGTTACCGTCGCCTATAAGCAGACCTGAATTGTCCCAGTCAAGTGCTGACGAAAAGGGAAATTTCTTATTCAGAAATTCATAAATATCTTTTACAGTCATTTTTTATACCTTTTTACTGAAAGAATCTTTAAGTGCTACTGTGCGGTTGAAGATAAGGTTATCTTTAGTAGAATCCTTGTCAATGCAGAAATAACCCTGACGCATAAACTGGAAGGTATCGCCAACCTTTGCATTTACTAAATCTGCATCAACCTTGCAGTTTTCCACAATTACGAGAGAGTCTGGATTAAGGTTATCTGCAAAGGATTCCACACCTTCTTCATCCGACGGATTTTCAACATTGAAAAGTCTATCATATAGGCGAACAGTTGCATTAGCACAGTTATTGGCATTAACCCAATGTAAAGTTCCTTTAACCTTTCTGCCGTCTGGTGTTTCGCCACCAAATGATTCGGGGTCATAAGTTGCATGAACAACTGTGATGTTACCATTTTCATCGGTTTCGTGCGAAGCGTATTTTATATAGTAAGCACCCTTTAAGCGTACTTCCTTTTCAGGACAAAGACGGAAATATTTTCCGGGAGGATTCAACATAAAGTCATCTTGCTCTATGAAAATCTCTTTAGAGAATGTAACGCTCTTTTTACCAAGTTCGGGCTTGTTCGGGTTAATATCAACCAGTATTTCTTCGGTTTTACCATCGGGGTAGTTGTCGATAACTACCTTAAGCGGACGAAGAACAGCCATTGCTCTATCGGCGTTTGTGTTAAGATAGTCTCTGACACAGGATTCTAAAAGTGCATAGTCAATAACACTGTATGCCTTTGATACACCTATTTTGTTTACAAACTCGCGTATTGCATCCGATGGGTAGCCGCGACGGCGCATACCGCAAATGGTAGCCATTCTCGGGTCATCCCAACCGCTAACCAAAGAATCATTAACCAACTTTAAGCATTTACGCTTACTTGTAAGTGTGTAGTTGACATTCATTCTTGCAAACTCAATCTGACGGGGTGGGGTAGGTATGTCAAGAGCCTTTAAGAACCAGTCGTAAAGCGGACGGTGGTTTTCAAATTCTAACGAGCAAAGGGAATGTGTAACACCTTCCTTGGCATCGGATAACGGATGCGCAAAGTCATACATTGGGTAAACACACCATTTATCACCTGTGCGGTGGTGATGCGCCTTTAGTATACGGTAAATAACTGGGTCGCGCATATTGATGTTTGAAGAAGCCATATCGATTTTTGCGCGTAAAACCATAGTACCATTATCAAACTCGCCTTCGGTCATTCTGCGGAACAAGTCTTTGGTTTCTTCTATCGGTCTGTCACGATAGGGACTGTGTGTACCCGCTTCGGTAAGTGTACCACGCATTGCTTTAATTTCATCGGCACTCGACTCATCAACATAGGCAAGACCTTTGTCGATAAGCTTTAATGCACACTCATAAATAAAATCAAAATAGTCCGATGCAAAGTAAACATTGTCCCACTTAAAGCCGAGCCATTCAATATCTTCCTTAATGGCTTCAACATATTCAACATCTTCTTTTGTGGGGTTGGTGTCGTCCAGTCGTAAATTGCATTTACCCGAATACTTTTGTGCAGTACCGAAGTCAATGCAAATAGCCTTGGCGTGACCTATGTGAAGATAGCCGTTAGGCTCGGGCGGAAAACGGGTCTGTACCTTTTCGTAAACTCCACTCTCTAAGTCTTCATCAATAAAATCCCATATAAAATTGGACTGTACGGTATTTTCATTTTCGGTTGTTTTAATGTTTTCTGACATATTTACACCCCTAAATTGTTTATGGTATCATTTATTCTTTTAATACATTCATCTTTTCCCAATACCTGCATAATACTGCAAAGGTCTGGTGTGTTTGTTCTGCCAGTAATAGCAATTCTGAGCACTGTACTAAGGTCACCGGCATGTCCCTTGTAAGCGTCAGGGTTAGCCTTGTATTCCTTGGTTTCTGCCGCAAAATTAAGTGTAGGAGCTATTTCCTTTATTTTACCGAACCACGCTTGACGGTCATCGGCAGGGTCATAAGCCTTTATATATTCACTTAGGAATGCGGCGGCATCTACATTTGCTATATGCTCCGGCATACAATAACAAGGAACAAACAACTCATTAAAGAAATAAGCGTAAAAATTCTTGGCTTCATTCCATTTTGCTAAATCCTTACGCGGCTTTTGCGAATTGTCGCGGTCTATAGCCAGAATGCTCTTGGTGTAATTGGCATCTTTGGTTAAAAGTTCATAGAACGGCCCATCAAATTCCTTTGCCCAAGCGGTTAGCTTTTCATAAACTTCATCTGATTTAAGTAGCGCAATTCGATTTTTGCTAACATCAAGTAGTTTATTCTCATCATACAAGGCGCCCGAAACACTCATCTTTTTAAGATTAAACTTAAAGTCTTTATAAGAAAGGGTAGGATTGGCTCTGCGCCAGTCTTCAAAATCAGATGATGCTATGGTCATTAAATATTCAATAACATTTTCGCTTTCATAGCCCTGCTCTGCAAAAAATCTTACGGCGGCTTCGGGGTCCTTTCTCTTGGAAATTTTACGCTTAGCGCCGTTATCAAGCTTCATAATGGGGGCTACATGTGCGAATTTCGGCGGTTTAAATCCAAGTAAGCGGAAAAGCTGAATATGCTTTGGCACCGAAGAAATCCACTCATCGCCGCGAATAACATGGGTTGTGTGCATAAGGTGGTCATCGATAGCGTGTGCAAAGTGATAGGTCGGTATTCCGTCGGATTTAAGAAGTACAAAGTCTTCATCATTTTCGGGCATTTCAATTTTACCCTTAATTCCGTCTTCAAAGGTTATGCGGTTGCTTTCATCCCCGGGCGACCTAAGCCGTATAACATAGGGTTTGCCTTCATTTATTAATTTTTCCGTCTCTTCTACTGTGATATTGCGGTGATATGCATATTCACCGTGGTAGCCTGTACGGATTTTATTCTTTTCTTGCATCTCGCGTACCTTTTCCAATTCTTCTGCAGTACAGAAGCAGGGGTAGGCAAGTCCATCCTTTATTAACCGCTTTACATAGGTCTGATAAATTTCGGCACGCATACTTTGCTTGTACGGTCCGTAGTTACCCGATTGTGTGCTGCCTACAGTAAAGCCTTCATCTATTGTAATACCAAAGCGGTTAAGTCCGTCAATAATATCTTCAATGCCGCCTTCAACCTCTCGCTTTTTATCGGTATCTTCAATTCGTGTAAAGAAAACGCCGCCAGTGGATGTTGCGGTGATTCTGTTTACAAGCGCGGCAAAAAGTGTACCTAAATGCAAATACCCTGTAGGTGACGGAGCAACTCGTACTACACGGGCGCCTTCGGGCAACTCACGGGCAGGGTACATATTTTCATAATATTCAGGTGTGTTTTTAATATTCGGCAGTAAAAGTTCTGCCATTTTTTCATTCTGTGTCAAAATTTCCACCCCATTTACATAATTACATTAAATTATATCATTACATACACCAAATTACAAGAGAAAGATTATATATAATAAAAATAAAAGCAGGGGGACAACCCCTGCTTAATATTATTTGTTTATTAGCTTGTTAAGCTCGTTCATAAATGTTGTAATATCCTTGAACTGACGGTAAACCGATGCGAAACGAACATAGGCTACTTCATCAATGTCTTTAAGCTTTTCCATTACAAGCTCACCAATTTTTACACTTGTAACTTCACGGTCAAGTGAGTTTTGGATGGTGGCTTCAATTTCATCAATCATATTATCAAGTGTGTTAATGGAAATCTGCCGTTTGTCGCAAGCGCGTAAAACACCGTTTAATAACTTGTTTCTGTCAAAGGTTTCACGGGATTTGTCTTTCTTAATTACAATAATCGGTAAGCTTTCAATAATCTCGTATGTAGTGAAACGCTTAGCACAGTTAAGGCATTCTCTGCGGCGGCGTATACGCTCGCCTTCATCGGTTGGGCGCGAGTCAATTACTTTGCTGTCTTCAGTACCGCAATATGGACATTTCATAGCAGTTGTACTCCTTAAACATTTAGTATACTATATATTCTATCATAAGAATAAAGATTTTACAAGTATTAAATTTTTTGTTGTAAAAAATACGGCTAAATGTTAAAATATAAAAAAACAAAAAAGAAGGTATTTTTATGAGTATTCAAACTTGCCCTATAAAAAGTGGCGATACAGTTGCAGTTATGCAGACAAATATGGGAGACATTAAAATTAAACTTTTCCCACAGTATGCACCTAAAACTGTAGAAAATTTCACTACACACGCAAAAAATAATTATTATAACGGTATTATCTTCCATAGGGTTATAAACGATTTTATGATTCAGGGCGGCGACCCCACAGGTACCGGTATGGGTGGCGAGTCCATTTGGGGAGATTCCTTTGAAGACGAATTCTGCCGTGAGCTACACAATATTCGCGGCGCACTCTGTATGGCAAATGCAGGTCCTAACACTAACGGCAGTCAGTTCTTTATTGTTCAGGCATCTGTTTGTCCCGAAAATATGCTCGAGCAAATGGAAGAATTGGGCGATATGGCAGGCTTCCCAAAAGACACAATAGAGGACTACAAAAATTTAGGTGGCACACCTTGGCTTGACTTCAAGCACACTGTATTCGGTCAGGTAGTAGAAGGTATGGACACGGTTGATAAAATTGCAACCACAAAGGTCGGTATGGGCGATAAGCCTGTTTACGATGTGGTAATCGAAGGCATCAGGGTAATTACGGTAGAATAATATGCCGATAAGCAAAAAACCAAAGCATATTTTTGAGCCTACACCGCTTTCTTGCGGACAGGCAGTATTAGCAATGGCCACAGATACCGATATAGAAAAAATCGTCAGTCTGTGCGGCACCTATGCCGAGACTGACCTTAAAACAATGAAAAACATTTTTTTAAGGTATGGCGTATCGGTGGGTACAAGCAGAATATCGGTAAAAGAAAAATCAGAGCTACCAAAATCAGCACTATTAAGTCTTGAAACACCGAAATGTTGGCACTGGTCACTTTATATTAACGGTAAATTTTACGACCCTGAGTATGGTGTGCTTGATGATTTTCCGCCGTCCGCCAGGCGCTATTATTGGGAATTAAATAATATATAATTTTTTGCTTGACAAACTAAAGTGTTAGTGGTAGAATGGTAAAGCCGCATATTGTGGGCTTGTTAAAGTTGCGCTAAAACGCACGCCCAAGGTAGCGAGACTTGAATTAAGGCAGGTGCCAGAAAGATGTACGCAATTATTGAAACAGGCGGAAAGCAGTACCGTGTAGAACCCGGTAGCGTAATTTACGTTGAAAAGCTTGAAGCAAACGAAAATGAAGAGGTTATCTTCGATAAGGTTGTTGCTGTAAAGGACAGAACCCTTAAGGTTGGTAAACCTTATGTGAAGGATGCAGTGGTTAAGGGTACCGTTGTAAAGAACGGCAAGGGTAAGAAAATCACAGTTTTCACCTACAAGCCCAAAAAAGGCTGCGCTCGCAAATTGGGCCACAGACAGCCCTACACCAAAGTACAGATTAACGAAATCGCTTAATCATGACTTCGGTAAGTTTTTTTTATGACGGGGACAACTTGTTCGGTTTTTCCGTCAAGGGTCACAGTACAGTAAACTGTGATGATGAAAATGGTCGACTGGTCTGCTCGGCAATATCGTCGGCAGCATATATGGCCGCAAATACTGTAACCGAAATAATAGGCGACAAAGCCGATATAGAGGTTGAAGACGGAAAAATGGTGCTTAAGGTGCTAAACCCGTCGGACAAAACGGTTGCGGTGCTTGAAGGCTTCAAGCTTCATATTGAACAGTTGACAGAAGATTACAGCAATTCAATTAAAATAATTTCGGAGGTGTAGACTTGTGTTAAAGATAAATATTCAGTTATTTGCTCATAAAAAAGGTGTTGGTTCAACCAAGAACGGTCGTGACAGTGAAGCAATACGCCTTGGTGTTAAGCGCGCTGATGGTCAGTTTGTTCTCGCAGGTAATATTCTCGTTCGCCAGAGAGGAACCAAAATTCATCCCGGCAATAATGTAGGTATCGGTTCTGACGATACTCTGTTTGCTTTGATAGACGGTAAGGTTAAATTTGAAAGAGTTGGCCGTGACCGCAAGCAAGTAAGCATTTACGCTGTTGAACAGTAAGTAAAATGAAGGCTCGGGTATACCCCGAGCCTTTTTTAAGTTATTAAGGAGTAGTTTTATGTTTGTTGATGTAGCAAAAATACATCTTAAGGCCGGTAACGGCGGTAACGGTGCGGCAACCTTTCACCGCGAAAAATATGTAGCATCGGGCGGTCCCGATGGAGGAGACGGCGGTAAAGGCGGTAGCATTATTTTTGTTGTAGATGATAATTTGTCAACCTTGGCAGATTTCAGATATAAACGCAAATATGTAGCCGAAGACGGCGGTAAGGGCGGAGCCTGTCGCTGTACGGGTAAAAGTGCACCCAATTTAGTTGTTAAGGTACCGCGCGGCACTCTTATTAAGGATGAAAACAGCGGCCGCATAATAGCCGATATTTCGGGAGATGAGCCTACCGTAATTGCCAAAGGCGGCAACGGCGGATGGGGAAACTGTCATTTTGCAAGCGCCACTAGACAAATACCGCGTTTTGCAAACGACGGCCAAAAGGGCGAAGAGCTTGATGTAATTCTTGAACTTAAATTGTTGGCAGATGTAGGACTTATCGGTTTTCCAAATGTAGGTAAATCAACTCTTGTATCGGTTGTAAGCGAAGCAAAGCCGAAAATTGCGAACTATCACTTTACCACCTTAACACCCGTTTTAGGTGTTGTAAGAATCGATGAAGGAACATCCTTTGTTATGGCAGATATTCCGGGTCTTATTGAAGGGGCGGGAGAAGGTGTAGGGCTCGGACACGAGTTTTTGCGCCATGTTGATAGATGCAGACTTCTTTTGCATGTACTCGATGTATCGGGTAGTGAAGGCAGAGACCCAATAGAAGATTTCGAAAAAATCAATAACGAGCTTCGTGTTTTCAGTGAAGATTTAAGCCAGCGTCCGCAGATTGTTGTGGGTAATAAGTGCGACCTTTTAGATGAAGAAGAAATACAAAGAATAGCTAAGTATTTCACTGATAAGGGCTATGCTTTCTTTCCCATTATGGCGGCTATTGCCGAAGGCACAAGGGAGCTTGTAAATTATGTTGCAAGTGAGCTTGAAAAGCTGCCCCCCATTAAACAGTATGAGTCTGAAATAGTTGAAGAAGAAATTATCACAGTAAGACCTAAGCAAACATTTACAGTTAATGTGCGTGACGGTATTTACTATGTTGACGATGCCGACTGGGTTGACGATATTATGAATAAGGTCGACCCCGATGACTATGAGTCGCTTCAGTATTTTGAACGCGCTCTCCGTAGTAGTGGTATTATAAAGGCACTTGAAAACGCAGGTATTGAAGAGGGTGATACCGTAAGCGTTTGCGGTGTTGAGTTTGACTATATTCCATAAAGGTGTATATTATGAATGCAGATTTATTGAATCCATCGGTTTTAGCCTTCGTGGGTGACGGTGTTTACGGCTTGTGTGTAAGGGAAAAATTAGCCGAAATCAACCGCCGTTCAGGCGACCTTCATTCGCTTTCGGTGCAGTATGTAAAGGCGTCGGCTCAGGCAAAAGCGTTTAAAATAATATCGGAAGATTTGACCGAGCATGAAATGTCAGTGTTCAAACGCGGCAGAAATTTCCATACAGCCAATACACCAAAAAGTTCTACTAAGGAAGAGTATCATTTGGCTACGGGGCTTGAAAGCTTGTTCGGTTATCTTTATCTTGCGGGTGAGCGAACAAGACTTAAAGAATTATTTAATAAAATATGGGAAAACCTAACCTTAGAACAGTAGTTTTAAGGCGGGGTAGAATGAAAAAACTAAAAAGCGTGTATATAGTGGATTTTTTAATCTGGCTTGTGGGCAGTGCGATATATGCCGCAGCCGTCACTGTGTTTTTAACACCAAACGAAATTTCCCCGGGCGGTTTTACGGGAATTGCAACGGTGTTAAACTTCCTGACGGGTGTATCGGCCGGTACAATACTTTTTTTGCTTAATATACCGCTTTTAATTTTGCAGTATATAAAATTCGGCGGCGGTTTTGTAGTTAAAACCACCGCCGCTACTTTTTTGGTATCGTTTTGGCTTAATATAACCGAAAAAATTTTACCTAAAATAGTAATTGACGGTGTTCTTGCCGCGGTTTTCGGCGGTATATTATCGGGATTTGGTTTAAGTATAATTTTTCTTCGCGGTGCATCAACCGGCGGGGTAGATGTTATAGCAAAATTAATAAACAATAAATACCGACATATCTCAATAGGCAGAGTGATTTTGTTTTCGGATTTTGCGGTTATTGGTTTAAATGCGCTTGTCCACCGCAATATAGAAAGTGCGCTTTATTCGCTTATATCAATTTATGCCGCAACCAAAATTATAGATAGTATAATTTACGGCGCCGATAGGGGCAAGTTAGTGCTTGTAATTACCGAAAAGGGCGCAGAGATTACAGACCTTATCTTTGAGAAACTTTATCGCGGTGTAACGGTATTAAACGGTGTTGGCGGCTATACAAAGAAAGAAAAAAATGTGCTTTTGTGTGCTGTGCGAATACACGAAGTAGCCACTCTTCATAAAATAATTTTAGACACCGATAAAAACGCATTTATTCTTGTGGCCGATGTTGGTGAAATATTGGGTGAAGGCTTTAAAATCAGTTGATTTTTTCACCGTATATGGTATAATAAATTTGTAAAATTAAGGAAAGGAAATGTCTGTTTATGAATACTGTAAAGGTTAAAAAATTAGATGAAAATGCTGTTATTCCAACATATGGCTCATCTTTTGCCGCAGGCGCGGATTTGTATGCCTGTAACAGTGAAGAAATAACCATAAATCCGGGTGAGACTGTAATGATTCATACGGGAATTGCTCTGGAAATACCCGAAGGCTTTGCAGGCCTTGTGTATGCAAGAAGCGGTATAGCATCAAAACGCGGTTTAGCGCCGGCAAATAAGGTTGGCGTAATTGATTCGGACTATCGCGGTGAAATTATGGTAGCGCTCCATAACCATTCGGGTGTGGCACAGTCGGTAGCGGCAGGCGAACGGGTAGCGCAGCTTGTTATCACACCCTACTTAACGGCAGATTTTGTACTGAGTGATACACTCGAAGATACCGTCAGGGGAGAAGGCGGCTTCGGCTCAACAGGTAAAAAATAATTAACTTTACATTTTAAAAAAATAATGATATTATAATTATGTAATATACATAAAGGAGTTTTAACTTATGGCAAAGATTGTTACTTTCGGCGAAATTATGTTAAGATTAGCCCCTAACGGCTACTACCGTTTCTTCCAGAACGACCAGATGCAAGCAACCTTCGGCGGCGGCGAAGCCAATGTTGCAGTTTCCCTTGCAAACTATGGTATGGACAGTGTTTATGTAACAAAATTACCTAAGCATGCTATCGGACAGGCGGCAGTTAATTCGCTTCGTAGCTTTGGCGTAGATACAAGCAAAATCGTTCGTGGCGGTGAGCGTGTAGGTATCTACTATCTTGAAAAGGGTGCCTCACAGCGTGGTAGCGTGTGTATCTATGACCGCGCTTATTCTGCAATTCAGATGGCAGACCCGACTGATTTTGATTGGGACAGCATTTTTGAAGGCGCAGACTGGTTCCACTTTACAGGAATTACCCCTGCTCTTGGCGCTAATTTGGTGGAAATTTGTAAAGAAGCTTGTATTGCCGCTAAAAAGAGAAATGTTAAAATTTCCTGCGACCTAAACTATCGCGGTAAGCTCTGGACAAGAGATGAAGCAAGGGCTGCAATGACTGAGCTTTGCAAGTATGTTGATGTTTGCATTTCCAACGAAGAAGATGCAAAGGATGTATTCGGTATTGAAGCTGAAAACACCGATATTTACGGTGGTAAGCTTGACCACGAAGGCTATAAGTCGGTTGCTAAACAGCTTATGGACACCTTCAATTTTGAAAAGGTTGCAATAACTCTCCGTTCTTCCATATCAGCTAACGATAATGACTGGGCGGCAATGCTTTATGACGGTGAAAACTACTGCTTCTCAAAGACATATCATCTGCATATCGTTGACCGCGTTGGCGGTGGCGATAGCTTCGGCGGCGGTTTGATTTATGCTCTCCTTTCGGGCAAGAGCACTCAAGAAGCTGTAGAATTTGCAGTTGCAGCTTCAGCCCTTAAGCACGCAGTTGAAGGCGACTATAACAGAGTAAGTGTTGCTGAAGTTGAAAAATTAGCAGGCGGCGACGGTTCAGGAAGAGTACAAAGATAATTAAATTAAGATAAAAAAGGACAGTATGGCATCGCCATACTGTCCTTTTTTATTTGAATGTAAGTTTTATATACTTATCCAACCAAACACACTTGCAATAGAACTAAAGAGAATAATTGCCATACAAATAGGTGCTAAATATTTTATAAAGAAGCAATAAAGTTTTTCTCTTTTGAATTTACTTGATAATTTAACCTCGTTTGTTACCGTTTTAAGACCTGCCGAGAAGATTATCAGTAGGCAGGTGCAAAGCGCCGAAATCGGCATAAGTACCGAGTTTGTGATAAAGTCGAAGAAATCAAGTGCGCCCATACCGAGAATTTTAATAAAGTCAAGTACATTAAAGCCAAGGGTTGTTACAGTACCGAGTACAACTATTATTAAGGTGGCGGCAACAGTACTTTTAATCCTTCCCCAACCAAGCTCATCCTGGAATGTGGCTACAGTTGTTTCTACAAGAGAAATTGAGCTTGTAAGCGCCGCAAAGAATACTAAAACGAAGAAAACAATACCAACCGCAGTACCAAAGCCCATACTTTCGAAGACCTTTGGAATTGTTATAAACATAAGCGACGGACCTGCATTGAGCGCATCGGGATTACCACCCGAAAAAGCAAACACAGCAGGGATTATCATAAGTCCCGCAAGTACTGCTATTGCAGTATCAAAAACTTCAATCTGTGTGGTGGTTTTTTCTATATCCGCGTCTTTGTTAAGATAAGAGCCATAGGTATAAAGAATACCCATTGCGATTGACAGGGAATAGAACATCTGACCGAGCGCGGCCACCACCGTCATAATTGAGAAATTGCTGAAATTAGGAATAAGGAAGTATTTTACACCGCTCAATGCACCGGGAAGCGTCATAGAATATATCGCAACAGCTACCGCAAGTACTACAAGAATGGGCATAACTATTTTTGATACAAGCTCTATACCGTTTTTAACACCGAATACAACAACAAGAACGGTTGCCGCGGCAAAAATTAAAAACCATATCTCTGTCTGAACGGGGTTTGCCAAAAATCCCGAAAAATAATTATCGTCTGCCAAAGCGGTACTACCGCCTTTGCAATACTCAAACAAATATTTAAGCACCCAACCGCCTATAGTACAGTAGTACGGCATAATAAGCATAGGTATAATAGCATTAATCCAACCGCCGAATTTATGGGTTAGTTTATTACCGAAGGTCTTAAAAGCACTTATAGGACTTTTGCCCGTAAATCTGCCAAGAGCCGTTTCGGAAACAATCATTGAATAACCGAAGGTAAGCGTCAAAATTAAATATACAAGTAGGAACATACCGCCGCCGTATTTTGCAGCAAGGTACGGAAAGCGCCATATATTGCCAAGCCCCACCGCAGAGCCTGCAACGGCAAGTACATAGCCTAGTTTACTCGAAAAAGAACTTCGTTCTGTGCCAACTTTTTTATTACCCATCATAAAACCCCTAAATCATTATAGAATAAAAACATTTTACCATTAAACGCCAATATTTTCAATACAAATATTTACAAAAGGATGCTATAATCTGCGATTGACTTTAATTGTTATTAGTATTATAATAAATATAAGTATATCTATTTGAGGTGTTAAAAATGTCGCATTTCAAAAACAAAACTTTACTTATTACGGGCGGTACGGGTTCGTTTGGAAACGCCGTGCTTAATAGGTTTTTGAAAACCGATATCGGCGAAATCCGTATATTCTCGCGTGACGAGAAAAAACAGGACGATATGCGCCACGAGTTTCAGGCAAAAATGCCCGATGTTGCCGACAAAATTAAGTTTTTTATAGGTGATGTACGCGATTTGCACAGTGTTAAAAACGCTATGCATGGGGTTGATTACATATTTCATGCCGCCGCACTCAAGCAGGTACCGTCGTGTGAGTTTTTTCCTATGGAAGCAGTTCGGACCAATGTAATAGGTACAGATAATGTGCTTACTGCCGCTATTGATGAAGGCGTTAAGTCGGTAATATGCCTATCAACCGATAAAGCGGCATACCCCGTAAATGCTATGGGAATTACCAAAGCGCTTGAAGAAAGGGTAGCGGTAGCAAAATCAAGGAACACCGATAACACAAAAATTTGTTGCACACGCTACGGTAATGTTATGTGCTCGCGCGGTAGTGTTATTCCACTTTGGATTGAACAGATTAAAGCGGGTAACCCCATTACTATTACAGAACCGAGCATGACAAGATTTATTATGAGTCTTGACGAAGCGGTTGACCTTGTTCTGTTTGCCTTCGAAAACGGTATAAACGGTGATATTTTAGTGCAAAAGGCACCCGCCTGCACCATTGAAACCTTGGCTAAAGCAGTTACAGAGTTGTTTAATAGTAATACCGAAATCAAGGTCATCGGTATACGCCACGGCGAAAAGCTTTACGAAACGCTGCTTACTAATGAAGAATGCGCAAGTGCCATTGATATGGGTGAATTCTATCGTGTTCCGTCAGATAACCGCGGACTCAACTATGATAAATATTTCAAGGATGGCGATACTACCCGTAACCCGTTATCAGAATTCAATTCTAACAATACAGAGCTTTTGAATGTAGAACAGGTTAAGGAAAAGCTTTTGTCACTTGAATTTATTCGTGAAGAACTCGCCGCATTGGAGAAATAAAATGAAAATTTTAATTACGGGCGCTTTAGGCTTTGTAGGTAAAAATTTAACTGCAGCGCTTAGAAACATAGCCGATGGTAAAGACAAGACACATCCTGAACTTA
The DNA here is from genome assembly GCA_045590755.1 of Acutalibacteraceae bacterium. Taxonomy (GTDB): domain Bacteria; phylum Bacillota; class Clostridia; order Oscillospirales; family Acutalibacteraceae; genus SIG565. The sequence continues at coordinate 43,710 of JAZNRP010000024.1, forward strand.
ATATTGAAGAGATATATCTTTATGATGTAAATTCGGATTTGAATGAATTGGACGGTTACTGTCGTGATGCCGACTTTGTTTTTAATCTTGCGGGCGTAAACCGCCCACAGAATAGAGAAGAATTTATGTCGGGTAATTTTGGCTTTGCAACTACTCTGTTAGAAACACTTAAAAAGCACAAAAACACCTGCCCTGTAATGATAAGCTCTTCTACACAGGCATTACTTGATAATGACTATGGCAAAAGCAAAAAAGCAGGGGAAGACCTACTGTTTAACTACAGTAAGGAAACGGGCGCTAAAGTGCTTGTATACCGTTTTCCAAATATTTTTGGTAAATGGTGCAGACCTAATTACAATAGCGCAGTGGCAACCTTCTGCAATAACATTGCAAATGATTTGCCAATTACGGTTAACAACCGCGAAACAGCTTTAACACTTGTACATATTGATGATTTGGTATCTGAAATGTTAGTAGCACTTAGTGGTAACCAAACGCGTGATGGCGAGTTTTGTAAGGTACCTATAGAGCATAAGGTGACGCTTGGCGAAATTGTAGATTTGCTTTATATGTTCAAAGAGCAACCCAAAACCAAATTAATGCCCGAAATACCGACAGGGAGTTTCGAGAAAAAACTGTATTCAACATATCTGTCCTATTTACCGAAAGAAAAGGTAAGCTTTCCGCTTAAAATGAATACGGACGAGCGCGGTAGCTTTACCGAGCTTTTAAGGACCGAAAAATGCGGACAGTTTTCGGTTAATATTTCAAAACCCGGAATTACCAAAGGCCAGCATTGGCATAATGCAAAATGGGAATTTTTCATTGTAGTATCAGGTAAAGGCTTGATTCAGCAAAGAAAAATAGACAGTGATGAGATACTTGAGTTTTATGTTTCAGGTGAAAATATAGAAGCGGTACATATGCTACCGGGCTACACCCACAATATAATTAATTTAAGTGATACAGAAGATTTGGTTACTGTTATGTGGGCAAATGAGCTTTTTGACCCCGAGCATCCCGATACATTTTTTGAGAAAGTTTAGGTGATAAGAATGAGTAAACTTAAGCTTATGACAATTGTGGGCACCCGTCCCGAAATAATCCGACTGTCCGAAGTAATTAAAAAGAACGATAAGTATTTCGAGCAAATTTTAGTACATACGGGACAAAATTACGACTATTCATTAAATCAGGTGTTTTTTGAAGACTTGGGACTTCGCGCCCCCGATTATTATTTAGAAGCAGTCGGCAACGATTTGGGAGAAACTATCGGTAATATTATCGCAAAATCCTATAAATTAATGGATGAATTAAAGCCCGACGCTTTGTTGATTTTAGGTGATACGAATTCCTGTCTGTCGGCAATAGCCGCTAAAAGATTACATATTCCCATTTTTCATATGGAAGCGGGTAATCGCTGCAAGGATGAGTGCTTGCCTGAAGAAACCAATAGACGAATTGTTGATATAATATCGGATGTCAACTTGGCGTATAGTGAGCACGCAAGAAAATATCTGCACGAATGCGGTTTGCCGAAAGAAAGAGTATATGTAACAGGCTCACCAATGGCAGAAGTATTAAGCGCTAATATAGAAAAAATAGAAGCGTCAGATATTCATTCAAGACTTAATTTGGAAAAGGGTAAGTACATACTTTTATCGGCTCATAGAGAAGAAAACATCGATACCGAAAAGAATTTTCTGTCACTTTTTAATGCAATCAACCAAGTTGCTCAAAAGTATCAGATGCCGATACTTTACTCTTGCCATCCGCGTTCAAAAAAGCGTATTGAAAATAGTGGATTTAAACTAAATCCGTTGGTAATTCAGCACGAGCCGTTGGGCTTCCACGATTATAACTGCTTGCAGATGAATGCTTTTGCCGTAATTTCAGATAGCGGCACACTACCGGAAGAGAGCAGCTATTTTACAAGTATAGGCAAAGCTTTCCCTGCAATTTGCATCCGTACCTCAACCGAGCGACCCGAGTCACTTGACAAAGCAGGCTTTATACTTGCGGGAATTGATGAAAGCTCGCTTATACAAGCAGTAGATACAGCGGTAGAAATGAATAAAAACGGGGACAATGGCATACCCGTACCCGATTACATTGAAGAAAATGTATCTACTAAGGTAGTTAAAATTATTCAGTCATACACAGGCGTTGTAAACAAAATGGTATGGCGTAAGTTTTAGGTGAAAAATGCATAGATTTACTGAATCAGAGCAGATTGTACTTAAAAGCTTATCGGCGGCAATAAACCCCGAAAAGCAAATAGAACTTGATAGTGATATGCTAAATCGGGCTGACTGGGACACAGTCGGCTTGATTTCTTCACACCAAGCGGTATCACCGATGGTGTTTGATGTAATATCAAAATACCGCGAAAAAATACCAAACGACATTTTCCGTAAATGGTATAACCATATTTTAAAGGCACTGTCAAGCAATGCCGCGGTAGCGGGTGTGCAGGAGCAATTGGTCAGTATGCTAAGCGGCAACTTCGATTATGTCATATTAAAGGGTCTTGCTGCCGCCGCTTATTACCCGAAGCCTGAGCTTAGATGCTTAGGCGATGTTGATTTTCTTGTAAGACACGAAGATTTGGCACGATGTGAAAGGCTTTTGACAGACGGTGCCTACAAAAGATATATAGAAACAGCCCTTCATATAACCTATGAAAAAAATGGGAAAATGCTGGAAATGCATTTTGAAATACCCGGTATACCGCATGGCACGGCAGGGGATAGGACAAGAGAATTTGTAGCCGATATACTTGAAAACACAAAAACGGACAGTCGCTTTAGCGCCCCGTGTGATATGTATCACGGGGTAGTGCTTTTGCTTCACTCTGCGCATCATTTGTTGTCGGAAGGCTTGGGACTAAGACACATTTGCGACTGGGCTTGCTTTGTAAAAACTACGGCAAATAAAGATTTTTGGCAAGAGCTTTTACCTTTTTTAAATGATATAGGATTGCTTAAATTCACAAAAATTCTGACAAAGCTTTGTGGGTGTTATTTAAGTATTGACTGTCCCGATTGGGCGGACGATGCAGATGATACCGTTTGTTATGAGCTTATGCGAGATGTTTTAACGGGCGGTAATTTCGGCAGACTTGATAAAGCAAGAAGCAGAAGCGGAATGATGATTTCAGAAAATACAAAGGGGGACAGCAAAATTTGTAGTTTGTTAAAAACATTACATTCTACAATGTATTCTGCCTGTCCTGTGCTAAAAAAAGTGCCTGTACTTTACCCATTTTTATTTGTTTTCAGAATAGCAAAGTATTTGGTTTTAATGCTATTCGGTAAACGCCCGTCACTTGTTACGGCATCCAAAAAGGCGGATGAACGAACGACAGTATATAAAAAATTAGAAATTTTTGTAAAAAACTAAAAGGACACATTTTAATGTGTCCTTTAAAAATTGACAACACCCATAAAAAAATGTATACTTGTATTGTATTTTGTTGAAAGGTATAAGTATGAGAGATTTTTTAGAAACTGTATTGACAAACATCAGATTCTTCTTTATTTGTGTAATTGATAGTTTTGTTAATTTTGGCGGTAACATTAAGCATTCATTCCGCAATTTTCTAACTGCGGCTAAATACTTTTTTAAAATCTCCGCTCCGTATTTTAAGGCTTTTAAAAGTAAGGCCGTAATAATATGGGGGTGTGTTTGTGTCGCGGTTATAATAACGGCAGTAGTACTGCTTAATATGACTATAAACTTCTATCAGATAACATATGAGGGTGTGCATATAGGCTATGTAAGAAGCCTGAATACCGTAAGCGCTACGATGGATGAATTAAACGGACAGTTTTCCGATAATGATACCGTAAAGCAGGACTTAAAGAATTTTAATATAGCACAGATACAAACATCAAACTGGTTCTTATCGTGTCTTAGCGGCGAAAAAATAAGGGATGCTATTGTCGAAGCGGCTAAGACTATTGACTATTCCTATACGGTTTATGTAGACAAAGAAGCCCTTATATATTCATCAAGCGGGAAGACTGTTGATAACGCCGTAAATGACTACAGAAATGACAGAATTTCACTAAGCAAAGATATTAATAAGGAAACCGCCACTTGCGAAGTCGAGTGGTTAGTGGATTTTGAAATTAAAAAAGAGTGTGTCCCGATAGAAATTATAACAAGAGAAAAAATCTACGATACACTTTATACGCTTTTAGAAGAAAAATTACCCTACCGCATTACCTGTACCCAAACGGTAGAGGAAGATATACCGTATATAACCCAGTACGAAAGAAATTCCTATCTTTACAGGGGCTCTAAAAAGGTAGTGCAAAAGGGCGTAGTGGGCACTAAAGAAGTAAAAAGCTATTTGGTGGTTGAAAATGGAGTTCTTGTCTCAAGCGAGATTTTAGATGAAAAGGTAATAAAAAATGCCCGTACCTGTAAAATACAGGTGGGCAGTAGTGTAAATGAGTTTAGCAGTAGCGGATTAAATTTGATTTTACCGGTTGAAGGCTATGTTACATCATCCTTCGGTATGCGAAACGACCCGTTTACGGGGGAACTCGCCCACCATAACGGACTTGATATTGCGGCGGCTACCGGCACAGATGTATTGGCGGCGGCATCGGGCAAAATAATTAAGGCGTCCGATACGGGAAATGGCTATGGAAAATGTGTTATTATTGAGCATTATTCAGGCTTCAGAACACTATACGGGCACAACTCTGAGCTTCTCGTTTCTGTAGGTGACTATGTAAAGGCAGGCGACCTTATAGCACGCGTGGGCTCTACAGGTCGTTCAACAGGTCCGCATGTTCATTTCTCGATAATTATAGACGGAGAATATGTAGACCCAACCGTTTATTTTTAGGGCTTGCATTGTTTACACGGTGTATAACCATCAGCAATCAAAGTGCTTCGGTTATTCCCACGCAAAAGGTTTTCTTGCTTTATTGATTTTGCAAAGCTGCAATCGGTTAAATGAAATTTTTTAGAGCTTGTGTTGACAATGTACAGAACACCGCTTGACTCTTCTGAAGACACATTACTTTCTGTTTTATAACCGTTTACAGTCTCGGCTATTTGCTCTGTTGGGAATACAATTACATCCTTGCCGTTTTTCACGGTAGTATTTTCGTTGTTTTTACAACTGCACAAAAGCATAATAAGGCATAGCAAGATTACTATTTTCTTCATAAAATCACCAAATAGATAATACAACAAAATTTAACTAAAAGCAATAAAAACGGAGAATTTATTGTGACAGAGAAGAATAAAATTCTAAAGAAAAAAGCAAATGGATTACCGCTGCTTCCCGGTGTTTATATTATGAAAAACGCCAAGGGTGAGATTATTTATGTCGGTAAGGCAATAAAACTCAAAAACCGAGTCACACAGTATTTTGGCTCGGGCTCTAACCACGCTATAAAGGTTAAAAAAATGGTGGAGAATGTAGCAGATTTTGAGTATATTATCTGCGATAATGAGTTTGAAGCATTAACGCTTGAAAACTCACTTATTAAACAGCATTCACCAAAATATAACATATTGCTTAAGGATGATAAGGGCTATCTGTATGTCCGTATTACAGATGATAAATGGCGAAAAATACAGGCGGTAAAGAATAATAAGCAAATGGGCACACATATCGGTCCGTATAATTCTATCGGCGTAGTAAGGCAGACAGTGGATGAAGCGCTTAAAATTTTCAAATTACCAAATTGTAATCGCTCGTTTGATAAAAAGACAAAGCCCTGCCTTAATTATCATATGGGGATATGTATGGCTCCTTGTAAAGGGAATATAAGTCTGGAAGAATATAACGAAGCGGTAGATTCGGCAATAAGGTTTATAAAAAATTCTGGTTTTGCTACAGAAGAAATTGATTTACTGTATAAAAAAATGGAAGCGGCGGCAGAGCAGCTTAACTTTGAATACGCCGCAAAATTAAGAGATAGAATAAATGCGGTTAAAAGAATTTCTGAAAAACAAAAGGTAATAACCAAAGATACACATCGTATTGATGTTTTCGCCTCTGCCCTTGCGGGTGATACTGCCTGTGTGCAAATTTTCGTATTCAGAAACGGGCATTTAAGCGACCGCAATTCCTTCATATTCGGTGATGTAACCGATAAACAAAGCCTTTATGCAGAGTTTTTACCGAGATATTATTTTGAGTATAATGATATACCCAGAGAAATTTTAATTGATACAGGCTTTGAAGAAATAAATATGATAGCCGATTGGTTGTCTAAAGAAAACGGCAAGGCTACTATCACAGTGCCTAAAAAGGGAGACAAGAAAAGATTAGTTGAAATGTGTGCCGCAAATGCCGCAGAGCAGCTCTCAAAAAGAATAGAACGCAATATAAAGGAAACATCGGCGATAAACGAGCTTGCCGAGCTTTTAGGGGTTAATTTTATACCGAGATATATAGAGTCCTACGATATATCAAATACGGCGGGCGAAGAAAATGTTGCGGGAATGGTGGTATTCAAGGATGGACGCCCGTACAAACAAAACTACCGCAAATTCAAGATAAAATCATTTGTCGGTCAGGACGACTATCGCTCTATGGCGGAAGTGCTCACACGCCGATTTAATGAGTATAAAAACGGCACCGATGAAGCGTTTTCTGTGTTACCCGATTTAATTTTGCTCGACGGCGGTAAGGGACAATTATCAGCTGTCACAAATGTATTAAAGGAAATGCAGATTAATGTAGCAGTTTTCGGTATGGTGAAGGACTCAAAGCACAGGACCAATGCTATAGTGTCAGATGACGGCACCATTACAGTTAAGGCCACAAGAAATGCCTATACGCTTATAAGCGAAATTCAGAACGAAGTACACCGCTTTGCAATAGGCTACCATAAGCAAAGGCGAAGTAAAGCTATGTTCAGTTCTGAGCTTATGCAAATTGAAGGTGTAGGTAAAAATTTAGCGGCGGCACTTCTTAAAGAATTCAAAACTGTTAAAAATATAAAATCTGCAACGACCGAAGAGTTAAGCACCGTTAAAGGCATCAGTAAAAAAGTAGCCGAAAACATTTATAATTTTTATAGATAAAAAAACACACAACCGATGGTTGTGTGTTTTTTTCTTTAGTCCATAAGAATATTTATTTGTGTACCTTTTTCGTTGTAATCGTCATTAAACCACTGTTGTATTTCGGGGTACATTCTTTGTCTTAGGTGTGTAAAATATTGGTGCAAATCGAATACGGGTTGAACTTCTTCTTCGTGTAATCGCACATAATTTAACAGTTCTTCCCATTTTGGTTTTGCCGCAATTACGCCGACCTGTTTTGTAAGTTTATCTGCTTCACACTGTTTAATAAGAAGTCCGCAATGGAATTTAATGTATCTGATTGAAGCGTCAAAGCATTCGTGCATACCATCTAAATCAAGCGATGCTATATATTTAAGCATTTCTTTTGCGGCATACATTACCTTATCGTAAGGAACATCTACATTATCGTGTGCAATGTCAGACAGATATGTAAGATATTTACTAAATACTTCAGCTTCTTCGCCAAAAGCACTTTCAAAATATTCCTTCTTCATCACTTCGAAGTCTACTGTGTCATCCCACAATGCCTTCGCCATTACCCAAGAGCCAAGACCTGTCGGCATAAATGAACGCTGACTTTGACAAGACATCATACCATTCATATTAAGGTCTTTTAATGTGCGAATATCTTCGTGAATAATATTTGCCAAGAAGATGCTACCAAAATCAAAATAATGCTCGCCCGCATAGTAGTAATATTCGTGGGCAAAGGAAGATACTTCCTGATGGTCTTGCCACGCTTTTAAGAATGCAAGTAGGTCTTCGGGTTGCTCGGGCATTTCATTATTATTTCTCACATACTCGGGTAACGGGTCGGTAAGTGGCCCCATATTTTGATAAGAATACAGATATGTTCTGTGGTATGGCGCATAGCAGTATAAAAATCTATCCGGATTATTAAGCAAAACTTGTGTAGGCGACCACATAAAATCGGTATAAATAGCAATGGCTATTTTTTGCTTGTAGCCGTGTGCGGTAAGCAAAGCGTCAACTTCGTTAAGAAGCGTTACATACCAGTCTGCAGGGCGCATTTTTACACATTCTTCACACTCACAGTGGTTGTTTACACCGTCTGCCAATGGGAACATAAGTATATCGGAATCGGGGTTGTTTTTAACATAGTTTAGCACATACTCCGCAATTGCCGATTGTACTTTTTTATTCGAATAGCATAACTGTGTTACGCCGTATGAGCCCCTATGATATTGGCGCTTTCCATCGGTTAAAGCTAATATATTTTTGGTGTCTTCGGGTAGGTCATCAAACTTAGGTGTAAAGTTAAAGGGACCTGAATGCCAGCCGTGGCCCACAACATAGAGCTCCATTCCGCGCTTTTTGATTTCGGCGGTAATGCGGTCATTATATTCGATTTCTTCCTCAAGTGTTAAAACCTTCTTTTCGGGAATAGGATTATAATCATGCTCATACCAACGCCTTAAAAAGTAGGTCGGTCTTTCAAATTGAATATAATATTCGTTAAATCCAACCTTTGCGCACCAATCAATATTTTCGGTAAGGTTTTCTAGTTTTAATGCGCCTTCTATCATCATAGCGCGGTGAAAATGCTGGGCAGTTCTGCTAAAACATATATCATCCTTTGAAAAATCGTGGTTTTCGGGGATGTATTCGCCGTCTTCACCATGTCGCACCCATTTTACTCCAAGTTCTTCAAGATATTGGTAAACCGCAAAAAGAACGCTTCTTGGATTAGAACCTAAAAGTTTACCGCAAAGTTCTTTAATTTCAACTTCGGTGGTATCACTGTCGGTTTGGGCTTTGTCCCAAAGCCCAATAATAATTCCGTCGGTTTCACCGCTTTTGTAATCACATATTTGGGCAGTAAGGGAATTATCAAGAAGCAAAAGATATTTTTTTAATTCTTCGGCGGCAAAGTTTATGGTTTTTTGAGCCTGCTTTAGATAAATGTTAACTTTTTTCATAACAACAACTCCTAAATAAAATTAACTTTTTATTGTTTCTAAAATAGTTTTGGGCAACGGGCTACACATTATATTCATCCAAGTATAATTTTTCAATTTTGCGGTAGATTTTTTCTAAACGGTTTCCGTCATTTGTCAGTCTACGGGTCAACTTTTGAAACTCGGCGTTTTTCTTTATTTCATCAGTTATGTAGATGTATTCAATGTAACACTGATGACACCAGAAGTTTCGTATTTCGCGCACATCATTTAAAACATCATAGGTTGTCTGCGGAATATCAAGTGTGCCGTCACTAAGGTCAAGATTTTTAAGCAGTTTAATTGTACGGCCTAAATTAGAGTTTTCAAGCAAGTCCATCGAATCATCAAAATCATCACTTGACATAGCCGCATATATGCGCTTTAGATTATGTTCAATACGCTGGCAGTACATTATAAGCTCACTGTGTAATATTTTAAATTCATCTTTTGTCAATTTAAATTCTCCTAAAATATTGTTTTAGTATTTTATAGCATTTATTATGGGTTGTCACTTCCTAAAAATGATTTTAACTTTGGGAATTTCGGGGTTTGCACAAATATTCGGTCGATAAATTTACCCACAAGGGCGATTATCGGTGAATTAATTGCGGTGGTAACAAGTGTACCAAGACCTATATTGTGGAATGATGAATAGGTAATTGTTTTTATGTCGAAGGTTTTGAAATCATCAAATAGGGTAAGGGTAAGCACTATAGATACAATAAGCAGGGTGATATCAAATATCCATTTTACACGGTTTATATTAAATTTGAAACGGTCGGCGAATTCCGCCACAAACAGCTCATACACCTGAAGCGGCATATAAGTACGGAAGAAACAGGCGACACCAAAGCCTGTTATACAGTCACCGATAATAAGCATTACCCAACGAAGCCATACCGCATTCACTTGTATGTCAGCCATAAGCCATAAAAAGAAATTAAGTATGTAGCCGTAAAAAATTGCAACCGCGAAGGCAATTAAAAATCGCCAGTTAAACCTTCGTATTATTACACAAAGCAGAACGAGAATAATTCCTTGAAAAATGTACTCGGTAACGCCAACACTTAAGGAATTAATAGCTTCGGCAATAATAAATGCGGGTGCGGCAATCATAGAAACACCCAAATTGGCTTTGTTGCATATAGCAACACCGAGAGCCACAAAAATATTCCCAAAAAGCCATAGCAGCTCCGAAGAATTATTGATTTTCTTCATTTTACTTCCCCTTTTTTAAAAAATAGTGTTAACTGTTTTAGTGATATTGTGCCTACGGCACAGTGATATTTTTATTTCATAAAAGTGATATTTCTACTAATGTAGAAGTGATAGTATATTCGCCTTCTAAACTCGCGAAGCGAATATAACTTGTTTTAAGACAAATATCACTGCGTAGCAATATCACTCGCCCAAAGGCGAATATAACTGAAAATGACAAGTTCCTGTGGAAGCTTGTCATTTTCTTTGGCGGAGAGTTAGGGATTCGAACCCTAGGTACTTGCGTACACAGCATTTCGAGTGCTGCACCTTCGACCACTCGGACAACTCTCCGTAGACTATTAAAAGCAATATACTAATTATATGTACATTACCCTTAAAAGTCAAGATTTTCTAATCTATTTTGATAATTTTTTTACGATATTCACTTCCACACATTTGCGGTGGGGTAAGGGAAAGAGAATATGCGTCTGTAACCTTGTTTTCGGTCTCCCATATCTTTTTTGTAAACTCATCCGACAAATCTATTTGCGATACCTTTGTAATTATCGGTACTGCCGCCTTTTTACTGGCTTCACGAAGTAATTTTTCACCTGTTTTATTAAAGGCTAAAACTCTTATATACGGTGGAGCTTTGCCGAAAAATGTGTCATCAATATCTAAAAATGCCGATAAAACAAGGCGCCTTATACGAGCCAGAGTGTAACGCTTTGTTTTAATAAGTGAGTATAACTCATCAAGTGTTGTAGCATTCATCACTGCGTTTTTAAGCCTGTTTTCGATGCCTTCGCTAATATCGGGAAGGCAGGGCATTTTATCACCCCAAAACATCATTCGCAATTTGCAAAGTATGGCATTTTCAAGCAGTTTAATATCAGATTTAGGGGAGTCTTGCAGCAACTCGAATGCCGCAGTCGGCATATATTTTTTAGCAAATTCTTTGTCACCCGATTTTACCCTTTCGCGTATAAGTGACGCCGAAGCGGTAAGCTCTGCATTTTTTGAATCGTGCTCAGCTCCAATTCTTTTTACACATTCAAATTCACCTGTGTAACCCAAATGTCGGGCAGCTAAAATATACTCGGTTCCAAGTGTATCGTTGGGGGAGTCTATTACTTCTCTTAAAAACGGGTAGTCGGCGGCTAAAACCTTACTGCGCGCGACGGCATAGGTTTCGCCATATTTTTTAAGACGCTCGGTTACCTTTTTGCTGAATTCTGCCGTTGATAAAACATCAGCGGTTTTTTGGAGTAGGGAAATGTCCCCGCACTCACTGCCAAAAACTATTTTGTCTGTAATACCTAAAGAAGATAAAATACCGACAGCCCCCGTAGCGAAATTCTGCGCTGTGGACATAGCCCACGGTGTCGGCAACTCAACTACTAAATCGGCACCGCATTTCACCGCCATTTCGGCGCGTGTAAATTTATCGGTAATAGCGGTGTCTCCGCGTTGTACAAGGTTACCGCTCATAACACAGGTTACGGCGTTTCCGCCCATTTTTGCACAGTCAATTATATGCTTGTGACCTGAGTGAAAGGGATTAAATTCTGCAATAATACCTATATTTTGCATAAATAACCTTCCTTTCATAAAAAACTCTTGAAAAATGCATAATAATAAAGTATTATTATATAGTGATGCGGTAAATTAAACCAATCTTGCTTATATAATAGCATAGTTGGTTTTTTTATGCAACTAAAATACTTACAAACGAGGGAAGAAGTAATGAAAATTTTCGTAGTAAATGCAGGTAGTTCAACACTTAAATATCAAGTAATTGATATGCAGGATGAATCGTTGGTTTGTAAGGGTATTTGTGACAGAATCGGTGCTACCGATGGCTCACTCGGTACCATTACCCACAAAACACCCGACGGAAAAAAATATGAAGACGAAAGACCTATGCCGACACACGCAGAAGCTTTTGAAAGCGTAGTTTATGCGCTTACAAAAAGTGATGCCAAGGTTATGGATTCATTTGATGAAATCACAGCTATCGGTCACCGTATAGTACAGGGCGGTAGCATTTTTGACGATTCCTGTCTTCTTACACCTAAAGCCATTGATGATATTGAAATGCTCGGTGAATTAGCCCCCCTTCATAACCCGGCACATGTTTTGGCAATTCGTGCCTGTGTAAAGACCTTTGGTGACAAAATCCCGCAGGTTGCAGTGTTTGATACATCCTTCCACCAGACATTACAGCCCCGCGCATATATGTACGCTTTACCTTACGAATATTACGAAAAATATGGCGTTAGAAAGTACGGCGCACACGGTACATCCCACAAGTATGTAAGCGACCGCGCAGCCGTGATGGAAGGCAAAGACAAAAAGGACCTTAAAATCGTTACCTGTCACTTGGGAAGCGGTTGCTCCATCTCTGCAGTTAAGGACGGCGTTTGCTTCGATACTTCTATGGGCTTTACTCCGCTTGATGGCTTTATGATGGGTACTCGTTGCGGTACTATGGACCCGTCGGTTCTCACATATATCGCAAAGAAAGAAAATTTATCACCCGATGATATTAATAATATCTGCAATAAAAAGTCAGGTACACTTGGTATTTCCTGTCTTACAAATGATAACCGCGATTTAGTTGATGCTGCGGCAGCAGGCAACGAAAAGGCAGCATTAGCACTTGAAATGCAGCGTTATCAGATTGTTAAATTCATTGGCTCTTATATCGCTGCTATGAACGGCATTGATGCTCTCGTCTTCGCAGGTGGTATCGGTGAAAATAACCCCGAACTCAGAGCTGACATTTGCAAAAACTTCGAATATCTTGGTGTTAAGATTGATGATGCGCCGAACAAGGTTCGCGGCGAAGAAATCAAAATTTCCACACCTGATTCAAAGGTTAATGTATATGTTATTCCCACAAACGAAGAGCTTGCAATTGCCCGTGATACAGTAAGAATTATAGGTAAATAATTAATTTTTCGGCGGTGCTAAATGAACACTAATCAGTTAAAAGAAAATATAATAGCCGGTAAATACCGTGGTATGTTCGGCAAGCTCTATGCTGATATAGACGGTGCAAAAAAACGCTATGCTGATGCTTGTGATGAGTTTGTAAAGCTTTACGGCGTTCGTGAAGATATGCGTCTTTTCTCGGCTCCGGGGCGTACCGAAGTAGGCGGAAATCATACCGACCATCAGCACGGACGCGTACTTGCGGGCAGTGTTGATTTGGATGTATTGGCAGTAGTTTCCCCGAATAATGACGGCATTGTTCGTATTAAGTCGGCAGGCTATGATATGGACACAGTTGAGCTTGATAATCTCGCCCTTAACGAAAAGGAAAAGGGCAGAGCAATTTCTCTTATTCGCGGTATGTGCGCCATATTTAAGGACAAGGGTTATAATATCGGCGGCTTTGATGCTTATACAACATCAAATGTTTTAAAAGGTTCGGGACTATCGTCTTCTGCCGCATTTGAAGTTTTAATCGCCAATATTTTAAGCGGTATGTTTAACGGCGGCTCGGTTGACCGCATTGAAATTGCAAAAATCTCCCAAAAGGCAGAGTGCGAATATTTCGGTAAGCCTTGCGGACTACTTGACCAGTCGGCAAGTTCTTTAGGCGGCTTTACTGCTATTGATTTTTGCGACCCGCAAAACCCAAAGGTTGAACAGGTTGATTTTGATTTATCTTCCCACGGCTACTCACTTTGTGTTGTAAATACGGGTGGCAACCACGCTAATTTAACACAGGACTATGCCGATATTACAGTTGAGTGTAAATCGATTAGCAACTATTTCGGCAAAGATTTTTTAAGAGAAGTAGAGCCTATAGATTTTTATGAGAATATGGCTGTACTTCGCAAAGAATACGGCGACAGAGCCGTTCTTCGAGCCCTTCATTTCTTTAATGAAGACAACCGCGCAGAGCTTGAAAAGTTGGCACTTAAAGAAGATAACTTTGAAGAGTTTTTACGCCTTGTTAATGAGTCGGGCAATTCTTCCTATAAATATTTGCAGAATGTTTATTCTACTTCAAATGTTGCCGAGCAGGGAATTTCTTTAGCCCTTGCTGTTACAGAACAGTATTTTAAGGGTACCAATAAAGGTGCTTTCCGTGTACACGGCGGCGGCTTTGCAGGTACAATTCAGGTGTTTATACCAAATAGCTTGTTGGAAAATTATAAAACAACAATTGAAAAGGTATTTGGAAAAGGCAGCTGCTATGTTCTGCAGATAAGACCTATTGGCGGATGCGAAATCACAGAATAACATTAAAACCGATTGGAAAAATCCAATCGGTTTTTTATATACTGAAAATATTAAACGGGAATTTATTATCAGGCAGAGCACTAAAGCATAACGGCTCGCGTGTTACAGGATGCAAAAATCTAATTTCGGTAGAAAAAAGTGCAATATCGCATTTTTCACGGCTTCCGTATTTGCCGTCGCCTAAAATAGACATTTTACGGGAAGATAACTGCACCCTTATCTGATGACTGCGCCCTGTGTCGAGTTTGATTTTAAGTAGTGAAACAGGCTCAGAATTATGTATTTTGGTATCTATTACCGTATAATGCAGTACGGCCCGTTTTACACCTTTTCGTTCTGTTTTAACTACAAAAGACTTGTTCTTTTTTGAATCCTTGAATAATAAATCGCTATATGTGCCGCTTTGCGTTTCAGGGGTGCCGCTAACGGCGGTATAATACTGTTTTTCAAAAATGCCGTTTTGTAGCTGACGGGATAATTCTGCGGCGGCATTTTTACTTTTTGCATATACCATAACACCGCCAACGGCAGTATCAAGCCTATGTACGACACCTATATAATGCTCTGAATCGTTAAGGTGTTCCCGTAAAAGCTGTGGCATATTAGCAAGGCTTTCACTATATTCTGAAGAAACACCTATAGGCTTTTTGCAAACAATAATATCTCTATCTTCTAAAAAAATTTCCAAATAATCACCGCCGTTTTTTATTTAATATACAATAATATGAACAAAAAGTAAATAAATAATAATAATGACAACAAAATTTTATTTTGATATTGATAATTCAAGTTTGTTGTATTATAATGTTTTTGTGAAAATTTTGTTTAGTTTACTGTATGGGGATGTAATAATGAAAAAGAATCAAGCAAAAAAAACATATACAGATAATATAGATATATATAGCAGTACAAGGTCTCGTGGGCGCCACGCCAAGAAAAAGGCAAAGCCTACACCTAAAAAGACAATAATTATACTCACAAGTATTGTTGCTGTTTTGGCTATTATTTTAGGTGGTATATACTGGTACTTAAATTCGCTTTTAAATAATGTTAACAGGGGTGAAAGCTATCATCCGGATGAGCTTGGGGTTACCGATGCTTTTGCGGGACATAAGGTTATCAACATTGCTCTTTTTGGTATCGATTCAAGGAAAGATAACTTTAAGGGACGCTCAGATGCGATATTTATACTTACAATTGATAAGGAACACGATAAAATCAAATTGACCTCTCTTAAAAGAGATTCTTATGTTCATATTGACGAGCACGACCAAGATAAACTCACACACGCCTATGCTTACGGCGGTGCAAAATTGGCTATGAAAACCATTAACGAGAACTATGATATGGACATAACCGATTATGTAACAGTTAACTTCTTTGGTATAACCGAAATTATTGATGCACTCGGCGGACTTACGGTGGATGTTGATTCTGACGAAAAGTATGTAATGAATAGTTGCTATGTTCCAGAGCTTAACGATATTGGTATTGATTGTGAGTATATTAAGAAAACAGGTCTACAGAAATTATCGGGCGCACAAGCCCTTGCGTACTCTCGTAACCGTTACACAGGCGGTATTGAAGGGAGAATGGAAAGGCAACGCGAAATACTGTCGCTTATGTTCGAAGAGGTTAAAAAACGCGGTGTAACCAAGTTGCCTGAGCTTGTAAAAATGGGACTTCAAAACAGTGAAACTTCGCTCACAAATAATGAAATTACAAGTCTTGCTACATGGGCATTAACCAGTTCTCCGACCATTGAAAGTTTAAGTTTACCTGATGAAGATTGTAATGAGTTGTACGGCAAAAAAGCTATTATAAACTATGTTTACTATTGTATATATGATATTGATATAGCAACACAAAAACTGCACGATTTCATTAAAGAAGAAGGCACCTATGTAGCACCCGACGCGGCAGCAAAATAAATGTAAAAATGTCTCATATCTACGGGATATGAGACATTTCTTTTTTAATACTTGAAAAAAAGGTAAAAAAAGAGTATAATAAGTTTGTATTCTAAAGGAATCCTTATTGCTTGGAAAAGGTATTTATGAAAAAAATAAGTATTGTTAAAAATTATTTATATAATTTAAGTTATCAAATTTTAACTTTAATAGTACCTGTAATAACTATGCCTTACATTTCCCGTGTTCTTGGAACCGAGAATGTAGGGTTATTTAACTTTTTCCAGTCTATAGTATCTTATTTCGTTTTAATCGGCTGTGTGGGTATGAATATCTACGGGCAACGCGAGGTGGCTTTCTGTAAGAATAACCGCTTCAGGCGTACTCGCGTTTTCTGTGAATTGCAGATTATTCGCTTTGTTACAATAACTATCAGCACCATCCTTTATTATTTTGTTATTATAAAGAACAGTACGGGTTATTCGGGTTATTACGCTATTTTGCTTATAGAGCTTTTAGCTGCATTTTTTGATATAAGCTGGTTCTTCCAGGGCGTTGAAGATTTCAGATTACAGGCTATAAGGAACTTTATAACCAAAATCTTAGGCCTTATAAGTATATTCGCCTTCGTTAAAACCGAGCAGGATTTAGATGTTTATGTATTCTTCTATGCCTTAACGGTTATGATAGGCAATGTTTCAATGTGGTTTAGTTTGCCTAAATATTTAGGTAGAACTAACATTCAGCTTTTCGGTATCTTAAAGCATTTAGGCCCCATTTTTATAATGTTTTTACCGCAAATAGCAACCTCTGTATATGCCTACCTTGATAAAACAATGATTCGTATTTTCTTAGAAGGTATGGAAGGCTATACCGAAGTCGGCTATTACAGTCAGGCAGAGAAGATAACCAAAATTATTTTGACGGTTGTTACATCTCTTGGTCTTGTAATGCTCTCGCGTGTCGCTAACAGATTTTCGGCGGGCGACATTAAAGCGGTTAACGATTATATCAAGAAATCCTTTAAGTTTCTGTTTATTATAGCGTACCCCGCCACCTTCGGACTTATGGCAATATCAAATGATATGATTATATGGTTCTTAGGTGAAGATTATGCAAGGTCGGCACCGTGTATGATGCTGCTTTCTCCCATTATACTGTTAATCGGTATCAGTAATATCATAGGCACACAGTATTTACTCCCCACAAACCGAATGAAGGAGTATACAATTTCGGTATCGTGCGGATTGGTAGTTAATGTTGTATTTAACTCAATACTCATTAGCAGATATGGCTGTTTGGGCGCCGCCGTAGCTACTGTATTAGCAGAATTATCGGTAACATCGGTGCAGTTTATTTTTGTCCGTAAGGAATTCAGCCCCAAGATTTTACTTTACGGTTGGCGAAGCCTTATTGCAGGACTTGTTATGGGAGTGTGCGTTTTTGCAGTTGCACGCATTACCCCGTCAACCTTTGTAAGCACTGTCATGCAGGTGGCTTTAGGTATGGTAATTTATGTAGTAATGCTGTTGCTGCTTAAAGAGCCTTTTATATACGGTGCTATAGATAAAATAAAGACAAAAGTAAAGGCAAAATAAAAGTTTTCCGCTATTAATTTAGCGGAAAACTTTTTTATAATATCATTTACTTTTTTACTGTTTTAGGGTACAATTATCATATATATTTTTTTTGTGGGGAAGACAAATGGCTACAGACAAAATAATTATAAAGGGCGCAAAAGCCAATAACTTAAATAATATTAATGTCACAATACCGCGTGATAAATTAGTGGTGTTTACAGGTCTTTCAGGCTCGGGTAAGTCGTCCCTTGCCTTTGATACAATATACGCCGAAGGACAGCGACGATATGTTGAGTCACTTTCATCCTACGCGCGTATGTTTTTAGGACAAATGGAAAAGCCCGATGTTGAAACAATTGAGGGTCTGTCTCCCGCCATATCTATTGACCAGAAGACAACATCTAAAAATCCGCGTTCAACTGTTGGTACAATTACCGAGATTTACGATTATTTGCGTCTGCTTTATGCCAGAGTCGGTACACCGCACTGTCCTATTTGTAACAAAGAGATAAAGCAACAGACAACCGACCAGATTGTTGATGCTGTTTTGAAGCTCAGTGATGGCACAAAAATTCAGGTTATGGCACCTATTGTGCGCGGCAGAAAGGGCGAGTATGTTAAGGAGCTTGATTCTGCGCGTAAATCGGGCTATGTCCGTGTACGCATTGACGGGTCACTTTACGAATTAAGTGAAGAAATAAAGCTTGAAAAAAATAAAAAGCATTATATTGATATAATTATTGATAGGCTCGTGGTTAAGGAAAGTATAAAAAGCCGACTTGCCGACAGTATTGAAACGGCGGCAAACCTTACGGGCGGTATTATTAATATTGATGTATCGGGTAGTGAAGAGCTTCGTTTTTCGCAGAACTATGCTTGTGATGAGCATAATATAAGTCTGCCCGAAATCACCCCTACACTGTTTTCCTTTAACAGTCCTGTAGGTGCTTGTCCTACCTGTACGGGTATCGGCAAGTTTATGAAGGTTGACACAAGGCTTATTATAGCGGATGAGAATAAATCCCTTGTTGAAGGCGCAATTCATGCATCGGGCTGGGGGGTTAATTCATGGTTTTACCCAAATCAAGGCACTATTGCCGCAATGTATTATAACGGCTTGGCAGAGCATTACGGCTTCGATATTAATACACCCTTTAAAGACATACCGAAAGCGGCACAGGAAGCCGTTCTTTACGGTACGGGGGACACGAAAATACTGCTCAGACGCTCTGACCATTGGGGCAAGAGCGAGTATTACAGCACCTTTGAAGGTGTTGTAAATAATCTTGAACGCCGCTATCGTGATTCAAAAAGCGATTTAGCACGAAGAGAAATAGAAAACTGTATGAACGAGTGCGACTGTCCCGACTGTAACGGCACCCGCTTAAAGCCCGAAGCGCTGGCGGTTACCGTCAGCGGGAAAAATATTGACGAGTGTTGTCATTTATCGGTAACGGCCATGCTCGATTTTATTTCGGGTGTCAAGTTTAGTGATTTTAAGGCAAAGATAGCAGAGCCTATTATTAAGGAAATAAAGGAACGCCTTAATTTCCTTAAAAGTGTGGGACTTGAATATCTCACCTTAGCCAGAGAATCGGGAACACTCTCGGGAGGAGAGAGTCAGAGAATCAGACTTGCTACCCAAATCGGCTCTTCGCTTATGGGTGTATTGTATATACTTGATGAGCCAAGTATCGGTCTTCATCAGCGTGATAACGAAAAGCTTATAGGCACTTTAAAAAGGCTTAGAGATTTAGGTAACACATTAATTGTTGTTGAACACGATGAAGACACCATCCGTTCTGCCGACTATGTTGTAGATATAGGACCGGGGGCGGGTATACACGGCGGAAATGTTGTTTTTTCCGGAACGGTGGAAGAACTGCAAAAGGTCGATAATTCACTCACCGCAGATTATCTCTCGGGACGCAAAAAAATACCAGTACCCAAAAACAGAAGACAGGGAAACGGAAATTATCTGACTGTCAAGGGTGCGGCAGAAAACAACCTTAAGAATATAGATGTTAAAATACCGCTTGGCACCTTTACGGGTGTTACGGGTGTTTCGGGCTCGGGTAAATCTTCGCTTGTTAATGAGATTATTCAGAAATATCTTTCCCGTGAACTAAACCGTGCCAAAACCTTCCCCGGTAAGTTTAAAAGTATTACAGGGCACGAGCATCTCGATAAAATTATTAATATTGACCAGTCACCCATAGGCAGAACACCCCGTTCAAACCCTGCAACATATACGGGTGTGTTTAATGATATTCGCGAACTCTTTGCACAGACAAAGGATGCCAAGACACACGGCTACAATGCGGGCAGATTTTCCTTTAATGTAAAGGGCGGTCGCTGTGAAGCCTGTGAAGGTGACGGCATAATCAAGATAGAAATGCATTTCTTACCCGATATTTATGTTCCGTGTGAGGTATGCGGTGGTAGTAGATATAACCGCGAAACGCTCGGTGTAAAATACAAAGAAAAAAATATTTACGAAGTGCTTGAAATGACGGTGGAAGAAGGCCTTAATTTCTTTTCTTCGGTTCCCAAAATCGCAAAGAAATTGCAAACACTGTTTGATGTAGGACTGGGTTACATTAAAATAGGACAACCCGCCACCACATTATCAGGCGGCGAAGCACAACGCGTAAAGTTGGCAACCGAGCTTTCAAAGCGCAGTACGGGTAAAACAATTTATATTCTCGACGAACCTACAACGGGACTTCACTCATATGATGTGCATATGCTGATAGATGTTTTACAAAGGCTCGTTGACGGCGGAAATACCGTTGTCGTAATTGAGCATAATCTCGATGTTATTAAAACCGCCGATTATATAATTGATTTAGGACCCGAAGGGGGAGATGGCGGCGGTACCGTTGTGTGCAGCGGTAGTCCCGAACAGGTTGCAAAGAATGAAAAATCGTATACGGGACAGTTTCTTAAAGCTATGCTTTAGAATTTACACATTATTCACCAATTAAAATTTTTTAGTGGTAATATAGAGTAGAAGGGTGGGGTAAAATGTTCGGCTATATAAAGGCTTATAAACCCGAAATGCGTATAAAGGAATGGGAAATGTATAAAGCGGTTTATTGTTCACTATGCCGACAACTCGGTAAAAAATACGGCTTACTTGCCCGTTTTACCCTAAGCTATGATTTTACCTTTTTAGCACTTTTAGAAATGTCACTTAAAGAAGCTTCGGTTCAAACCGAACGCAAGTGCTGTCCCTTTAACCCAATAAAGAAGTGCAATTATTGCAAAAGCGCCGATGATGAATTGAATTTTGCATCAAATGCGGCTATGCTTTTGTTATATTACAAGCTGCTTGATAATATAGATGATGAAAAGGGCATAAAAAAACTTGGGTTTATGTGTTTAAAGCCGTTGTTTTCATCCGCTTTCAAAAAAGCGGCAAAAGAAAATAAAGAATTAGCCGAGATTTTTAAGACCTATACCGATTCACAAAAACTGGTAGAAAAGGAAAACGCAGATATAGATTTGTCTGCTGACCCTACCGCAGTTATGTTATCAAGCGTTCTTAAAATGTGCAGTGATAGAGAAATTGATAAACGCGCATTAGAACGGCTGGGCTACTGTATGGGGCGGTATATCTATATTTTGGATGCCGCAGTGGATTTACCTAAAGATATAAAAAAGGGTAGTTTTAATCCGTTTAAAAACCGCAAAGACTATAAGCAGTATTCAAAAACTCAGCTTATAATCTGCATAGAAGAAATGATAAAAGCATTTGAACTGATAAATATTTGTAAATTCAAAAACATTTTAGGTAATATAATTTATTTAGGACTTGAAGATACAGTAAAAAAGGAGTTAGAAATATGAAAGACCCCTATGTAGTGCTGGGTGTGTCGCCCAACGCTACCGATGATGAAATTAAAAAGGCATACCGCGAATTAGCGCGTAAATATCATCCCGATAATTATGCCGATAATCCGCTGTCCGATTTGGCGGCAGATAAAATGAAGGAAATAAACGAAGCGTATGATGAGATTGTTTCCCGTCGCAAAGGCGGGAATACCCGTAGTTCTTCATCATATAATGCGGGTAGCTCGCAGTTCTCGGATGTACGCTCCTTAATTTCACAAAACCGCCTTGAAGAAGCACAGGAACTACTGGACGGCGTACCAATCTCTAACCGCAATGCAGAGTGGTATTTTCTTAACGGCTCGGTGCTTTACCGTCGCGGTTGGTTTGAGGGCGCATACACAAGCTTTTCAAATGCTTGCCGTATGGACCCGAATAATGCCGAATACCGCGAAGCCTTTAACCGTATGCAGCGGCAGAATAGGGGGTACGGTAACCCGTATTCTACACCTAATAATATGGGTGGTAGCTGTTGTACATCTGACCCGTGTACAACGCTTTGTTGTATGGACTGTTGTTGCGAAATGATGGGCGGAGATTTGATTCCTTGTTGTTAAAAGGGGAATTTTTATGAAAAACACTTCAAAAATAACCTTTTGCGCTCTAATGTCGGCATTGTCTGTCGCTTTTATGATGTTATCATATTTTCCGTACTTTACCTATGCAGTACCCGCATTATCGGGACTTGTATGTCTTGTGGTGCTAATAGAAATCGGCGGAAAATGGCCTTTGTTGACCTTTATAGTAACTTCCGTACTTAGTATGCTGTTTGCCGAAACCGAAGCCAAGCTTATGTATGTATTACTATTCGGCTATTACCCAATTATAAAAGCATATATTGAAAGGCTAAACAGTAGGTTAATTCAGTATTTGATAAAGTTTGCAGTTTTTAACGCGGCAATTATTTCGGTGTTTTTAATTACTGTAAAGCTTTTAGGTCTGCCTATTTATGATTTTGGTAGCTCTGGCATCTTTGGTGGGGTAGCGTTTCTGCTGCTTGCAAATATCACCTTTTACCTTTACGATATAGTTTTAGTAAGGGTAGCCGCAGTTTATCTGCAAAAAATTCATCCGTCGGTTAAAAAAGTGCTTAAATAATGTAAAGAAAAAAGGATATGTATTGACATATCCTTCCTTTTTATGTATAATTGTATACACTAATGCATAAATACTTGAATTTGTGAGTATAAAGGAGAAATATTATGCTTGAAATTTCAAAAAAATCAAATCTTTTAGAGCAGAAGTCGTACAAGTACAGTCTGCAAGATATTGCGGAGCCTAATCTGTACCGCGATATTTATAACTATTCCGAAATACCGAAGGTGCCGTTCAACCACCGTCGCGTGCCGATGGATATGCCCGAAGAAATTTGGATTACCGATACATCTCTTCGTGACGGTCAGCAGTCGGTAGAACCGTATTCGGTTGACCAGATAGTTGAAATATATAAGCTTTTATCAAAACTCGGTGGTCCGTACGGAATAATCCGTCAGAGTGAATTTTTTGTTTACAGCAAAAAAGACAGGGAAGCTATAGAAAAATGTAGGGATTTAGGACTTAAATTCCCCGAAATTACAACCTGGATTAGAGCCAGCAAGGAAGACTTTAAGCTTGTAAAGGATTTGGGTATAAGGGAAACGGGTATTTTAGTATCCTGCAGTGACTATCACATTTTCAAAAAGCTTGGTAAAACCCGTAAACAAGCAATGGAAGGCTATCTTGCTACTGTTGCCGATGCTTTTGAAGCGGGTGTTATGCCAAGGTGTCACCTTGAAGATATAACCCGTGCCGATTTTTACGGCTTTGTAGTACCCTTTGTTAACGAGCTTATGGAAATGTCAAGACAGGCGGGTATACCCGTGAAAATCCGCGCTTGTGATACAATGGGCTACGGTGTGCCTTATTCGGAAGTAGCACTGCCCAGAAGTGTACCGGGTATTATCTACGGCCTACAGCATTATTCCGATGTACCGAGCGAGATGCTTGAGTGGCACGGACATAACGATTTCTATAAGGCGGTTTCCAACGCTTCTACCGCTTGGCTTTACGGCGCATCGGCAGTAAACTGCTCACTGCTTGGTATAGGTGAGCGTACGGGTAATGTGCCGCTTGAAGCAATGGTGTTTGAGTATGCATCTCTTCGCGGCTCGTTTGACGGTATGGACCCGACCGTTATTACTGAGATTGCCGAGTTCTTCAAAAATGAGATTGGCTATAAAATACCGCCTATGACACCGTTTGTAGGTAGAAACTTTAATGTGACCAAGGCGGGCATTCACGCCGACGGATTACTTAAAGACCAGGAAATTTATAATATTTTTGATACCGAAAAGTTCTTAAATAAACCCGCATCCGTTATGATAAGCAAGACAAGCGGACTTGCAGGTATTGCTTATTGGATTAATCAGAACTATGGATTATCGGGCGATAAGGCTGTAGGCAAACGCGATGAGCTTGTAATAAAGCTTAAGGAATGCATTGATGCCGAGTATGAGAACGGCAGGCAGACCGCTCTTTCAACCGAAGAGCTTGAAAAGAAGATAAATGAACTATCAAACGGTAAATTTATGGAGGGAAAAATAAATGTTTAATCATAAATCACAGTCCCTTGCAGATCAGATTTTTGAAAAATTAGAAGCCGATATTTTAATAGGCAAATATGCCTTTGGCACAGTCCTTACCGAAACCGCTATTTCGGAAGAATTAGGTGTCAGCCGTACACCCGTGCGTGAAGCGCTTGGTCGACTCGAACAAGAAAACCTTATTAAAGATACCAAAAAAGGTATGATGGTTTTGGGTATTACCGAAAACGACCTTAAAGATATATATGAAATCCGCCTTATGCTTGAGGGTATTGCGGTAGAAAAGTTTATTGAGAATTTAACCGATGAAACACTCGGTATTCTTAAAGAAATTTTAGATTTTCAGGAGTTCTATGGCGGAAAGCACGACAGTGAACGCGTAATATTTAAGGACAGTGAATTCCACGAAAGTATTTACAAAAATTGCGGCAGTCCTATTATTTGCCAAACCCTTTTACCGCTTCATAAAAAGATAGTAAAATTCCGTAAGGCTTCAATTGAACAAACAGGACGCACAGAAAAATCAATTAATGAGCATAAGGCGCTTTACAATGCTATCGCCGCGCGCGATGTTTCACTTGCAAAGCAGCTTGTGCACGAACATATTTTGAATGCTAAGAGAAGCATTATGGAGGCTTAAAAATGGGACTTACTATTGCACAAAAGATTATAAAGGCTCACCTTATTGAAGGTGAAATGGTTGCGGGTAGCGAAATCGCCCTTAAAATCGACCAGACATTAACTCAGGATGCTACAGGAACTATGGCATATCTTGAGTTTGAAACAATGGGTATTCCGCGCGTAAAGACCGAACGCAGTGTAGCTTATATTGACCACAACACCTTGCAGTCGGGCTTTGAAAATGCGGATGACCACAGATATATTCAAAGTGTTGCCAAAAAACACGGTATATACTTTTCTCGCCCCGGTAACGGAATTTGTCATCAGGTACACTTAGAGCGTTTTGGTATACCCGGTAAAACCCTTATCGGCTCCGATAGCCATACCCCCACGGGCGGCGGTATAGGTATGTTGGCTTTTGGTGCGGGTGGACTTGATGTCGCAGTTGCTATGGGCGGCGGCGCATATCACATTACAATGCCCAAAATGTATAAGGTTAATTTAAGCGGAAAATTAAATGACTTTGTAACTGCAAAGGATGTAAGCCTTGAAATACTCCGTATTTTGTCCGTAAAGGGTGGCGTCGGCGCCATTATAGAATGGGGAGGCGAAGGTGTTAAAACCTTATCTGTGCCCGAACGCGCAACAATTACCAATATGGGTACCGAGCTTGGCGCTACAACATCTATATTCCCGTCGGATGAAACAACACGCGAATTTTTAGCAGCACAGGGCAGAGAAGAAGATTATGTTCCGCTTTGCAGTGATGCGGACGCAGTTTATGATAAAGTTATTGATATTAATTTATCAAAACTTAAACCCCTTATTGCGTGCCCGCACAGTCCCGATAATGTCGTGACAGTTGAAAGCCTTAAGGGTGTAAAGGTTGACCAGGTATGCATTGGCTCTTGTACTAACTCTTCACTTTTAGATATGCTAAAGGTAGCGGCGTTGCTTAAGGGTAAAATCATTCCGCCGTCGGTCAGTCTGTCTGTATCTCCGGGTTCTAAGCAGGTACTTACAATGCTTAGCGAATGCGGCGCACTTACCGATATTCTTGCAAGTGGCGCTCGTTTGCTCGAATGTGCTTGCGGTCCTTGTATCGGTATGGGCTTTTCTCCCAATTCTGCGGGTGTGTCACTTCGCACCTTTAACCGTAACTTTGAAGGCAGAAGCGGTACTGCGGACGGACAGGTTTATTTGGTATCTCCCGAAACTGCCGTTGCAGCAGCTCTTACGGGTTATATCACAGACCCGAGAGAGTTAGGCTTTATGCCAAAGGTTAATATGCCCGAAAAATTCTTAATAGACGATAGCGCAGTTATTGAACCTGCAAGTGAATCGGAAGCCGAAAGCCTTGAAATACTTCGTGGACCCAACATCAAAAAATTCCCCGATAGCTTCCCGCAGGAAGATACACTTACAGCACCCCTTATTCTAAAGGTGGGTGACAATATTACTACCGACCATATTATGCCGGCGGGCGCAAAAATTCTGCCCTATCGCTCAAATATACCGCATCTCTCGCAGTTCTGCTTTGGGGTGTGTGACACAACATTCCCCGAACGCGCAAAGGCGGCGGGTAAGAGTATTATTGTCGGTGGCTCAAACTACGGACAGGGCTCTTCCCGTGAACACGCCGCACTCGTGCCGCTCTATCTTGGTGTTCGTGTTGTTATTACAAAAAGCTTTGCCCGTATACATGTTGCAAACCTTATTAACGCGGGTATAATGCCACTCACATTCAAAAATCCCGATGATTATGATAAATTAAATCAAGGCGACGAATTAGGGCTTAACAATGTTTATAGCGGTATGGACAGTGGTGAAATTATTCTGACAAACAAAACTACAGGTGAAGACTTTGTGCTTGTTTGCAACTTTACCGATAGGCAAAAGGCAATTCTTAAAGCGGGTAGTCTGTTACAGTACACAAAGGAGAACGGTAAATAATGGAAAAATATATAAACTCTGCGGTTGAACAATTTAAGATTCTGCTTGAAGAACAGCTTAAAAGGGTAGAAATTATGGAATCGGGCGCAAAGGCAAAGGACTTTTCCAAAGCCTCAAGAATAGTAATCGGTATTGTCGGCGGCGACGGTATCGGCCCGATTATCGTAAAAGAAGCCAAAAATCTTATTGAGTTTTTGCTAAAAGATGAAGTTGATTCGGGTAAAGTAGAGTTCAATATAATCGATGGGCTTACAATCGAAAACCGCTTAAATCTTGGCAAAGCCATCCCCGATGATGTACTTGCCGAAATTAAAAAATGTGATGTATTATTAAAGGGACCAACAACCACCCCAAAGGGCGGTACAATGGAAAGTGCAAATGTAGCACTCAGACGCGAGCTTGATTTGTATGCCAATGTTCGTCCCGTAACTGTACCCGATAAGAATATCGACTGGATTTTCTACAGAGAAAATACCGAAGGAGAATATGTGCTTGGCTCTCGCGGTGTAGAGCTTCCTCAAAAATTAGCGGTTGACTTTAAGGTAACAACAAATGCAGGTACATACCGTATTGCCAAGGCGGCATTTGAGTATGCCAAGCAAAACGGTAAGAATAATGTTGCCATTGTAACAAAGGCCAATATTATGAAGAAAACCGACGGTAAATTTACCGAAATCTGCCATAAGGTAGCCGAAGCTTACCCTGAAATTACGGCGGAAGACTGGTATATCGATATTATGACGGCAAACCTTGTTAATGAAGATATCAGAGATAAATTTCAGGTGTTTGTACTACCTAATCTCTACGGTGATATTATTACCGATGAAGCCGCTCAGATCCAGGGTGGCGTAGGAACAGCAGGCAGTGCTAATATAGGCGATAACTATGCTATGTTTGAAGCAATTCACGGCTCGGCACCCAGAATGATTGAAGAAGGCATAGGTGAGTATGCTAACCCGTCAAGTATTTTCAAGGCAACCGAAATGCTGCTTCGCCATATCGGTTTTGTAGAAAAGGCCGAGAAATTAGCAAAAGCGATGAGCATTTGTAACGAAACCGAGAAACGAGTGGTAGTTACCGGTAACCGCGATGGTGCAACCTGTAAAGAATTTGCTACCTATCTTATGGAAACAATTAAATCCTTATAAACACAAAAACCGACACCGTAGGGTGTCGGTTTTTGTCGTATTTTATTGACAATAAGACCTAAAAATAATATAATAAATTAGTTAGGAAATATATTTTAGGGAAGTTTTAATTTATGGCAGTCAAAAAAATAGAAGGTTTAAGAAACATTGCAATTATCGCCCATGTTGACCACGGTAAGACAACCTTGGTTGACCAGTTACTTAAGCAGAGCGGTACTTTTCGCGTAAATGAGCAGGTAGATGAACGCGTTATGGACTCAAACGATTTAGAGCGAGAACGCGGCATAACCATTCTTTCGAAAACCACAAGTGTTATTTATAAAGATATTAAAATAAATATAGTTGATACCCCGGGACACGCTGATTTCGGCGGTGAGGTTGAGCGTATTTTAATGATGGTTGACGGTGTACTTTTGCTTGTAGACGCCTTTGAAGGCTGTATGCCACAAACCCGTTTTGTGCTTAAAAAAGCGTTATCACTCGGCAAAAAAGCAATTGTTGTTGTAAATAAGGTGGACAGACCCTTGTCGCGTCCCAAAGAAGTTGTGGATGAAGTATTGGATTTGTTTATTGAACTCGGAGCCGATGATGACCAGATAGAATTTCCTGTTGTTTTCGCATCGGGTCGCGACGGCTATTCTTCACTTGATGCCGATAATTTGGGTACAGATTTAGAGCCACTTTTTGAAACAATAGTAAATGAAATTGATGCACCTATAGGGGACCCCGAAGCTCCGCTGCAGGTGTTGTTTTCAAATATTGAATATGATGATTATTTGGGAAGAATAGGTGTAGGCAGAGTAGTGCGCGGTACAATCCGTAACGGGCAAAGCGCGGTTTTATGCCATAATGACGGCACTACAACAAATGTAAAGATTTCCAAGCTGTTTATGATAAACGGCTTAAAGAGAACCGAGTGTAATACCGCGTCTGTCGGTGACTTAATACAGATAGCGGGTATTAATGAGCTAAATATAGGGGAGACACTTTGCGTTCAGGAATCGGTTGAGCCGCTACCCTTTGTAAAGATTGATGAGCCGACTTTGGCTATGAACTTTATGGTAAATAACTCGCCATTCGCGGGTAAGGACGGCAAGTTTGTAACATCCCGTAATCTTCGTGACCGACTTTTCCACGAAATTGAAACTAATGTAAGTCTTCGCGTTGAAGAAACCGAGTCTGCCGATACATTCAAGGTATCTGGCAGGGGAGAGCTGCATCTTTCAATTCTTATTGAAACTATGCGCAGACAGGGCTATGAATTTCAAGTGTCACCGCCGACCGTTATTTATAAACGCGATAAGGACGGTAAACTCTTAGAGCCTATTGAGCTTCTTATGATAGAAGTACCCGAAGAATATGTAGGTGCCGTTATGGAGCGACTGGGAACTCGCAAGGCAGAGCTTAAAAATATGGGCGTCAGGGATGGCGGCACTTCCCACCTTGAATTTTTAATTCCCGCGCGTGGACTTCTTGGCTACCGGTCACAGTTTTTAACCGATACTAACGGTAACGGTATTATGAATCATGTATTTAACGGCTATGAAGAATATAAGGGCGATATTGAAGCCAGAACTACAGGCTCAATAGTTGTTCACGAAACGGGAGAAGCCACTGGCTATGGACTTTTCAATACTCAAAATAGGGGTAGACTGTTCATAGGTCCGGGTACTCCCGTATATGAAGGTATGATTGTCGGCGAAAACCCGAAAAATGAAGATATAGTATGCAATGTTTGCAAGAAAAAACAAATGACAAATACGCGCGCGTCGGGCAGTGACGATGCGCTCCGCCTTGTACCGCATTCGGTGCTCAGTCTTGAACAGTCACTTGAATTTATCAAAGAAGACGAGCTTGTAGAAGTAACACCTAACAATATTCGTCTTAGAAAAAGAATACTTAATAAGGAAGCTCGTATGAAATACGAGTCAAAAAACAAATAATGAATTATATTATTCTTGATTTGGAATGGGACAGTGCATACTGTAAAAAACACGGAAGATTTGTAAATCAGATTTTGCAGATTGGCGCTGTCAAATTGGATGAAAGCTTTAAAATTATAGGTAGGTTTTCAAAAACTGTCCGTTCTTCGTTTTCTAAAAAGGTAAGCAAACGCTTTGCAACACTTACCGGTATTACAACAGAAGATATGCTTTCGGGTATTCCTTTTTGCGAAGCGGTAAAGCTTTATAACGAGTGGACAGGGGAAGATTATATCACACTTACCTGGAGTAATTCCGATTTGTACACCATTATGGAAAACACCCGTCTGTTTTTAAGTGAAAACGAAACCTTTAAAATAGGCCGTTATGTTGATTTACAGAAATATTTTCAAAATGAAATGAAGCTTCGCGGAGCAGAAATTGTAAATCAGGTGTCACTCTCAAGTGCGGCGGAAATGTTGTCGGTTTCAACCGATGAGTTCGATTTGCATACGGCGGTTGATGATAGTGAAATAACATCCGAAATCTTAAAGCGTACCTATAATAAAGAAAGATTTGCAGGGTTTATCAAAGACACTGCAAATCCCGAATTTTACCGAAAGCTTATGTTTAAAAATTACTATTTAAGTAAGTTGGACAATAAGGAAATAAAACCGCAGCACCTTGAATTCAACTGTGATAAATGTGGGGAATTAGCACAGCCCGTTAAAAAATTCAAATATAAAAACCACTGGTTTATGAATGAGTTTCGGTGTAATAATTGCGGTAATTCATTTTTAGGCAGGGTTATGTTTAAAATGACCTATAACGGACTTAAGGTTAATAAGCGAATTATATATCCTGTAAAGAAGGCAAAAGAAAATGAAGCAGCGGTGCAATAACTGTCCGCGCCAATGTAATGCTTTAAGGACTGATAATGATAATAAAGGCGGCTTTTGCGGTATGCCGTTATCACCTAAAATAGCCCGAGCGGATTTGCATTTTTGGGAAGAGCCGTGCATCAGTGGGACTAATGGCTCGGGTACGATATTTTTCAGTGGCTGCAGTATGCGGTGCGTTTATTGTCAGAACTACGAAATAAGCCATAAAAATAGGGGTAAGGTTATTTCGGTAGAAGGGTTAGCCGAAATTTTTAAAGAATTAGAGCAAAAAGGTGCGCATAATATTAATTTTGTAAATCCTACACACTATATGGAAGCAATTAAAGCGGCACTAAAGATATACCGCCCCAAAATCCCGCTTGTGTGTAATACGGGTGGCTATGAACTAACTGAAAATATAGAACAAAACATCTTTGATATCTATTTGTTTGATTTGAAATATATTTCAAGTGAAAAATCGTTAAGATATTCGGCAGTGGCCGACTACTTTGAAAAGGCAAGCGCGGCGCTAAAGGCGGCGTATAAATTAAAACCCCAATGTGTTTTTAATAAAGACGGCATTATGCAAAGCGGAATAATTGTGCGACACCTGTTATTACCCGCCGCCACCAATGAAGCAATAAATATAATAGATTGGTTTTTCAAAAATACGCCCAACGCCTTTTTCAGCTTAATGGCACAGTATGTCCCTTGCGGTAGGGCAGAACAGTACAAGGAAATTAATCGTAAAATCACAAAACGGGAATACGATAAGGTGCTACAGCATCTTATCACCAAAAATAGCGACCGGATTTATATTCAAGACTCAGTGAGCTCTGATAAAAAGTATATACCGGACTTCAATTTATTTTAGGGGGATTTTTATGCTAAAGGAAAGGTTAAATACTGCCACAGTAGAAATTATTGAGGTAGAAACCAAGGCACAGCTTCGCAAATTCGTGGATTTTCCAAATATTCTTTATAAAGACAATCCAAACTTTGTTCCCGCATTCTACGGCGATGACTTGGCGGACTGGGACAAAGATAAAAACCCTGCCTTTGATTACTGTGATGCCAAATGCTTTTTGGCATATAAAGACGGGGAAATCGTTGGTAGAATAGGCGCGATTTTAAGTCATAAGGCCAACGAAAAGTGGGGAACACAGCGTATGCGTTTTTCACAGGTTGACTTTATTGATGACATAGAAGTGTCAACCGCTCTTTTTGCCGCAGTTGAAAACTGGGCAAGGGAGAAAAATTGTAATCAGGTGCACGGTCCATTGGGTTTTTGTGACTTGGACAGAGAAGGTATGCTGGTTGACGGCTTCGATAAACGCAGTATGTTTATTACATATTATAACGAGCCCTACTATAATGAGCATTTAGAAAAGTTGGGCTATAAAAAAGATACCGACTGGGTTGAATACAAAATTATGGCGCCTGAAGTAAATAGCGAAAAAGCTGAAAAAATGCACAAAATTGCCGAACACATTATGAAGCGTAAAAAGTTACATAAGGTTAAGGTAAAAACGAGATTCGGCTTTGCGCCTTATGTAACTAAAGTATTTGAACTGGTTAATGCCGCCTACGCTCCGCTTTACGGCGTTGTGGATTTAAATGAAAAGCAGATAAAAAAGTATGCTAATAAGTTTATACCGTTGTTAAACCCAAAATACACCTGTTTTGTAATGGATGAAAATAATAATATGGTGGCCTTTGGTGTCAGTGCGCCGTCGGTAGCCGAGGCTATGAAAAAGTCACGCGGCCGACTTTTCCCAACGGGTTGGGTACATGTGCTTAAAGCTTTCGAGCAAAGCAAGGCGCTTGATATGTTCTTAATAGCCGTTCGCCCCGATTTACAAGGCTCAGGCGTTAATGCGGTAATACTTGACCACCTTATTCAGAACGCCGCTAAAAACGGTATTAAGTATGCCGAAACAGGCCCGATGCTTGAAACCAATGCAAAAATATTAGCGCAGTGGAAATCTTTTGATACTCAACTCCACAAGCGCCGCCGTTGTTATATTAAAAACCTATAAAAAAATAGAAGCACTTTACAGTGCTTCTATTTTTCATTTATTAAGTCGTTCATATCGTATATGCCGTTGGGCTTATCACTTAAAAACTTTGCGGCTTTTACCGCACCGAAGGCAAATACATTTTTAGAAAATGCTTGGTGGGTAAGTGTTATAACTTCATTGTTACCCGCAAAAATTACTTCGTGTTCGCCAACATATGTGCCGCCACGGACAGAATGAATACCGATTTCATTTTTTGAACGCTTTTCGCGTTTTGAATGGCGGTCATATTCATAAACCATTTTATTATTGAGCGAATCATTTATGGCATTTGCAAGCATTATTGCCGTACCCGACGGTGCATCAATTTTTTGATTATGATGCCGTTCTATTATTTCAATATCAAAGTCACTGCCTAATATGTCGGTTGTACGCTTTACAAGGCTTGTTAAAAGGTTTATACCAAGCGACATATTAAAGGTGAAGAAAATAGGCGCAAATTTTGCGGCTTCCTTGATTTTCTTAATGTCGCTGTCGCTGTAACCGGTTGTTGCAATAACGGTCGGTACGGCGTATTTCTTGGAATACTGGAGCATACCATCAAGTGCGGCAGGATTTGAAAAGTCTATAATAACATCACATACGGGTAAATCGTTAAAGGTAGGGTATACTGGGAATTTAATTCCTTCCTTAAAATATGGGTCAACACCTGCAATTATTTCGCAAGAAGCATCGTCCGCTACTATTTCACTGATAACCGAGCCCATTTTACCCGAACATCCGCTTAATATGATTTTAAGCATTTTTTCACTTCCTATTTTTTACTCACCTTAAATTAAGTTTACTTTTTTAAGTTCTTCTTTTAAGGATTCGCGTTTTGCATCACTCATGCAAACCAGCGGCAAACGGCAGGGACCTAAGTCCATACCCATAATATTCATTGCTTCCTTTACGGGAATTGGGTTTACATCACTGAATAAAGCATTAATAAGACCGATGTATTTAATCTGTAAATCCATAGCCTTCTTTGTATCGTTATCAAAGAAAGCCTCACACATATCGTGTGTTTCTTTAGGGGCTACATTTGAGAGTACCGAAATAACACCGATACCTCCTACCGATAAAATCGGTACAATCTGGTCATCGTTACCCGAATAAATATCGAGTGCATCACCGCATAAAGCCTTGGTTTTGATAACCGATGCAATGTCACCGTTCGCTTCCTTTGCCGCAACAATATTAGGATGCTTGGCAAGCTCGGCATAGGTTTCGGGTAAAATGTTTACGCCGGTACGGGACGGAACATTATAAAGAATAATGGGTGCATCAACGCGGTCGGCAATGTAGTTGTAGTGTGCAATAAGACCGGCTTGTGAAGTCTTATTATAATAAGGGGTAACAAGCAATAGTGCATCTGCGCCAACCTTCAACGCCTGATTACTGAGCTCTACTGAATATGCGGTATCGTTACTGCCTGTACCCGCAATAATCGGCACTCTGCCGCGAGTAACCTTTACGGCTTCTTCGATAACCTTAATATGTTCTTCGGTATCGAGAGTTGCGGCTTCGCCTGTTGTACCGCAAATAACCAAAGCGTCAATACCGCCGCTTATCTGGTCTTCGATGATTTTATCAAGCGCGGCATAGTTTACTGTGCCGTCATCGAACATTGGTGTAACAAGTGCTGTAGCAGCGCCTGTAAAAATTCTCTTTTTCATAAGATAAGAGTCCTTTCTTGATTAGTCAATATAACCTTCTGCACAAAGTAACTCTGCTAAAAGAACAGCTCCGCCTGCGGCACCGCGCAGAGTATTATGTGACATACAAACAAATTTATAATCATACTGTGTATCTTCGCGAAGTCTACCAATTGATATTGCCATACCGTTTTCAAGCTCACGCTGAAGCTTAATCTGCGGCATACCATCTTCGGTAAAGTAGTTAAGGAACTGCTTGGGAGCGCTGGGAAGCTCTAATTCCTGCGGGCGTCCCTTAAAGCTCTGCCAGATATCAAGTATTTCTTCCTTTGTGGGCTTCTTATCAAAAGTTACAAAGACCGCGGCGGTGTGTCCGTCAGAAACAGGCACTCTAAGGCACTGGGCGGTGAATTTCGGTGAGTCGGAATTTACAATCACACCGTTTTCAACCTTACCCCAGATTTTAAGCGGTTCTTTTTCGGACTTTTCTTCTTCGCCGCCGATGTAGGGAATAAGATTATCTACCATTTCGGGCCAACGCTCAAAGGTTTTACCTGCACCCGAAATTGCCTGATAGGTACAAACAAGGCTCTTGCTTATGCCAAATTTATCGAGCGGGAAGATAGCGGGTACATAGCTTTGTAATGAACAGTTAGATTTTACTGCCACAAAGCCGCGCTTTGTACCAAGACGCTTACGCTGTGCGTGAATAACTTCGGCGTGTTCGGGGTTGAGCTCGGGAATAATCATAGGAACATCGGGTGTAAATCTGTGTGCGCTATTGTTTGAAATAACAGGACATTCGAGCTTAGCGTATGCTTCTTCAAGTGCGCGGATTTCATCCTTTTTCATATCTACCGCACAGAAAACAAAGTCAACACTCTTTGCTATTTTTTCCATATCGGCAGTAGCGTCAAGCACCTGCATTTTCTTAACGGCTTCAGGCATCGGCTTGGTCATAGCCCAACGGTTGCCTACCGCTTCTTCATAGGTCTTACCTGCAGAACGGGAAGATGCCGCGAGAACTTCGATATCAAACCACGGATGACCGTCGTTAAGTAAAACAAAACGCTGACCTACCATGCCAGTAGCGCCTATAATACCAACTTTGTACTTTTTCATATTCAACAAACCTTTCAATTAACACAAATTGTAAAATAAAGTATTGCCTTATTCACCAATTTGCAATATAATACCTATTGTATTAGTTATTATATTAATATATCATCATTTGGTGATTTTGTCAATTAATCTATAGTTGGGAAATAAAGAAAAATTATGAAAAAATGCGATTTTAATTATCTTTTACCTGAAAATCTTATTGCACAGACCCCTATTGAGCCAAGAGATATGTCTCGGCTTATGGTTTTAGATAAAAAAACAGGGGAGATTACACACACCGTTTTTAATACTTTGGATGGGTATTTGAAAAAAGGGGACACACTTATACTTAATGATACACGCGTTTTACCCGCAAGAATTTTCGGCACCCGTACAGATACCGGTGCAGTTGTAGAATTTGTGCTGTTAAAACAAATATCAACTCTTTGTTGGGAATGTATTGCAGGCCCCGGTAAAAAGGCGAAGACGGGTCACGAGTTTGTCTTTTCGGATGAACTGTCAGCACAGGTGACAGATGTATTACCAGACGGTAACCGAATTATTGATTTTAAGTGTAACGGAGAATTTTTCTCGGTGCTCGATAAGGTAGGCCAAATGCCTTTACCGCATTATATAAAAGAAAAATTAG
Source organism: Acutalibacteraceae bacterium (assembly GCA_045590755.1). GTDB lineage: Bacteria > Bacillota > Clostridia > Oscillospirales > Acutalibacteraceae > SIG565. The sequence goes on from JAZNRP010000024.1 coordinate 80,146, forward strand.
AGAATAAAGAGCGTTATCAGACTGTATATTCAAGAGAGCTCGGCAGTGCGGCGGCCCCCACGGCAGGACTGCATTTTACAAATGAAATGTTGGAACGCCTAAAGAACAAAGGTATTAATATAGCCTTTGTAACCTTGCATGTAGGGCTTGGCACCTTTCGTCCTGTAAAGGTGGATGAGATAACCGAGCATAAAATGCATTCCGAACATTATACAATAAGCGAAGAAACCGCGCAGATTATCAATGACACCAAGAAAAACGGCGGTAAGGTAATATGTGTAGGCACAACATCCTGCAGAACGCTTGAGAGTGCTGCGACAAAATTCGGTGAAATTAAGGCGTGTAGCGAAGACACCGATATATTTATATACCCTGGCTATGAGTTTAAGGTGATGGATGCATTGATTACAAATTTTCACCTGCCTGAAAGCACGCTTATAATGTTGGTTTCGGCTTTTGCGGGGTACAATAGCACAATGAATGCCTATAAAACGGCAGTAGCTGAAAAATATAGATTTTTCAGCTTCGGCGATGCGATGTTTATTGTATAAGTGATGCCGAAAATCAACGAAAATGGCGAAAAACCGCTTGAAATCAGGCTTTGTTTGGGTTGATTTCCCCCTCATACTATGCAGAAGATTTGCAAAAGGTGAAAATCACAAATGAACTCATTACCCGATGTTTATCATTTTTGACAACTTTTGCAGAGCGTTTATATCACGAAAAACAGATATTTTTGAAAAATTTTAGAAAATATCTGTTTCCCCTATTGACTTAGGCGATAGGCATTGTAAGATAAAGTTACGATAACCCACAAAGGAGTGAAATGATATGGGATGGCTCCAAAATTTGAAAGAGGGCGATACAGTCATTGTTCGCACTCGTTACAGCGAGAGCATCAGAAAGGTTGATAAGATAACCCCTACCGGGAAAATACGTGTTGGAAACTTTCTTTTTACGGATGGTCGTTGCAAAAGCGGCAATGTTTGGGACTACACGACCTTGGAAGAACCTACCGAGGAAAAAGTTCGTGAAATAACAGAAAAGTACGTAATAAGAAAAGCCCTGACAGAAATGCACGAAACGAAAGACATCTCCTATGAACAAGCGAAAGCGATTTTGGAGATATTGAAAACGTAATATTTTCGCAAAAAGCGTAATAAAAACCCGAGAACCGTGATTGGTTTTCGGGTTTCCGTTATTTTATCAGGCATTTCCGTTATTGGAAGTGCTGTTTTTGTATGTGAACCTGTGCTCGATACCGTTCTTGAATTTGATGGCTGTGATTTTGCCGTCATCGGCAGTAATGGTCTCGATGATGCTCTTGATGAAGTTGCGAGGTATTCCCGGCTCGATGCTGCGGATGTATTTCTCGTAGTCGATAAATCGACCGTCAAGCAGTTTCTCGACCATAATGAAGTACGAAGCCTTTTCGATGAATTCGTCAGTAATTTCGTCCTCTCCGGTCTCTGCTCGTATAACAGACAGTCGCTCGTCAACCTCGTGGAGCTCATCAAGTATCCGTTTACGCTCGATGATATAGTCCTTTTCAGGCAACTGCTCATCGCCGTACAGATATAACGCTTTGAGTCGGTTCATAGCGTTCTCACACTTGCGGCGGCGGTCTTCGAGGAATGTCCGTTCGCTGACATCTCCGCCTTTCGCATCGAAAACGACAGGTGGCTTGTATTCAAGTCCCGATACACCGCTTATAAGAAGTTCGTGCATAGCGTTCAGTCCCTCTGCCTCGATATGCTCGATTTCACGGAACTGTTCTCCACGGAGCAGTTTTCGTTCGAGAACATCAGGAGTTGAGCGTTTGCCTAAACTGTCTTTGGCTCGGATGATGTTAGCCACGTAGTTGAAAACGAATGGACCTATTGTTTTGTCCGAAATGTATTTGTTTCGGCATTGAGTGCTATCGTTCCTGCGGGTCGAACAGGCATAGATAGACGGTCGCCATCCGTCCGCTCTCCGCCTATCGAGAGTCGCAGTCATAACTCGGTTGCAGTTTTGACACCTCATAAGGCCCGCAAAGATATGGATGTTCTTGCGGATGTATGTCTTCTCTTCCGGTACACCGCCACGCTTGTTCCGTTTGAGCAAGAACTGTATGCGGTCGAATTGGTCCTCGGAAACGGACGGCTCGTGATGGTCGGGTATGAGAACCCACTCGTTTTCGTCACGCTTGTCGGTTCCGTTACCGCCCGAGTGAACATTGTACTGATATGCACCTTTGTAGAACGGATTTGTCAGTATCTTATACACGCCCGTCGTGGACCATTTCTTTCCGGCTCTCGTTTTGATACCTGCATCGTTCAGGTATCTCGTAACATACAGGATAGACTGATACTGTTCGTAGAGCGAATAGATAAGATTGACGATTTTGTTTTCAGCAGGATTGAGCGAGAAGATTTTGGTCTGCTTATCGTAATCGTAACCGTAAGGCACCCTGCCACCGTTCCATTGACCGTTGTTTGCCCTTGAAAGCATAACAGCAGTTACACGCTCGGATGTCATATTACGTTCGAGCTCGGCAAAAACGAGGATGATTTTCAGCATTGCCTCGCCGATAGCATTACTTGTATCGAACTGTTCGTTCTTGGATACGAAGACGATGCCGAGTGATTTTAGTTCTTGATACATTTGTGCGAAGTCGAGCAGGTTTCGACTGATGCGGTCGATTTTCCACACAAGCAAATGGGAGAATTCGCCTGAGCGTAACCTGCTCATCATTCGCTGATAATCAGGGCGGTCGGTGTTCTTTGCTGAATAGCCGGGGTCCTCGAATACGACATAGTCTGTTATGCCGAGCACCATCTCTGCATAAGCAATCAGCTCACGCCTTTGCACCTGAAGGGAGTCTTTGTCAACTTGCCAATGGGTAGAAACACGGATATAGATAGCCACTTTCGTTTTGCTGAGTGTTTCGACCGCCTTTTGCATTGCCTTGATAGCCATAGGCACCTCCTGTTTCGGACAGTCTGCGGACATTCCATAGGACAGTCTGCGGAAAGTCCTGCTATAACCGTAACCGTTACCTTAACCGTAACCGTAATCGTTACAGCACCGTAAAAATTGAGATAAATATAGCAGGGTGCCGCAGAACGACCCCCTGCTGCGAGTGTTTAATAGAGTGTTTCGGTTAGCATTTTGAACATAAAGTCGTCAAGGTCGCATAGACATTTTGTTCCGTCCTTGAAGATGATAGACACCGTATGGATGCCTTTCTTTTTGCCTGAAGCGGCTCCGGCAACGGCACCGCCGACACCGAACAGAGCTCCGCCTACGGTTGCTCTTGCTACGCTACTGCCGAATGATTGATATTGGTCCTCGCCTACGACCTCGTAACGCTCGACTGTTTCCTTGTTGATGAATACCTTTTTGCCGAGCCCGAATGAACCGTAAATATAAAGACCCTTTTTCTTGTTCTTGTAGTCGATGTATCCCTTGTAGTCGCCTGCGGTTACAATGTTTTTTAATGGCATAATGTTTCCTCCTACTTATTGTTGGAAATGGCGTGAGCGAATTGCTCTGCCATCTCTATGAAATCGCTTGAATGGCGAAGCACAGCCTCGACTATTGCATAGTAGAACCCTGCTTCGTTCTCATAAGGTGCAGTCTTGCACCGTTTTGTATCTACGAAACGCTTGTAGAACTCCAAAAATGTATCTGCCTCGAAAGGAAAGCAACCGTGTTTCTCTAATGCCGATTTAATCCGACCGGGCATAACCCACATATCAGCCTTGTCAGCAGAGATACCGAGAGTTAGCAATGGATATGAATGAGAGCCATCGGGAGCGAAACGCACGGTCAGTTCGGTCGCTGTGGTAGCCACGGAAAGACCGCTGATAGCATCGAGGTCGCTTACGAACTCCACGACATCGTCAATATCATATCCACCGTTAGCCGAGAACGCTTCGATAAACTCCCTGCGAGAAAGCACAGGTTTTTTGACATAAGGCTTTGCATCCGCACCGTTCTCTCTGCTCGGAGCAGAAAAAGAAGTCGTCCCGTAAGGTTTCTGCGATACGACATAACGTTCGATAACGGTCGTCTTTTGGAGCAGGTTCGGTATCACGATGACACCGGAGCCTGATTGATATACTTCCATTTCGGCAAGAGCGAGGTTAAATGACATAGCCGTATTCTCGTTAAGGAAGTCTGCGAGTTGCTGAACGCCCGAACGAATACCGTCCCCCACTATCATAAGAAGAAAAGAAGCCGAAGACAGATTGTTATTGATGTTGTCGATTAGCCTTGCCTCATCGGATAAAGTCAGATAGCCCTCAGCCGCCATAATGTCAATGAGTTTGAAAGCCTGACCTTTCGTGCGGTAGAAATATTCGGATGCCACCTCATCGAGTTTTGCAGCATCCCATTTTTGCAGTTCCTTGGCATAGTCAATGATTTGAGCAACGACGGTTCGCCTTGACTCTTGGTTGCGGAACAGTTTCGTTTCAACGATTACGATGCGACCCGTAGGCGTAATGTAAAGGTTGTCGATATAGCCTTGTGTTTCGCCCGAACCAACGGGCACCTCACGACCGATGCAGATGAGCGGTGCATATTCTGAAGATACATCGCCCGATGGAATGATGCTCGGGTTCTCTTCGAGCAGTTCTTGAAGCCAAGCCTCGTTGAAACTGCCGGACATAAACGGAATTCGGTTGAGTCTGTCCGTCTCTCCGTTCGCACCGATGAAAACGGCTTGGCGATTTAGTTTTTCACCGTACAGCATTTAGTCCTCCTGATACTTGGCGAGGACAGCCTGAACGACTCTGCGGTCATCAGGGCTCGCCAACTGATAGCAATGTGCGATTTCCTGAACCTCTTTCGGCATAATATCGAACTTGTCGCCGTTGATACCGAGAAGCCAATCGACAGATACGTTGAAGTATGCCGCAATCTTGACAGCATAAGGCAGGTCGGGAGTCCTGTCACCCGAAAGGTATCTCGAAAGGGTTGCCGGGGTTACGTTGATTTCCTCGCCGAACGCTTTGACACTCATCCCTCTTGTGTCGATGAGACGGCGAAGATTTTCTCTGAAAGCAGTATAGTCCATAATTGTACGCTCCTTGTATATGAAAATTACCGAGGGTTTACTTAATGTTACCGTTAGGTTATCATACCACAACCTTACGACTTTTGCAACGATTTCTGCAAAAAAACGCAAAAATCCTACGAAAACTCACCAAAAAACTATTGACAATTACCGATTGGTAATGTATAATAAAGATGTCGGTAAAACCCAACACTACCGCAAAAGACTTGAAGAAAGAAGGTGAACTAATGAAGCCACTTGAAATCAAAGGAGCCCGAACAAGGCTTGGATATTCGCAACAGTATATGGCAGACGAACTCGGTATGTCGGTCCACTCCTATCAAAAGAAGGAGAGTGGAAAGATTAAGTTTACCGAGGAAGAGAAATTCAAGGTTGGCGAAATGCTCGAATTGAATGGAACACAGTTAGATGATTTCTTGTTCGACGGGCAACTCGCTAAATTTTTTAGCCCTGAATTACCGATTGGTAATGTCATATATAACGAACGGAAAGCGGTGCAGGTCGATGCTTAATTTTTTATCTGTCCTTTACCGATTGGCTGTCCGTTCTTTATCTTACGGTAATATTATAAGCGATTAGGAGGTGCAAGAAAATGGGTCGTGATGCTATGAAAGCAGCCGGAAATCCTTGGTACGAAGCAAGGAAAAAAGCCGCAGAATATGACGAGAGGCTACATTCCCGTGAGGGAGCCGCAGAAAGACTCGGAATGTCCGTTTCATCCGTAGCAGATGCGGAGCTCGGTCTTACAAAATGTATGCCTGTTGATAAGGCAGTCCTTATGGCAGACCTTTATAATGCACCGCACTTACTCAACTATTACTGTTTGAATGAGTGCCCTATCGGGTGCAGACACTCGATTTCCGATGAGGTTGTTGACATCGACCGTGTAACAGTTAAGTTGCTGAAAAGGTTGAAAGTCGATGACCTTGAAAAAATCAAAGACAGACTGCTTGATATTTCGGAAGACGGTGTCATCGAAGATGAAGAAAAGCCGGACCTTGTGAGCGTACTGAAATACCTCGAAGATTTGGCAAAGGTAATCAGCGAATTGAAGACCATAGGACAAATGGCAATGAACGGAGGCGAGAAAGATTGAAACTGAAACATCAAGCAACAGCAATGCTCGAAATACTCAGGAAAGAGTTCGGAATATCGAATATGTCCGACCTGAATGTTAGGCTTGAAAAACTCGGTACAATCGACCTCGCCCCGTTTTGCTCTATAAAAAATGAAAGCAGAAAGGACAGTATCGTATGTACGACAACAGTTCCACAGTATCACCCGAGTATTTAGCAAGACAGAGAGCCGCAAGGGTAGCGGCGAGAAGAAAAAGAATTCGCAACCGCAGGATTTTCGTAGCCTGTGTGGTAGCCGTAGCACTTTTGCTTGTGGTTCTCATCCTAACGGCGTTCACGAAACCGAGCGACAAAGCCCCTGATGTTGGAACCGGATGCAATGGAAATTGCAAAGGTCAGCAGGTTTTCATCATTCCCGATGGAATGAACGGAGACTCCGGCAACAGCAACTCGGCAGTTATCACGAATGTTTCTCTCGACAAGAAACCCGTTGAAAAGCAGAAGATTTACACCGACAGAGATGTCGAACTCATTGCCAAGACGGTTTATGGAGAGGCGTTGGTTACACAGTCCGATACAGAGATGGCGGCAGTTGTTTGGTGTATCCTCAATCGAGTTGATGTTAAAGATTATGCCTGCGGAAACAGTATCGAGTATGTAGTAACATTCCCGAAACAGTTCCACGGTTACGACCCTGATAATCCGGTAACGCCTCATATCAAAGAGCTCGTTATAGATGTGCTTGATAGATGGCAGGCTGAAAAAGAGGGTGCCAAAGACGTAGGACGAATTCTCCCGAAAGAATATCGTTTCTTCGAGGGAGACGGCAGACATAACCACTATGTAACATCCTACGGCGGTAAAGATTATTGGGATTGGAGCCTTGAAAGCCCTTATGAAAGTTGAGGTGAAAACGATGAGTTTTGAACAGATTATGCAGATTGTAAAAGAGGTACAGCAGAAAGTGCAGTACATTTTCACAGCAGACGAGGTTCAGGATGTCCTTGCTTACACTCGAAGAAAATGCGAGGTAAACGGAAAAGGCGAAGCCTATGTACCGATTTTGTTCGAGAACGAGCTCAGGGACTACGTTGCAAGAGAGTATATCAACTTTATGGGACGTATGAACCGCTTGAAGAAACAGGAGGCGGTCGCAAGTGTGTAGTGAGTGTGGATTTTCGAGATGTCCGAGCGGGTGCCCCAACGCCCCGGAACCTGAAAAGGTCTATACCTGTAAGGCGTGCGGAGAAAACATAACCGTTGGTGATACATATTACGAGTACGACGGCGATTACTACCACGAAGAATGTTTCGAGGATGAAGCCGTGAACATACTGCTCGAAAGCGGAGCCACAAAGAACACCGCAGATGAGAGCGATATTGATGATGGGAGTGATGACGCTTATGAGTCTTGGCGAGATGAACAGTTGCTCCGAGAAGATTAAACTCCCGGATATGCCTGAATTAACATTTGATGACCCGACACATACCTACCGACTGAATGGTATTGTCATCCCGAGCGTAACGACAGTAATGGAACCGCTGAGTGCCGAAAAGTACAGAGGTATCAGCGATAGTACGCTCGATAACGCCGCAAACAAAGGAACCGAAGTCCATAACGCAATCGAGAATTGGATAAAGTTCGGTATCGTTGATATATCACCGGAGTTCAAAGGATACCTTGACGGTTTTCTTGAATGGTGGAACCTGAGAAAGCCCATTGTTATCGCCTCCGAAATCCGCTGTTACCACAAGTTGCTGATGTACGGCGGAACGCTCGACCTACTCTGCCTGATAGATGGCAAGTTGAACCTGATAGATTTCAAAAGCACCTCGGTTTTGAGCGATATGCTCTGCGGAGTGCAACTCGAAGGATACAGTCAAGCACTTGCAAGCCACGGCATTAAGGTCGAAAAGAAACGGATACTCCATCTGAAGAAAGATGGCAAGTGGTCCGACCCCGAATACCCTGCGAGCGACCCGCTCCGTTGGAGAGTATTCGGTTCATTAAAGTGTGTGTACGACTACATTCAGTCGTCGCCAAAATAAATATCTTATTTGAAAGGAGAGTCAGTATGAACGAAGCAACCGCTACCACAGTAGGTAGCAACGCCCTTGTCCTTGACTCCGCCGAGGAAAAACTCGGCAAACAGGTCAGCACGGTCGAGATGCAGGCAGAAGCCATCGCTATCACCGATGCAGTCAGTTACGAAGCAGCAGCCGATATGCTCCGCAACATCAAAGATGTCGGCAAAAAGGTGGAAGAGTATTGGGAGCCCCTAAGAAAATCCGCTCATCAAACCTATCAGGACATTCTTGACCGCAAGAAAGAGATGGTTGAACCATTGAAATCTGCCGAGAAAATCCTGAAAGGCAAAATCGGAACCTTTCAGCTTGAACAGGAACGTATTCGCAGAGAGCAGGAAGAGGCTATGCGAAAAGCCGCTCAGGAAGAGGCTGACCGTAAACTTGCTGAGGCCCTTGAAGCTCAGGCAAACGGCGATGTAGTCGGTGCCGAGTACGCTATGGCAGAAGCAGAGGTTATGGATAATGTCGCTACCGCAGGCAGAGTTCAGTCTCAGGTGCCGAAAGCCAAGGGTATCTCTACCTCGAAGACTTGGAAGATTACAGGCATCGACAGTTCCAAGGTTCCCGTAGAGTTCAATGGAATGGAGCTCCGTCCCGTTGACGAAAAACTTGTGTTGTCCCTCATCAAAGCAAGTAAGGGAAAAATCCAAATTCCCGGTGTTACCTATGAAGAGACCGCAACGATTAGTGTGCGTTCTTAATTAAAAATTGGAGGTCTAATGATGGCAAAGAAAAATGAAATGGTTGTCGCTGCCGATAACCACCCTGCACAGATGCAGGCAGTCCCGAGTTCAGGCAACCTGAGTGTGTTCTCGGATGCACAAAGTTTTGAACTCGCACTTCGTATGGCTGACAGCCTCTCGAAGTCAACCGTAGTCCCCAAGGAATACCAAGGCAATAGCGGAAACTGCCTTATCGCTATTGAAATGGCGTCCCGTATCAATACGAGCCCGATGATGGTTATGCAAAACCTGTTCATCGTGAACGGCAGACCCGGATGGTCGGCACAATGGATAATCTCGATGATTAACGCATCCCGCCGATATAAGACCGAGTTGCAGTTCGAGTTCGGTCACGACCAAAAAGACGGCGGTTTAAGCTGTGTAGCGTGGGCTGAGGATTGGAACGGACATAAGGTTTACGGTCCCAAAATCACGATGACAATGGCAAACGCTGAGGGTTGGGTCAGTAAGAACGGCAGTAAATGGAAGACAATGCCCGAGGTTATGATACAGTATCGTGCGGCATCGTTCTTCGGCAGAATGAACTGCCCCGATATGATTATGGGCATTTACAGTCAGGACGAAGTCGCCGATATGGTAGATGTCGGTGTTTCAGATTTCGGTCTTGTGGTTGACCCCGGAACCGGAGAGGTTAGCGAGGTGCCTATGAGCGAAATCCCTATGATTGAAGATAAGCCCATCACGCAGGAGCAGAGACAGGCACTCTTCAAGCTCGTCAAGGAAAAGTTCGGTGCTGACGGCAACGACATCCTGATGGGTCTCATCAAGGAAGAGGGCTGTGAGTCCACCAACGGTATGTTGACATCGACTCTCGAAAGAATTATCGAGAAGATTGATATTATCGCTCAGGAGCGAGCAGAAGCAGGAAAGGGCGAAGATAAGCCCGCAGAATAAGAACTCAGGCAAAGCCTGAAGAATAGGCAGGTGATAAAATGGCGTGGATAAGCGTACACGAGGGTGTTGACGGTCCGAAATTGCGAGCCCTATACAAACAGCTTGGATGTTCCAAGTTCGAGGCTGTCGGTATTCTCAATTTCCTATGGTTTTGGGGGCTGTCGAACGCCACGAAAGAAGGTCTTATTCTGTATGCGGATAAAGAAGATGTTGTTGAAGTCCTGTCGGGCTCAGGTGCAGGCTCGAAGCTCGATTTCCGAAAGGTTGTCGATGCTCTCCTCGATACAGGTTGGATAGAATACACCAACGGCGGTTTGTATATCCACGATTGGGAGACTTGGCAAGAGCAATGGTACAAAGCAAAGGAACGCAGGGAGAGCGATGCTAAACGAAAACGTGAAAGCAGAAAACGCCTCCCGGTTCCCTCTGCGGACGATAACGAGGACAGTCCGCACGACAGTCCATCGGACATTCCGCAGGACACGGCAGGAGACGAGAAAAAGGGTGACGGAGATGACGGAGGTGGTGACGGACCACCCGAAGAAGAACCGAAGTACACCCCGAAATTCGAGGAGTTTTGGCAAATCTATCCAAGGAAGATTGGTAAAGGCGATGCCTATAAGAAATACAAAGCTCGTAGAAATGACGGTTTCTCGGATGAACAACTCATAACCGCTGCAAAGGTTTATGCCGCTCAATGCAAGAAGCAGAAGACCGAGAAACAGTACATCAAGCATCCCAAGACTTTCCTTAGCGACACGATGCCTTTTATGGATTTCTTGCCGAGGAAAGCGTTGAATACCGAAAACGGAGATGACAGTCAGCAGTCAGGCAATCCCTTTAAGAATTGGGAGGGCGGTCAGCAATGAACAGTTTCTTCCCGATGATTAAGAATATTGCCCTCACCGGATTGCAAAATCAGGTTGTTAAAGATTGCGACTACTTCGACGAAAACGGTGAAATTTTATACTGCGGTGTGTGTGGCGAACCACGCAGAGAAATCTCGGAGTTCCCGGACCCTACGCCCGAAGACCCCGAAAACAAAACTATGCTCCTGCGGTGTTGTTCGTGCCGTTGCGACCGTGAAGCAGAAGAGCAGAGAAAAGCCGATGAACAGGCTCGAAGGGATATGGAGTATGTAGCCACCCTGAAAAAAGCGAGCCTAATGGACGAAAAGTTCAAGGCATCGACATTCGATACCTTTGAAACGAACCGTTACAACAAAAAGAACCTCCGCCTATGCAGGAGATATGCCGAAGGGTTCAAGGAAATGCAAGAGAAGAACCAAGGGCTCATCCTATGGGGCGGAGTCGGCACGGGCAAGACATTTGCCGTTGCCTGTATAGCGAATTATCTCCTCGAACATAAGGTTCCCGTCGTGATGACCTCGTTTGTCAAACTGCTTGACATCATACAGAGGGATAAGGATGAGGAACCGAAGATACTGATGAAGCTCGACAGAGCGGCTTTGGTTATCTTCGATGACCTTGGTGCCGAGAGAGATACAAGTTATGCACTTGAAAAGGTGTATAGCATCATCGACAGTCGATACCGTAGCCAAAAGCCGATGATTTTCACCACGAACCTGACCCTGAACGAAATGCAGGAAGAGACAGACATTCGATATTCCCGTATCTACGACAGAATATTCGAGTTCTGCTACCCGATACAGTTCACAGGACCGAGTTGGAGAAAGAAAGCGGCACACGACAGATTTGAAGCTATGGAAAAGTTCTTTGCTGAGGAGGGATAAGATGAACGAATTAGATGCTACCGGATACATCGAAATCGACAACGAACCCGACAGAATTGCTGTGGCTTCGATTTTGTTCAAGAATGGCTATACCGTATCAAAGGTTAGGCAAAAAAGGAACGACAAGGCTTATAAGTATTTTGTTAAATACGAAAAGAAGTGCCCCGATGAACCGGAGGTGAGCTCGAATGGCGGTTAAGTTTACGATACTTGGCGAACCGCAGGGCAAAGGTCGCCCCCGTTTCAGGAGTGCAGGAGCGTTCGTTCAGACCTACACTCCGAAAGAGACAGTTGCTTACGAAAACCTCGTTAAGTTGGAGTACAGACGACAATGCAATGATTTCAAGTTCCCTGATGGGACTATGCTTGATGTCCGCATTACAGCGTTCTACACTATACCGAAGAGCGTGAGCAAGAAAAAGCGTCTTGCTATGGTCCAACACCTGATAAGACCGATGAAAAAACCCGATACAGACAATGTAGTCAAGGTCATCCTTGACTCATTGAATGAAATCGCCTATAAGGACGACGTTCAGGTAGTAGATTGTCAGGTCAGGAAGTTTTATAGCGAGAACCCGAGAGTTGTTGTTTCAATCTCGGAGGCTATCGTACCGAAAGGAGAATAGCGATGAGAGAACTCGAATTCGACGGCTATTGGGAAGGCGATGCAGTTTACTACTGCGACAACCCCGGATGTAAAGTCCACAAGAGTTTTCGCTTTGACAGCGAAGACGTTGACTCAAAAGGTCATCGGGCAGAGCTCCGCAAACAAGGTTGGATAACCACCAAGGTAAACGGTGAGTGGAAAGACTTCTGTTGCGAAGACTGCCGCAATCAGTACATCAAGACACAAACTTGAAGGGAGTAATAAAAATGTGTGTACCTAATGCAATGGAATTAAGTTTGAAAGGTGATACTTTCACCGCTTTGAAAGAGGATTTTGATGCAATCCTCGCTCGAACACTCAAAAATATGGAGTCGAAGGGTGCCGATGAGGCGACCATTACCCTGAAGCTCGGCATCTCGCTTGAAAAGACCACCGACTTCTCGGGAGAAGAAGCCGAAGAGGTTACAAAGCCCTCGTTCAAGCACGACATCGGCTCTGTGATGCAGGTTAAGGATAAGAAGTCCGGTGCCCTCACAGGCGACTATCAGCTCGTTTGGGACGAAGACGAAGGTAAGTTCGTAATGAAACGCATCGGCGATAATCAGATGACCTTGTTCGATGTCGCTGAGGAAAATGAGGAGAATGTCGAGTACATTCCTGCGGCAGACCCCGAAGAACCTCCGATGCTTGAAGCGGCAGATGTCGCTGATGATGATGCTTCAGAAGGAGACGCAATCGACACTCCGTTTGGATGGCTCTCTCAGTTCGTAGGCAAGGATATGGCTATCGGCGAGGCTATGGGTAACTACACCGTAAGAACCGTTGCGAACGAAGACGAGGAAAGTGCAGTTGTTCTTACCTCTGCATCCACAGAAGACAGCGTGTTCCATTGTGATGCCGAAATCCTCAAAGACCACATCGGTCACGAGCTGATTTGTGTAGGCGAGCAGAACGAGGCAGGTGGACCTATCGTTAAAATCGTTGTAAAATGCCTGCAATGTGACGAAGACCTCTACACCTTATACAATCCCATCTTGCTCGAAGAGAGCGTTACAGACGGTTCTACGGAAGATTACGACGATGACGATGTGGTTGTCGAAGAAACTGCCGTAGAAGAAGATGTCGGTTTGCAAGTTTCTGAACAAGTTCCTGAATACACCTACGAGGAACCCGAGGAGGAAGAATAATGAGTTGCTTAAATCTCAATGAAGTCCGACTCGCAGGTCGAGTAGTCAACGACCCTGAACTGAAAACCACGCAAGGCAGCGGACTTTCAGTTACCTCATTCAGAGTTGCCGTCAACAGACCTCGCAAGGAAGGTCAGGAAGACCAAGCGGATTTCGTTACTGTAATTGCTTGGAGACAGAGAGCGGAATTTGTTACCCGATACTTCCGCAAAGGTATGGCTATCTACGTGGCGGGTCAGTTGCGTTCTCGCACTTGGGAAGATGGCAACGGAAACAAACGCTCAACTCTCGAAGTGGTTGCCGATGACATCAGGTTCATCGACTCCAAAAACGAGAATAACAACGGAGCAGGAGAATTCGCACCGCCTACCTCATACGCACAGACCTCTGATAATTTTGAGGAACTCGGTGGAGATGACGACCTCCCGTTCTAACTCAGGAGGATACAATGGAGAAGACAAAAATCGAATGGTGCGATAGCAGTTGGAACCCGATAACCGGATGCAACCACGATTGCGAATACTGTTACGCACGAAAGATAGCCAACAGATACAAGGGATGCCTTGATTTCCCCGATGGCGTTGCTCCCGGTCCGTTGGTGATGCTTGAAAACAGGATGCAGGCAAAGACCAAAAGCGGAGATATACGAAACGCCTCGTATCCGTTCGGGTTTACGCCGACATTCCACTACTACCGCCTGAATGACCCGACCACCAAAGGCTTCGGAAAGAACATTTTCGTCTGCTCTATGGCGGATATGTTCGGAGATTGGGTGCCTGAGATTTGGATTGAGAAGATATTTGAAGCGTGTGCCAAGGCACCGAACCACAGATACCTGTTCCTCACCAAGAGCCCGAAAAGATACATCGAGCTCGCCGAAAAAGGCAAGTTACCCGCCGATGACATCTTTTGGTACGGCACCACCGCTACTACGCCCGATATGCCTGTGTTCTTCTCGGATGAGCATAAGACATTCGTAAGCATCGAGCCGATACTTGCTCCGTTTAATGAGAACGGTCTCGATATGGTAGCAAAGGTTGATTGGGCTATCTTTGGAGCAGAGAGCGGAAACCGTAAGGATAAGGTAGTTCCCGAGCGTTCGTGGATTGAATACGCAGTCAACCTGTTCCACGATAACGGCAAGGCAGTCTTTATGAAAGACAGTATGAAGCCGATTTGGGGAGAAAACTTGATTACAGAGTTCCCTTGGAGTGAGTGATATGAAAGCAAGGCTACCGTTTCAAATGACAAAAGCACAGCAGAAGGCGATGAACGATGAAATCAATCGCCAAATCCTTGAAAACGATACAGCGTTCTCGATGGATAATGATGCGAATGTCCTGTGGACCTTGCACGTATGCTTCGGCTTTGGGAAGAAGCGGCTCCGCAGATTTTGGGAGGCTTGCTTCGCAGAACACCGCAGGCTCCGGGAGTTCTATGAGATGGGTCCCGAAGATGACGGTTGGCTCTACCGCCGCAAACTCAAAGAAATCGGTGTTGACATCGAAGAGTGGTATAAGGAGACCGAGTAGAGCGACAAAAATTAACTGAAAGGAGGTGGACGGGGTTCCCGACACTATGCAAGAAGAAAAAGAAAAGGTTTATGATGTTGAGGCCATCAAGAGCAGATTGGTAGATTTTCGTGAGAGAGAACGAGACATCGACAATCAGATTGAACGCCTTGACAGCATAGAGACCCGCCTGAGCAGCGTGGGTTCCCCGACCATCTCCGATATGCCAAAGTCTCCAAGTCCGGTACAGGACAGAATGGCAAGTATGATGGCGGTCAAGATAGATTTGGAGAACGACATACGAAAAGCGGTGCAGTTCCAAGATGAAGAGCGAAAGTTCTTTGAAAAGGTCCTGAGTTACCTGAAGCACTCGGACGAAAAAGCCGTAATTCGTATGCGTTACCTTGACGGCGGCACTTGGTATGATGTGACGGATATGATGTTCGGAGGTAAAGCCGACTATCTCGGCAAGGAAGAGACCTACCTACGCCGAGTACATAAGGTTCACGGAGCGGCTTTATTGAATATGGCTATCGTCATTGAAGATAAACTGTCCGTAGGAGACAATTCCACGAACTGTTAGCCTATACTTCATCATCAGAAACAATCCTATCGGTTTTAGGAGACAATATTTCAGTATCGGAGAGCGGACCTTTCGGGGTCTGCTCTCGTTTTGTTTTGTTGTAAACGAAAACGAATATTTTAGAAAAATAATGAAAATAAATCCGCAAAACCATTGACTTTTGAAACGGCATATTGTAAGATATAGTTACAATAAATCACACCAAAAATGCAAGTTTTGGGGTGGAAAGTTAGAAAGGTTGAACGATATGACAGCAAAAGAAATGCAGAGCGACCTGTTATCAGCAAGAAAGCACGCTGACAAGATTTTGAAAGAAAAAGGCTTGAAGCATATCGTATATGCTTATGAAAAGAAAGCCGAACCCGGCGTTACATACATCCTCGATTGGCACCCTGTTCAGTTTAAGACAGACGAGCACTTCGAGGAATGGCAGAAAACCAACCAAGACGAACTTGCGATGGTTTACGCAGTTCACGCTTGGTAAAATACAGGAGGAAACAAAATGGAACTCAGATTAGAAGCTACGAAGAACGTAGATAACAAGCAGATGAATTTCTATAAGATTGGCAGATACACCGTTCGGCAGGTGGTATATCAGGACGGTTCGTTCTATATAGAAGTTCGAGCAGAAAGAGACGATTATTTGCCTGCTATCTACGCAAGGGATGACCTGCAATGCAACGTGCTCGGCTTTGAAATTCAGACTACCTCATACGGAGCACTTTCGGCAGAAGAAACCAAAAAGGTGATTGCCGCACTCAACGAGGCGGTCGAGGTAGCCGAAGTTCTTACAGCAAAGTTTGTAAAATAAGGAGAAAGCGATATGAGCAAGATGAAAGTATATGTAGCCCGAAAAGGCGAACCTGTCGAGACGGCGGAAGAGAAAACGGACGTTGAGTTGGTACGAATTTACGAGGGTGCTTTCGGCAGACGGATTTTGCAGTTAGCGTTCCCCGGTAACAGACGGCTCACCCTCGAAGCCGACCGCTTTGATTTTTGGATAGTTCCGCAGGGGGTGGAATAAATGACAGTAGCAGATGCGAAAGCCTTGGTCCCAAAGAACGCCACTATCCGATTGGTTGACCTGAAGAACGAAACGCTCGACATCAACGAGAATGAATACCTGACATCGAATTACGACGACCGTGAAATCGAAACGATGTACGGAGAACGTTATCCTTGGATACCCGCTCTCGGAACCACGCTTGTTTTGAAAGAGCCGAAAAGCATATCAATCGACGAGGTTGAGGCTTGTTACCAAGCGGAATATTTAGCAGAGCGGTTATTCGATGAAGCGGCTGAGCTTAGGACTTTATTCAGACACAGAAAGCCAAGTATGATTGCTCTAAACAAAGCAAGAGCCCTGTCCTGTATCGACATCGCCGCAGAAAATCTCGGCGAACTGAAGAGATATTTTAAGGTTTTGGGGGTGTGAGTATGACAAAGGTGAAAGTTTTTAGGTTCGATGACATCTACCATTCCGAAAGAGAGGTTAAATCGGTTATCGAAGACGCATATAGATTTGCTGCCGAAAAGAAAGGCGAAATCAAAGCGATACCGGGTATTGTAAGCCGAGACTCCAAAGGAGAACCTTATTATAACGACCCGAGCTGTTTCCCTTACTACGAAGTAACCTATGAAGAAAACGAGGAGGTTCAGTAATGAAATATTTGACAGAACGCCGTGAAATCGGCGAAGCGATGAACTTCGGCAAGTATCCTGTTCTTCGTCTCAATCTCTCTAACCGCCCTGCTCAAAGTTACGCACCGGACAGCGATTTTTGCTTAGGAGACCGTGTGAGAGTTTCTTGGGATAAACCCGGATACGAAGGTATGACTACGAGAGGGAAGGTTTACTTTTCGGATGGTCGATATGCAATCAGCCAAGAGTGTGCCATCTTGAAGAACACTTTCACTCGAAACGACATAATCGAAGACTACGAATGGTCCCGAACGCCACTTGTTCACGCAGGTCAGGAAGTCGTTTTGATTATTGACAACCCTGACAGAAAGAAATGCGAGGTTGCTCTTATGAAAGTGTCCGAGCATATAGATATTCATTGCTCAACGGTTGCTCGACTCGTAGATGTCGATGAGGAGGTGAAATTATGAACCATTTAACCAAGACAGTCATCGAACGTCTCAAAGAGATGCTTAACGAACACCCATACTTGCGATTTTCGGAACATAACGACCTGCTTGCAATGTCCTGCGATGCAGAATGTTTCTTAATTGGGGATGAAGACCCCGGAGACCTTGGTATTGAAGAGGTCATCTTCGCAGTCGAAAAGAAATGGCTCGTAGATTATATGAACCGTGAACGCTACGAATGGACCGAAGAAAAGGTTCGTTGGTGGCTTCAGAACGAATACGTTTCGGATGACAGTAAGGCGATTTTCGATGCGGCAATAGCCGAGGGTATGGTCGCTATGCTTGAAACGAATTAAGGAGGCCCGAATATGACATTAGGCGAACTGTTTGAGAGCGGCATTGTAATCGAAGGCTACCGCATTATTCAATGTTGGGAGTCCGAGGATGGACCGACTATCTATTATCAAGGTGAGAACCACGGAGACATCGAGCATCTGTATGACCGTGAAATCTCGTATATGTTCCCGTTCCAAAGTGCTACGGACGTGCCGGGATTGTGTATCGAATTGAAAGAACCTTAAAGGAGGAGACGGTATGACACATAGAGAAATGTATGACATCGTATTTGAGCAGAACGCAGACCTGCCCGGCTTCGGGAAAGTGAAAATGCTCGCCCAACTGATTTATCGAGATAGAAAAGACGAGGCGGGCTTCACAAAAGATGATGCTGTGTGGGTAGCTCTTGAAAAATACGAAGAAATGAGCGGTAGGTGGATTGACCCCACTCACGAACAGTTTGACGAAATCAAAGACTCTATTATTGGATAGGAGAAAAGAAGATGAGGAAGAAAGCATTTAAGGTGCATATCACCGAAACATTCGGCAGAAACGTTATTGTTTATGCCGAAGATGAGTACGAGGCAACAGAAATTGCCGAAGAGCTCTGCAATGCAGGTGTCATTGACATCACAAGTGCCGATGACTTTGGCGACCGCAACGTCGAGACCATCGGAACGCCCGACAAAACAGAGATGAAGGAGTTGAGCCGATATGGAAAATAAGCCGAACCTAAACTGCTGTTCTTGCGGAACGATGCCACAACTTCGCACATATTCGGGGCAAAGCCCGTTTGAACAGGTTTATGAAGTCCGCTGTCCGAACTGCGGAAATCACGCATTTGCTATGGAGTATAACGATAGCGAGAAGGCACTCGACAGAGCGGTCAATGAGTGGAACCACACCGCCTGCCGAAATCAATTCATAGAACACATCCGTACCGATAAAAAGACGAATATGGAGTATTGGGATTTGTTCGATGCTCTTGCGGAAACACACGTTAAAAGCGTGATTTCGCTTTCCGTGAAGCCGCTCACGCTACCCGAAACGATGACGATGGATGATGTTGTGTTGGAGGTAGGTAAAATGCTCACCGACCATCTCGTCAACTGCCTCGAACAGCAGTACGGAGCGGAGTTTCCGTATGTGAATGAGAACTATTGAGGAGGTGCCGTATGAATATCCCCAAGATTGTACGCATTGACATTGTTGATAGCGACACATCGCTCTCCGAAAGATTGCAGGATACTTTCTACCTCGTTGACCCGGATGAGAAGCAGTTGGCTATCTTCAAAGAAATGGTAGAGACCCGAAACGAAGAAGATGATGACGGAGAGCTCGGGCTTTTTTATGGAGACTACTTCAAAATGCTCGAATGGTTAAACGCCCATTTTGAAGTCCTTGACATTGAAAGGAGAGAAATCCAATGGTAACGACCGAACGTAAGCATATCACAATGCAGATGTGGGCGGATGCAGGCTCATTCGACAAGGTTGCTAACCCCGGAGATACGGTGGATGAGGAAATCGTAGAGCAGTTTATGGGCTGTGTTCCGCCTCTGTACTACCACTCCACCTATAAGCAATGCGGCGAACCTGTCAGCCATTGCAAGGTTCCCGGGCACGATTGGTACGCACCTACCTATGCAACATTCAAGAAAATCGACGGCGTGTGGGTTTATGTAGGAGACTGCTTCAAGGGCAAGTCCGAGCATCAGACCGATACGCCGCCTGTTGTTTCTGCCTATGGCATTAAGAAAGAGGTGTAACAATGAATATTGCTGACCCGAAACAGTATGAGGTATTTGGAATACACCTTATGCAGAAGATAGATAACTGCCTTTGTTTGACCGATGTATATATGGATGGAATTGCTTCGGGCGTAAACACTAACGAAAACACCCTTGAAGCGAAAAGGCAGTTCGGTAAAGTCGAGGCATATATGGATGTCCTCAAATTGCTATACACAGACGAGTATGACAAAATGCTCAATGATAGGCATTTTCAAGAGACTCATTGGCGTATGAAAAAGCTCGAACGCACGTTAAGAGATGTATTCTAAGCCGTGTATCAGAATATGCACCTGATTGACTCACCGATTTGTACCATTTCCTGTATCGTGCACAGAAAGTCATAAAATGGCACGAAAAGGCATTGTAATTCACGCTTTACCTGTGTTAGAGTGTATAACAGAGAAATCGGGACGCACCCGAGGGGACGGGAAATCCCGTAAAGCATCGCTGAAAGGCGGTGCTTTTTTATTTCCATCTTAGGAGGTACAGAAATGGCAAAGAGTATTGAAGTAGTAAAACGCCGTGTCGGTGATTTGAAGCTCGATTTCGGCAACCCGAGAAAAATCAAAAAGCAGAAAGCCGAAGACCTTGAAGACTCGTTGAACACTTACGGCGATTTTGACATCATCGTCATCAATGAACAAAATCAGGTTATCGGCGGCAATCAGCGTGTTAAGATTTTCCAAAGGCAAAATCCCGACCTGATTGTAGATTGTAAGATGCTTGTAGGCTATACGATAGCCGAACAGAAGTATGTCAACATTAAGCTGAACAGCCACGCAGGTGAATGGGTGCTCGAAGAGCTCGGAGATTGGACTGCCGACCTTATGGGTAGTTTCAAACTCGACCTCGAAACACCGCCTAAGCCTGTCGAGGATAGAAGCATAAAAGAAATGGAGCCCATTCACTACGAGCAGTACGATTATGTTCTTATCGCCTGCCGTAACGAGCTCGACTACAATGACCTTGTTCGCAAACTCGGTATCGAGGGCGGTCAGGTTAAGGTAGCCAAGAGCAGACACATCAAAGGCAGAGCGATTTGGTACGACCAAATGAAAGCACAGATTATCGGTGCTGACGAAGTGCAGAGTAAAGAGGCGGCTCCTGAAGAGGAGGTCGGTGCTGATGTTTAACGGCGGCGGACCTCTTTCCGGTAACATCAAGATACTCGGTAGAGTTCTCGAAGATGCCAACACCGCCATCAAAGATGCGGCGGCGAGAGCGATGAGCGGGCACTTGACTACGGACAATGATAACGAGCATATCAGATTTGCCACTCCCGATGTAGGATTGGTGGAGAGCAGTAAGGTGATGAACATTATCAACACCCGTTGGCTCACGAATGGTCCTGCGGTAAGGGAGTTTGAAAAGAAAATCGCCGAGATAAGCAAGTGTGACAGAGCCGTAGCATACGACAGTTGCACAGGTGCTATGGAGATGGCTCTCCGGGCTCTCGGCATTGGTAGAGGGGACGAAGTTATCACTACCCCCTACACCTACTCAGCAACAGCAGAGGTTATCCGTAATGTAGGAGCGAAGATTGTCTTCGTTGACCTTGACGGAAAATCCTTTGAAATGGACTACGAAAAAGTAGCGGCGGCTATCACAGAGAAAACCAAGGCGGTTATGCCTGTTGACATCGGCGGTAAGCTGTGCAACTATGAGTCTCTGATGGCTGCTGTTTCTTCCAAGGTGGATGTTTTCAAACCCAAGAACGCAATACAGAAAGCCATAGGCAGAGTGGCTATCGTTGCGGATGCGGCACATTCGTTCGGTGCCACAAGAAACGGTAAGGCGAGCGGTGAACTCGCCGATTTTACTTGTTTCAGTTTCCACGTTTTGAAAAACATCACCACCGGAGGCGAAGGCGGAGCGGTTGTTTGGAAGAACATCGAGGGCATCGACAACGATGAACTCGAAACCAAACTCCGATTGCTTGGCGACCACGGACAGACCTCCCGTGATAAGAGCAAGGGTTGGGAATACGACATCGCCCTGTTCGGCTACAACAGCATTATGACGAATGTTGATGCCGCAATGGGTATCGCACAGCTCGATAGACTTGACGAAATCGTCAGTCGCAGGATGGAAGTAACCGCTCGCTACGACTCCCTATTCAGAACGCTCGATTTTGGAGACAGTTGCAATCGTGTAACGCCCCTGATTGAGCATTTTGCTCCTACCTACACAAGTGCAATGCACCTGTACCCGATACGCCTTGAAATCCATTCGGAAGACAAGACCATCGAGGAGATACGCAATGAAGTGTATTTCGCTCTCAGAGATGCAGGCGTTCCTTGCAATGTTCACTATAAACCGCTCCCGATGATGACCGCCTACAAAAAGGCAGGATACTCCATCGAAGACTACCCGAACGCCTACGAGATGTTCAGCAGTCTGCTCACAATTCCCTATCACACGGAATTGACGATGGGACAGCAACAGTACATCGTGAGCGAAATCGAAAAGGCGGTGAAGAAATATGAATAACACCTTGACCGATGCTACCGTATTGATTACGGGCGGAACCGGAACCTTTGGCAACGCTTTTCTCGACAGATGCCTTGCTTCAGGTGTGAGAGAAGTTCGTATTTTCAGCCGTGATGAGAAGAA
The DNA here is from genome assembly GCA_045590755.1 of Acutalibacteraceae bacterium. Lineage (GTDB taxonomy): Bacteria > Bacillota > Clostridia > Oscillospirales > Acutalibacteraceae > SIG565. Next base: position 102,484 of record JAZNRP010000024.1, read on the forward strand.
ACAGTACGATATGGCTCAGCGATACCGTTCGCTCGGGTTCGATAACGTGCAGTTCTACCTCGGAGACATCCGTAACAAGCCGTCCATTGATGCGGCTATGTACGGAGTTGATTATGTATTCCACGCCGCCGCAATGAAACAGGTCCCGTCCTGCGAGTCCTTTCCTATGGAGGCAGAAAAGACCAACATTGTCGGTAGTGAGAACGTCCTTGTGTCAGCCGTGCAGAAGCGTGTAAAAAAGGTTGTCTGCTTATCCACCGATAAGGCAGTTTACCCCACATCTGCTATGGGTATGACAAAGGCATATATGGAAAAGCTCGCCATTCAGAAAGCCTGTCAGCAGGACCGCACCGAAATCTGTATCACTCGTTTCGGCAACCTTGTCGCTTCGAGAGGTTCGGCGGTGCCCCTGTTCATTGAGCAGGTAAGGGACGGTTGCCCCATTACGATAACCGACCCCGATATGACCCGCTTTATGATGACCGTAGGCGAAGCCACCGAATTAGTCGAGAGGGCTTTTATGAACGGCAAAAACGGAGAGCTTCTTGTGAGACGGGCAAAAGCCTGCACCACAGGAGACCTCGCCAAAGCGGTATGCAGATACCTCGACCTGCCCGACACATATCCGACCAACATTATCGGTATGAGACCGGGAGAAAAGATGCACGAGTCTCTGCTCACCGAAGAAGAAGCCGACCTCGCTATCGAGCGGGATGGGTTCTTCGTAGTTTCTCGCTCTAATGTAACCTCGAAGCGTATCCCCGATGTATATAAATCGGATAAAGCCGAGCGAATGAGCGAAAACGACGTGCTTAACCTCATCGAAAGCGTGATTGGGGGTAAGGGCGAATGAAAAGACATCTGTTTGTAGTAGCACACCCCGATGACGAAGTTCTCGGCGGAGGTGCTTTTATTTATGAGGCAGTCAGGAGAGGCGACGAAGTCGCCGTCTTGGTCCTGAACACCTGCGACACGACCCGATATGAAGAGGACTACACGAAAATCGTGAAAGACCTCGAACGCTCCCACGATATTCTCGGTATCGGAAGACGCTATCTGCACACCTACACCGACAGCAACTTCCATAATGCCGACCATCGCAAGATGGTGCAGGACATCGAGGCGGCTATCAGGGATTTCCAACCGGACAACATTTTCACGCAGCATCCCGGCGATGTGAACACCGACCACTATTGGACGGCGGCGACCTGTATGGAGGCATTCCACCTGTTTCAGCGTGGCAGGGAGAAAATAAACCCGATTTCAGGGCTTTATTTGATGGAGGTACAATCTTCTACCGATTGGGCGTTAAACCCGTCTATCAAAAAATTTGAGCCCAACACGTATATCGAAGTGAGTGCTTCTGCGGTTGAAGCAAAAATTCAGTCGCTCCTCGCATACGAAAATGTGGTAAGGCCCGTTCCTCATCCTCGTTCGATTGAAGCGTTGAGAGCCCTCCCGGTACTCAGGGGAGCTCAGGCAGGTGTGCCCTACGCCGAAGCCTTCGAGTGTGTATTTAGGGCGGTGGAAACATTATGAGAATGTTAGCCTCGCACCAACCGGATTTCTTCCCGTGGATGGGATATTTCTATAAGATATTCCAAAGCGATGTTTTTGTGTTTTCAGACAACGTTCAGTATTCCAAGTCAGCACGGCACAACTACAACGAGATTTTGACGGCGAACGGACCGCAAAGGTTCACGCTCCCGATACATTACCATTGTACCGACATCGACAAAATCGAGATTGCCGCAGATGACAGGGCGATTGAAAAAATGCTGAAGACCCTGAAATTCGCATACGGTAAAGCAAAGCACTTTGACACCGTATATCCTGTAATGGAAGAACTGCTCCACAGAGCACCGACCGCAAAAAGCCTCGCCGATTTCAACTATATGTGCATAATCGACTTCTGCAATCGCTTCGGTATGAACGATGACAGAGGCACCGATTTCATTGAGTTCTACCGCTCGTCTTGGCTGAACCTCAAAAATCGCAGGGATGCACGTATAATTGAGATGTGCGGAGTTGTAGGAGCGGACGGATATTTCAGCGGTACAGCCGCAAAAGACTATCACATCGAGGAAGATTACCGCAAGAACGGTATCAACCTCGTTTATTCAGACTACGAACCGCTCGTTTACGAGCAGGTCGGAGGCAGACAGGTTATCAATATGTCGGTCATCGACTATGTAATGAACTGCGGCTTCGTATTACCGAAGGAGTGGAAAAGGAATGAATACCCCGTCATTCGGAATATATATCCCGAGTTACAAGAGAGCTAAGACCTGTACCGCTCATCTCTACATTGAGTACGGCACTTATGTCGTAAGGCAGAGTGAATATGACGAATATGTCGAAGTCCTGAAAGATTATCCCCACATCAAAGTTCTCGGTGTGGAAGACCATCTTATTTGCGGATTGACCGAGGTGAACCAATGGCTCGCCGATAACGCAGAAGAGGATGTCATCGCAATCCTCGATGACGACATTCATCATTTCTATTACCGTATGTTCGAGACCACGACCATCAAGGACCCTGAAATCATCACAGCCGAGCTCGAAAGAGTCGGACAGTTGATGAGCGACCTTGGTATTGGTTTCGGAGCCACAGACGCTACCATCCGTCCGTGGAATTACGACTGCGAATTCTCATTTAAGGGATGTGCAGGTGCAGTAAGATGGATAAACCGCAGGACCTTTAAGGCACGATGCGTTAAGGAATTGGAGTATAACTACGACCTTGACCTCGTCTTGCAGGAACTCTTGGTGAACCGTGTCATTTTGAAGCCGAAGTATTTCTGCTCGAAAGGATTGACCGACACCAACGAAGGCGGTGCTTCAGGTAAGAAACGTGGCGACCAAATCGCAAGTATCGACCTGATGAAGCAAAAATGGGGCAAGTATTTCTCGTATAACCTGAAAACGAATGTCCCTCATATCAACGTGAAACGATAATCGTTTACGGAGATTATTGAAAAATATTTATAAAAATATCCGCTTTTTCATTGACTTTACGCCGCAATATTGTATAATATAGTAAAGCCAACCTCCACACAAGGAATGGCTTGAAACAATATTGACTACGAAAGGATTGATGAAATGGCGTATCAAATGCTGACCCGTACCGGAAAGAGCTTTTGGGAAGTTACGAGTGCTATGCAAAATGCCATCCGAAAAGGCGAATTTGAGGTAGCGGGATATGCTATGTGGGAGTTGCTTGCTGAGTACACGCCGTACTTGCGAAAGCGACTCCTTGTTATTTCTGCGGAAGATTGCTTCGGTGTCTTAACCAAGGAAATACTCGAACTGTGTGAAATCGGAACGGAGGACAGTCTCACAAGAGCACTCGCTTTGCTCTGTATGGCGAAGAAGAACAGAGACGCAGATTATCTCGTCTGCAATCTGATGTTGAACGACCAACCGACCGGAGCTGATAAAGATTTCCTGTCAAGAGAGTTGTTCACCGCTATTCGCTGTATGGATGTGCAGAGAACGGGTCGTTACTTGATTGAGTTGTTCAAGAAGAACCGTAAAACATTGTGGCGACTGCTCGAAGATATGGCGGCTATGTATTATCCGCATTTAGCAGCGGAGTTCTCGGCTCTGCATTGTGCAAACGAGAGAATGACAAAGCCGAACGAGGAGACCATCTACGTTGCGAAAGCGGTTATCTTGATGTGGACCTGCCGAGACCCGAAAGAAGGTATCCTCGCTTATGACAAGATGACCTTTGACGGATTGCTCGACCCCGAAGACATCCCCGTACCGAAACCTTTGGATGAGTGTACGAAAATCCCCGGTCTGTTTCCTGATTGGGCGTATAATTGGCACACGTATTACGGCAAGTATAAACTTGGTCGTGATGTGGTCCACGCTATCGAAAACGACCAACGAATTCTCACACCGCTCGAAGAGAACCTGTTCGATGACTGCACTTGGAACCACGACATCAACATCTGCTTGCAGAAATGGAACCCCCGAAAACACCGCCTGCCCTATGACGACGGTAAGCGAAGACCGGAAGAAAAGTATGGAACGCAAGAGTGATACGGTAAGGCGGCTCGTAGCCGAACAGAATTACAAAGGAGCACTTCGGATTGCCAAGGAATTTCGCCTCGGCATCTCGAAGGAAGACTCTGAAGATATGAAACGGGGCTATGAATGTCTCGTTCATCCTGATTTCTATAAACAGTTAGGCTTTGATACCGCCAAGATTGCTCAAAAAGGCGTGGAAACCATCAAAAGACTATACGGGGTATATAATTCCTACCCCGATAAATAAAACCGCTTAAACAGCCCTTAATTTGCTCAAAATGGGGGCTGTTTTATTATGCCGAAAACGAGGTGAAATGAATGGCAACGAACGAAACCGAAAAGAACGAGGTTCAAAGCGGGACCGAAGCGGACAATGCGGTGCCTGAAAAAGCACCCCAAAAAAAGACCAAGAAAAAGACCGCTCCCAAGGGTGAAAAACCGAAAGGTAAATCGTTCGAGGAAAACATCATCCGAGACTCCGAAACTGCTAAACAGCGAGGTAAAAAAGGCGGAGAAAAATCGGGCGAAGTGAGACGGGCAAAAAGAGATGCCCGTGAGACCATTCAGTATATGTTCAGCAGGATGGTTGTTAGCGAGTCCATCAAGCAGAACTTGAAAGAGCTCGGCTTTGAAAAGGAAGAACAGACCAATATGGCGGCTCTGCAAGGTCGCTTATTTGCTATGGCGATGAGCGGAAACCTTGAAGCCTACAAACTGTTGATGACCTTGGGTGGATACGAACCCGAAGAAAACCGCAAAGAGCGTGAGAGTCTTGCCTCCGATGTCCGCAGAGCCAAAGAGCTCGATGCGAAGATTGAAGCACTTGGCAAGAAAGGTGAAAACGCAAGTCTCGCCCTCAACCTCGATGACGAAGACGGTAACAACGATGTTGTTATCTATATGCCGCAAATTCAGTCCGAAGAGGATTGCGAAGTCAAGGACGACCAACCGACCGAAGATACTCCTGCGGACGAAACTACGGCAGATTGAGGGAGGTGATGCACTATGGCAACTGTTCTTAGACCGCAAAAGGGACCGCAAGAGCAGTTTATGTAGTGTCAACCCCTGCTCAGATTTGTGTTTATGGCGGTGCCGCAGGTGGCGGTAAATCGTATGGATTGCTACTATCACCCCTGAGATACAAGAACGTCAAGGGTTTCGGTTGTACGATGTTCCGTAGGAACTACAACCAAATCTTTGCACAGGGCGGTCTTTGGGATGAGTCGCAGAAAATCTACTCGTTAATCAAGGGCTCGAAAATGCAACTCTCGATGGGACGATGGGTGTTCTGCAATGATGACGGACAGATAGTATCATCCGTAAAGTTTGCTCACATTGAGCGTGATGAGGACCTGTTAAAATGGCAGGGCTCACAGATTTGTGAAATATGCTTCGACGAGTTGACACACTTCTCGGAGAAAGCGTTTTTCTATATGCTATCCTGTAACCGTTCTGCTTGTGGTGTTACACCGTTCGTAAGAGCGACCTGCAACCCGGATGCAGACAGTTGGGTGGCAAAGTTTATTGAGTGGTGGATAGACCAAGAAACAGGCTATCCTATCCCCGAACGAAGCGGCAAAATCCGTTGGTTCATCAGGCGTGATGAGAAGTTATATTGGGCGAACACCAAGCAAGAACTTTGGAAACAGTTCAATCTCACGACCGATGAAGAAAAGGAGGAGCCCCGCTCCGTTACTTTTATTATGTCAAGGTTGCAGGACAACCAAGAGTTGTTAAAGGTCAACCCTCAGTATCTTGCTAACCTGAAAGCCTTGTCTTTGATAGAACGTGAGCGATTGCTTCACGGTAACTGGAAGATTAAGGCGGCGGCAGGCTTGTTCTTCAAGAGGACACAGCTTGGCGATATTCTCGACAAGGTGCCTATTGACGTTGTTCGATGGGTACGGTGTTGGGACTTGGCGGCTACCGAAAAGGACACAACCTCGGGCGACCCCGCTTTTACGGCAGGTGTCCTCATCGGAAAACGCAAGAACGGGCGGTACATTATAGCCGATGTCATCAACAAACAGATGGCGGCGGCAGATGTGCGTAAGACCATAAAACTGACTGCACAGAGCGATAAGGCTAAGTACAGTCGTGTAAGAACCCGTCTCCCGAAAGACCCGGGACAGGCGGGTAAAGAACAGGCAGAGTCGTACATCAAGTTCCTTGCAGGCTTCGATGTTGTAACCGTTGCAGAGACGGGTAGCAAAGAAGCGAGAGCCGAGCCTATGGCGGCACAATGGCAAGCAGGCAACTTTGACATTATGTACGGCGATTGGAACGAGGAGTTCCTACATCAGCTCGAAAACTTCCCGGACAGTAAATTCAAGGATATGGTTGATGCTGCCGCTAACGGATTTGCCGAGTTGGAGGCAACGAACACCTTCAACCTTGCAAATATGATTTAATTCGATACCGAAAGAGGTGAAAGCAAATGAACGAAAGCCAAAGCACAAAGGCTGAACAGATAAGGCGACTCAACCGTTTGATTGAGAAGCGAACAGGCGGTGCGGTACGACCCTATCGTTACGACGGCTATGTCAACCTGTTAAATCGGTATGGAACATCGAAGGACTCGTCAGAACACTATCAGTTCCAAACGGAGCCTATGGTTCCTGATGACACGCTCATCTCTTTCTACGAGGGAAACGGTCTGTTCGCCAAGATAATCGACACACCTGCTGAAGAAGCGGTCAAACACGGCTTCGAGCTCGACGATGTGAAAGACCAAAAGGTCATTGATTTCTACGAAGAGGCTTTGGATGAGTTGGATTGGGAAGAAACCGCAATGACTGCTCTCAAATGGATGCGATTGTTCGGTGGTTCTCTTGTCGTTATGTTAGTTAATGACGGCAGAGGCATTGACGAACCGCTCGATTGGAGTGCAATTCAGTCGATTGATGACCTACGCATCTACGACCGCTCCCTGATAACGCCCGATTACAGCGGTATGTTTAGTTACACACCGAAAGACCCGTTTCGTACTCGTGGTTCCCGATTGGGTATGCCTGAGTATTACACGATAAACAGTAAGTACGGCTCGTTCAGGGTACACGAAAGCAGATGCCTCATCTTCTCGAACGGTACGCTCCCCGAGAACACCACCAACTCGGAGTATGAAATGTGGGGTATGCCCGAATACGTCCGTATCAACAGAGCGATACGAGACACCGAACTGTCCCACAGATGTGCTCCGAAAATGCTCGACCGTTCCATTCAGGCAGTTTATAAGATGCAGGGCTTGGCTCAGGAACTCGCCACCGAAGAGGGCGAGACTGCTGTGCTTCGCAGACTGCAAACGATAGATATGGCTCGTGGTATGTTGAGCAGTATCACGATTGATGCTGATGGCGAAGATTACGACTTCAGGCAGTTCCAATTCTCAGGTGTATCCGAAATCATCGACAAGTCCTGTGCTTACCTATCAGCCCTGACCTCGATACCGCAGACTATTCTGTTTGGTGCGGGAGCGGGTGGATTGAGCACGACCGATGATACGAGTATGGAGAATTGGTACAACTTCGTTGAACGCATACAGAAACGAGTTGTTCGTGGCAACCTCAGATACCTGTTATCCATCCTGTTTGCCGCAGGCGTGGCTACCGGGGAGATTGATGATGTCCCGAAAATCAAGCCTGTATTCAATTCGCTTTGGTCGTTGAGTGAAAACGAGCAGGCTGACCTTGAACTGAAAAAGGCTCAGGTTCAGCAGGCAAAGGCGACCACCGCACAGACCTATGTAAATATGGAAGTTCTCGACCCGAGTGAAGTCCGCAAGAAACTTGCTTCGAGCGATGAGTTCGACATCGACACGATACTCGATGAAGACGATTTCGGCGACAGCGATGATTTGTTTGAGGACCTTGCTGAAGGTGAGAGCGAAATCTTGGAGGGCAATTCGTCCGAGTCGGCTCCTGCCGCTACCAAACTGCCGCAGGATATGACGAACGAAGAACTTGCTCAAAAAGCCGTAGAGGGCGTGGATAACGGAGATAGCGACACAGAGGTATCAGTTACCAACGGAGACGAAAACATCGGTTCCGTGGGCGTTATCGTGATTTCAGAGGGTAAGGTGCTATCAGGCACCCGACATAATGATTTCGGATACGGATTGATATGCGGACCGGGCGGTCATATTGAACCCGGAGAGACACCGAAGCAGGCGGCTTTCCGTGAAACCGAAGAAGAGTTCGGTATCAGCCCGAAGGAGCTCATCCCTCTCGGTCTCGGTCCTATCGAACCCGATACGAAGTTGAGACCTATGTTGTTCCTCTGCACAGAGTTTGACGGTACACCGAATTGCTTGGATATGGAGATTGTGAACCCGCAGTTCCGCACTCTCGATGAGATTGAAGAACTGTCATCCGCTCTGTTCCAACCGTTCAAGGATGGGCTTGATGTTATGCAGAACGCTCTGCTTAACGAAGATGAGGCTATCGAATGGGTGTATTCCAACAAGCTCGGTGCTTATGTGCCGAAAGGCGACCCTTATGACGAGCAACCGTCATCAGAACGCTCGCTCATTACAGAAGAAATGTTAAGAGCGAGGTCAAACGGCGAGGAGGTGGATGAGGATGTTTGAAATCAGTAAGGACCTTGCCGCTCTCGGCGAAAAGGTTATGGCGAAGTTCAAGGAATTGAAGCCTATCGCCGACAATAATGTCCGTATCGCATACCTCTACTCCGACCGTGAAAAGACGAGTAACGGTAAGAAAGTCTATGCCGATACTACGAAACTGAACGATAAGGTCAAGGCGGTTGCCCCGTATGACTTTATCGTTACTTTTTACCGTCCTGCTTGCTCCGCTCTTGACGAGAGCAAAATGGAGACCCTGATGCGACACGAGTTGAAGCATATCGGGGTTGAGAATGGTAAGTTCAAGATTGTTCCCCACGATGTCGAGGACTTCTCGGACATCATCGAGGAACACGGTATGAGTTGGGTGCTGTAAAAGGCACCGCACAAATCCGCTAAACTTCCGGTAAAGGGGGATTTAGGCTTGAATAATATCCAACATCAGTTAGCCGTTCAAGAGGCGGTAAAAAGCAAATTCAGGGGTCATCAACACCTGAATAGCAAAGTGAAGCCACGGTATCCCTCGTCTGCCGAAAGGGAGTTTACGAGGATAACCAACGCATTTATGAGAATGTTCCGTGAGTCCCTTATGGAGCACCTGCCTGCGATAATCGCCGCATATCAGCATAAGGAATACGGCGATGCCCGATACGATGACAAGACCGACATAAAAGGCAAGATTGACTCGGAGTTCTTCAACATCGGAGCGGACCTCGAAAAGCGTATATCAGAATTCGGTATCGAACGCTTTTTGGAAAAGGTCGGTAATATGACGAAGAACACCTCTATGAGAGAGTGGAAACGAGCAGTCAAGGAAACCCTTGGTATCGACCTATTGGACGATTACTACAAGGGTGATTTTTATGCCGTTCAGCTTCGTAAATGGGTCGAAGAAAATGTATCGAAAATCAAGTCAATCCCGAATGAGTCGCTTTCGGAAATGAAAGAGGTCATAATGGATGGCTACCTGAACGGTAAACCTGTCAGGCAGATACAGCGTGAGATACAGGAACGCTTCAGGGTATCGAAGAGCAAAGCAGCCGCTATTGCCCGAGACCAAATCGGCTCATTGAACGCTCAGATTTCCCGCTTGCAACAAAAGGACGCAGGGTGTGATAAATACCGATGGTCCTCATCAGGAGACAGCCGAGTTCGAGACTGCCACCGAGAGTTGAACAAGCAGATTTTCAGTTGGGACGACCCGCCTGAGATGTGGTACTACTCCAAGAAATTAGGCAAGGTTTACACCGGACGAAGATGTCATCCCGGCGAGGACTACGGATGTCGCTGTGTTGCGATACCGTATTTCGACATCGACGCATTGAATGTGCCGATGAAGTAATTGGAGGAGGTATAGACTGTGGAAACCAAGGAGTTGATAAAAGTCTATATCGACTTCCGTGATGGAAAGACCGTGTGTATCTGCAAACGGTCGAAGAAACGGTGCAATAAGAAATGCACACCTGATGTCGTAGAGCGTGATAAGTTCTACGGATGGGAGAAGACGTTCAAGGTTGACCGTTACGGAAAGACCCGCTAACGCCCTGTAAAAAGGAGTTTGATATGAGAACGACAGCCAACAGCCGTGACTCTCCTGTATGAGCGTTAGTTCCACCCCGGATGTCTGTATATTCTTTTACGAAAGGACTGAAATGCTGTTATGGATAACTGTTTAGTATTCCAAATCTGCACACAGATTGAGAAAGCCGCAGAGCGTATTTCTGAACTCGGCAACGCCATTCAGACTACTGCCGCTGAGGCTCCCGTTTTGAGTGCAACATTTGAAAATCAATGTTATGACGAGGTTGCTCACTTGCAACAGTTAATCCTCGCCTTAACAGATATTGTTCTGCCTGCGGAGAACACCGATGAGGGCGGAGCATTTGCAGAAGGTGAACTCACCGACAATATCGGCGATAAGACCGACTGCGAGCAAACAGGAACGGACTCTGCAAAGAAGTAACCGTTTCGGAATAGGAGGTGTGTCTTATGAACAAGGCACCGAAATTATCTCACGTGGTCCGTCTCGATAGCATACCGCTGTCGCAGACGTATTTCACGCCCGAAGGATACCTGCACGATAGACCCATCCTGACAACTACGGGTATCTTCGAGTATATAAATCCTGACGGCTCTGTCAGGAGGGAGCTCCGTCTCCCTGATGAAGTTTTTGCACCCGAAAGCCTCGAAACCTACAAGGGCAAGCCTGTCATCATTACCCACGATGCAGGCCTGATTACTGCCGACAATGTTGCTGAAGAACAAATCGGCACGATTTTGAGCGATGGGTACAGAAGCGGAAACGATGTTCGTGCTGAAATCATCATCCACGACACCGAGGGTATGAAAGAGTGCGGATTGAAAGAGTTATCGCTCGGTTACAATCTCGACCTCGATGAAACCCCCGGCGAGTGGGAGGGTCAACCCTACGATGCCATTCAGCGTAACATTCGTATCAATCATTTAGCTTTGGTTCGAGAAGCCCGAGCCGGAGAAACTGCACGGCTTAATATTGACAGTCGTGACTCGAAAATGCTTAAAGGAGGAAAAGCATCAATGAGCAAGAAAGTTAAGAAAACTGTTGCTCCCCGTGCCGATGGCGTTCTCAGTCAGGAAGAACTCGCTAAGGCTATTGAGGAGTACAAGGCTCGCCGTGCAAACCGTATGGCAGCCAAGGCTGACAACGAAGGTGTAACCGAAGAGGTTCCCGTTGTTGTAGAGCCTGAAACCGCTGCCGTTGATAACGGCGAAGTGGCTGAGCCCGGTTCCGTAGAGGAGCAGGTTCAGCTTGTTAAGGACCGTCGTGACCGTCGTGACTCGGAGGGCGACCCCGAGACTGTCGAGGAGGCTTCTGCTGTAATCGCAAATCAGGACGAAGACATCGACATCCTTTTTGACATCATCGACACTCTTCTCGCTGAGAAAGCGTTCGATGAAGCCGCTCCCGAAGAGGAAGGCACCGAAAACACCGATAGCGACGAGGAGACTCCCGCTGAAGGTGAAGAGACTGCTACCGATGAGGGTGAGGAAGACGATGAGACCGCTGCTGAAAACGCTGACGAGGGCGAAGACGTTCCTGCCGAAGAGGGCGAGGATGTTGCCGCTGACGAAGGCGAGGAAGGCGAAGAGGATGTTGCTGAGGATGAGGACGACGAGGAAGTTCCTGCCGACAACGGCACTATGAACGCTGACTCTGTTGACCGCATCGTTCGCACCCGTATTCAGTTAGGTATGATTGGTCGTACCTTGAATATGGACGGTCTCGAAACCATCGGCATTATGGCTGCCAAGAAGAAGATTATCCGTGCGGTTCGCCCCGGTATCCGTCTTGACGGCAAGAGTGCTACTTATATCAATGCCGCATTTGACTGTGCGGTCGCTGAAATCAAACAGCGTAGCAAGAAAGATACTGCTTATCAGAAAAAGCAGATGTTCAACGGCGACGGTCGTTCTACCAAGAAAGCCGCTCCCAAGAGCTCTGCCGCTTCTGCTCGTGAGCGTATGATTGCTCGCCATCAGTAAAAAGGAGGAAAAGGTACAATGAGTGCACAGACAAGATATGGATTTTCCGCTATTGCAGGAGCCGCAGGCGGTATCGTTGATTTGGCTCCCTACGCTATCGACTCTCGTATCAACAGCGAGGAAAGTGGCGTTATGAAGTTCGGCATCGGTGTTGTTCAGGGTTCTAACCCCGGACACAATGTTGCAGTTCCCGCTGAGGGTGCAACTGCCGCAACTTTCGAGGGTATCACGGTGAATAACCGTACTACCGAGTTCGATTTAGAGGGTAAGATGAACGTTCGTGGCGGTGCCGCTATCGGCATTATGCGTTACGGTCGCATCTACGCTCGTATCGTTGAGGCTGTTGAGCCCGCTTACGGCGATGCTCTCTACCTCGTAATCAGCGGTGACAACGCAGGTTGCTTCACCAATGCTTCCGGTGATAACACTATCGCTGTGAAGGGTCGCTTTATGAGCGGCAAATGTGCCGGAACCAATGTTGCTCAGGTTGAACTGTTCAATCAGGCTCAGGCGTAAGTAAAGGAGGAAAAACGCAATGAAAAAGCATACTCATTATGACCGTGCTGACGCAAGAGCCATCCGTGAAAGTGGCATCGCTACTGCTGTAATGGCTTCGGGCGGCACACATTTCGATAGTGCAGAAGACGCTTCTGTATTCTTTGCTCGTGAGCTCGACTTCGTAAAGGCTCAGTCCTACGATGTTGAGTATCCCGAACTCACCGCTCTTACTCTCTTCCCGACAAGTTCCGAGGCAGATGAGGGTGCGGAGACCATCACCTACTACACCTACGACAAGACAGGCGTAGCTAAGATTATCGACAACTACTCTACCGACCTTCCTCGTGCAGATGTTGACGGTACTCCTTCCTACGCAAAAATCAAGTCTCTCGGTGCTTCTTACGGCTACTCCGCTCAGGAGATGAGAGCAAGCCGCCTCGCAGGCAAGTCTCTTGACTCCCGCAAGGCTGAGTCTGCTCGTTATGCCATCGACTCTGCTACCAACAAGATTGCTTGGGCAGGCGACGAGAAGAGCGGCTTGATGGGTGTTCTTTCCGCAGGTCAGAACATTCCGCTCTTTACCATTGGTGCAGGTGCTACTTCCGGCAAAACCTCTTGGCTCGAAAAGACTGCTGATGAAATCCTCGATGACATCAACGGTATGGCTAAGCAGGTAAGCAAGACCACCAAGAACGTTGAGCGTCCCGATACTCTCGTGGTTCCTGCCGATGTGTTTATGCACATCAGCACCAAGCGTATCGAAGATACCAACGTAACTGTCAAGACTTTCTTGCTTGACAACAGCCCCTACATCAAGGAAATCGTTTCTGCGGCTGAGTTGGATGCCGACTCTGTTGACACCAACCCCTATGCTTCTAACGAAGCAGAAGGTCAGGGCGTTGCTTTCCTTTTCACTAAGGATAAGAGAAAGCTCAGCCTTGAAAATCCGATGCCTTACAATCAGTATCCTGTTCAGGTCAACGGTCTTGAGACTGTTGTTCCTTGTGAGGCTCGTACCGCAGGCGTTATCGTTTACTACCCCTTCTCCGCTTTGATTGCGGTAGGTGTATCTACCAACGCCTAATTTCGTTCGTTTCACGCCGAGGGGTTGCCGCTTAGGTAGCCCCTCATCAATTTAATGGAGGTTAAGAATATGAAACTCGTGAATATCAGTAGCAGAGTAATCGGCATTGGCAAGGTTGCTCTTTTACCCGAAAAGGATATTGAGGTTAAGGAACTCACTCCCGTCCTCAAAGCCCTCGTAAAAGCAGGTCATCTCCGTGTAGATGACAGCAACGACAAGGCAAAGGCTGAGGCTGAAAAAGCCGCAAAAGAAGCCGCTGAAAAGGCTGCTCAGGAGGCTGCTGAAAAGGCTGCCGCTGAGGCAAAGGCTAAGGAAGAGGCAGAGGCAAAGGCGAAAGCCGAAGCTGAGGCAAAAGCCAAAGCAGAAGCAGAAGCCAAGGCTAAGGCTGAAGCTGAGAAAAAGGCAAAGGCTGAGGCTGAAAAAGCCGCTAAGGCTGCAAAGGCTAACGAAGACAAGTAAGGGAGGCTCACCGTTATGACGGCTATTGAAATCATCAGGCTTATCGGTGAAGAGTTCAAGGGTGAGAAAGACGAGGTCCTTGAACAATGGATTGAGGTCGTTCGTCCTATGGTGAGTAAGAAACAGTTTGGAAAACTGTACGACCAAGCCATCGCTCTGCTCGTATGCCACAAGCTGAAGATAGCCGGAAAAGGTGAAAGCCCTCTCGGAGAACTTGGAGCAGTTGGCATAGGTCTTACCGTTGGAAGTGTATCTGAAGGCGGTAGTTCTGTGAGTTTTGGAGCCAATGCCGCTTCGATGCTCACAAAGGATGCCGAACTCGGATTGACGACATACGGCGTTCAATACCTCTCGCTTCGCCGAATGGTAGTTGTACCTATCAGGTGTGGCGGAGAGGAGGGATAATATGGCTCTCGAATTCAGCGATATGACTCCCGAAGGCAAACGCTTCTTGAAAGAGTTGAGAAAACTCGAAAGCCTCGAAGTCCGTGTAGGATTTCAGGCAGGTCAGGCAACCTACGAAGACGGTGCCGACCTTGCGGAAGTTGCCGCCTATAACGAACTCGGTTCATCCGATACCCCGGCAAGACCGTTTATGAGGCAGAGCTTTGAAAACCACGAAGCCGAACTTCAAGCCGCCTGTGATGCGGCAAACAAGGTTCTTGCGGATGGCGGGACTGCACAGCAAGCACTCCAAAAAATCGGTGTGTTCGCCAAAGGTCTTGTTCAGCAAGAGATTGTTGACGGTGGTTTTGCTCCAAACGCAGAAAGCACCGTTAAGAAGAAAGGCTCCGATAAGCCTCTTATCGACTCAGGACTTATGAGAGAGTCCGTAAACTTCGTAATCAAAGGAAGAGGTGAATAGTTTGAACGTAACGATTTTCAACCGTAATTATTGGCTCCGCCGATTTGGTGAACAGCGTGAAGTGAAAGGCTATCTCACCGCAGGTTTTCAAGATTACGTTGTCAGTATCCACGCACATCCGTTAGGCACAGACGCATTACAGGCTTTGCCTGAAGGTGAACGCTCAGTCAAGAGAATTGAGGGGCACGGCAAATACCCGCTCGTAGCGGCTGACCCGAACCACGGCAAGAAGGGCGACCTCTTGCTTTATGACGGCAGTTGGTATGAGTGTGTCGTGTCGATGAGTTATAAGCTCACGGTCCTCTCGCACTACAACTATCAGTTTGTTCAGGTTCCGAACGATGGCTCCCGTAAGGATGACATCGCTAATATGCCTACGGGCGACCCGAACGAGCAGGAGGGCGGTGCAATGTTATGAGAGTAAAAGAAGCGAAAGACCTGTTCCGTCTGCTCGTCAAGGAGCATTTTGCCGACTATATGATTATCTTCGACAAACAGAGCAGGACGGCAAAGCCGAATATACCGCTTGTCACCATATCGCCCGGAAATGTCAAGAGACACAGGGCGGCAAATGAAGTCCTCGACTTAGCCGAAACGGAAGGATATTTCCACTCGAAAATCCCGATGATACTCGACTTGTTCACCAATGGCGACCCCGTCCTTGATGACGAGACAGGTCAAGAGATTGCCCGAGAGGATACGGCGACAGATGAGATGTCTCTGTTCGCCAACTTCCTCGACTCACAGTATGTAACGATGTGGTGTAATACCCACGATGTTGCTATTCAGGTCGAAGGAGACGTGCAAAACTTGACGGGAATTGTAAACGATACTACCTACGAGTTTCGTTCACGACTGACCGTAAATTTCTATTTCACCCAAAAGACCGTTGGTGAAAAGGCAGGGCTACCTGTTTGAAGCCGATGGTATTAACTCATAAGGAGGAAAAAACGCAATGAATTATTTCGATATGATTGCGAAAATCAACATCGACATCGCACAGCAGATTGCCGATGGTAAAAGTTTCGATAATATGCTCATTGTCGGTCCCGCTCCGAAGGTTGCTCCTGCAAATGCTCCTGCCGCTGTTGGCGTTTACGCTGACATCACCGAAGTTGAGAGTGCAGGCTTTGTTACCACAGGCGAAAATGCTGACCCTATCGGCATTGCCGCTAAGGTTGCTTTCAGTCAGAAACCCGAACCCTCTGCGGTTTATATCGCAGTAACGGGCGACGGCGAAAAGGCTGTTGAAGCCGTTAAGAGAGCACTCGCTACCTCGGGTTGGTGGGCTGTTTGCCCTGCCGGAGTTGCAAGCTCCGAGTATGCCGAAATCGCCGCATACATTGAAACTCAGGAGAAGTTCTTTTGCTATACCGAGTTGGACTTCTTCGCAGGTGAGACTCCTGCCGCCGCAGTTGCAAATACTTATTTCCGTACCCTCGGTATCTTTGCCAAGGAGTCATCCGCTCAGGCGGCTAACGATATTCCCGAAGCAAACAAGTATATGCACGTGGCGTTCGTTGCTAAGTGGTTCGGCTATCAGTCCGGCACCGAGACTACCGCTTACAAGACCCTTGTTGGTATGAAGCCTGCTCAGCTCACCGCTGAAGAGATGGCTGCTCTCGACAAGGCGAACATTTCCTACTATGTAACCGTAGGCAACAGAGACCTCACGGTTGGCGGTAAGGTAATGTACGGCGAGTGGGCGGACGTTATTCGTTTCCGTGATTGGTTGAAGAACGATATGCAGGTACGTGTGGTTGACTTGTTCGCCACCAATTCCAAGGTTCCGTTTACTGACGGTGGTATTGCCGCTATCCAAAATCAGATGCTCGCTTCTTTGAAAGCAGGTCAGGACATCGGCGGTATCGCAGAGGAAGAGTTCGATGCAGACGGCAATTCTATTCCCGGCTACATCACGAGCGTACCTACTGCCGCAAGCCTCACCGCTGCACAGAAGTCCACTCGTAAACTCACAGGTCTTACCTTTAAGGCTCGCCTCGCAAGTGCTATCCACTTGACCGACCTTGACGGCACCTTGACCTACGAACTCTAAGAAGGGAGGATAATTCGTTATGGGAAAAGTAAAGACTTATAACCCCAAGGAAGTCATCGCCTCTCTCGGCAGTCACATCGTTAGCGGTTGGGCTGACGACTCGTTCATCACGATTGACCCCAACGCTGACGGCGTTACCAAAAAGGTCGGCTGTGATGGTGAGGTTGTTAGAAGCGTGAGCCCTGACGATACCTACATCGTCAAGCTTTCGCTCTTGCAGACTTCCGAGACGAACTCGTTTCTTCAGGGGTGTGTTGCGAGAGACCGCAAGACCGGGGACGGTATGTTCCCCATCGTTATTAAGGACCTCAAAGGCGGTTTGGTGTTCAGCACCGATGCTGCTTGGTGTAAGGGTCCTGCAAGCCGTGGCTACGGCAAAGAGGCAGGCAACCGTGAATGGGAAATCCATACCGGCTCTGCTACCCTCGAAGAATAAGAAACCAAAAGGGACTGCACTCAAAAGCCGGAGGCGGAGTGTAGTCCCTCATTATTTCACTTTGAATTATCTTAGGGGAGGTAATTGTTAATGTCTATGAAGCAAATGGAAGTCACAGAAAAGAAAATCGGAGATGCGACGTTCTACATTCGTCCGTTCCCGGCTTTCGTAGCAGCGAACATCAGCGGAGAGTTGTCCGCTTTGATTGCACCTATGCTCGGAGGCATTGCTCCGCTTATCGGCGGTGCCAAGACTGACGAGAAGGGTGTTGCAGACCTTATGGATATGCAAATCGAAGATGCTCTCCCGGCGTTCAGTAACGCTTTTTCGTCTCTTTCGGGCGATAAGTTCGAGAGACTGATGAAGCAACTCCTGACAAATCACGGAAACATCTCAGTAGAGTGCGAAGCGACCGATGGCGAGTGCAAGAAACTCACCTACGACCTCGCTAACGAAGTGTTCTGCGGAGAGGTGCAGGATATGTTCATCCTCTGTTTCGAGGTTATCAGGATAAATTTCAAGGGTTTTTTCAAGAAGCTCGGCAGCCGATTTGGACTCCTGCAAAAAATTACGGGTCTTATGACTCCGAAGACGGAGAAGACGGAGCCGGGCACAGCAAATGGGGAGAGCTCGACGTAAAGCAGTTCTCGGAACTTGAAATGAGGATGTATGTCCTCATTAAAGCAAGGCTCGCCTCAAAAGCTGAACTTGAAACCGTTTACACACTCGATGAGGCCCTGAAACTCTACGCTTTGTACCGTATGGACCAAGATATAGAGAGAGGGCAAATGGAGGAACTTCGTAAAGAAACGAAGAAATAGTAACCCGAAAGCGAGGTGATTTCGGTGACAATATCGGAGTTTGTCAACAGAGTTGGCTTTAAGGTTAAGGACGAAGATGTCAAGAAAGTCAACGACTCAATCGCCGGTATTAAAGACACCGCCACGAAACTTCTCGGAGCAATCGGTATCGGTTTCAGCCTTGCTTCAATCAATGGCTTAATCGAAGAATTTGGTCGTGTAAACAACCAAATCAAAAATGCGACCTCAGCCCTCGGAGACCAAGAAGAGATACAGCAACAGATACTCGCATCGGCATCGAAGACCCGCTCCCAATACGGACAGACCGCCAAAATGATTTCCAACCTCGTTCAAGAGAACTCGGAACTGTTTGGCACCGTAGAAGAAGCGGCTAAATTCAACGATGCGGCAACTATGCTGTTCAAAGCGGCAGGTAAAACTGACGAAGAAGTAGCGGGTTTGATGGAGGCTATCAACAAGTCTTTCGCAAAAGGCGTGGTAGATAGCGAAACCTTGAACCAACTGCTTGAACGGTCACCCGAAGCGGTACAACTCTTGAACCAACGACTCGGCACGACATCGTCTCAGTTGACCGAGTTGGCTGCATCGGGAGCAATGACGGTTGCAGACCTCAAAGGAGCATTTGTCGATAACTTCGACCTTATCGAAAAGAAGTTCGGGAATGTGCAGTACACAATCTCGGACGGATTGACATACATCAGAAACCAATGGGGCTTGTGGCTCGCACAGACCGATAAGACCTTGAATATCACCAACACGATAGCCAAGGTTATGATAAAGGCGTTCAACGGAGTCATAGGCATCCTGACGAAAGTGCGAACTGCACTTGTTTGGCTCGCCGAAAAACTCGGTGGAACCGAAAACCTGATGAAGACCATCGCTATTGTAGCGGGTTCGTTCTTTGTGGCGTTTAATTTCAACAAGATAAAGAATGGTTTGCAAATGATAAAGACCTTTATGGGCGGTATCAGGTTGCAGACTCTCGCTATTGTGGCAGTTATCGTATTGCTCGCTTTGCTCGTTGAGGACTTCATCAATTTTGTAAACGGAAACAACTCGCTCATCGGCTCGTTCCTTGAAAAAGCAGGAGTCGATACCGATGCGGTGCGAGAAAAGTTCAAAGGCTTGGGAGGTCAGTTCAAGGAACTGATGGGAGTCGTTACGCAACTTGGAGCCACGCTCCTTCAGGCACTTGTCAGCGTACTCGGGGTGGTCCTCGAACAGTTGATGAACCTGATTGTTGCTATCCTTCCGGTAGTGATTGACCTACTGACTAAGCTGATACCGTTTATTGTGCAGATAATTCAGGCGATACTGCCTGTGTTGGTCGATTTGATAAATCAGATAATTCCGCTTGTGATACAGATTATTCAGGCGATTTTACCCGTCATTATCAATTTGATTTCACAGATATTGCCTTTGATTATGCAGTTGATAAGTTCGCTATTGCCTGTTATTATCCAACTCATCAACACCTTGATACCTCTGATAATGCAAATCATTCAGGCGATATTGCCCGTTGTCATTCAGTTGATTAACACGCTATTGCCGCTCATCATTCAGATTATCGAGGCTATCCTTCCGGTGATTATAGAGCTCATCTCTCAGGTTATTCCGCTTGTGGTACAGATTATCGAAGCGATACTGCCTGTGTTGATAGAATTGATTAACGCTATCATCCCGATTATCACGCAGATAATCGAGGCGATTTTGCCGATTATCATAGAGCTCATTAACACGCTACTGCCGATTATCACGCAGATTATTCAGGCTATTCTCCCGGTAATATTGGAATTGATTAACGCTCTGTTACCACCGTTTATGGAGATTATCAACACGATATTGCCTATCATCACGAACCTGATACAAAAACTGCTACCGATAATTCAGCCGATAATTGCATTGATTTCTAATTTGGCTCAGGCGATACTTCCCGTTATCGTTTCTGTGCTGAACGCAATCATCCCGATTATTCAGACGATTACAAAGGTTCTCGGACCTGTATTCGACATCATCGGTTTGATAGTTAATGCAATCGCAAAAGTAGTAGGATGGATTGCCAACGGTCTCGGATGGGTAGTTGATTTGTTCTTCGGCGGAGGCGGAGACTCCTCGAAAGCGAAGGACGTTGCCGCTTATGCAGATGGTTCGGACTACACCGAAGATACCTTTATCGCAGGTGAGGAAGGACCGGAGCTCATCACGAACCAAAGAGGCAGAAAGGTGTTCACCGCTGCCGAAACAGGCAAGATTTTCGATAACCTGTCATCCCTTGCAAACGCCAAAACGCCAAGCCCTCAGACTGCTCAGGTTGTTTCCAACAACTCGGAAGTACGAAAGAGCGTGGTACAGAACATTGAAATCAACAATGCTTTCAATGGCGACAAGGCGATACAGAAAGAGGCGGCAGGCACGATGAATAAATCAGCAGAAGATGTTACGGCTCAACTCGCCCGTGGCATCGCTCTTGCTATGTAGGAGGTGAGAGAATGGCAAGACCAAAGGTTCCCGTTTCGATAAACGGGCTTGAATTTGACGCTCTTATGAGCGAAAGCCGCTCTCTCTCCGCTTCGGTCCCCGAATACTCGGTGGAAGAGGGCTATGTAGTAAGCGACTCGATTATTCTCGGTACTGAAACGCTTCAAATGACCCTGTTTGTAACGAATACACCTGTCACTTGGTATGAGAGACACGGTTCAAGCAGAACGAGGGTAAAAGACGTTGAGAAACGCCTTGAACAGATATTCCTTAATTCAGAACCCGTTCGTGTCATCACAAATGATGCGGTATATACGAGTATGGCTATTGAGAGTATATCGTTCTCAAAATCGCTCGAACAAGGTTATGCGAGAGAAATACCGATTTCTTTCAAGAAAATTCGCATTACGAAATCGAGGACAACGACAATACCGTCTTACTACGGTAAGAGCGGTGGAACAGGAACCTCGGCAGGCTCAGCCAACACGACTACAGGTTCGAGTGGGTCCGGCAACGGCTCAGGCTCGGACTCTAACAAGGACGGCAAAAGCAAGTCGAGTATCCTGTATAATGTCGCATCGTCCATCGGTATCGTCAAGTAAAGGGGGATTTGTATGGAGTATGTAATAATTGATGTCCCCGACCTTAACGATAGTATGTCCCGCATCGTGCTGAACGGCGTGGCGTATCAGATAAGGTTCTCCTATAACGATACCAAAGACTATTGGAAGTTCAGTCTTTACGACACACAGAACAATCCGATTGCCCTCGGTATCAAGATTGTCCCGAATTTTCCGCTGAACATATTCTACGGAGTTACACAGCTACCGTCAGGAGTGTTTGCGGTTCAGTCGAAATTAGACCACATCGGTCGTAATGATTTCATCAACGGCAAGGCAAAGTTCATCTTTTGCCCTGTGGATTTGGGGTAAATCGAGAGAAGTTTTGTCCTACGGACAGTCCACGGACATTCCTGCGGACATTCCACAGACAGTCCAAGACCGCACATTGACAAAACCAACAAGGCAGAGTTGTGTGTGGTTTTGGCAACTGTTTGTATTTTTTAGGGTGATTTTTCGCAAAGTCCCCTATTTCCTTTGATTATGTAAGGGCTTCGAATGGTTGCTTTCTATGTCCTACGGACAGTCCACGGACATTCCTGCGGACATTCCGTGGAAAATCCTGATATAACCGTAACCGTAACCGTAACCGTAACCTTTACATAACCAAATGAATGATTTATGTGCGTTTTTCAACGCACGAGTGTGTTTATTTGGTGTGTTTTTTCAAGATTAACCCGATTAAATCGGAGTACATAAAAGGAGGTCAATATGGCAGGGTATGAAAACTTCAACCGTGAGTACAGACTTGCGGCAGGTCGAAGCGGAAGAAAAGGCTTTGAAATCGGCGAGAAGAGTTTAGCACAGCCTGTTCCTCTGCATATCAACTTTGCTTTGCAAAAGGCGGACCTCAAAACCCCGAACACAGGCAAGGTAACGATTTGGAACCTCAGTCCCGCTCATCTTGCTGTGTTGAATGAGAAAGACTGCATCCTCTCGCTCAGAGCAGGATACAACGACCACATTTCTTTGATATTTGCAGGAGTGGTTAGTTTCGCATCCACCTCGAATGACGGAGCGGACAGAAAGACCGAAATTGAAGTGGTTGATAGCCTTATCCAAATTAGAGATACCTACATTGCAGTATCCTATAACGGAAAGGTAAATTGGAAGACGATATTTGATGACACGGCGGCACAAATGGGTGTTGCCGTTTCTTATTCGTATAATGCGAAAAAGTATTTCAAGGACATCAACAATGGTTTCTCGTATGTTGGCAAGGCGAAGAATGTTCTCGATAAGGGCTGTAATAGTTGCGGCTTGGTATGGAGCATACAGAACGGCGTTTTGCAGATAAAGAGACCGAGAGATGTGATGTCAAAAGAGGTATTCGTCCTGTCATCCGACTCGGGTATGATTGGCATACCTGCAAGAGTGGTCGTATCGGAAGATGACGCTACCGGAACAAAGCAGTTGGGATGGGATGTTGAGTATTTGCTGAACGGTGCCATCAACATTGATGACTATGTGAAGCTCGAAAGCAAAATCGTAACAGGCTATTTCCGAGTGTATTCGCTTGAAATGAGCGGCGACAACCTATCAGGTGATTGGATTTGCAAGGCTCGATTATTGGAGGTGTAACCTATGCTTCAGGAATTGGTTGAAAGTATCAGCAAAATGGTGGACTCCAAGATAAACGAGATACACACGACGATGCCCGGAAAGATAGTCTCATACGATGCTAAAACGGGCTTAGCGACGGTTTTACCCGCTATGAAGTTCAAGTTACAGAACGGGTCAACCGTTGATTATCCGCAAATTACGGGAGTTCCTGTGGTATTTCCGCAGGGCAACGGACAGCAGGCTACAATCGCCTATCCCGTAAGAGCAGGAGATGGGTGCCTGATATTCATTGCAGAGCACTCCATCGAGTATTGGTTGTACGGTCAGGAAACAGATACCGACCTGTCGTTCGATTTGACGGATGCTTTCTGTATTCCCGGCTTGTTCAAGACTGCGAACCCGCTCGTAGAGAGGGCTTGTCGGGAGAACGCAGTCATCATAGACGTTAAAGGCACCGAAATCGCCGTGAAAAAGGATGAAGTTTCTGTGAAAGCAGCCAACATCGTCCTCGATGGCGACCTTCGGGTGAATGGAAATATCACGGCGAGCGGTGATATACAGCCAAGCACGGCAAACGCCGAATAATACGAACGGAGGTTTAGATTATGGTTGACATTATGCTCGATAAAAACGGCGACCTTGCCGTAACGGAAAATGGCGACATCTCTCTAACGCAGAGCATTTGTCAAGCCGTGCAAATCCGCCTGAAATGGATAAGTGAAGAATGGCGGCTCGGTCCTGAGCTCGGCTTTGCGTGGTTTGATGAAGTATTCGTCAAGAACCCGAACCTCGAAAATGTAAAGCAACTGCTTCGTAGTGAGATTTTACAGGTCGAGGGTGTGGAAGAAGCCGATGTAACACGGATTGAGTTTCACACGAGAGAAAGAAAGGTTAGTTTCGGCTGCACCTTTGTTGTGGACGGAGAGACCTACAAAGAGGAGGCGACAATAAATGTCTGAGTATGGATTGACCCCGAAAGGTCCTAATATCAAGCGACTTGATACGATTATGGAAGAAATGCACGATGATTTGTCGGAAAAATGGGGTGTAAACACTCGACAGAACCCGCAGTCGTTCGTAAACCATCTGTTGACGAATATAGCCGATGCTTTCGCAGAATTGTGGGAGTTCGGCGAGGATATATACCACTCGAAGTATCCGTCAACCGCCGAGGGCTCATCCCTCGATAATGCCGCTCAGTACGGCGGTGTTACGAGAGAAACAGCCGCCAAATCGTATTACCCGATACATTGTACCGGAACAGACGGCACAAAGTTAGCCGCAGGAACGATGATTTCCTCGAAAACGAACCCGACCACCTACCTGTCTCTTGCAGAAGAAAAGGAGATTTCTCGTAGTTCGTTTAATAAGGCGGTCATTGAGGTTGCGGCGGCAGTCGCAGGAACGACCTATACGGTCATCATCGACAACAACAGTTACGCCTGTGCACCTGATAGCACAGATGAAACTGAAATCCTTAGAGCGTTACAAAACGCCATTACCACGCAGGATTTCACCACTTCGCTTGATGAAGCAAACGGATTGCTCACAATCGAGTCGAAAGTGGTTGACACCTCGCACAGCTTAGTCCTGAGCGAGAACCTTACGACCAACACCGTTACAAGTATATTGACGTTCGGTACGGTAGAAACGGGCGACATCCTCGTCCCCGAGGGTGTTATCACGGGCATCGTAAAGGCTGATGCGGGATTGCTTTCTGTTATCAACCTCTGCGGTTATGTTCCCGGCAACGATGAGGAGACCGACACAGAATTCCGTCAGTCTTACACCGACAAGATTTTCAACCGTTCTTCGATGATGCTTGAAAGTATCCGTTCAGCCATCCTGAATAATGTTCAGGGTGTTGTATCGGTTGCACCGTATGAGAACGCTACCAACGAGACCGATGCTCAGGGCAGACCGCCTCACAGTATCGAAATCGTAGTTGACGGTGGCGACTCTACGCAGATTGCACAGCAGATACTTGCCAACAAGGCAGGTGGTATCAGCACCTATGGCAACACCGTCATCACGCTCCCGGGCGTATATGATGAAGACATCCCTATCCGCTTCAATAGACCTGAAACGATTTATGTTTGGTTGCATTTGGGTATTACGCTCAAAAGGAACGAAGTTCTTCCGTCAAACTATGTCGAATTGCTGAAGACTGCGGTTCTCAACAACATAGGCAGTCTCGATGCAGGTCAGGACGTGGTTCCGCAGGAGTTTATGTCAGATTTGTATAAGGCCTGCTCGGGTATCAGTTACATTGACATCAAGATTTACGCTACCGCAAACGACGGTGAGGTTCCGACCGACTACACCGAACGTAGCGTTGATATAACCGCTCGACAGAGAGCATACACCGACGAGGGAATGATTGAGGTGAGCATTGATGACTGATTACATCAAGCGACTCAAAGATGACCTTGTAGAGCAGTTTAAGGGAAAGCCGTATATTGACGGCTTGGTAGAAGTAATAGGCAGACAGTTCAATGAGCTGTTTGCCTTTTATCAGCAATTACAGAACGAGACCGATGTTTACGATGCTGTTGGAAAACAGTTGGATGGCATCGGCGATATAGTCGTTTTATCCCGTTCTGAAGCAGGACAGATGATAACAGGCGAGGGTGTTACGAATAACCCCGATGACGAAACCTACCGTCGTTACCTGATATACAAAATCCTGAAGAACACCTGCGACTGCACCTATTCGGATATTATGAGGGCGATAAAAATGTTTTGGTCGGGTCCGCCCCTGAGATATTCGGAAGACCCCGATAAACCCGCCACGATTTGTTTCGATTTCGAGGCGAGTAAAGACCTTGCAGACCAAGCAATCGGCATCCCGTTCGTTAGAGCAGGCGGTGTTGGTCTGTATATGAAGATGCAAAAAACGGATGAATTCACCGTTTATTTTGGCTTTGCTTTGCAACGCTCGGCTACCGAGGTGTTTGAGTGTAAAGAAGCAGTTATCGACCCG
Source organism: Acutalibacteraceae bacterium (assembly GCA_045590755.1). Classification (GTDB taxonomy): domain Bacteria; phylum Bacillota; class Clostridia; order Oscillospirales; family Acutalibacteraceae; genus SIG565. The sequence goes on from JAZNRP010000024.1 coordinate 128,486, forward strand.
AGGACTTACCTATCGGATGAGTTTGACATCATCCTCGCCGATGAGGTTGGTGCTTGGTTCGTAGAATAAGGAGGTTATGAAATGAAACTTGAATTAACGGCAGGTGGAATTGACTATCTCGCTCATTGCTTGGAGGGCGGTCCCTCACCTCAGTTCTGCAAGATTACGCTCGGCAACGGTGCAAATGCAGGAGTAGAAGCGGATGATATGTCGAACCCTGTAAAAGACATCCCCATCGCCGAAATCACAAGAAACGGCGATTTTGTTACGCTCATCGGCGTACTGAACAATGCTACGGTTCAGGAGAGGTTCAGGGCTACCGAAATTGGTGTCTATGTAACTGACCCTGATGACGAAATCGGAGACGGTGTCATTCTGTTCGCTTATGCCTATGCTCCTGAAGACGAGGCGGCGGTTATTCCTGCGGCGGCAGATTACACCTTTGAAACGGTTGAAAAGGTGCTTGTTTATGTAGGCAAGACCGAAGACGTTACTGCTATCATCAGCGACAGTTTGCTCACCGCCACAAAGGCAGAGTTGCAGGCTCATACGGACGATAGCAACAATCCGCATAACGTTACCGCCTCTCAGGTAGGTCTTGGCAACGTGGAGAACAAGAGCATTAACGACCAAACGCCCGAGATTAACTACTATACCGATTACGACAACATCGAAACGGGTATGACAATGCAGGAAATTCTCGGTAAGCTCGCCACCTTAGCATTGACCCACCGTTACCACGAAGAAGACTCTAACAATCCGCACAATTTGACTCCCGAGTCTATCGGTGCTGCGGATGAAGAGCACGACCATAGTGCGAACGATATTAAGTCGGGCACATTGAGCGTGGCTCGTGGCGGTACAGGTGTATCGAGTATGTCGGCACTTGCAAATGCTTTGGGTGCCTATTTTAAGGTGCCCTATTTCGGCGTGTTTACCGGAAACGGCAGTACAAAGAGACTGATTTCGCTTGGATTTACACCGTCAGCAGTTATCGTAGTAGATAGTAGAGGCTTAACAGGTGATGACGTTCAAGGAACTTGTGGTGGTATCGCAGTAGGAACCTCGGGCACACGTGCTTATTCGAGTTCTTCGCTCAGCGATGCGACCACTTGGAATAACTACTACACCTCGTTGATGATTACGACCAACGGTTTCTACGTCAACTATGCGAGCGGATATAAGAATAACACAAATAAGAGTGGCGAGACCTATCGCTACATAGCGTTCAGATAAGGGGGTATATGAATGGCAACGCAAAAGATTACGCAGAAACAGCAGACCGAAAATGTCAATCCTGATGCGAGTCTGCTCGTTACTCAAAAGGAGAACGTCGAAGGCGTGGAGATGGAAGCCCTTCGCCGTGCTACCTTAGAAGCGGTTGTAAACGCTTTGCGTGAAAAAGGTATCAATGACGGATACCAAACAGAACAGGGTATCGTAGATATGTACCCGAACCTCGTTAAAAGCATTGACCCGATTGAAACGGGTATCCGCATTTCGTTTTGGGACGAAACCTCGATGGATATTCCGATTGAAAGTGGTGGCTTGGCTTTCGATGAGGTCTCCTACAATCAGGAAACGGGCTATTTACACATTATGCTCGAAGGTGAGGATGTTGTGGCTCCGTGCTATATCGGAGGTGGCGGTGGCGGAGGTTCATCGTCCGGTACGGTCGTAAAGGTTACGAATACGACAGGTGCCGCATCCTTGACAGTTGCTCACGGAGAGCCTGTAGAAATCAGCTTCACATACTACGACTATGACGGAGACGGAGAGTTTACCAACAGTAGCGGTACGCTCGAAATCTCTGTAAACAGCAATGTCGTTATTCAGAAGAATATCGAGCAGGGTGCTCACACCTACGATGTCGGTCCATATTTGACGGCAGGCTCGAACAAAATCAAAGTCAAGGTTACTGACGAAGACGATATGTACGGTATGAAGACTTGGACCGTAAATGCGGTTGCTTTGTCTATCAGTTCCGTGTTCGATGATACCGTTGTAAACGAAGGTGATGTTACTTTCCGTTACACGCCTATCGGTGCGAACATTGAGAAGACCGTCCATTTCGAGATTGATGGAGAAGAGGCTGCTACCGCAATCGTTACCGCCTCGAACCGTCAGCAGACACAAATTATCCCTGCACAGTCTCACGGTGCTCATCCGTTAAAGGTATATATCACCGCCGAGGTTGATGGCGTGGCTGTAACGAGTAATATTCTTGAATACGATGTAATTTGGGTTGAAGAAGGAAACGACACGCTTATCTTCGCTTGCAGTTTCAACGATAAGGTGAAACAATACAGCACCGTGCTCATCCCTTGGATTGCCCACAATCCTACGAGTTTGACCTCTAATGTAGAACAGTATATCGAAGGTGAGTTGCACGCCAACCTTACGGTTGGCAGAAACGTGCAATATTGGAGTTATAAGCCGACCACGCCGGGCAACAAAACCCTTATGCTTAAAAGCGGAGATGTTGAAAAAACCATCATCGTTCCCGTTGAGGACATTGGTATTACCGTTGAGCCTGTTACGAACGGTCTCGTTATGGACCTCAACCCCGCAGGTCATACCAACAGCGATGACGACAAGGAGCAGTTCGGTTACACAGACGCAAACGGTGTGAACCATCCGTTGGTATTCTCGCCCAACTTCGATTGGGTGAACGGTGGTTTCCAAACGGACGCAGACGGCGGCACATACCTCTGTGTTAAGTGCGGAACCTATGTAGAACTCGACCGCAGTTTGTTCGATACCGATGTTATTGCAAACGGTAAAGAAATCAAGGCGGTCTTCCGTGCTGCCAAATGCCGTGATTATGATGCTCAGGTAATGAGCTGTATCAGCGGAGGCATCGGCTTGGTGCTTCAGGCACAGAAAGCCACCCTAAAATCCTTGCAGACCACCCTCGAAGTTCCTTACTGCGAAGACAGTATGATTGAGATGGATGTCAACATCGAGCCCGGCTCAAAGGACAATGTAATGATGGTATGGCTCGAAGGTGTACCGTCAAGAGTTGCCATTTATCCTGATGAGAACGAAGATTTCACTCAGGATAACCCGACTCCGCTTGTCATCGGCTCGAACGACTGCGATGTGCATATTTACCGCATCAAAGTCTATGATAACGACCTCACACAGTACGAAATCCACGAAAATTGGATTGCGGACGCTCCTAACGGCGAAGAGATGGTGAACCGTTACAACCGTAACAACATCTACGACCAAAACGGAGACATTGACGTACAGAAGCTCATCACTCAGAACCCGAATTTGAGAGTGCTCGAAATCACGGCACCCAAGATGACTACGGGTAAAGAAGATGAAGTTACCTGTACCGTAAAGCACACCTACGGAGCAGGCGGTAAAGCCCATAAGTTCGTGGGCGAAGGCGTTATTATGAAAGCTCAGGGTACATCGTCTATGCAGTATGGTACTGCGGCGTACAACCTTGACCTTGAATTCCCGAACGGCTTCGAGTTCGATGACGGAACCACTCAGGGATATTACAGTATGACTGCCAACAGTATCGGCGTAAACTACTTCAACATTAAGTTGAATGTTGCTTCATCCGAAAACGCTAACAACGTCATTATGGCGGCAGAATACAACGATTTCCAACCGTACCTGAACCCCGCAAGAGTGGCGAACCCCAAGGTGAGAGATACCGTAGAGGGTCAGCCTTGTGTTGTTTTCTTCACGAACAGCAGCGAGGAGACCATTCAGGTAGGTGCTTTGACCGCAGAACCCGGACAGACCATTATGTACGGTTGTGGGGATATGAACAACTCCAAGAAAAACTTTGCCGTATTCGGTCAGCAGGATAACCCCGTTCAGGCTTGTGTTGAGATAATGAACAACACGAACAACCCTTGTTTGTGGAAGAGCGACGACCTCACAGATGAACTGTGGGACGGCGAGGGGTCTTTCGAGTTCAGATACCCGAAGAAGCCTACCGCCGAGCATAAAGCCGCTTTTCAGCGTGTGCTGTCTTGGGTAGTATCTACCGACAGAACTGCCGCAACGGGTGCTACGCTCGCTCAGGCGGTTGAATATGACGGTGTTACCTACACCACAGACACAGCCGAGTATCGTGCGGCTAAGTTCGTTGCAGAGCTCGAAGATTATTTCATCAAGGACTCTGTACTGTATCATTACCTGTTCACCGAAAGACATTCGATGGTTGATAACCGTGCTAAGAACGTGTTCGTATCCACCGATGACGGTATCCATTGGGACTTCACAAAAGACTACGATAACGATACCGCAGACGGAAACGATAACGAAGGCGGCTTGACCTTGACCTATGGCTTGGAAGACATCGACACCATCGGTACAAAAGATGTTTTCAACGCATCGAGCTCGGTTCTTTGGTGCAACGTAAGAGACCTGCTCTTCGATGATTTGCAGTCTCTCTATCAGACCCTCGAAACCAAGGGTGCTTGGAATGCTCAGCGTATTCTTGCTCGTTTCAACGCTTATCAGGCGGCAAGACCTGAAGCCCTAATCATCGAGGATATGTGGAAGAAGTATATCAAGCCCTTTACCGTCTTAGGAAATGACGGCTACCTGAAGATGCTTTACGGCACCAAGAAAGACCAAAGAAATCAGTTCGAGGTCTATCAGGAGAAGTACATTTCGAGTAAGTATCAGGGCTCTGCGGCTACTTCCGATACGATTACTTTCCGTGCATACACGCCTACGAATTGGGCGGGTGTTGTTCCGAGTAAGGAGATGGAGATTACTCCGTATGCGGATATGTATGTAACGGTTAAGTCCGGTTCCGGCATCGCAAGAGAAAGAGCAAAGAGAGGTCAGAAAGTTACCTTGACCTGTCCTATCGACACCCTTAACGATACCGAAATCTATATCTACAACGCATCGAACATCGCAGATGTTGGTGATATTGCACCGCTTTATGTAGGTTACTTCAACATCGCTATGGCGACCAAGTTGAGACACTTGAAACTCGGCGACGGTGCGGATGGATACAACAACACGAACGCCGAAAGCATTGGTGTTGGCAACAACGAACTGCTTGAAACCTTGGATATTAGGAACTGTCCTATGATAAGAGTATCGCTTGACTTGACAGGATGCGATGCTCTTTCTTCTTTGGAGGCAGAGTGCGACAACTACGTACCTACCGATGCGGATGACGTTCCCGGTATCACAGGTGTAGCGTTCGCTCCCGGTGGCAAGATTGAGACCGCTCACTTGCCGACCGTAACGGCGTTCTCCGCTCGTGAGTTGAAGAGCCTCGAAGACTTGACATTCACAAGCCTCGACAGACTCCGTTCGTTGAGAATTGAGAACTGCGGCACCATTGATGCTCTCGAAATCATTCAGAACACAATGCCTGAGAGCGAGGAAGATACAAAAGGCTTGACGAGAGCCCGTATCCTCGGCATCAGTTGGATACTGAACGACAGTAACGCTGATGTTCTCGACTACTTGGTAGAGTTGAAGGGCTTGAACGAAAGCGGTGCAAACTCCGACCAATCGGTTGTTACCGGATACGCTTATGTTCCTACTATGAAAGCATCCGAGTTGAACGCTTATAGAGCGGCTTGGGGCTTCGACCTCGAACTCGAATGGCAGAGTTACGTAGAGCAGTATCTCGTAACGTTCGTCAACTACGATGGAAGCACGTTGCACACTCAGTATGTTGACCGTGGTATGGCGGCAGTTGACCCCGTTGAAGCGGGTATAATCGGCGAGCCTACAAGAGAAAGTTCCGTATCTACCGTTTACACCTACAACGGATGGGACAGCAGTTTGGCAAATATCACGTCTGCGAAGACTGTTACGGCAACCTATGAAGAGTCGCTGAGACAGTACACAGTAAGATGGATTTCTCAGCTTGGCGTTATCCTCGAAACACAGACCGTAGGATACGGTCAATCGGCAACCTACACGGGCGATATTCCCACTCGAACCGATGAGGAGAGCTCGAAGATTTACCATCTGTTCAAGGGATGGAAACAGAGCACCGGATACATCACGGGCGACCTCGATGTATGGGCTGATTGGGAGGATGGTTATGAACCCTCCGAAATCGTGGATACGCAGACACTCAATGCTGCACAGTTGTACGGATTTACCAAGGCAGGAAACGCTAAGAACTTCCTGTCTGTAAAGGACCGTGTGTTGATTACACTTGGTTTTGACCCCGACTACGACAATGTCGATTATGTCGATTTGATTGAGGAACCTACCGTCCTTGACGGTGCTACCTGTATCGAGACCGAATTGCAACCGTTTAAGGACGGCATTGCAGACGGATGGACTCTTGTTGTGGACTGCGAATTCGATGAGACCACAGCAGACCAAACGATGGTATGTTGTATGCAGGAAAGCGGATATATGGGCTTCAAGGTCAAATATACGGGTGGTCCCTCGGTACAATGGTCCACCAACAGTTACAACAGCGGTGCTACGACCTACCGTGAGATTATGGTTATCCGTCATCTCCCCGGAAGTCGAAATGTTATCGTTTATTCCTCGAAAGCCTATGAGACGGCTATCGGTTACAAGGAATTGACGAAGACCATTGACACCCTCACAAATGCCAAGTTGTATATCGGTGCTACCGTTACGGATGGCGGCGATATAGGCAACTACGCAACGGGTACACTCTACTCCCTGAGATTTTGGAAGGGCGACCTCGGGGATGCCGACTGCCGTAAGATTGTTTCGTGGCCCCGAGAGACCTACACCTTTGAAGTGGGCGGTTTCGAGAACTATATACTCTCTGCCAACTCTGTTGAGAAGACGAGCGTGGATTTCATCTGTGCTTCACTTCTCGAAAGAACCAAGCAGATGAACACAACCAATAGCAACGCAGGCGGCTTTGCAAATATGCCGATTTTCTCTTGGTTGCAGGGCAGACTCTACGATGCTTTCCCGACTGTTTGGCGTAACTTTATGAAGCAGAGTGTTATCAACTACAACTGCTACGTAAACGGTACAGACTCAGACATTCAGGAGTGCGATGCTTATGTATGGCTCCCGTCCTATATCGAAATGCAGGGCGGTACGGCAGAACCGTGGATTTACGAGGGTAATTGGGTTACGTTCTTTACGAACAATACCACTCGTTTGAAGTGGCAAGGTCATTGCCTCGCAAGAGACGTTGACGGCGGCTATCAGACATTCAGCCAAAGCACAGACCCCGCTACCGACACAACGAAGAATGTCAGAGATGGAGACCTGTGGATACACACAGGCGAGTCTTCTCGTGGTTATCTCCGTGTCAACGGCAAGTGGCTTGCCTCGTATAACTATTGGCTTCGTGGAGCCTCGGTCACTTACTCGACGGCCTTCTGCATTGTGTACTACTACGGCGGCGTGAACTACGGCGGCTACAACGCCAACTACAGCAGTGGCGTGTGCCCCCGCTTCTCAATCTAAAAGGCGTAAGCCGTACTCTTATAAATCTGCCCTGCGTGAGTCAGGGCAGATAAATTCCTATGGAAAGGATTTTCGCAAATGTCAGTACATCGTAGCGACCGTAAGATAGCCTTTATGGAGTTTGTAAGGCAGATGTCGAGATTACACCGCCATACTCACGAACGGTTGAGGTCGCTCCCGGCAAGGTACAAACGGTACATCGTACCGAAAATCAGTCGTCCACTCAACACGGCATACAGTTCGGTCATCCTCGCAAATGAACAGAACGCAAGAACGGCTCTCGGTGCTCGGCAACGGGCGATGCTTTTCGATAGGGCTATAAAATGCCTGAAAGAAATGCAAGAGCCGTTGTTTGCTGTATGGAATTTGCTCGATGTTACCGAGTCGGGCTGTGATTATTGGATTGAAATGATTAACTATGAATTCGCCTTGCTTTATGGCGTTGCGAAATTGGAAGGAAAACCGCCGATGTTTTTTACGATACCTCGGAGAAAGATTGAAAAACTGAACTTCTTGAAAAAGATGTGTGAACTGCATAAGTACACCTATCAGAAACTCGGTCACGCTCCTGAATATACCCGTGAGGGCATCGGCGAACCTATCTCGAAGTTCATCAACAACGCTCTGTTTAATGTGTTCGATGCGAATAATATCGTGCCGACCACTCAGGCAGAGGCGGATAAAAGGGCGAAACGGTTTCAAGCGGCGGTTGACTCGCTCAACGCCTTGCAGACTCCGCTCCTTGCTCTTTGGAACATTATGGATTACAGCGAAAACATAATGGATGAATGGTCGGGTCTTCTTGATGAAGAGCTTCGGCTCCTCGAAGGCTTGAAGAAAGCCGACAGGGAGCGATACAAAAATCTTCGGTGAAAGGAGAATATGGGCGGTATTCTATCATCTTGGCTTGCCTCGAATAACTATTGGCTTCGTGGAGCCTCGGTCACTAACTCGACGAACTTCTGCAATGTGAACAACAACGGCAACGTGAACAACAACGGCAACAACGCCAACAACAGCAATGGCGTGTGCCCCCGACTCTCGTAATTAAAGTAACCAAGAATGAGGGTGAAACAATCGAATTATGAGAAGGAGAATACAGCCCTCCGGGAGAGACACCCGGTAAATAAATGACCGTTCTGCTTCAAGGACGGTGCACCACGTCCGGTGCCGCAGTTATAGACGGGAGGACGCTTCTTGCATAGCGGTAAAATGTCCGCCTTTTGCCGTTTTATTCCCGTGGCTATATACCCGATATAATCTGACGGAAACTCCGAAAACGGTTGATTGCCGCAATGGAGAACTATAACAAATCGGGATGTGCGTAGGCGAACTATATCTTATGAGCAATCAAGAAAGAATTCAGGCTCGAATTGCCCGTGATAAAGCAAGGAAAGCCGCTAAAAGACAGGCTGCCGTCGAGAAACACGGCACCTATGAAAATGTTATAACCCTGCAAAACCTGCACCGTTCTCTGCGGAAACGCCGAAAGAACGTGGAATGGAAAGGCAGCGTTCAATCGTACCTCGCTCACGCTATCGTAAAGATAAAACGGTCGAAGGACGAACTGCTTCGTGGAGAAGTCAATATCAACAGAGCGATAAAGCGAATGACTATCTATGAGAGAGGCAAACGCCGAGATATTCACGCCATTATGATTGACAGCCGTGTCATTCAAGGTGTGCTTTGTGATGCTTCAATCACTCCGCTTACTCAGCCCTCGCTGATATACGATAACCCTGCGAGCACCAAGCATAAGGGCATATCTCACGCCCGAAACCGCATATTGAAGATGCTCCGTGAGCAGATAAAGCGAAGCGGACCGAATTCGTATGCTTTACTTACCGACTATACCGGATTTTTTGACAGTATTCCCCACGCAGTTTGCAAGGAGAAGTTGAAAAAGGCAGGTATGGACGATAGACTGTGCGACCTAACGATGTCGTATATCAAGATGTATCAGGCTCAGGACTATTCGTTTATCGAAGACCCCGTAGAGCGTGAGCAAATGTATATCAAACTCGCCAACGATGAGGACTCGGGAGCCACCCTCGGAAGTCAGATTTCGCAGGATATGGCTTTGGTTGTCCCGAACGATGTGGACCACGCTGTCAAAGATAGGTGCGGTATGAAAGGCTACATTCGGTATATGGATGATAGTTATACCGGGCACGGCGACAAGCAGGTTCTTCAGGCGGTTTATGATGTCATCAAACAGGAGAGCAACGCCATCGGCTTGAAACTGAACGAAAAGAAGACCCATATCGTGAAGTTTACGAGAGGCTTTATGTTCCTGAAGGTGCATTACATCGTTACCGACACAGGCAAAATCATCAAGAAAATGGCAAAGGCAGGAATTGTCCGTATGAGGCGTAAGCTGAAGAAGTTTGTTCGTCTCGTACAGCAAGGTAAGATGCGGATGGACGATGTTTTCAACTCGTTCAACTCTTGGAGGGGCAACGCCAAGAAGTATTCGCAATCGTACAGAGCAAGAAAGGCTATGCTTGTTCTGTATAACAAGTTGTTCAAACGATACAGAACGGGAGGTATAGCAGCGTGAATTACTATAAGATTATCGAAAACGGTACGGTTATTGATGCGAACTGCATTTTCCTGAAATGGCAGAAGAAGAACAATATCCTTATCGGTTGCGATGCTTCGGAGGCGAACTTCATTCAGTCGTCCGACCAACAGAAAGTTTGGAAGGTCGATTGGCTCATTCCCGCCGATGCAAAAGCAGGTGAATACCCGTCTATCGAGGCGGTCGAAATCACCAAGGAAGAATATGACGAACTCAGGGCTCAGCTCGATGCAGGACTTAACCCCGAAGTCCCCGAAGAAGAGCCCGAAATCCCCTCGGATACTGATGAGCCGGGAGATGAAGTTCCATCCGAGCCTGTGATGAGTGTCGAAGAAATGAGACGCAAAATCACGATGTTGGAGACTGCTCTTGAAGAGCAGAAAATCATCAACGGTGAGCAGATGGAGAGGAATGATTTCCTCGAAGGCTGTTTGCTTGAAATGTCGGAAATCGTCTATGGTTAGGCGTTTAATATTCCGAATTCTTTTTGGAAAGGAGGGTGCTGTAATGATGGCTATGCTTTGGGCACAGAAGATTATTCTCGGCAAGAAGACTTTCGCTGAAGTTCCTCGTCTCTTAAAGGACCAAGTGAGAGAAATTCTTCAGGAGAGCGGTCTTGAAAATCTTGGAGAAGAGTAAATCAACGGAAGGAGTACAAGGGGTGTGAATAATCTCGAACTCATTGACCGCCTCTGTACGGTCGCAGAAACGCAGGCTCGTATCATCAGAGAGCAGGCACTATTCATCGAAGAACAGATGACTGTTGACGATGAAATCAAGAAGAAATTTGCAGAACAGCGTGAAACTGTTGACTCGGAGCTCGACTCGTTAGGGGTCGGGCTCCGTCCTTTTCGCAATGGTGCTTCTGCGGAAAGGAGAGTCTAAATGGACGAATTTCTCAAAATCGCCCTTGTGGGAGTGTTTTCAGGCGGCATTGGTGTCGCAATCATCGAAGTCGTCAAGGAAAGCATTGCTTTTAGACGTAAGCGTAAAGCCGAAAAAGAAGACAAGGCTGAAGCGAAAATCGAGCGTGCGGAGGCTGAGGAAAAAAAGAGAACAGACGAGCGGTTAGACCGCATCGAAGAGCAGAACAAAGCGATAGTCGAAGGACTTCGTGTTATGCTGCTCGACCGTGTTCTTTACCTCGGTCAAGGATACATTGACAAGGGCGAGATTACCTACGACGAAAGGCATCGTTTCCACCAAATGCACGACTGTTATCACGACGGTCTCGGTGGCAATGGCGATGCCGACCTCATTGTTGAAGCGGTAGATGAACTGCCGCCCAAAAGATAAGGAGGGACCTTGTATGGAACCGCAGAATATAAAACACGCCAAACCCAAAAAGAAGAACATCTTCGAGAGGATTGGCGTAATGAACCTCGCACTCTTATTTGTCGCTGTATCGGTCATCGTATTCACCGCAATAATGATTGACCTTTTCAAGACCTATGGTGCTATCCCTGATACCCTATGCCTCAGCGTGTTCGGTGTATTGGGAGGCGAATGTGGTCTTTTGGCGTGGATAAAGAATGTGAAAGAGAAGCACAGAGACCGCAAGGTCGAATTGGAAGACCGTGAATATTACGAAGAAAAAGAGAAAGCCGAGATGAGCGGCGGCTTTCCCGAAAACTGATGCTCAACGAAGGAGGTAAACGGCTATGACTAATTTGGAATTAGCCAACAAACTGATTGACATTGCCAAAAATGTTAAGACCCTTTATGTTATGGGAGGTATCGGCTATCCGCTTAATGCTAAGGGAAAGCAGAGAGCGTATAAGAACTCTTGGAATACCGACCCGGACAGAGTGAAATTCATCGAAGCAGCATCGGACGACACTTTCGCTTTCGACTGTGTCTGCCTCATCAAGAGCGTGCTTTGGGGGTTCGTTGCAGACCCCTCAAAGACCTATGGTGGTGCTGTGTATAAGGCAAACGGTGTCCCGGACATCGGTGCTGACACGATGATTACCAAATGCTCCGACATCTCTACCGATTTCAGCAAGATTGAAATTGGTGAAGCTGTTTGGATGAAAGGTCATATCGGCGTATATGTAGGAAATGGTCTCGCCGTCGAGTGTACGCCTATTTGGGGGAATGATGTGCAACTGACCGCCTGCAACTGCTCAAAGAGTGGTTACAACCGCCGTAATTGGACGAAGCACGGCAAGTTACCCTACATTACCTACGAAAATCAGGCAGTAGCAGAACCTACGCCTGACAAAAATACCCCTACCCTCAAAGAGATGTCCGCTGCGGATGCCGAAAAGGCGTTCTACAAGTATTTGACCGAAACTTTGGGGCTGAATTGTGCCGCCGCTTGTGGCGTTCTCGCCAACATCGCCGCCGAGTCAGCGTTCAGGTCCACCAACTTGCAGAACACCTACGAGAAGAAGCTCGGCTACACCGACACCGAATACACCCTTGCCGTAGATAACGGTTCTTACGATAATTTCGTAAAGGATGCCGCAGGCTATGGCTTCGCACAATGGACCTATTGGAGCCGCAAGCAGAAGTTGCTTGAATTTGCCAAGAGCAAAGGCAAGTCTATCGGCGATGCCGAGATGCAGATGCAGTTCTTCGGTCAGGAAATCAAGGGCTATTCGGGCGTTTGGAAGACCTTGCAGAGCGTTCCTAACACCGCAGAGGGTGCCTACGAAGCAGGTCATAAGGTCTGCTACGATTATGAGGCTCCCGCCGCTAAGCAGACATCCGCTGTTACTCGTGGCAATAGTGCTAAGACCTACTTTGCGAAGTACGGCGGTTCTGCCGCTTCTTCCGGCAATGCAGGTTCTACCGAAAAGCCTGTCGAGAGCGTTGATTATGCTATCGGCGACAAGGTGTATGTCAACGGTAAGATTTACGCCTACGGCAACGGCAAGGGCAACTCCTTGACAAAGAATAACGCAACGATGTATGTTTGCGATATTGTCGATAAGAAGACCTATCCTCACTACATCGGCGTTTCTGCCATCAAGGGCGGCACAAGACAGGGTTGGGCTAAGCCTGATATTCTGTCTAAGAGCAGTTCTGTTGCTCCCGCTAAGCCGACTACGACCACGAAGCCCACTACGACCGCAAAACCCGCCGAGACTGCTCCTGCTACGGGCTATGTCAACTACACGGTTGTCGGTGGTGATAACCTCACCAAAATTGCGGCTAAATTCAAGACCACCATCGCAAAGATTGTGGCGGCGAACAATATCAAGGATGCCAACAAGATTTGGGCGGGACAGGTGCTCAAAATCCCCTCTGCCTCTGCATCCGCATCGTCCAACGCAACGCCGACTGTCAATAAGACCTTTGCAAAAGGCGACGCAGTTATCGTTAATGGTACGATTACCGGATACGGCAACGGAGGTGGCGGTAGCATTGTAAAGAAAGGTGTAAGGATGTTCGTTTGCGACATCGTGGACTCCTCGACCTACAAGAACTACATCGGCGTTTCCGCTTATAAAGGCGGAGCCCGTCAGGGTTGGGCGAACCCGTCCATCTTGAAGAAAGCGTAAGGTGAGTAGTATGAGAAAGATTTCCGCATTATTGCTCGCCCTTGTTATGCTCTTGACAGGGTGTTCCGCTCCCGGTCCTGCTGTAAGTAACGCAGAGACATCTGCTCCCGTTTCGTCCGAGGAACATACGGAAGAGACCATTTACAGCGAGTGTGCCGTCATCGACATTGCAGTTGGCGAAGACGGTTACTACTGCCTGATGGGACAGATTTCGGTTGACCTGTTTGATGGTGAGCCTCTTGCGGTAGTTATTGATGACCCCGCTTTGCTCGCTTTTCAGGTGTCCTCGGAAATGGACGGCGGCGTATATGTTTTTAAGTTGAGCGAGGGCGATGCCGTTATCGAGTGCCTTACAGCAGTTATGGAAGAGCTGACCGCTACCGGACAGACAGAACTTGCGGCAGAAATCCAAGAAGTGCTCGATATATTCTCTTGCTCAGGTCCGTTTATTCAGGCAAGCACTTGACAGGAGGGGTAGAAATGTTAGAGGCGATTGCAAATGTCATCCTACTCATCGCTATACTCGTTATTGTTCCTGTTTGGATTGTATCGCTCGTGAACTATAACCCCAACGAAGACCCTTGCCGACCCGAAGATTGCAAAACTTGCCCCTTTCCTCTGTGCGAGGGCAGGGGCATTATGTTGCAAAAACAAATTGAACAGAAAGAGGTAGAAGACAATGACCTTTATTGAAATTGTTGAAATCGTAATCATCGCTCTTTGCATTATCACCTACGGCTTTATGCTGTACTTCAAGGTGAGAGGCAATGTTGTCGGAGCAGTCAGCGAACTGATTGCTCTTGCCGAGAAGACAGGTCTTCCCGGCGAACAGAAGATGGCACAGGTAGTCGAAGCCTTGTATGCCAAGGTTCCCGCTTTCTTGAAGAAAATCCTTAGTAAAGAACGCTTGCAGGACATTGCTCAATGGATTTTCGATTGGATGAGGAAATATGCAGACACCTATGTCGAAATGGCGAAAGATGATACAACCGATGCTGAATTAAAAGAGACCGCCGTTGAAGTCGGGACCGAGGCGATTGCCGAGCTCGTTGCACAGTTGATGAACGCAGGGCTTCAGGAGCTTCACGACATTGCGGTTGAAAAGAATGTAATCACCGAGGGCTTAAAGACCAAGAAAGATTACGTTCAGGCCATCATCAAAGCCGTTCTTAATAAGGCGTAAGCGGACTACGACCTCCGGTCCGTTTTCGTATGCTGTTCAGGAGGTCGCCGCCCCCTCGGCACTTCCATAACTGAATAGCATTATAACGAACACCCCGTCTTGGCTTCGGTCAGGGCGGGGTGTTTTTGTTTTTTGCGGAGAAATATTACCGATAAGTAATATTTTGTTCTAAAACCTCTGTAAACCCTCGGAAATGCGTCCTATTTGCTTTTCCACCCACTTTTACACCCTCGAACAAAGTCCTCGGGAAACGGCTAATTTTGGCTCAAAACGGCATCCCGATTTCAGTCTGCTTTTGCCCTGATTTTGCCCTACTCTAAACTACTGTAAAGATACTCGAAAGTTTACTGTAA
Source organism: Acutalibacteraceae bacterium (assembly GCA_045590755.1). Lineage (GTDB taxonomy): Bacteria > Bacillota > Clostridia > Oscillospirales > Acutalibacteraceae > SIG565. The sequence continues at coordinate 143,531 of JAZNRP010000024.1, forward strand.
AGTCATCAATAAACGATTACGAATATTTTTAAAAAAATTAGAAAAAATATCCGCATTTCTATTGACTTTTACCGTTTGGTAAAGTAAGATAAAGTTACGGTAAATAAATACTTGAAACGAAAGGAAATCCGATATGGCTGACTCGAAACTTTATGTACTGACACACAACGGTTACACGGTGAAATTCTTTGAAACTCCCGAGGAGTGCGAGAAATACATCGCAGATGTTCTCGCTGAATATCAGCACTTGAAACCGAAAGAAATCTTCCGTCACTACGGTAGCCACACCGAACCCGGCGAAGTTACCAAGGAGACCATCAAGACCGTCATCATTTATCAGTATTACACCCTCTATACCGAGGTGTTTATGATTGAAGAAAAGTAAAGGAGATGGCGATATGAGTCATACAGACCATTGGTGCAACCACTACGCTCATCCGATATTCCCTGAAAGAATTGGATGGGACGGAAAACCCATTGAGAGAACGCCGGAAGATTACCCGTATTCATACGACGAGTTCTTCGTTTTCCAATCGGACGACTTTGACAGGAACAAAGCCTCGGCGGTTTATTCAGACCGTATGATGAGTTGGGATTTCGATAAGTTCGCAAAGGCTATGAGCGAGGTTTGGAAGACAGGCGGACAGCAGTTTTTCGATAAGAAACCCGAAGATGTGAACCGCTTCTTGAACCTGTATTTCGGAAAAGAAGTTAAGTTGACCGCCATCCTGCGAGGATGCAATGTCAGCAACGGTTATCCGTATTGGATTTTCGCTTACGAGGAGGTAAAAGAAAATGCCTGAACAGATTATAGGTGATGTTTTGTACGCTATCGGGTTTATCTCGATATTCTGCATCCTACTTGGTGTAGGCGGTGTAATAGCCGATTACATATTGCCCCGAGCACCGAAGCTCGAAAAATTCCTGTTCGGACTCTTTGGGTTGGACCCTGCGGAGTTCGCAGACGAAGAAGAATAATGGAGGTATGAGAAGATGTTATCCTTTAAGCACGAAAGTATGATACGAGAGATTTTGGCTGATAAATACGCCGAAGAAATCGTATTGACCCTGATGAATAAGTTTGCGGCTAAGGACCCCGAGAACTGCCGCACCCTCATCCGAAACTCTGACCGTCTTGCAGATAAAATGATGGAGTTACAGCAGAAAGAAATCAATGCCGCTTATCAGGCGGCGTTTATGGCAATTACGCAGAGAGATTTCAACACGAGAGACCACGTCACCTACTTCGCAAGTATGGTTCCGGTCTGCAAAGTTCTGTTCCCCAACGGAACCGCAGATGGTGAGTGTCTTGCTCTCCGTAAGTATTTCGGTGAGTTCGTGAAGCTCCTGCATAACCCGAAGGCGTTCGACATCAAACGAGACAGAAGTTGGGCTGAACAGTTCGGCTATCTCGATTACTTGGTGCTCGTTATGAAAAAGACCGAGAAAGGAGGGGCTGTGAGATGATGACAGCGTTTCAACTTGCTATCCTATTCACCGTTGTTATATCCGCAATGATGTGCTTGGCGGGTAAGCCCGACCAAAAGAAAGACGGACAGATTACGCTCGCAATCAGCGGCGTTCTCTTCCTGCTCTCGGAGGTGCTGAAATGGCTGATATGAGCAAAGGCTGTGATAAGTGCCGTATGCCCGAAGGTGTTTCGATAAAGCCTGACGGCGTACACGAGCTCGACCCTTGTATCTACCGAACGAAGCAGATACACAGAAACGCAACCGTAATCGTTTCGCAATGCGAGAAGTGCGGTCACATTGACATCTCTTGGAAACGTCAGGACGATACCGAGAGTGAATACGTTGAAGAATTCAAGGAGAATTGAAATGGAACAGAAGGCAAAAAGAGTGGCAGACCATATCATTAAGACCGCCTGTGCTAACGCTACCTGCGGTCAGTATAGTGTGAAAGTCGAAGATGTATGCTCCGAGCTCGGTATGACCGAACAAGAGTATATCGAGATTTTCGGAGTGGTTGTTTACGATTTGTGCGAAAGACCCGAAATCGTTGACCTCGTTGATGTCGGAGACGGAACGATTGACTTGGGTATCGCAAAGGAATATCTTGACAAGTCGGAGGTGTAAGAATGGCTGACCGTTTAAGAAAATGCACCGTTGATGGTAAAGCAATGTATTTCCACCGTTGGTCGGATGAGTCGTGGATTGTTCCGCCCTCTCCGATGGTGGGAGGTCATAATGGCGGTGTCGTTCAGGGAACATACGCCATTGTTGAAGATGTAGAAACGGGAGAAATCAGTAAGGCTTTGCCCGGGAGCGTAAAGTTCAGTAAGGCTGAAATTGTTGAAGCAAGATATGGCGAATGGGTTTATACCGGAGGAAGACCGATACATTGCAATCAATGTGGTTATGCACCTGAGCATCCGCTGACGACCGATAATAGTTCGTTCTGTCCTCATTGCGGAGCGGATATGAGAAAGGATGCTGACAACAATGGCTAAGGACTGCACAAAATGTATTCACTATCACGCCTGCCGTGGAACATACTACTCAGCAAAGGGAGATGGAACGCTCCTGTATGATTTCGAGGGCGAAATGTATGGAGAAAGCGGTTGCGAACACTTCGCCACAAAAGGAGAAGACGGAGTTGTTCACGCAAAATGGTATGATGGCAGATGCACGAACTGTTGCCACGAGGCTTTGGACTATCTTGATGATTGTCAGATGAAAACCTATATAACCGACTACTGCCCGAAATGTGGTGCCAAAATGGACGGCGGTGAGCTCGGTGGCTGAGAAGAAATACTGCCTCGCTCCTGAATGTCCGTATAAATCGTGCGAACGCCACCCTAATAAACTGAAACGCCGGAGCCCAAAGGCAAAGGTGATTGTTGGTAATTACTATGCGACCTGCCGACCGTACATATCGCACGTGTTGGATGAGGTTGAAAAGGAGAGACGAGATGAAGAAGCACATACCTGATGAGCTCAAATGGGGATATGACGGAACCGAGTATAAAAAAGACCGTGATATAGGAAACGGCTCTTGGGTTCTCATCAAATGTAGCATACCTGTCGATGAGCGGGTTCGCCCGCAAACCTACGGTATTTATTGGGCGATACCTCACAAAGACCCCTATGATAGACAGATGGTGAAAGTATATACGCCTGAAGAGGTTTGCCTCCTGAATTACGAGTACACCGTGATTTCGGAAGAGAAATTGAAAGAATACAAGGCTGCGGGCTATCACCTGAAAGAGTGCAACGCTAAATATAGCGAACCTTTGAACCTTGAACTACTTCAAGCAGGACGTTCTCTTTGCGAGGAGGAGCGGGAGATAATTTGGGCTATGCAATTAGATGGTCTTACCGAGTCGCAAGCCTGCGAGGAGTATTTCTTGTCGCACCATACTGAAGCAGATAACGTCAACCTCTGCTACCTGCCCGACCAAGAAACCTTAAAGGAAATTGAAGCGGTTTTTGGCAAGTATGGAATTGCGGGGTGATTGAATGGACAATTTAGGAGTAGCAGGCATTCTTCAGACCTATGCCGAAAAGGCGAGAAATGCAAAAACCACCGAAAAGTTGAGAGATGTTGTTCGTGAATTGAAGACCGAGCTCGACCTTCGGAAGATTAGAATTGAGGAGGAAGACAATGGGTAGTTATTACGCAACCTACAAGTGTCCGCTTTGCGGCACCATCATCCGATGCGGCAATCCTGCCGATGTTCCGCAGGATAAGTTACCGGAAATACTTGGTATGGTGGTTCGGAACCAAATGATGCAAGGCAATCCCGCTCTTCATCAGGCACCGATGTATATACCGCATAAGTGTAAGGACGGAAACGCAGGTCTTGCGGTGTTTGCCGGGTTCACCCAAGAACGCAAGAAGCAATCAGGGCGGTAAAATGTCCGTAGGAGCCAATACTACGGATGCCGCCATACATTTACCCATTTGAACTCGCTCTATTTAATTTAGGCGACCATTTAGGAGGTGGTTACGATGAAAAAGTTCAGACAGAACGTTGCTTTGGCTCTCGCCTACATAGCAGCGGCACCGTTCTTGTTGGTTGGTTTTATAATTTGGTTGTTCACGCCGAGTCAAGATGACTGTGTAGGATGTCCGAAATGGGCTGAAAAGGACGGGGTTCCGCCCGATGCGATAGACTACGACAGCATTTGTGAGAAATGCAAGTCCAATCCCAAGAACAGAAAGAAAAAGAAGAATAGAAAATGTCCGTAGGAGCCATTCCCTTGCTTTCGGCAATACCCTACATCATTCGGGACATTTCCAACGGTTTTAGGCGGCTTTTGATAGGGAGTGTTCCCTTGATGAAGTCGCCTTTTTGTTTTAGGCAGCGAAAAGTCTTCGGAACCTGATTATTATAAACGAAAATGATTATTTTAAGAAAATATTAGAAATAAAATCAACAAAACCATTGACTTTCAGGGCGACTTATTGTAAGATAAAGTAAAGGATAACAAATCCTGAAAGGAGATTGAAAGCAATGGCAAAAATCGAAATCATCAGTCACGAAAGACTCAACGAAATCCTCGAAAGAGAGGAAGAAACGGGCAGGGATTTGCTCGACATCCTCGGAAACAGAGAGATTGACGGCAGGCTCTACTCGATGTGGAAAGATAAAGCCACAGGCACAGAGTATGCAGTCCCGGAAGTAAGAACGGTAAATATGGGTTTCAATTCAAATGAACCCGGAAAACTCGAAGAGTTTGTGGCAATAGTAGAGCGTGAAGGTTCCTGTAACGCCTCTTGGGGAGTTACAGGCAGAACAATGCACAACATCCTCGGTCATCAGTTAGCACAGCAGTTACCTCAGTATGATTGGATAATCGACGATAACTACTTCTGCCGAGCCAAGAAAAGATAAGGAGGACTGTATGACAAGAACCAAGAAAGGTTTCCTTGACCTGAAACAAGGTGATGTGGCAATCGCCACCGACGAATACGCCCACGACTACACAGAGCACCGTGTTAGGTTGGTTAGTTACGAATACGACAAGGAGTGTGCCACCCCCGAAAACCCGAAAGGCTTGGTTTTCTTCGGAGATGACCTTGATAAAGACGAATGGGGCGATGACTATATCACCCGAGTTGATATAGGAAACTACGCAGGCTTTGTCGAAGCAAAAGATGAACCAAAGATGGAGCGGATGAGATATTTTGATAAGAACGGCAAAGAGGTTTTGCCCGGAATGAAAATCCGCTTTGAGGACGGAGAAATCGAAACGGTGCATCGAACTGTATCGCAATTCGGCTACGAGGACCTTGGCGTGAACGCATCGAACGAAGCGTATTTAGTATTGCATCCGACCGCCGACCGTGAGTATTACTCGCTCAGTAATTGGAGAGCGGACAGCATCGAGATTGTTGAGGGCTGAACCGATGAAAGCCGAGATAACTGCAAAGGTTAAGAACTCGCCAAAGTTCCCGGTCAAAGTCTTTACCGCTGTAGAAATAATGGATTTCCCGGACGACAGCAACGTTTTCGGAAGAATGTTAGCGTTCAGGCGGCACTTCCGCAAGAAGTTCGGTCAAGAAATCGAGCTCGACATTGTCAGTTGCAAGTGGCTCGAAGAAAAGGAGAAAGTGAAATGAATTATTGCAAAGAAGACCTCGTGAAGAGGCTTGATAGTTTACACCAAGAATTGATATGTGATGATGCGGACAAAAGCATCGTCGGTCTGATATTAGAGGCGAAGGAGTACATCGCTGATACTCCGGCTACATACGACAAAGCGACCGTTGTTCAGGCTCTTGCTTGTTATGGATGCCGAAAATGCACCGAAGACTTCGATGCGAAGCGAAAGCGTTGTGCCGATAGATACATAGACGCAGAGTTGTTCTATGAACATCAGGTTCTTGACGAACACGACGAGGATGTTATGCCAAGAGAGGATGATGAAGATGCCGAGAGTTAAGTATCTGCCTCGCAAGCGTGGGCTTCAGCTCGGTATTCAGGAGTTCCCGAACTTTTCTGTTACAGGCAGCGTAGCCGGGATGAAAGCAAAGTATTACGGCAAGGATGCCTTGCTCGTAAGATGCGGCAGTTGGATTTATAACGTCAGTCGAAGACCGGACATATATCATAACGAAGCTCATTAACCCTCGCCAAACCCCGCTAAATCGTCTGTATTGAAAGATTTAGCCAAAGGCAACTAATTCTACCCCGAACCGATACCACCCCTTAAAAACGATTTTACAGCCTCTCACGGCATAGAGTTACCGATTGGATATGAAAGGATATGATTGTGGAAATGAAGTTGACACCCGAACGAATTGAAATGATGGCTACCGAAATCCGTCAGTTCTTGATTGATAACGAAATTTGGATTGATGTCGCTATCTATTTTAACGGCAAATGCTTCACGACCGGGCACGATGGCAAGTACGCCTACAACGACCCGAACAACCTGATTGTTGTGGAGAACGCAGACCCTCGAAAAGTCACGCAGTATGTGAACGACATCTTGACGATGACCTTTGAAGGACCTCTGTATGACTGCATCAACGGAAACGGCGAATACAGTTGGCAGTTTGAGGAACGTATCGCAAGAGAGTTGTCCGACATCTTCAAGAAGTACGGATGCAGATACGAGCTCGGCGAGGCTTGGAACCTCTCGCTGTTTGAACAATGGTAAAGGAGAACCGATATGGAAAGAAAGATTTTTGCCATCCTCAATGTAGATGAGGAGACTTTGCTTGAAAATTACGGAGATAGTACCGTTGGTGCTGTCTTCGAGGAAGAAATGGAAAAAGTCGCATTAAGCGGTATCACCGTAAACAGTTGGACCCTGATGGATGAAGATGAGTCCGACCTACGACAGAGTTATTTGAATTATCTCGCCGATTGGATTGACAGAAAATCGTGGGCGGATGAACATTCGTCTCCGCTCTCGTATGAGAAATGGCAGAACCGACCCGTTATGCTCGCAAACGCAAATATCTGTGTTGCGATGATTGAAGACCTTGGGGAAGGTGAACCAACACACCTCGGCGAGAGAACGAGCAGGTATTTCCACCTCGCCCGTAGCCGAGACGGACAGCCCGATAGGTTTTGCTCTGCCGCTCTCATCGAGCGTACCGTTCTTGAGACCGGACACGAGCAGGAATATTACGAACTGCACGTTATCAACGATATTGATATGACGAGCAGCCGAACCTATATGACGACATACAAGTCAAGGCTCGAATTATCCGAACTCGTTCAAAGTATCTTGAAGAAAATTGAGGAGATGACCTACTGATGAGTTACGAACAGGCAATGAAACACAGCAGGAACCATCGTAAAGACCGCTTTCATCAGCAATGTAGCGGATACGGCGGCAACGGAGACAGCCAACCCTTTACGGTTGAGCAGGGCAAGAAAATCGAAAAGGAGTCTTGGGCGAAACTACTCGAAGCGGCGAAAGATTTTCCGTTCCCGGCACATATCTTTCAGTCGGGATGGTTTTGGCGTATCAGCGACAAGCCGAACCTGTTCTCTACCGAGGTGAAAAGCTATGAAGAGCTGCTCAAATTCGGCGAGGAATGTTTGTAATCAACGCTTACGGTGAGCGGTAGAAAATATTTAGAAAAAATCAGTAAAAACACTTGACTCAGGCGGTAGGCGAAGTAAGATAAAGTACGAAGAAACATTACCGATTGGTGATGTGGAAAGGAGATTTCGGAAAATGCAGACCATAAACATAAGCGACGAAAACGAGATGATTTCGCAAGTGAAACTGCTTTTGAAAAACGGTTACGATGTGGGAGTGCATAAGGAGACTCGTCTTTATGGTGAAACCGAATATATCGTCGCATATCGAAAACCGAAAGGAAGTGAACCGAATGACTGATAAAGAAAAACAGATTACAACAGCAACAACGATTGCCGAAAAACTCGGTTGGACTGTCCGCATTGAAAACGGAAAGATTGAGTTCAGCCAATACACCCCGGCTAACGAAGATTTCTCATTTGAAGTATCGGCAGACAACATCGCTCACGAAGTATATGATTATATGTTCGGTTTCGATGTGGATGAACATATAGCAATGTGGATACGAGCAAAAGAAAACGGCGTATCGGGAGTTCCTACTGTGAGCGAACTGTTAGAGGATGCTCAGTTCATTCAGGATGAGCTGAAAACTTTGTCGAGATGTATTTCTCGTGGAGAATTAGTTCCTGAACCTGTTAAGGTTTACCTCGACAGTATCTTGATAAAGCACTTCGGATGCAAGACACCGTTTTTGAAACGACCTCGTATCAAGGAAAGATTTGGAGGGCGTGGTAATAACTCGTATGAATATCTCACCGTTGCAGGCGGTAAAGCATACGGAAAGTTAGTTGATTTGGTTTACGACCTCGGAAACCTACTGCCCGACTTGGTGGATGCCAACGAAATCGTTGAATGTCTCGATGACATCGTTGACAGCCCCGGATACTGAAAGAAGGTGAAGCAATGAACAGAAAGAAATTAGAGGCCCGTGTCGAAAAGGTTCTCGAACAGGAATACTCGCACCTGAAGACCGATGACGGTTATGAAGTTGAGATTTACGCCGATTACCGAGATGAAATGGATGCGGCAACCGCAATCGAAATCTTGGAGGCAGACCATCCTCGTCAGACTTTCTACGAAAAGATGTGGGAGTGGTATGAGCAGAGCAGAATGGAAGCGATAGATGGTGTTATCGACAAGGTGAAAAAAATCCTTGAAAGCGACAGTAAACTGTTCCCGGACGGAATGAGCGACTATGATGAAGAGACTGTTTCAGAATATGTCAAGGAGACGGTTTATGTTACATTGCCTGAAGGACATTACTTGAAGCAAGAATTCTATGTTAATATCTGCCTCGATACAGGCGATGGAAATTACGATTATGTTCACAACGCCACACGCCCGTGTTGGTACGGCAGGTACACAGATAAGTTGCACGATACCGCAAGCATCCTGTGGCTTGCTCGTCAGCAAGGCTACACGAAAACGCAGTTGTGGAAAGTTCTATCTGCTGATAGCAGAGATGAAGTTGCGGACCAAGGAGATTTTCTCCTGTCTATGAGAGAAGAAGTTGCGAACTGTTGCTCACAATGTCAGCAGTTGCATTTCCTCGTTAGAATGACATTTGAAAAGTGTATCGAGCTGAACGCCTTGATTAAATTGCAGGACCGCAATGGTAAACATTACGACACTCGCAAGAACCCGTACTGCGGATATATAGTTCTCGACAAGAGCACCGAGACCGGACTTTATGACCGTTGGAACGGTAGCGGTAGTGTTCTCGAAATCAAACTCGACAAGGATGTCCGCATCCCGATACGCTTTATATCCACAGCGTTGCCTGATAATGAGCGAGATAGTTACTCGATTGCGAGTTGCTACGGTTTGCTCCGTTCAGTATGGAGAGATACCTTGAAGAAAATACACGCACCGAAAGGAGTAGAGATTGATGGCTAAGCAGACGGTTTACACTTGGAAATCGGCAGAAGAGTTCATCGAAAGAATGGTGAACGAGAAAGGCTATGAAGCCGTTCAACTAAACGAGGGCAGCTTGGGCATCGGAGATTGGGTTCTTATCGCTCCTGATGACAAGCATTACAACTTCGTCATCCGAGAGGTGTATTACAGTTCGGTTTGTTCCGGGCAGACCATTCGTAGATGCAAGACTCTATCGCAAAAAGTCCTGAAAGAAATAGAACAGGCGGAAAATCCGCAGGAAGAGGTGCAGTAATGATGAAAGGATACCTTTTGACCGTTCAGTTATTCCGTTGCGATACAGAGCAAGAGGCAGAGGTTATTTTGAGCGGTCTCGAAGACGAAGAAGAGGCAAAGAAATATATCAAACTTATCACGAACGTCCTGATTGATGCCAAGAACTTCCCCGATGGAGAGGTTCGTTGGGACTATCAGGTATCTCGTATGGTTGATGGCGAGGAAGAGTATGTCAGCAGCGATGCGATGATGACGAGGATTGAAAATGGTAAGATTATCTTCGATTTGGAGGGGTTGGAATGAGCGAAGTAATTGTTTCGTTTAAGAGAAAAGTCGATAAAATCAAAGCGTATTCGGACCTGTACTGCAATGAGGATGGAAACCCGATAGTATTCAGGTGCCGCCAAGACGCTGTCGAGCGTTTGAAACGTGACGGCGTTACCGATGAGCAGATGAGCAGGATGTGGTTCGTCAGTTGTATCGGAAGATGTTTCCGATGCGGCGGACCTTTGTTCCCGAGTTTTCTGCCTGACTATACGAGCCAATGTTTTAACTGCGATGAAGATTTTTACGGAATTGAGCAGAAAACAAAGGCTTAGGAGCCATTTCTACGGGCTGTAGCTTACCTACATTCATTCGGATATTTTCTATCCGATTTAGGAGACATTTTTTCAGAAAGGTTGTTTGATATGAAGTTAGTTGAAATGAATTCAGAGCAGGTCGCTCAAATATTGTTCGACCACGATGAGACCGAGAAGAAAGTCGAGTTCTACATCAGCCTGAACCCCATCACGAACGAAGGCGAGGGTGCTTGTTTGCTGAAAGTCATCAGTATTGCAGATGACGTAACAGTAGTCGGCAACTATTACGGAGGTGGATTGCCGTTCCTCTACGATATGACACGAGACGAGGAACCTACCGAACTTGCCGCCGCCCTCCACGATTATTTCGAGGACATTGGTGCAGGTGTAGAGGTGTATGTTGAGGTAGAAGACGAAGAAAAGATGCCGATTGGTAATTGATAGCATAGAACCATAAGAAAAAGCCGCCTAAAAACAGCAGTTTTAGGCGACTTGTATCGGTTTGTAAAAATCAACGAAAACATTGATTTTTTACGAAAAATCTATTGACTTAGGCGGTAGGTGTTGTAAGATAAGTATGTAGGATAAATCATATCCTACCGCATTATTTCATAACCGCAGGAGGTGTCGAATTTGGAAAACGAGGTTGATATTATGACCGTGAAAGAAATTGCCCGGCTTTCGGATTGGCTGACAGCCAAGGGGCACACACCGGAAGAAATTATTGATTGTATCCACTACATAGCTCGCACAGAGCAACAGCCGGACAAAAAGAAATCAGGTTCTCCCACCACTACCAATGACTGAAGAACCTGATTAAACCCCACATTCCATAGGGACGGGGCAGGTGAAATTATCCTGCGACCTGCTCCGTGCCCTTATCCTATCACAACCGCAGGAGAAAGTCAAGAAAGGAGTTCGATTATGGACTCAACGAAGAATATGGTCGTTCTTCAAATCGAGAACGACAGCGACCCCGGAACCTATCGCAATCATAGTGAGCACGAAAAGTACGATGATGCGATAAAGGAAATGCACCGTCTGTACGATAGCGGACTCGAATTGTTCTATAAGGTGGTGTTACCGGACGGAGATTGGACGGTTTATGCTCCTTGGCAGTTGCAGAAAATCGAGTGCCCTGCTTGTGGCAAAGAGGTTCGCAGTTTCGATATGGAGCAGACCTACGACTGCCAAGGCATCCCGTACAGAAAGGTTTGTCATAAGTGCAAACGCAGAATTGAAGCGACCGTTGGATATGACGGTCAGTATTACACCGAAGCCGATGAGTGCTTGGATGAAGAATATTGAGGTGAACCGATATGAAGTTTGCAACAGCAGAGCAGATGCTCGAATTTATCAATGACGGCAATGACCTATATAGCCCGAAAGCAGAGATTTATGTGTTCGGTTACAACGATGCGGGTTCGATTGCCACCTACAGTATCTCGGAGGAAGAAGCGAAAAGACTGTCGAACAGAGTCAAGAGCGGAGACGAAGATTATTGGTCCGCTTTCCTCGGAGTTGGCGGCGAGATTTGGGATGACCCTTCGCACGAATGTTATAAAGAGGGGCAGGTATCCAACCTCGATAGATGCAGTCAACTGCTTGAACACGAGGATTGGGTGTTGACAAAGCACTATCTCGGAGATGGTATCTACCTGAAAGTCGAGATTACCGTAGAACTCACGCAACAAGATGTTGACGACATTATGTGCGGAGCCTTGGAGGGCGGCATTACCTATTGGTGTAATGATGCCGAGGTGGTAGAAGATAAATACTTCGGAGAATTTGCAAGCGAGCAGATTTCGAGGGGCGGTAGTTTACGACTCCACGACTCCGAAGAAGATAAGACCTACGTACTTGACCTCGAAAAGTTTATAAACGGGTTCAAAATTTGGTTCTCGAAAGGTTACGACCTATACGGAGCAGTTAAAACAGGAAAAATAGACTGTTGTAACATTGATGCAGGGTGTGCAGACGGCATCGTTCAATGTGCCCTGTTCGGAGACATTATCTACGGATGAGGTGAGCAAAGTGAAGATTTGGGTAGATGATATTCGCACCGCTCCCGATGGCTTTATTTGGTGTAAATCTACGAATGAAGCGTTATGCCTGATTGTAGATAACATCGAAGACGTTGAGTTTATCGACCTCGACCACGATATGGGCGATACATTCGGAGGCGATGCAATCGTTATCCTGAACGAGCTCGAAAGAAAGAGCAGGTTCAACGAAGAGTTTGCAGAGAGTGTAAAGAAAATCAAGTTCAGGCTCCACTCGGCGAACCCGGTAGGAGTACAGAATATGAGAGCAATCATTCGCAAGAATGGTTGGATTGAGGTGAAACGATATGCTTAAAGATGAAAAGTTATTGAGCAAAGCAAAGCGTGATTACCTCGGCGGCGGTCGGGTTGCTTTTCAGTTCGGCAATACGACAGTAGTTGCTGAGGAATGGGTCGAAGATGATGGAACCATCCATCTCCGCCCTCAGCACGGAGAATATTTCAGGCGAAACGGTTGGGCTCAGCTAAGCGAGAGCGAAGTTGCCGCCTACTGCGAAATGCTCGAAGAAAGATTAAACCGAAAGGAGAAGACAGATGGGTCAGAAGAATAAAAGCAATGTAGCAATCCTATCCGAAAACGCTACCGCAGGGTATGAGGTGTTCGAGGAACGGATGCTCAAAATGACAAAAGAGTCGATTTATAACAACGCACACGAAATCCACGCAAAAGTCGAAATTCACGGATACTTATGCGATTGTGCTGCGGATGATTTGGATGAAGAAGAAATCGAAGTTCTTGTCGGTCTCGGAGTAGAAGTTGTCAAAATTTTGTATGACTATTTTTCAGAAAAAGACGACGCTTCGATTATGTATTACTCAGACATCACCGATTGGGTTCGTGATTTCTGTGCGGAGGCAGCCAATGTCGAACCGTAAAAGCAGTAAGGCGAAGAAATACAGCAAGGGCGGGCACATCCTGTCAATGGATGAGTTCGTAAAGCAGGAGTTCGTATTCTTGAACGATAAGATTACGCACCGTGGATGGTTTATGTCGTGGCAGATGAGAATGGCTTACTCTATGCTCGGCGAGAAAGGTCGCATTTTCTACGCCGTAAAGAACGTCAAAGATAAGATTATCTGTAACAGATGCGAGAAGAAATTTTCGGATAGCGGCGAGCTGAAAAAGTTTGTTGAGTATCACAGAGAAGCGGATGATGTATTCGTCATTGATTACAGACCGGGAATGGAACTCGATGATAATTGTCAGGTGTTCAACGGGTGTCCGAATTGCAGAACCGATGCCTACCTGATGGATTTGGAGGAAGAATAATGGCAGTTTTCTATTTGAGAGATAACACAGGAGCCATCCTGAACCAAGACGAGTACGATAATGTCCCCCATCATAACCCGATGTTCGACAATTACCGTATCCTCGGCGAGTTCAAGGATAAATCAGAAGCAAGGCGATACTACCATCAGGTGTATCTGCCACAGAAAGAAAAGGAGGACAAGAAATGACCCGAGAGACTTTTGAAGCGATTTTGACCGCTATTAAAAACAATGTGAACCCCACGTACAACAGGAAAATCCACATCGTTACGAACACCGTCCTCGGATGTGGTGGATATTCCACCTCGCAACAGACGTTCGATGTCGGATGTGAGAGTATCGAGATGGAGAGCGGGTATATCAAGTTTCACGTTCAAGAAGCAATCACCGGACTCTTGCAATACGATGCGGATGTTTACCTGCCATACGAAAACATAGCATTTGTTTTCGATGGTACAAGACGATAAAATAGGAGGCCCGATATGTGTTATATCAGATTATCAGACTGTGATGGCGTGACCGTAATTCTCGCCACCGATAAAGAGTTGACCTACGGAGATGTTGACCGTATCCGCAACATTGCGGTTGATGTTAAGTTCCCGAACGGAGAAATGCGTGAGGATGAGTGGCAGTTCGATGAGCTCGTAGATGAAATCGTCGAGAAATGCAAGACTGACCTTGACATCGAGTTCGGCATCGTGGCTCCCGATTACGTTTTGGAGATTTAGGGGGTGCAGCTATGAGTACAAGAGCGATTATAGGTGCCCTGAGACCCGATGACACCGTTCTCGGTGTTTGGCAATGGAATGATGGCGAAGGGCTACTGCCTTTGTTGGAAGAAAACTTCAGAACCATTGGCGAACTTTCGCCCTTGCTAAGTCTCGGCGTTATCAACCTGATATGTGACGATGAAGCATCCCACGAACTTATGGATTGGCAATGGAAACGTGGTTTAGCAAATGAGGGGGTTTGGCACCATTTCGGAAATGCTCACGCTTATCAATGCAACGACTACCGAGGAAGTAAGCCGACCCTATACCGAAACGTTGACGAAGCCGCAGGGCAGGACATCAACTGCCTGTATTTGTTCGATATGAAAACGTTTAGTTGGTCGGTCGTCAAATAGGAGGTGCGATGTGGCTGAATTTGATAAAAACGCTATTGTTGTCGCTGACCTCGACCCATTGATGCCGAGTTACAACGTTGTGGACGAACACGGAAGAACTATCGGAGAAAAATCAGAACTGTTTGGACGCTTGAAGCCACAGTACGCAAAAGATGGTCGCCCATTGCAAAGGGGAAGATGGACCTTTGAAAGCCGTCAGTACAAAGCTGACCCGCCTTGGTTCAAATTCGAGGTCATTCGTATTGATAAATTGGGCGGAGGCGTTACAATTCACGCAAGACCTATTACTCAAAGGGGGACAGACAATGAAAGCAAGTGAACTGATTAAGCAGTTGCAGGACTGCATAGAAAAGGTTGGAGATTGTCCCGTTATCGTATTCAACGCTGATACAGGAAACACAAATTGGAATGTGATACAATGTGTTCCTGATACGACAGACGCTTACGGAACGGACTCTACTCCGACCGGATATATTGAAATTTCTGTAGATGATTGAGGTGTAATATGGCAAATCATACAACTGTTATGCACGGGCACCTGACAGACCTTGCAGACTTTCTTCGCAGAACAGGATGGACCATTGAGGAGCCGAAGGGCGAATACGAGGTGCTACGAGCTCGTAAGCCCGGATACCCTCGACCGCTATTGGTTCACGACCGCACATCAGGCGGTTGCGGATACAGCATTGACGAGCGTGATATAAAAGTTTACCGTAAATGGTACAGCGACCGTCGTAAAAGAGGGGCTGTTCAGCCTCATCTCCACCTGAACGATGCAGAGCGAGAGGAAAACGAACAGGTCATAAGGGGCTGTCAAATCAAAATAAAACCGTAAGGCTCGTTCCTTGCGGTCTCAGGCATACAAGTTCCTACCTAAAAAGAAAAACGCCGTAAAAGGCGAAATTTAAGCCAATATGAAAGGATTGATAAAGATGTCAAAGACTTGGGAGATTAAACGAGGGGATGTTTTCTACATATACAAGTTCGGGAGCACCACCGGGAGCGAGCAGGAGTCGGGTCGCCCTGCGGTAATTGTATCGAACGATGAAAACAATAAGCACTCAGCCACCGTTGAAGTTGTTTACCTCACCACGAAGCCGAAGACCGTGTTACCTACGCACGTCAAGGTCAAGGCTACTGCCGTAGAGAGCACCGTTCTCTGCGAACAGATTACGAGCGTTGCGATAGAACGCCTCGGCGATTTCATTGGATGCTGCAACGAGGCGGAAATGGAGCAAATCGACAAGGCTCTCGCCGTATCAATCGGCTTGGACCTCGCAGAAAAGACCGAGAAAGCAGAAATGCCCGAAAAAGTTGCGGGGGGGGTACGCCTATCAACCTATCTGTTACAATGCCTGCTCCTGCATCGCCTGAGCACCGCTCCGATGAGAGTGCAGAGCTGTTAAAGGTACAGATAGAGCGTGATACCTACAAGGCGATGTATGAGTCCCTGTTACAACGCCTTGTACCTGTAAAATGATATGGATGAGAAATACAGTATTTACAGTAAGTTCAATTTAGAACAGCATAAGAAGACGTTCGTGAACTATCTTGAAGTAATCGTTCTCGAAGACGGTACGGTGCAATACGCCATACCGTCTCATCAAGAAGCGGGCATCCGCCTTGCTTGTCAGAAGCTCGGCGTGGACCGTAAAACGCTGAACGATATGTGTCCCCGGGAATATTGGTTCGATTTCCTGAATTGGTTATCAATGATTTCGGGTGTTATGTTCGTGTGGAACGAATTCGTTATGGTAAACGAACCTACACGGAAACAAATTGCTATACTGAAGAAAATGAAGATGAGCGGAGTTTACAAAGGAACAATTCCGTTGATTTCCGCAACGAAAGGAGAAAAACAAAAGAATGGTTGATTTCGGCAAAAGTCTTGACAATGTCAACGGTTTGGTGTATGATGATGTCAATAGCACAATGGATGGAGGTGCAACAATGACATCGAAAGAAGTTTTAGCCGCCGTATTGAAAGCGACAGGCAAGACGCAGGCAGAAGCCGCAACAAATGTAGGTTGGGTTCCTCAGCAGTTGAGTGCGAGACTCGTTCGTAACTCGCTCCGTGCAGACGAACTCCTTGCTCTGCTCGAAGGACTTGGTGTTGAACTCAGTTTCACCATCAAGGAAACGGGTGAAAAAGTCAGAACCCACATCAACGGAATGGGTCGTCGTGTAAAAGGAATGGTTGATAAAGTCATTTACGACACCGCCACTTCGGATGCTCTTGCTAACAATTTCTACGCCGATGGCGTAAATGAATATACGGATGGCAAGGCTCTCGAACTGTATATCGACCGTGAAGGACGCTATTTCTTCGCCGAATACTCGAATTGGGAGGGTACGAAAGACCGTATCAGCCCCGTTTCCGGCAAGGATGCTGCGGCGTTCATCGAGAAGTACGGAACCGAGATTGACAAGCGACCGAAAACTGAATAAGTAAGAACGAAGTTCCCTCTTGGGCGTAAAGCCTGAGAGGGATTTTTCTTTTTGTCAGAAAAGTCCCCCACTCCCTATCGGCAAGGGGAGATATTGACGGCTTTCATTAAGAAATCTACGAAACCGAATATTTTAAGAAAATATTTTGAAAAATCTTGAAAAACATATTGACTTTTACCGTTTGGTAATGTAAGATAAAGATACGGTAAATAAATCAACGGAACGGTTGATAGCCGAGGTAATAATTTCGGAAAGTCACCGTTCCCAAAACCGCAGATAAGGAGTAGCTGATATGAAAAGCATTTACGACAAGATTAAGACCCCGAAGGAACTCATCGAAGAGGTGAAACTACACGGACTGAATACCGAAACGGTTAATATTTGCAGAGCCCAAGATATTTTCGGCAATGCACCCATTTCGGACCTCGTAGAACTTGCTCACAAGGAACACGATAAATTCTATTTTGTCCTGTTCAGTATTTGGAATTGGGAAGATGCCACCAAGTTCTACAACGAGCACAGCAATCCTCAGTACGCCAAGTTGATGAACGCTCAGGGAGACCTTGATATTGCAAGAGGCTCGTTGACAATCGAGATGGCAAAGGTAGCCGACCTCGAAGAGATGCACAAAGCAGAGCAAAGAGCTCGTCTCAAAGCAGAAGAAACTGCGGCACTCGCTGCGGTCGAAATCCTCGAACTCGAAAAGAAAGTAACCGAACTGAAAGCGAAGTTATACGACGCTCTCATCGGAGATAAGGAGACTAAGTAAATGAAGATGAAAGTCGATACGCCATTCGGAACCCTCGTAGTCGAGAAGTCATCCGACCCAAATTATCCGGGCGTTTGGGTTTCGCTCATCGAAGAGATAAACGGCGAAGAAGTCGAAGAAACTCTCGCATTGATTGAAACTCACGATTTGAAAGACGGCAACGGCTATATCCGTTTGTTAGCCTACACCAACCTTGATAAAGACGAGGAAACGCACGAACTGTTTTATTACCACAAAGGTAATGATGAGGAGGCGAAATAATGGGAAGAAGACCTACGAACCCGAACCTGAACGAAAACGGCGAATTGCATTTCAAGTATCGTGAACAGATGCAGTTTTTGAGAGAACTCGCCGAAGAGCTCGGAGTGGTGATGTTCTTACCTGAATACCACGCTAAGACAAGAGACTGCAACACCGTTCTGTTCTATTTCGAGGAAGATGACAAGTTCAACCGAGATGTCGATAAAGAATATGACGCACTCTCGCAAGAAATGAAGAACTCAATGTATCGCAGACAGTTCTTTTCTTTCGAGAACACCGACTGCAACGGATGGTTTTCTCACGATTTTGCGAACTTCGGCAGAATTGATTTGAGAGGCTTATGTTGGCAGGAAAAACTCGGTAGTGCGATTAGATTGGCGTACTACCGTGCTCGCCAAAATAAACACATCGCCGCATCAGGCGGAGTTCTTGCATTGCGTGAAGCTGATGACATCCATAACGACCTCAATCGTAATATCATCGAAGCGTTTAGGCAGTTCCACGGCGGGACTGCTTTTATTGGCTCTGTCAACTATTACGATGAGGATAGACAGAAACTCATAGCAGGAGAAATGGATGCTATTCGTCCGACAGCCGGAGAACTCGTTTATAACTTTGGATGTGATTTCATCATCCCGAAGTTTGATGCCGGGCTGAATGAAATGGTCCGTGATTTCAACAAAGGACCTGCGACCGCACAGAAAGCGACCGACATTATGAAACTCGTCGAAAAGCTCGGCGGTCTCTCGTTTATTTGGTATTAAGGAGGTGGCGTAATGCCCTATAAGGTAACAATTAACACCGATGCCTACGTTCTTCAGAAATGCTCCAAGAAAAATTGGGAGCCCGGAACAATGAATGACTTTATGCTCGCCCTGAATGGTTGGCATACTACCGAACGGTCCTTGAAAGAGGTCTATTGGAGATTGTTGATGTTCCGTGGAGTTGATTGGGTTTCGGAAGAATGGGATGAGCAAAAAGAAGGCTTGTCTGACTGCTACGAAAAGTGGCGAAACAAGAGATGTAATTGGGTTGAGTTCGAGGACCGACTCTGCGGTTTCGAGCGTATGCACAGACCTTGCGGGTATGGTTTTATGCAAGGATATTTCGATGACAGAAAAGCCATCGAAGAATTGAAAAAGAACGGTTCCGTAACCATTCCGTTCTCGGCTCTGTACGATATTCGACAGTATTACAAGGGTCAGAATGGATGCTATATGAAAATCGAAAAGATTTAGGAGGTATATCAATGACAGCATATCGTGCTCACATTTACAACGTAGAAAAGGATATGTATCTCGCAAACCAAATCGGCGGCGATTTCTCGTTCACGGCTGATTATAACGAACGCCTTTGTTTCTTTGATGAAGCGGATGCAGAGTCAACCCTCGAATTGATGAACGACACGCTCCCTGAGTGCTATGTCCTTGTAGAAGAAAAGCCGATAATGATTTACTTGGTCGTTATGGAATGGGAATATGAGGCAGATAGAGGAGTTGAAATTGAAGCATTCGACCATCTCGAATTTGCCGAAATATATTTCGACAAGCTCGTCGATAAAGAGCAGAAGACGAGTTGGATAAAAGACTGCTCGAACCTCGTTGAAGAAACAGATGACCCCCACCGATACTCCGCTTATGACGGAGACGGCGAGGCACAGACACACACCTACATCTCGATTGAAGAGAAAGAAATCAATAAGGAGGCCTGAAAAATGAAAAAGGTATTTGATGTTACTGTACGTTACGGTGGTTCCGTAAGTTACACAGTAGAAGCTGAAAATGAAGAGGCGGCAAAGAAAGCCGCACAGGAAGAGTTTGATGGAGACAGCATAAATATCGAGGCGAATGTTGACAGCGTTGATTACGATGTTACCGAGTGCCCCGATGAAGAACCCGTTCCCGAAGAAGAGGAACCTGAACAGGACGAGGGCACTCCGCCCGAGAAACCGGAACCTGAACCCAAGGAAGTCAAGCCTCGAATGACCCCGTATGAAAGAACGAGGGCGGCAGTATATGCCACGGGCAACCGTTGGGCTATCGAGAATTTCAACGCCACACACAATTAAGGAGGTGCCGATATGAGCAGTTATTCAGAAATGAAACATCGCCATCAGCAAGAGTTCAACGCTCTGCCCCTGCATTTCGCATTTGGTGATGAGCAGATTAAAAGGAAGATGGCTGAACTCGGATTGACCGAAGAAAACATCGCCGACCGAATTGTTCCGTTCCCGAACACAGGCGGATTTGCTATGAAAGAAGACTATCCGCATATTGTCGAGGTGTCCGAGCGACACGCTCAGGAACTGAAAGAAGCAATCGCCGCCGATAAAGATGGCACCGGATTTATATTCGAGATGTTCCGTTATGAGTTGGCGAACCACGAATACGGATATACGATGTCCGACTCGCAGACTCTTGCAGCACTCGGGTATAAGCGTTCTGATATTGACGCAAATGTCGCTTTGAGTTACGGGTTAGAATTGGCGAAGAAAGCCATTCTTGGAGAGGAAGACGAAAAATGGTAACGAAAACACCTGCACCTGAAATCTTTGTACGCTTTATGTGTGTGCAGAACAGCGTCGAAGAGCTGTATCGAGGAGCACACGGAAAGGTCTATGTCCGTCAGCCTGCGAATATCAACGGTAGTTGGTATAAAGGCGAGCAGAAAGGTAAATCGTTTTGGCTGTCATCTTGCAAATGGCAGAGCGGTTACGAGGCTGATTGCCCCTTGAAAGACGGTCTCATCGTGAATGTTCAGGATAAATACGGTCAGACCATCTTCCGTGAAACGCTCCACGCCGATAATTCCTGCGGCGGAACGAGTGCCGAACAGTCCGCTCCGTTCGCTTGGGAGATTAAGAAGCACATCGCAGAGCAGTTCGCCAAGGAATATGAGCTGTCAGACTATGACACTTGGAAGACGATGCTCTGTTGGGAACGAGCTCGACACGAATACAAGGGCTATGTAGATAATTGGCTCTACTGCGAGGTTGATACGCTGAAAAAGAAGACTGTGAAGCGTGTTACCGAATACGGTATGACGTTCCGTATCATCGAAGAACTGCGAAAGCATCGTATCTCCGGCACTGTTTGGACCGAGTATTATTTGGTCGCCGATACAGATGAAGTGTGCGAGGAAATCTGCGGTTATGATTTGCCATAAACGGCAACGATTATTCTCGAAAATTTCTTGAAAAATATCCGTCTTTTTATTGACATAGGCGGTAGGTATTGTAAGATAAGTATAAAGAAACATTACCATTTGGTAGTGCACAGAAAGGATATTGGTAAATGGCTACGCAGAAGAATTTTCTCACAAATGAAGAAGCGGTCGCTCTTGACCGCATAGCCACAAAGAGCAAGATGGACTGTTGGTTTAGCATCCGCACCTACGGAGACGGAGATTTCATTTACGACCTCGAAAATGATAAGCCGATGGCTCTCGAAGATGGCATCGGTCAACTGACCGAGGGAATTGTTGATGGTCCTGAGTTTTACGGCTTGACCTACAACGAAGTCTTAGGTCTGAACTACCTGTTCGAGATTTTGGGCTTGTCTTTCCGCTTTGTAGAATACGGCGGTCGTGAGTTTGATTTCAAATTCACCGAATACGAAAGTTTCTGCCGCAGAGTTCGCAGAGAACTCGAAGCGTATGAGCGTGATTTGCTCAGTCAACCCGCCGATAAGATTATCTACCGCTCGTATCAGACTGTCTGCAAAAGGGAGATTGTTCAGGTTATCGAAAACCGACCTATCCCGGCAGAACAGATTGAGGTTTTGATTAGAAACGGCGGTCAGAACATCCTCGAATATCTGTATGACTGCTACCTCGACAGCGACATCGAAACGACCACTCTGTACGAAGACCTCATCCGAGACATCATTTCGGAGGGCTGTGAAGATGAATAGACAGCAGTTCGTAGATTACGTAAGGGAAAATTTCTCGGTATCGGTCGAGTTTCTAAGATTGCTTGACAACGTTCTTCAATACGCAGAACAGCAAGGATGGAACGAGGACGAAACTTACGATTATCTCAGCTTTATGCTTGATTGCAACATTGGTCTTTCCGACCGAGAAATCAAACAGATTACGCTTTAGGAGGTTCGATATGAGCGATAAGACAAAATTGCTTGCACAGACGTTGGGCTTAGCAGCCGCAATAGGCGGTCCGTATTCGGCGATGGATTTCAAAATGCCGAAACCGAAGAGGATGAGAGGCACAGTCGTGGGTTGTTCCCGGTGCGGAAAAACACGCACGACTCTTTATAAAACGGAAGACGGCACAATGATTTGCAAAGCCTGCAAGGAGAGTGAATAGGATGGAACGGAATTGGAAACTCGGCGATGATTTAAGCACCCACGATAGCCTTTTGGATGGGTTGACTCTCGCCGACCTCATTCTCGCTCTGCATCATACGAGCGTGGTAAACCCCGAAACCGCAAAGCAATGCCTGAAAGAGATGCTTGAAAGCAGACTCGAAGATATGTGGTTTATTTTTGAAAACAACGTCGATGAAATCATCGCAGAAGCATTGAAAGGTCGTGAGCAGTAATGAAAATCAAGTACACGCATATTTCGGACCCCGGAAAAGAAAAGGTTTACGACACGGTCAAGTCGTTGGAGAATAACCCTTTTATCGAGATGACTCAGGAAGAGTGGGACCGCCACGAGCTCGAAAAGATGAGGCTCGACCGTGAGCGTGGCAAGATTTGCCACTTTGAAGTGCTTGAAGACGAACAGGAGGCTGAACCGAATGAACAAAATCACGGTAGTTGAAGTCTGTCCGCAATGCGGAGCAGAAAATGAAATGCAATGGGATTTTGAGCAGTATGGGTTGAACGCTTTCTGCCCGGTCTGCGGAACACAGATGCTCCTCTGCGATGAATGTATGCACCGAGACGAGTTTGACAGTGGTTGTGCTAAATGTAAGCACAGTAAGGACCTGACAGACCGCAAATATCATTTCGTAAAAGATGGCGGACCTGCCTACGATGTAGAAATCACCGAGGTTATGAAAAAGACTGTTTCGGTGAACGCAGTAACAGCAGAAGAGGCAGAACTCGAAGTCGCCTGTAGATACAAAGATGGAGATTACCTCCTTGACGAAGACTCCGTTAAGAATATCAAGATAGTTGCCGTGGCGAGATTATCAACCCCGGCAGAATAGGAGAAAAGATGGAAAGGCTTTTATACAGACACGAAATCGGCGGCATCCACAGAATTTGTCATCATCCTGCACACAGAGAGGGCGATGCACCTTGTTATAACTGCCCGAGTAGAGCGAAGTGCAATGCCGCAATCTACACGAAATTGGCAGATTACGAAGAGCTTGGATACAGCCCCGAAGAGTTGTCAGTTCTTATCGAGACCTACGTTCCCGATTATGAAAGAGACAGCAAGAAAAAAGAAAATAGGCTGATTAACAAGGTCTATGACAAAGTCAACAATATGACCCAAGAGCAGATGCTTGATTTAGTTTTCGAGCAATACGATGAATACTGCAACGTTTGTTCGATGAGAGCAAGATGCTCGGGAATGTCGCACGGCCCGAGCGGACCCATTTTCCCGCCTTGTTCGGATGGCTTCGGTCAAAGAATACTTGACCGTGCCGCTCTATACAACGAGACGGCAGAAATCCTTATGGAGCAGGAGGAAGAATGATGAAGCGTTTGACAATGAGAAATGCAGATGGTTCGGTATCACAACCTACCGCTACAACAGTCGAAGATGTTTTCTATCGACTCGCTGAATATGAAGACCTCGGCAAGACTCCCGAAGAACTTCGCCAAATCCTCATCCGTTACCGTGCTCTTGCTTTTAATGCAAAAATGAAAGAACTTGAAAAATCGGGACTTCGTTCGGGTGGATGGGATGAAAAGACAGACAAAACTGCGATTGTTCGCCCCGGAAAAACCGAGAATGAAAATAAGATAGTCGGATACATCGACCGAGACCTAAATATCGAGTGGCTTGATGGATATGTGCCCGACTGAAAGGAAGTGAAAAGGAATGGCAAGAGGCAGACAGCAGAAATGGATATGCAAAACCTGTAAGGCTGAGTTTTCGGTGCAGAATACTGCTCCGAAGTTTTGCTGTTCCTGCGGTTCTGCAAATATAGGTCGAGCACCAAGCCCTGAACTGCTTGAAAACTACGAGTTTTACGACCGAGAGATTAGGTCCCTTGCAAAAGAACTGAACGAAGCCTATGAGCTGTATGCGGATAAGAAAACCGAATACGACAAGGTTCTTGCCTATTGGCGACAGCAGTATCGCAGAGGATATATCACGAAAGAGCAGTTGACTGAATACGCAGAACTATTCAAAGGCTCGAAATCATCAGGAGGCACCGCAAATGGCAAAGATGAAGAAACCGAGCAGTAGCGATACCTGTCCCGAAGCGATATTTCCACTCGGAAAAGGGCTGCCGCTATGTATGTTCGATATTTGCAGAGAGCACCGGATACACGGAGTTAAACTGCAAGACATCCCAATGTGCGGACTGCCTAAATTCTGTTACAAGGTGCAGTTCGAGCAGAAACAGATGCAAGAAGAGCAAAACAAGTCCGTAGGAGCCATTTCTACGGATTGAAACATACAATCCATCATCCCGGTTAATTCCATTGGTTTTAGGTGACCTTTTAGGCGTAAATTACCGATTGGATATACGGAGAGTAGATTGTGGAAAGGATGTGCGATGAACTATTACGCTGTGTACTCCGCAAAGACAGGCGATTTACTCGCCGAGGGCACCGCAAGGGAGTGCAGAAAGAAGCTCGGAAATGCGAGTCTTGACTCGTTCTACGCTATGGTAAACAGAGCCAAGCGTGGTATCAATAAAAGTTATCGGGTTGTTATCAAGAAAGGTGGAGAAACCGATTATCCGGTCCTTGGCAAGAATGACCCGATGTATAAACCGAAAGGAGATGACTAAGGTTGACCCCGGAACAACTTTTGAAACTGTTAGCCTATATCAAGGAGAATAATTCTTGGGGCGAAAAGATGTACGAATGTGTTTGTGAGAGAAACCGCAGAGCCATCAAATATGTGAATGTGGTTTGGGACAGCAGAGACAATACGGTGTTTTCAATCGAATTAAGACCCGGAGGTGGCGAAGGAAGAAAGTTTAGAGTTGACTCTCCGCCTGAGCTCGAAGCGGTCTATAAATGGTTGGATACACCCTTGAATAAGGAGAAGAAAAATGGTTGAAAACTTTGGCAAATGGGTGCATTGCACCTCATATCTGAAGACTGTCAGGGACGGAAGATGCCTCGAAACCGTAAGAGGCGATGGAGAAATCGAAGAAGTTCGATACGTAGGCACCGGAGATGACATCCCTGATAAGTGCGAGTGCGAGGGTTCGCTCGAATTTTTGAAGACCTACTACGAGAAAAAACAGGTCGAATTCGATGGCGTTCTCGTAGGAACGAAAAAGATAGTCGTGGACGGATACCTGTACGCAGATACCGATTATCACCCTTATGTTGGTGAACACATCGTAGTTGGCAAGCAGGCGAACACGACCGTTTTGTGCGGTATCGTTTTCTTTGGCAACAATCAGAAACGGTACGTCCCTATGGACGACCTCGAAGTTATTCCCGATGAGATGAGAGGAGTGATTGTTCCACCTTGTTCGGTCGGAGAAACGGTTTATGTAATCGTTTCCTGCGGCGACATTATGATGCACCACGACAACGATTATCTGACCGGAACGGGTGCTATCGAATGTCCG
This sequence comes from Acutalibacteraceae bacterium, assembly GCA_045590755.1. GTDB lineage: Bacteria > Bacillota > Clostridia > Oscillospirales > Acutalibacteraceae > SIG565. The sequence continues at coordinate 169,458 of JAZNRP010000024.1, forward strand.
TTTGAGAACGACTGTGATAAGGACGATTGCAATGACGAATACCTTCGAGTTGTGAAAACGGTATGCAGCGGAATTTATCAAGACGAAGCATCGCTTTCTGTTTATTTGAAAGACATTAGCAGAACGTTCTATTCGTTCGATTTCGGCAATTCGGTTTTCATCGGAGAAAATGCAGAAAAACTCGCCAACAAAGCACTCAGGAGGATGCAGGAAAATGTGGATAGTAAAGAAAGTTGTAGATGACGGCATAGAATATCTACCCGATATTGTCGAAACAGATTTCTTTGAACTTTGGGAGCAGTCTCAATACAACGGCAAAAACTCGAAAGAGCTGAACCTCGTGGCAGGACTATACAAAGCCTTGTCAGAGCGAGAGAATTACTATCAGGACAATACGCCCACCGCTTTCGGAAATCCCGAATACAGCCTGCTTGTAGGCACCGTAAACGGATTTATTCAGGGTGCAGGGTTGGAAATGGATGAAGACGAAAAGCATTTCATCATCAGGAAAGGTAAACGCAAGATTTTGGTTGTTGATAAAATCAAGCGTAACCCCGGATACTTCGAGGCGAAACGTGAAGCGGCAAAAGCGTTAAGAGATGTTTTAGGAGGTTAGGAAATGCACGTAATGTATAGCATACAACCTGATTGGTGCTTCAAGATTTTTAATGTAATCGGGCACAGAGCTGACGGAACCCCGATTTACGAAAAGTCCGTTGAGGTGAGAAAGAATATCCCCAAACTCCCGGTCCCGTTTCGTGGGCTCGTTTACTGCACAAAACCAAAGTCGCAAAAAGATAAAGGACTTTGCATAGATGAGGGCAAACTCGGTTTTGTTTTCAAATGCAATTACGAAGCGGCTGAAAAATTCGGAATGACCTTGCTCGACGGTAAAGTTATCGGAGAATTTGTTTGCGATGAAATTACCGAAATGTATGTTGGAAGAGTGGGAACCGATGAAAACGGCGGATATATTTGTCTCGATACTACTTCGGATGTCCTGAGAAAACAGGCTTGTTTAACAGAAAAGCAACTGTACGACTATTCCAACGGCGGAAAACTTTATGGCCTGCATCTTTCCGAGGTGAAGTTGTATCCCAAACCGAAGGATTTGATTTGCTTCAGAAAACCCTGTAAAAACGAATTGTACTGTGAAGAGTGTGGTATGTATCGAGAACACGAAAGCAAGTGCGGAAACGAAGCTCTTATAATGTACCGTGCCCCGCAGTCTTGGTGTTATGCGGAGGTGATTTAGAGTGAAAGAAATTATCAATAGAAAAATATTGTCATTAGGTTATCCCAAAAAATATGATATTTTGTTTGTTTCTCAAATGCCTTTTGTAAGTAGCGACGGAAGAGAGATGGAGGTTATTTTATACAACAGTTTTGAGCACGCCTTAAAATGGAAACTAAAAAAAGAGGCGAAAGCTGCCCTTTCGATGTTCCCCGGATGGGCGAAGAAAAGACATAAAATCGTAAAAATTGGAAACTTTTCCACAGGGTATAATTATGCAATCAAAATGAGGAGGAAGGTGCTCTAAATATGAACGAGGTAAAATATGTATTGGCTTTGAACCCGTATGCCCGAAGCAATGACTCCTGTTTTATATCTACCTTGAAACACGAATTCAAAGGTATGAAAGAAGTTCTCGGGTATAGCACCGTCGAGGGATGTTTGAAGTTTGATGACATCGGCTCCGCACTAAAAGCCCTTGATGATATGCCTACTTGGGCGGAAGGCAAACACCAAATAGTAGCAGTAAAATACACAGGAGCGTATTGGTGGGTTGATTGCTACCTATTGCATATCGCAAGAGCTGCTATTAGATTTCACGAGGTCGGTAAGCCGGATGAATGGAAGACATATTTCGATTTCCGACACGCCAATATTTTGAACCGAATGAGAAAAGAAGGCATCGTTTTTGATAAAACCGATTATCAGCAAGGTTTTATCACGAACGAAAGTGTTATGCACTTTGTCACACGTCAAGAGGCGGCAGGGATTGCTTTTTACGCAAAGCAGATAAACGAACGAAAGCCTCAGCTTTTCTCTGAAGATTTGTGGGATATAAACGGAAATTCAATAAAGGAGCGTGGAGCGAAGTGAACTGTGAGAGATGCGATTACTGTCAGTATCCCCGGACTCCCGATGACAACAACGGTCTATGTAAATGCAAAGCAATGAAAAGAAAGACCATTGATGTCTATGTAGGCGGTGGCGAAACGCCTGATTGGTGCCCCATCAAAGATATGACACCGGAAGAAGTTCTGCACGAAATCTCTACTCAGGTATTCAGAAACACCGATGACTGCGAGATGAAAGTCTCAAAGAGGTGCTATAAGGGTATCGTAAGTGCCGTAGAAAGAATGATACCCCGTAAACCTTACGAGCGAGACTTATGGGAACTCGGAACCGCAACAGGATATGGTTGCTCGACCTGTGGATATGAGTTTCCTGTTGGATACACAGGCAAATACTGTAAAGAGTGCGGTCAAAAAATAGGTTGGGAGAAATGATATGAAAGTCAAGTTATGTAAGACCTGTAACTGCTATAAGCGGCGAGTATGGTCCTCATCCTACAAGCCGAAGAATTACCACGAAATCGGCGTATCTCACGCATACGCTTGGTGCACCAAGCACAATAAGAGGTGTTTGGAGGTGAAGCGATGTGATGGACCGTCAAGAAGCGTTTGATAACTTTATGGGCTTCAAAATCGTTGCTACAGAGCTCTGTTCTCACAGAGAGCCTGCTCGCCGACACAAAAAGAAAAGAATTGCGAAGAAGTGGCTTAAAAGGTACGGATACAGGCTTGTTCCGAATAACAGCGTCACGGTCTTCAAGACAGGGCGGGTTATGTATTGCCACCCTTCGATTTATTCAAAAGTAATGGAACAGATTAAGGAGATGAACGGAAATGGAAGTATTGTTCAGGGGTCAGACGAGACGCTTGGGTGAAAAAATCAGGATGAACGGTGAAAAGGTGCCGAGTAATTGGGCTTACGGCGGCATCTGCAAAGGTCCGGGGGCTTTTTCGATTATCTACGGAGATATGAACGTAGAGAAAGAAAGCCCTATCGAAAAGTTTGTAGTTTACACCGACACGGTTGGAATGTTTACAGGCAAGATACTTAACGGCGAAAAGCTATTCCAAGATGACATCGTCGAATGGTACGAAGATGTCGATGATAGTTGGGGCTACACAAAAGAAGTTCACGGTTATTCTCTTGTGGTTTGGGATGAAGAGAATTTCTGTTGGGCTTTTATGTCTGATGATGGCAAGAAAACCCCGTTCAACGATTGGACTTGGGAGAATTGTCAAATTGCAGGCAACATCCACGACCATCCCGATTTGTTTGAGGTGAAAATATGATGAACCACACTATGTTTAAGGCTGTGAGAGAAGACAACGGTGAGCTCGTCAAGGGTTATCTTTGGAGAGGTGCAGATAGTTGTTATATCATTCCTCACAATCTCGGGGTAGATTACAACCTCGCAACAAATCGAATGACCGCAGTTGCATACCGTGTATTGCCTGAAACGATTGAGCAAAGTACAACTGTTTGCGATAAGAACGGCACCGTTATTTATAGCGGCGACAGAGTCAAAACAAAGCAGTTCGGAAAAGACAATGGCAGGGGCGTTAATTTTAACGACTACGATATATTCACGATTGTTTTCAAAGACGGTCAGTTTTTACTTGAAAACGACACGAGATGCTTCACGTTGACAGCATCCGTATCGGCTAAACTCGAAATTGTTAAGGAGGATGAAAATGGCACAAACAGTAGTATTTGATTTTGATGGTGTCATCCACAGTTACAAAAGCGGATGGCAAGGGGCGGATGTTATTCCCGACCCCATCGTTCCCGGCGTAAAGGAGTCGATTGACGAAATTCGTCAGGCAGGATACAAAGTTGTAGTAGTATCTACGAGATGTGCTACCGAAAGAGGTATGGCGGCTATCTACGCATACCTTGAAAGAAACGGAGTCGTTGTGGATGATGTTTCAGCGGAGAAACCGCCTGCTATCGTTTATATTGACGACAGAGCCATCTGCTTTGATGGTAAACCCGAAACCTTGCTCGATAAAATTAAGGGCTTTCAGCCTTGGTATAAGAAAGGAGAGCTTGAATGAAAACGCTCGAAGAATTGAAAGTAACCCCGAACCTGCTCATAGGCAGAACCGGAATTGATGGCGGTCAGGGAGAAATCCATTTCGGAAAGATGATTGCCTCGGTTATTTGGTCCACGGGAGGCGGATGGGAACACGTTAGCGTGGCTCCGTACCGCAGGTCCTATACTCCATCTTGGGACGAAATGTGCAAAGTCAAGGAAATGTTCTTCCACGACGATGAGGTTGTAGTGCAGTATCACCCGGCAAAAAGTCAGTATGTGAACATCGTGCCGAACTGCCTGCACTTATGGAGACCTACCGAACAGGAGATGCCGACACCACCCTCGATTATGGTAGGACCGAGAGCAGACCAAACCGCCGCTGAAATCAGAAAAGATATGGAGGCTCTGTTATGAATAACGCCGAAGCAATTAAGTTTATTGACGGCAGAATGTTAGAACTCGTCTGCACAGCAGAGTTAGAACTGAAAGATGCTCAAAGAAAGCGTATCGACAAAGAAGCGAGTTTTCTTACCTATGTTCGTGGGCTATGCGAGAGAGCGGAGCCGTTGGATGTAACGAGGTATGAGCATCCCGTAGATATAAAAGCGTTTGACGGCACCGATAAGGTCGTTACATACAAATGCTATCCCTGTCCGCATTGCGGCAAGTGGGTCGCCAACAACGAGAACCACCGTTTCTGCGAATGGTGCGGTCAGGCACTCGATTTTACGGAGGACTGATATGGGATACAAGAACGATTTGCGGTATATCGAAAAACGCTTGAACGAAATCTTGGAAGAATTTCAGGCCACCAATGACAAGGCTCAACATAGAAAACTTAACGAAGAAGCGAGAGTTCTCGCCGATGCAAGAGATGCCATAACGAAACAAATTCCGATAAAACCGAAGCTCGTTTATGGTGAGAAAACCAACACCCATCGCTTGGGCAGATTGGTTAGTCTGTATTGCCCGGTTTGCGACCGTTTTATAGTCGCATTGTACGAAACGGACGTAGAACGTGGAGGCGGACTGAAACAGACAGTCAAAGGTTGCTCCGATTGTTTGCAGGCAATAGATTTTTCGGGTTGGTATCACAAAGAACCGGGAGACGAGGAGGTTGTATTTGATGACTAATGTTATTGACGTAAAGTTCTGCATCGGTGACACCGTATATTGCTTGGCTCCCGAATATCGAGGAGTTACGGGCGTTGTGATTAAGAAGTACAACCCCACGGCCTGCGAGGAGCAGACGATGATAGAGTGTGCGGATGGGCGACTGTTCCACGCTCCCACAAGATGTTTTTTGAAAATCAGAGCATAAAGGAGAAAAGTTATGATTTGTAAAGTTTGTTTGAAAGAATTCGATGAGGCTGAAAATGTATCTCCGTTAGAGGGATACCCTGTCTGCAAAGAATGTAAGGGTGAAATCGAGTGCGATAAATGCGGAAACACAGGCAGATTGTTCTACGATGCAGACGAAGACCGTGTGCTTTGTACCGAGTGCTTGATTGAGGTCGCTGAAAACAAGGGCTTCTTGAAGACCTCGAAAGTGTATTATGACAAAGATTGGGGCAAAATCGGAGACGATGATTATGGTCCTATCGCAGATTACCTTGTGGGTGCTATGGCTTTGAAAGAAGCGGAGGTGTAATTATGTATCTAAAATCAGAATGTACCGGAGCCAACGATGATAACTTCGTTCAGGAAGGCGAAACGATGAAAGAACTGACCGTTACGATTACCTTAGAAGAGTATCGCAACCTTATAATCGAGAGAACTCGAAACGAGGAGTATATCAATGACCTCGAAGAAAGGTTTAAGAAGTTGGAGTCTCAGGCAAAACTGATGACCGATATGGTTCTGTATGACCATCCTGAATTCTATGGCGATATGGTTCAGGCGGTTAAGAAGTTCCTTGCAAAGATGACGGAGCCTGTATCGGACGAGGAGAGTGATACCGATGAAAGAGCTGAAACTGTGTAAGAACTGCACCATTCGGGAAAATTCCGAGTGTTGTATGTGCAGACACGATAACATTATGGGCTGTAAGAAAGGTCATCGAAAAGGCGGGTTGCATCGAAAGTGCTTCGAGTGCAAAGATTATGACTTCTGCAAATCGAACCGTCATCTCCTGAAAGGTCAGAAGTGACCTATGCCGAAAAAGAATATACGATACGAATGGGATGAGACCGGAACCCTTGATATTAGGGTCGATGGCAACCAAAATGCAACGCTTAGATACCGCCCCTCATCTCAATTCGTACAAGAAACCCTCGCCAAATTCTCAAAAACAGCCGGAAACGGCTCCAAAACCGAAAGTCATAAACTAACCCCACCGGAAACGAAGTCCTCGCAAAACGGCTCTAAATGCCTCATAAACGGTTTCTCGGATAGGCTGTCATACAGCGTGAATGTCCCAAGAACCTCGTTTGCCGACCTATCAAAAGAGGCCCGATATAATATGCGAAAAGGAAATTGGGTGTCTCTCGTTAAGAATTACGAGCAGATGGCTGAGATATTGCATATCGAGGGTAAGCATTATGACGAGTTGAAATGTCTGCTTCTCGCTTTTCATATACGGCTGAGCGGAGCGGGAGAATGTTCGGTTGCAGATGACAGCCTTGTAGGTAAATCGAAAGAAGCGTCAAGGTTGGCGAAGATGAGCTTGGGCTGTGTAATCGACCTATATAAAAGCGAAATAGACAGCCATATCACGCCGACACATTTGTATAGTGTTGACGAAGCGTGTCGTATCTACTGTACCATTTGGCAAACTATGTGGTAAAATGTAGGGGTGGCGGATGCAAAAAGAGACTTGTTCTCGATGCTCGCACAGGAGCCGCAAATGCTCCCCACCCAAAGACGATACTGATAAGATATTGAGATTTTGAAGCATTTATATCTCTTGTGGTCGAGTGTCAAATATCGAATAAGACCAAAGGAGTAAAGGAAAATGAACAAAAATCTCGAAAAGGCAATCTACGACATTCAAAAGGCGGACGCATTGATGTTTGCAATCGAAACGGCATACCTGAACATAGAGGTGGCACCCGGAGAGCTCGAAAGAGCAAACCGTGCGGAAAACGCTTTCTATGCTTTATGGGATGTCATCAAAACTGCTGCGGATGACCTTGACCGCCTTGCAGACGACCAAACGGTAGTCGATGCGATTTATGCGGTCAACGATGTGAAACGCAACATTGCTCTTTGACAACTGAATAATGCAAAAGGCGGTGGTGTATGCCACCGTTTTTTGTTAGCAAACTTTTGGAATGTATTGCAACAATTCGTTTTTTGTGGTATAATGTCTTGCATTACACCGAAAGGGGAAAATCGCTATGAAAATCGAAATCACATATCCCGTAAACATCGGTGATGCGATGTTTATTGGATAAGTGATTACCAATCGGTAATTTTCACATATCCCGTAAACTTCGGCGACGCTATGCTCATCCTATAAAGGCTGAGCAGGTAAGAAGTAATAGGTAACAGTGAAGAAGTATGGTGTCGGCTTCGCCGACGGATTATAAATGTTTTGTAAAGAGAGAGCGGTATGTTTAAATTATTAAAGCAAGAAGGAAATGCCAGACGCGGTGAATTTAAAACCAATCGCGGAACGGTGCAGACACCGGCATTTATGAATGTTGCAACACAAAGTGCAATAAAAGGCGGTGTTTCGGCGGCAGACCTTAAAGAAATTAACTGTCAGGTAATGCTGTGCAACACATATCATTTGCATGTAAGACCTACAGATACACTAATAAAAAACTGTGGTGGACTGCATAAATTTACTACTTGGGACGGACCAATACTAACCGATAGCGGTGGTTTTCAGGTCTTTTCCTTGGCGGCGCTTAGAAAAATCCGTGAAGAAGGGGTTACTTTTAATTCTCATGTTGACGGCAGACGGATTTTTATGGGACCGGAAGAAAGTATGCAAATACAGTCAAATTTAGGCTCAACCATAGCAATGGCTTTTGATGAGTGTGTTGAAAACCCCGCAGAATATAAATATTCCAAAGAATCGTGTGAGCGCACAACCCGTTGGCTTAAACGCTGTATGGCAGAAATGAAAAGGCTTAATTCCTTGCCAACGACAATCAACCCCGAGCAGATGCTTTTCGGTATAAATCAGGGCTGCACATATAACGATTTAAGAATTGACCATATGAAAGAAATTGCCGAGCTTGACCTTGACGGCTATGCCGTTGGCGGCTTAGCGGTAGGTGAGCCGGAAGAAGTAATGTATGATGTTCTTGATAATGTTCTGCCACATGCGCCAAAGGACAAAATCCGTTATTTAATGGGGGTTGGAACACCCGTTAATATATTAAACGGTGTTGAGCGTGGTATAGATTTATTCGACTGTGTAATGCCAAGCCGAAATGCCCGTCACGGACACGCGTTTACATCAAAAGGAATTGTTAATATAAACAATAAAAAGTACGAAAACGATATGTCACCGCTTGATGAAAATTGTAATTGTCCTGCTTGCCGCAGATATTCTAAGGCGTATATAAGACACTTAATGAAGGCGGGAGAAATGCTTTCAGGCAGACTTTTGGTGCTTCATAATTTGCATTTTTATAACAATCTTATGACTGATATCAGAAATGCCCTTGATAACGGCACTTTTGCCGAATTTAAGCGCGAAAAAGAGCAGATTTTAGGTCGCAGAATTTAATACTTGCAAATCTGTGCTTCTTTAGGTATAATATATAGGAAAATTATTTATGGAGGTTTTAGTATGCAAGGATGGCTTTTACCGGTTGTTTATATTGTATTTATCGGTTTGCTTATGTACTTTATGATTATTCGTCCGCAGAATAAAAAGAAAAAGGCAGAAGAAGCATTAAAGAACAGTCTTCAGATTGGCGATGAGATTGTAACAATCGGCGGTTTCCACGGAAAAATCGTTTCTATGAAGGAAGATTGTGTAGTAATCGAATCTGTGCTTGACCACACAAAGCAAAAATTAGAGCGTTGGGCAATTCAGTCTAATCTCACAGTTCACGATGATACACCCAGCAAATAAGTAATAAAAATAACCCCTTCGGAATAATATATTTCGGAGGGGTTTTTCTATGCTAAAAAAACAGACACAGGACAAAGGCAGTAATTTTTACATAAATATACTTATAGGCGCCGCTATAGCGGTAGGGGTAATTTTACTTACAATGCTGATAGCGGCAGCGTTAATGGTGTTTTTTAATATAAGCGTTATGTATGCGTCCCCCATAGCGTCGGTTTGCGCGGGATTCGGCACCTTTATAGGCGCATATTTTGCAGCAAGAAAAAACGGGGCGAAGGGACTTATAAACGGACTCATAGTTGCGGCAATAATTTTTGTTATAGTAACAATAGTTTCGGCATTTCTGAACGACGAAGTGACGGCAATGTCCTTTATACATTTAGCGGTTATTGTACTTTCGGGTTGTATCGGCGGTATAATGGGTGTGAACAAGCGTGAAAAAAGAAAAATAGTTTAACTTAATAAGCCCGTCGGTATAGTGCCGACGGGCGCCTTTTCGTGTTGACAATATTTATACCGAAATGTATAATTAAAATAGAAAATTTTAGGAAGATAACAATGAAGGATTTATGGCAACATTTAAGTGAAACTAACAAAAAAATATTACTTTACGGTACGGGTAACGGCGCCGATAAAATACTTGACCAGCTCATAAGTCGCGGTATTACTGTCAGCGGCGTTTTTGCAAGTGATGGCTTTGTTCGTAACCGCACATTCCGTGGTTTTAAGGTTATAAGCTTTTCTGATGCGAGAGAGAGTTTTGGCGATTTTATAGCACTTGTTTGTTTCGGTACACAATTGCCCAGTGTTATGGACAATATTAAAAAAATAGCCGCTACGGTTGAAACCTATGCCCCAGATGTACCCGTAATTGATAATGACAGTATTTTTGATATAAGCTTTGTAAGAAAACATAAGAAAGAGCTTGAAAAGGTTTATAATTTATTAGCGGACGAGCTGTCGCGCAAGGTTTTTGAAAATACCGTTATGTATAAGCTGACGGGTAAGCTTGAATATCTATTCAGTATTGAATCAAGCAAGGCCGACACCTATAAGCTATTAAACATAACCGAAATGGAAGTATATGCAGATTTAGGTGCATATACGGGAGATACTATAAAGGAATTTATTGAAAATACCAGTGGCTATAAGAGAATTATAGCGGCAGAGCCTGATATTAAAAATTTTAGAAAATTAAAGCAGAATACCGAGCAGCTAAAAAATATAAGCTACCATAATGTATGTATAAGCGATAAATGCGGTAAAATGCAGTTTTCTATGAATTCGGGCAGAAATTCCGCGGTAGGCAAAGGCAATAATTTTATAGAAGCGGTTAGTATTGATGATTTGCTAAAGAACACAAATGTCACCTATATAAAAATGGACATTGAAGGTCAGGAATTAAATGCTATTTTGGGCGGCAAAAATATACTTAAAACAAACAAGCCAAAGCTTAATATTGCAGCGTATCATAAAAATGAAGATTTGTTTACTATACCGCTACTGCTAAATGAAATCAACCCCGATTACAAAATTTATATGCGACATCATCCTTATATACCGTCCTGGGACACAAACTTTTATGTGCTTTAGAAAGGAACAAAAAATGGAAATTAGTGAAATATTAAAAAGGGTAGACCACACATTATTATCTCAAAGTGCTACTTTGGATGAGATAAAGGCGCTGTGTGACGATGCCGTAAAATACGGTACCGCAACGGTTTGTATTCCGTCGTGTTATGTATCTGACATTAAGAAAATCTATAAGGAAACCCTTAAAATTTGCACCGTAATTGGTTTTCCAAATGGGTATAATACAACAAAGGCAAAATGCTTTGAAGCGGCAGATGCGGTAAATTCGGGTGCCGATGAAATAGATATGGTTATAAATGTCGGTATGCTAAAAAGCAAAGAGTATAATAGGGTTTTAGAAGAAATAAACGCCGTAAAAAAGGCTTGTAACGGCAAAGTATTAAAGGTAATTATTGAAACCTGTTTATTAACCGATGAAGAAAAGATAAAAATGTGCGAAATAATAAATGAAAGTGATGCCGATTTTATTAAAACATCCACAGGCTTTTCTACGGGCGGCGCCACTTTTGATGATATTGCTTTGATGAAAAAATATATAAGCGGCAAAAAAATCAAGGCGGCAGGCGGTATTTCTTCAGTAGATGATGCCAAGCGTTTTATTGAACTTGGTGCTGACAGACTTGGCACCAGCCGAATAGTAAAAATTGTTAAGGAGCAGGAAAATGGAAAACAAAATATACCCGACACCGCATATTAATGCAACCCCCGAAGACTTCGCAAAGACGGTATTGATGCCGGGCGACCCGTTACGCGCAAAATTTATTGCCGAAAATTTTCTGACTGATGCGCGTCTTGTAAATAATGTGCGTGGCATTTGCGGTTATACAGGCTATTTTGACTCGGTTAAGGTATCTGTTATGGCAAGCGGTATGGGAATGCCGTCTATGGCAATATACAGTTATGAGCTTTTTAACTTTTTCGGTGTAGAAAATATAATCCGTATAGGCTCGGCAGGCTCTATGCAAAAAGACATAAATGTGCGTGATATTGTTATTGGGCAGGCGGCTTGTACAAATTCCAATTATGCCGCACAGTACGGACTACCGGGTACATTTGCACCCATTGCCGATTATTCACTTTTAGAAATGGCGGTTAATACTGCAAAGGAAATGAATTTACCTGTTCATATCGGTAATTTGCTTTCAAGCGATACCTTCTATAGCGATGAAGTGGGCAGTGTAGAAAAATGGGGTAAAATGGGTGTAATGGCAGTTGAAATGGAAGCCGCTGCCCTTTATATGAATGCCGCACGAAGTGGAAAAAGAGCTCTTGCAATTTGCACTGTATCAGACAGTTTAATAACGGGAGATGCCACTTCTTCAGATGAGCGACAGAACTCATTTACCGATATGATGAAATTGGCACTTACTGTAGTGAAACAGGCAGAAAATATATGAAAAGAGTTTTTTTAATTGTAATTGATGGCGTCGGTGTCGGCGCTTTACCCGATGCTGATAGGTATAACGATTCTACGGCTCACACTATGCTTAGTATTTGTGGGTCGAAGTATTTTAGTGTACCCAACCTTAAAAAAATGGGACTCGGTAATATAGATGGTCTTAATTTTTTAGGTGTGACAGAGAAGCCAATTGCCGCCTTCGGCAAAATGGCAGAAGCATCTGTAGGTAAGGACACAACTACGGGGCATTGGGAAATTGCAGGACTTAATATAAAAAAGCCTTTCCCGACATACCCTAACGGCTTTCCAAAGGAAATAATAGAAAAATTTAGTGAAAAATGCGGTGTCGGTGTGCTTTGCAACAAGCCGTATTCGGGAACCGAGGTTATTAAAGACTTTGGCGCAGAGCACATAAAAACGGGCAAGCTAATTGTCTATACTTCGGCCGACAGCGTTTTTCAGATTGCGGCGCACGAAGATATAGTGCCGATAGAAAAGTTATATAAATATTGCGAAATAGCCCGTGAAATACTGATAGGTGAACACGGTGTAGGTAGAGTAATTGCCCGTCCGTTTAGCGGTGAATACCCGTTTGTAAGAACACCCAGACGACACGATTATTCATTAAAGCCTATAGGTAAAACAGTGTTAGATGCTTTATTGGAAAATAACCTTTCGGTTATATCGGTAGGTAAAATTAATGATATTTTCTGTGGGGTAGGCATTACAAAATCAATACCCACAGTATCTAATGCCGACGGTATGGGGAAATTACGGGAAATAGTTAGTACTGATTTTCGTGGTCTTTGCTTTGCAAATCTTGTTGATTTTGATATGCTTTACGGTCACCGCAACGATGTTGACGGCTACGCTAAAGCAATAAGTGAATTTGATTTATTCTTAGGTGAGTTTATACCCAAACTCAAAAATGATGATTTGCTTATAATAACCGCCGACCACGGATGTGACCCTGCCGACCAAAGCACTGACCATACAAGAGAATACACACCGCTTTTAGTGTATGGCGGTAAGGGAAACATAAATCTTGGTATTAGACGCAGTTTTGCCGATATTGCGGCAACTATTGCCGATATTTTCGGTGTTGAGTACCAAACCCACGGCAAAAGCTTTAAAAAGGAAATAGAAATTATATGAAAGAATTAATTGCAAAAGCCATTAAGGCTAAAGAGCTTTCCTATTCACCGTATTCAAAATTTTCCGTCGGTGCGGCGTTACTGACTGCCGACGGTAAAATTTATACGGGCTGTAATATCGAAAACGCATCCTTTTCACCCACCGTTTGCGCCGAGCGTACTGCATTTATAAAAGCGGTAAGTCAAGGTGAAAGGGAATTTTCTGCAATAGCAATAGTAGGGGACACAGACTATATTACCCCTTGCGGCGTTTGCAGACAGTTTATAAGTGAATTTTGCAATAAGGATTTTAAAATAATCTGCGCAAAGGATGCCGAAAATTACAAGACCTTTACATTGGATGAACTTTTACCCGAAGCATTCAAATTAGGAGAAAATTTATGAGAATGTACGATATAATAGCAAAAAAACGCGATGGACAACCGCTTAATGATAACGAAATCCGTTGGTTTATAAATGAATATACGGCGGGTAATATTCCCGATTATCAAGCATCCGCACTTTTAATGGCTATATTTTTCGTAGGTATGAGTAAAGAAGAAACCGTAACCTTGACCGATGCTATGATGCATTCGGGTGATACAATAGATTTATCATCCTTTGGCGGCAAGACGGTTGATAAGCACAGTACAGGTGGTGTGGGAGATAAAACCACCCTTATAGTAGCGCCTATTGTGGCATCCCTTGGAGGTATTGTTGCTAAAATGTCGGGTAGGGGACTCGGTCACACAGGCGGTACGGTTGATAAATTAGAGTCAATAAGCGGCTATAAAACTACACTATCTGCCGATGAGTTTACTGCACAGGTAAAGAAAATAGGGATTGCGGTTGTAGGACAAAGCGGGGATTTAGCGCCTGCAGACAAAAAGCTATATGCTCTGCGCGATGTTACTGCAACGGTAAACAGTATTCCGCTTATCGCGTCAAGCATAATGAGTAAAAAGTTAGCGGGCGGTACCGATTCTATTGTTTTAGATGTAAAGGTAGGCTCGGGCGCATTTATGAAGACCGAGAGTGAAGCTGTAGGCCTTGCTGAGCAAATGGTGGAAATTGGCTACAGCTGTGGTAAACGGGTGAGTGCAGTAATCACCGATATGGATGTACCGTTAGGGTGTGCTATAGGTAATGCACTTGAAGTCAAGGAAGCGGTAGATGTGCTAAAGGGCGGCGGCGCTGAGGATTTGAAAACAGTTTGTGTGGTGCTCTCTTCTAATATGTTAAGCCTTTGTCACGGTTGGGATTTAAAGTTGGCTGAAGAAAAGGTAAAAGAAGCGCTATCTACCGGCAAGGCATATAAAAAGTTTCTCCAATGGATTGCGGCACAAGGCGGAGATATATCTGTGTTTGATGATTTATCAAGCTTTGCCACACCAAAATTCAAGACAGAGATAAAGGCAGAAAAGGACGGCTTTATACAGTCTATGGATGCCGAAAGCTTAGGCTCTGCCGCAGTAATGCTTGGAGCAGGGCGCACTAAAAAGGACGATGAAATAGATTTTACGGCGGGTATTACCCTTTATAAAAAGACGGGTGACCGCGTACAAAAGGGCGAAGTAATAGCCGAAATTTGTTCAAGCACAGTAGAAGATTTTACTGCGGCGGGCAACAAAATACTTTCGTCTTATAAAATAGGGAACAGTGGAATTGGCAGGAAAAAATTAATATATCGGGTGATAACAAAATAAATGTACGAATATAAATTAATCCGCGCACACCGTAAAACAATGAGCTTGAAGGTTCTTGATGATGGCACACTCGAAGTACGCTCACCGATATTTGTAAGTCGGCATACAATAGATAATTTCGTGCTTTCTAATGTGGCTTGGATTGATAAAAAAAGAAATAAAATTTTGAACAGAGAAATTTTGTCGGATGACAAAGTTAATGAGTTGAAGCGTTTAGCAAAAGATGTTTTACCGAAAAAAGTGGCGTATTATTCGGCACTTATGGGGCTTAAGCCAAATTCTGTAAAAATTACATCGGCAAAAAAACGCTTTGGTAGCTGTAGCAGTAAGGGCGGAATTTGCTTTTCCTACCGACTAATGCTTTACCCTGATAATGCTATTGACTATGTTGTAGTGCACGAATTAGCACATTTAAAGCACCATAATCACAGTAAGCAGTTTTACGACCTTGTAAGGCGGTATATGCCCGATTACAAGCAAAGAGAAAAAATTTTAAAGGGAAATTAGCAGTACCAAACTGTAGAAATTTTGCATACATATAATTTAGGGGTCTTGTTGTGAAGAAGATAAATTTTTTATCATTAGGCTTCATATTCGCCGGTTGCTTTTTGGGCGCGGGGTATCTCTCAGGTAATGAGCTTATGCAGTTTTTCGGAGATTTCGGAATATGGGGTATAGTGGGACTTATAGTGTCAGTTTTGCTTATCGGGCTTTTTGGCATTATGATTTTATACATATCAAAAAATACTCGTGCCGAAAAATTTGAAGATATAGTTTTTCCGCGCCGTAATAAAATAATTTCTTCTTTTTTCGGTATGCTGCAAGCGGTTTTGGTGTTTGCTATTATAGTAATAATGGCGGCGGGTGCTACGCAGTTAATTTTTGATGCAGTAAAAATTAAACCTATAATTACGGGTGCTGTGTTTTGTGCGGTTTTAGCACTGATAGCCTGTACGGGTTTTGGCGGACTCTCAAAGTTTTTTTCTTTTTTGGTGCCGCTTATAGCCGTCTTTTCGGTAATTGCGGCGGTGTTTTTGGTGGCGAAAAACGGAATACCCAATATACCTTGTAGAAAGAGTTTTTATGTAAATGAACTGCTTGGAAACTGGATTTTTGCTGCCGTTACATATCTGTCCTACAGTATTTTTTCATCGGTTGGCGTAATTTCGCCGTTAGCACTAAGGCAAAAGGGAAGTCACACATATATTTACGGCACACTTTTCGGTACTGTTTTACTAATAGGTATAGCTATCTCTATACTTTTATCTGTATTTAGTGCGCAGGGTGCCGCCAATACTGAGCTTCCTATGTTTACGGCATTTTTATTGGTAAATAAAAATTTAGCATATATCTATGCAGCTCTGCTTTTTGGCGGAATGTTTGGCACTGCACTTACAAGCCTTGTCTCTCTTTCTAATTATGTAAGACTTAAATTAAATTTATCAAAAATTAAAACAGTTTTAGCAACGGTGCTTTTGTCCTTTGCTTCTTACCTTGCAAGTCTTTTAGGCTTTGATAAGCTTATAGGTACCGTATACCCGCTTTTCGGTTATCTCGGTATAATAGTGCTTGTGTTTATTTTAATTAACTTTATCAAAATAAAGGTAAAAAAGTCCTGATAATCAGGACTTTTTTTATAAGAATTTTCTTATATCAAGTGCTAACTGCCCTTCAAGATTTATAAGACGCTTGGTAATGTCTTTAGAAACCTCATCCGCCGCCGCATATTTGTTAAGATACTTATTAAGCGATTTAACACCCATATTGCATCCGTCGGTCATAAGGTCGGCAATTGTGTTGTCATCTTTTTGCATTTGCAATTTCATTTCTGTTTTAATCCACGACATCTTTTCTGCCATAAAGCTCGGCTCCTTGCCGTCATCGTGGTATTTGTCCAAAAGCTGTTGTATTTCCTTATCTAATTTTCCGTGTTCATCCTTGCAGGCGTTTAGTAGCTGCTTTAAATCATCGCTTTCTACTCGGTCGAGTACATCATCAATTGATTTAACACCCATTTTTACCCCTGCATCACATTCGCGCAAAAGCTTTATTGTATCACTTTCTATCATAAAAACACCTTCCTTTTTGGTAGTATGTGTAGGAAAATTCGTAGTTATGCACTTAAAAGTTTTCAAAATTTTTTTCAAAAAGTATTGACAATAAAAATTTAGCAGAGTATAATATATTACAAATTTGAATATCACAAAAAACGACTATGACGAAGACGGTCGGGGCGTAGAGCTTTCAGAGAGTTGGCGGTTGCTGCAAGCCAATAGCGATGCATTCCTTTTGACCCATCACTTCCGAGTCGAAGGACCGAAAGGCTATGCCAAGTAGACTCCTTCCGTATTGCTGCGTAAAGGCAAAAGACTTGTTAGAGTCTGGAAAGTGGCGGAATTTTTGTTCCGCAATTTGAGTGGTACCGCGGGTTATTTAACTCGTCTCAAAGTTTCTCTTTGAGACGAGTTTTTTGTTTTATTCAAAGCCGTAATAAAGTTTCTTGCATAGAAACAGGCGGAAATGAAAGGAGCAAAAGCTATGGATTACAATCTTAAGGAAGTCGCAGGCAGAATCAAGGACCTGCGCGAAGCAAAAGGCTATTCACCCGAAGAACTTGCCAAGCTTACGGGTGTATCGGTCGATGATTATAAGTTATTAGAAGCAGGTGAAACCGATTTCAGCTTCACATTTATTTATAAGTGTGCCAAGGCCTGCGGTGTTGAAGTTGTTGATATTCTTGAAGGTACAAGTACAACGCTTACTTCATTTGCAATTACCCGTAAAGGTGAAGGTCTTAAAATTATAAAGAAAAAGGGCTTTGTGTATAATAACTTAGCGCCTAAATTTAAGGAAAAGTTAGCAGAGCCGTTTCTTGTTAAGTTCCCCTACCTTGCAGAAGAGCAGAATGCACCAATAAAGCTCAGCTCCCACAACGGTCAGGAATTTGATGTTATTGTTAAAGGCTCACTTAAGGTTCAGGTAGGTAACCATATAGATGTACTTCACGAAGGCGACTCTATTTTTTATAACAGTTTAATTCCGCACGGTATGATTGCGGTTAGCGAAGGCGGTTGTGAATTCCACGCCGTTGTACTTAATCCGCAGGACGGTCAGGTAAGCGAAGAATACCCCGAAGCACCGTTCATCGCCGCCAAAACGGCCGCAGTTTCCGAAAATAAGACAGAAACCGTTGCCGACAAGTTTATCGAATCATCTTATGATGAGCAGGGCGTATTTAACGGAATTAAATTCAAAAATGCCGATAAGTTTAATTTCGCATTTGACTGCGTTGATGCCGTTGCAGAAAAGAATCCCGATAAACTTGCTATGATGTGGGTTTCAAATGATAAGACAGAACGCAGATTTACCTTTAATGATATGAAGAAATATTCCGCAAAAACGGCAAACTACTTTGAATCACTCGGTATTAAAAAGGGTGATACTGTAATGCTCGTACTCAAGCGCCATTATCAGTTCTGGTTCTGTATGTTGGCACTTCATAAAATTGGTGCTATTGCAATTCCTGCTACAAATCAGCTTGTTGAGCACGACTTTACCTACAGATATAAGGCTGCTAAGGTTAAGGCTATTGTTTGTACTGCAGACGGCGATGTATCTAATGAAGCTGAAAAGGCCGCCGCAGAATTCCCCGGAATGATAAAGGTGCTCGTAGGCGGTAAAAAAGACGGTTGGAACGACTTCAATGTAGAAATGGAGCGTTTTAGTACTCACTACTACCGCAATGAAAATTCACCTTGCGGGGACGATGCTATGCTTATGCTCTTTACTTCGGGCACTACAGGCTACCCCCGTATTGCAACACATTCTTGCAAATATGCGTTAGGTCATTACCCGACTGCAAGACATTGGCACAATGTAAATCCCGACGGACTTCACTTCACCATTTCCGATACAGGTTGGGGAAAGGCACTTTGGGGTAAGCTGTATGGCCAGTGGCTATGCGAAGCGGGTGTATTTACATACGACTTTGACAGATTCCATTCCGAAGATATTCTGCCACTTTTCAAAAAGTACTCAATTACTACCTTCTGCGCACCGCCCACAATGTACAGATTCTTCATTAAGGAAGATTTATCAAAGTATGATTTGTCATCGATTGAATATGCTACAACTGCGGGTGAAGCACTTAACCCCGAAGTTTTCAATCAGTTCAAAAAAGCCACAGGACTTACCATTATGGAGGGCTTTGGTCAGACCGAAACAACCCTTTCAATCGCCAACTTTGTAGGCTCAACACCAAAAATCGGCTCAATGGGTAAACCCAGTCCGCTTTATGATGTTGTAATATTAGACCCCGACGGCAACGAGTGTAAAACGGGAGATGCAGGTGAAATCTGCATCCGCACCAAAGATAATGTGCCTTGCGGACTCTTTATAGGTTATTATCTTGATGAAGAAAAAACCAAGGATGTATGGCACGACGGTTATTATCATACGGGTGACCAGGCAACCATGGACGAAGATGGTTATTTGTGGTATGTAGGCCGAATTGATGATGTAATCAAGTCATCAGGCTACCGTATAGGACCGTTCGAGATTGAGAGCGTAATTATGGAATTACCTTATGTTTTAGAGTGTGCCATAACACCCGTTCCCGATGAAGTTCGCGGTCAGATTGTAAAAGCCACTATAGTACTTACAAAGGGTACAGTCGGTACAGATACACTTAAAAAAGAAATTCAGGAATATGTTAAAACGCACACAGCACCTTACAAATACCCAAGAATTGTTGAGTTTGTTGATGAATTACCTAAGACCATCAGCGGTAAGGTAAGACGCGTTGAAATCCGTAAAAAAGATATGGAAAAAGCAAATGCATAAAAAATAAGCCAAGGTTTTTACCTTGGCTTATTTTTTTAAATTTATTAAAGCTTGTTTATATCGGCTGTGGTTATTATATGGAAGCCTGCTGCCTGAAGTGCGGCTTCGGCAATTTCATTGTCTTCAACCCTTATAACAACATAAGCGTGTTTTTCGGTACGGGACATAAACGCATAAAGATATTCCATATTAATACCTGTCTTATCAAGAACACCAAGCGCTTCGGAAAGCTTACCTGGGGCGTCGCCGATTTTAACACCTACAACATCGGTAACCTTTATAAGATAGCCTTCTTCCGAAAGGGTTTTTTCTGCCGCCGCTTCATCGTTTACGATAAGACGGAGAATACCGAAATCTTCGGTTTCTGCAATAGACAGCGCTCTGATATTTACATCGTGACGGGCTAATGTATCGGTAATGCTGACAAGTGCGCCCTGCCTGTTTTCAACAAATACTGTTAACTGTTTAATAGCCATTATAAAAACTCCTTTCTAAAATTAAACCAATTTTCTTTTATCAATAACACGAACAGCCTTGCCTTCACTACGGGCAATGGTCTTTGGTGCTACAAGATGAACTGTGGGGTTAATACCAAGCATAGTCTTCATTGCATTAGCTAATGATTTTTCCATACTTAGTATTTCGCTTACCTTGTCGGTAAACTTTTCCGCGGTCATTTCAACATTAATTTCAAATGTGTCGTTGTTGCTTACACGGTCAACGATAATTTGATAGTTAGGCTCATAGCCTTCACTTAAAAGTACTGTTTCAATCTGACTCGGGAACACATTAACACCGCGGATGATGAGCATATCATCGGTTCTGCCCATAGGCTTCGCCATCTTAATAAGTGTACGGCCGCAGGAGCATTTTTTACGGGAGAGTACACAAATATCGCGTGTACGGTAGCGAAGTAGGGGGAAGGCTTCTTTATCAAGAGAAGTAAATACAAGCTCGCCTTTTTCGCCTTCAGGCAGAACTTCACCTGTATCAGGGTTGATTATTTCGGCTAAGAAGTGGTCTTCGTTAATATGCATACCTGTCTGTTCACAGCATTCAAAGGAAACACCGGGACCTGAAGTTTCGGTAAGACCGTAAATATCGTATGCCTTGATACCGAGTGTTTCTTCAATACCGCGGCGCATTTCTTCTGTCCAAGGCTCTGCACCGAAAATACCTGCTTTAAGCGGAATGCTTTCGGGTGTATAACCCTTTTCCTTTAAGGTTTCGCCTATATAAGCGGCATAGGAGGGTGTACAGCAAAGAATGGTAGCATTAAGGCCGGTCATAAACTGAATCTGACGGTCGGTATTACCCGAAGACATAGGAAGTGTCAGACATCCAACTCTATGTGAGCCGCCGTTAAGACCGGGACCACCTGTGAAAAGTCCATAGCCGTATGCAACCTGACATACATCATTTTTAGTACCGCCTGCCGCAACAATTGCACGGGCACAGCAGTCTTCCCATAAATCAATATCGTTTTGTGTGTAGAAAGCAACTACACGGCGACCAGTAGTACCTGAGGTTGACTGAATGCGAACACATTCTTCCAGTGGCTTTGCAAGAAGTCCGTAGGGATAAGCGTCACGAAGGTCGGCTTTTGTAAGGAAGGGGAGAAGATGTAAATCTTCAATTCCGTGAATATCTTCAGGCTTCACACCCTTTTCATCCATAAGGTTGCGGTAATAGGGAACATTCTCGTAAACATGCTTTACCTGTTTTACGAGCTTTTCGGATTGAAGCTTTTTGATTTCTTCAACCGGCATGGTTTCAATTTCTTTTTGGTAATAATTGTGTTCCATTTTGAATCTCCTATCTTAAATTATTGTTCATTGAAGCATTTGAATATTTCATCAACACGCTCTGTGTCTTTGTTTTTGGTAAAGGCACTGACAAGCGGTACTACAATTAACGATACTGCCATAGCCGCAACACCCATTTCGGGAGATTTGGCCGCGGCGGCAGAAAAGCTGGAATTAAGCGAAATTACAAGTGTTGATATGCCAACGGTGAGAAGGCCTGCAAGCATACCGGCATACGCGCCAAGCTTTGTAATTTTCTTTGAGAAAAGTCCCCAAATGTATGGACCTATAAAGCAACCCGAAACAACACCCCAGGAGAAAGACATAAGGCTTACAATAATCGGAATGTTCTGTGTTGCAAAGATAAACGAACAAGCAACAAATAAAAGACAGAAAATTCGGGTAAGAAGCATTTGTGTTGCGGGCTTGGTTTCCTTTTTCCTAATAGACGGAATAAGGTCAACCGAAACTGCCGAAGCAGATGTAAGAACAACGGCTTCAAGTGTTGACATTGATGCCGAAAGTAAAAGAATCATAATAACGGCTAATAAAATAAGACCGAGTGTGCCGCCCCCTAATACTTCCATAAGTAATGTGGGAATAACCGAGTCAATACCGCCTTCGGGCAGCTGTCCGCCTAAAATTAAACGGGAAGTGCTACCGATAAGGTATGCGCCGCAACCGATAACTGCACAGAAAATAGTAGAAATAACGGTACCGCGCTTAATAGCGGCAGTATCTTTAATGGCGTAGAACTTTCCTATCATTTGCGGTAGACCCCAGGTGCCGAAGCTTGTAAGCATAATGTTAAAGCAAAGGAACTTAAAGGATGAACCGCCAAATATATTTGTGAGTTGTTCGCCGCTTATTGGGTTGGGGTCATTTGGTAGGGATTGGAAATTACCAAGATTTTCAATAAAACCTGTAATGCCGCCGACGCTACCGTGCGAAAGCACTGCGGCGACAAGACATACAACACCGACAATCATAACAATGCCTTGAACAAGGTCGGTGTAGGAGGTGGCGATATAACCGCCCGCCACAAGATAAATTGCGGTAAGGCAGGCAATAAGCAGCATCCATACCCAAGCTTCAACACCGGGGAATATAGCGCCGAAAAGGGAGCCAA
This sequence comes from Acutalibacteraceae bacterium, assembly GCA_045590755.1. Taxonomy (GTDB): domain Bacteria; phylum Bacillota; class Clostridia; order Oscillospirales; family Acutalibacteraceae; genus SIG565. The sequence continues at coordinate 192,215 of JAZNRP010000024.1, forward strand.
GTCCCTTATAAACTGCCGCCGAATACGGAACCAAAAATACAAATATAATAATCGCCGCAAAAATTTCCATACTGCGCGAATTATAACGCTTACAGAAATATTCAGGCATTGTTTTGGCTTCTAATTTCTTGGTCATCTTTCTTGTGCGGTTAGCAAACAAAAGCCAGGAAAGCAGGCATCCTAAAACGGCATTACCGATACCAATCCATATACTGCCGATACCGATATTCCATCCGTGCTGACCTGCATAGCCGACAAATACTACCGCCGAAAAATATGCAGTGCCGTATGCAAAGGCAGATGCCCAAGCACCAATGTTTCTGCCACCAATAAGAAAACCGTCAAGAGTTTTGGATTTTCCAAAGCTGATGCAACCAATAAGAGCCATTGCTGCTGCATATAAGCAAAGAGCAATGATTGTGTAGAGCTGCGCGTCTTTCATAATTTTTACCTCCGAAGGTTTAGAACTTGGCGGCAAGTGCTTTTTATGTAAAAAAATCGTCCGCCGTATTCTAATGTGAATACAGAGGACGAGAAATAACCCGTGGTACCACCTCAGTTTACCGTTTTTTCACAAAAACGGCCTTTAAGAGTGTCTGACAACACTCCAGTTCTGTTACGGGAACACCCGTTGCAGCCTACTAAAAGAAAAACCTTGTTCGGTGCACTGCTCGCAGGATGTATTCGGTTAAAGCTTCGCCGTCGTCTTACACCAACCGACAACTCTCTTAAGACTTTACAAAAACCTACTTGTTCCTGTTCAATCGCATTTTATGAAAATATTTTACTATTTTAGATAATTAAAGTCAAGGATTTTTCGAATTTTTTTGTAGAAAATAGTAAGCGACTATGTTATAATCAAAAAAAGGAGTTTGACTGTTATGATAAGAAAAGCAGACGAAAAAGATATTCCGAAAATAAGCGACCTTTTGTCTCAAGTAGATATGGTACACCACAATGGAAGACCCGATATTTTCAAAATAGGGGAAAAGTATTCGGCGGATGAGCTTAAAGAAATCATTAAAGATACAAAAAGGCCGATATTAGTAGCAACCGATGAAAATGATTGCGTTTTAGGCTACTGTTTTTGTATCTATCAACAGCATATAAATAATTCGGTGCTGACCGATATAAAAACCTTATATATTGATGACCTTTGTGTTGATGCGGCACTTCGCGGCAAGCATATAGGTCGGGAGCTTTATGAAGCGGCAGTGAAACTCGCAAAAGATAACGGGTGCTATAATGTAACACTGAATGTTTGGAGTTGTAATCAGTCTGCGCTTAAATTTTATGAATCCTGTGGACTAAAACCGCAAAAAATCGGTATGGAACATATACTTTAAATATAAGGGTAGAGCTTATAACCGAAGAGCATATGCAAATTATTAACGATAAAAGAGCAAAAGAGAAAAACAAGAAATAAAATTTTTAAATTAATTTATTTATTCCGTAACTACTACTTATAGGGTCCTTGAATAACGGTATATGTGGCGGAACAAAGGTAAAAATTAAAAAGACAAGGCCAATTAATAAAATAATTATTTTAGCGGCGGTAGGGGAGAAAATGCATTCTCGACCGCCCTTTATTATTTTAGTTTCCAAATAAAAAGAAATTGCCGCCGCAATAAAGAAAATTAAAATGTTAAACCAGTCTGCTGAAATGCCTAAAACACCTGTATAGGTGTAGTAAATTATGGGTATAGCGATAAGTCCTAAAAGTAATCCAAACAACTTTGCACACCAAAAATTTTCGTATTTTCCCCTTAAAAGCTTATTTTCAAGCAACGCAAAAATCAGCATAGGAAAATACAAAAGCTTCATATGCTCCCAAATAGATTCATTAACAGCAGACAACAGACCCGCAATTATGTTTTCACCCGTCCACTCATAAAGAAAATGGAGTAATGTGCCCATAATACCCGTAAAAACAAAACCTGCAAACTGTAAAAAGGTCAGTGATTTTTTCATAAAGCAACCCCCAAAAATATGTTTTTATAATTATATGCAAAAACACAATAAGTAAAATGTTTATTTATTAAAATATTTTTTGACTGCGGTGCTTTATTATGATATATTTATTATAGTCAATAATTTTAGGGAGAAAGCTATGGAATTTAATAAATTAATTAATGAAAGATATTCGGTAAGAAAATTTATGCCGCAGCATTTAGAACAAAGGGTTATTGATAAAATTATTGAAGCGGCACACAAGGCGCCTACGGGCTGCAACTATCAGCCGCAAAGAATATTGGTGCTGAATAACGATAAATCAATTGCCAAATTAAAGGAATGCACAAAGTGTCATTTTGATGCACCAACCGCAATGCTTATATGCCATAATAAAGACGAAAGCTGGAAAAGGGTGTATGACGGGGCGTTGTCATCAAAGGTAGATGCATCTATTGTAACTACCTATTTAATGCTTGCCGCACACAATATAGGTGTTGGGTGCTGTTGGGTAATGCATTTTAACCCAACGGCTATGCGTGAAGCCTTTAATATTCCCGAAAATATAGAACCCGTAGCCCTTCTTGTTATGGGCTACCCGTCAGAAGACGCCGTACCGCATCCGTTCCATTCTCAGTTTCGTCCTTTTGATGAAGTGGTATTTTACGATAGCTTTTAAGACGGTAGAAATAGCAGTATAATTATGCTATAATATAAAAAACTTATTAAGAAATGAATGATAAAATGAACCCAAAATTACAAAGAGAAATTACTGAAATAAAAATTCTCTTAAAGTCCATACCCGCAACGGTTGTAACACTGTTTGTTGTAAGCGTTGTTTGTATGAATCTTCTTGCCAATAAAACACTTTTGCAGCTTAATTGGATTGCGCTTGACGGCGGTATTCTGATATCTTGGCTTTCGTTTATGTGTATGGACATTATCACAAAGCATTTCGGACCTAAGGCATCTAATAGTATTACCGCTTTAGCCGTAATGATAAATCTGCTAACCTGTCTTATATTTTTTGTTGCAAGTATAATACCGTCTAATGCAGGGGATTACAGCACCTTCGATAATATATTTGGCGGTACCTGGTTCATTTTGCTTGGAAGTACTGTTGCGTTTCTTTGCTCGGCGGTAATAAATAACACTATGAACTGGATGATAGGGAATATGTTCCGTAAAAATCCCGATGGAAAGTTAGCATTTGCGGCAAGAACATATATATCAACCTTTATAGGTCAGTTTTTTGATAATTTTATATTTTCAGTAATTGTATTTATTTTGTTCGCACCAATCTTTTGGGATGGCTTCCACTGGACGCTTGTACAATGCATAATGTGCGCTTTGACGGGGGCAGTAGCAGAGCTTATTATGGAGATTGTTTTTTCGCCCATCGGTTACCGCATAACACAAAAGTGGCAAAAAGAGTCGGTCGGTAAAAAGTATTTAGACTATATAAAGAAGGTAAATTAAATGAAGGTTATTGTAACAGGCACTGCTGAAGGTATAGGTAAAGCAATTGCGGAGCAATTTTTAGAAAAGGAGCATACCGTTATCGGTATTGACCGATTAGAAAAAAGCATTGAGCATTCCCGATATACCCATTATCAATGCGATGTAAGAGATATAGAAAATCTTCCCGAAATTTGTGATGCCGAAATATTAATAAACAATGCGGGCACTCAAAATGAAGACGATATTGATATTAATTTAAAGGCGTTAATATACATAACCGAAAAATATGCTATTCAACCAAAAATAAAATCGGTGCTTAATATAGGCTCGGCAAGCGCACATACGGGTGCCGAATTTCCCGAATACTGTGCAAGTAAGGGTGGAGTTATGGCTTATACAAAGAATGTTGCAAAGCGTATAGCCGAGTTTGGCGCCACCTGTAACAGTCTTGACCCCGGCGGAGTTATTACACCGCTTAATAACTGTGTTATAAAAGATAAAAAGCTATGGGAACAGATTATGGCAGAAACCCCGCTTAAAAGATGGGCAACGCCCGAAGAGATAGCCCAGTGGGCATATTTTCTGACCGTTACCAATAAATTCTGCACAGGCCAAAATATTTTGGTGGACGGCGGGGAAGCCATTAATCATAATTTTGTATGGAAAAATTAATTATAAAAACTCCTTTGCAAAGAAGTTTTGCATATCATCAGCGGCAAAGCCGCTGTATCTCATCAAGCCGATAGAGGTATACACACCCTACGGTGTGATGATATACGCCGCATAAATGCGGCAATGATATGCACGCTAAAGCGTGATGATATACCAAGCCTATCGGCTTGAATAAAAAATCCTTGTTCCGAAGAACAAGGATTTTTGGTCGAGGTGACAGGACTTGAACCTGCGGCCTCTGCGTCCCGAACGCAGCGCTCTACCAAACTGAGCCACACCTCGTAATATTAAGTTTTGTTTAGTTTTCTATTTCTAACGAGATTAATAAGAGCGCTGCTGCGCAGCTTACCCTTGCGGTGCCCGTTGTTGCGGCACTGCCGTTTGCAACTGCCGACCGCGGCGTCTTTCTGCTACTCGCTGAACCACGCACCGCGAGCGCTCGTGCAGAAACTACCAAACTGAGCCACTTACCACAATAAAAAACTATTGATTTTTGCGACCTATTAATTATATTAAAAAGTTTTGCAAAAGTCAATAGTTTTTTGTTTCTTATTTTTTCTTTTTATATCTTGAAAAATTCTTGCGTTTGGGTGATTGTTCACGGCGGTTATCGCTTACCAGACAATTAGGCTTATTACCTATAAGGTCATAGCGGTTGGCACTCTTAAGAGCAGAAAGCACAAGCTCCTTGTTTTCGGGTAGATAGTACTGTAGCAAAGCGCGTTGCTGTGCTTTTTCCCGCGGAGTTTTAGGTGTGTATACCTTTTCCATCGTATATGGGTCAAGACCTGTATAAAACATACAGGTTGATATTGTGCCGGGTGTGGGGTAAAAGTCCTGTACCTGTTCGGGATGTAGGCCTTCTTTTTTCAAAAACAGTGCTAATTCAATAGCATCATTGATTGTACTGCCCGGATGTGAAGACATAAGATATGGCACCAAAAACTGCTTTTTGCCCACACTTTTAGTGAGTGCATAGAAACGGTTTTTGAATCTGTTATACACTTCAATATTTGGCTTTCCCATACGCTTTAATACATTGTTTGAGCAGTGTTCGGGAGCGACCTTAAGCTGACCGCTTACATGGTGGTTAACAAGCTCCTTAAAAAAGGTTTCATCGGGGTCGGCAATAAGGTAGTCAAAACGAATGCCCGAGCGTATAAACACCTTTTTAACCTTGTTTATTGAGCGTATTTTTCTAAGAAGCTCGAGATAATCTGTATGGTCTACCTTTACGGCTTTGCACATAGTGGGCGCTAAACATTTTTTATCGGCACAGGTGCCGCATTCAAGCTGTTTATCACACGACGGAAAACGGAAATTGGCGGTAGGGCCGCCGACATCGTGTATATAACCCTTAAAGTCGGGCATAGCGGTAATTTCTTTAACTTCATTTATAACCGATTCATGACTGCGTGAAGAAATTTGTCTGCCTTGATGGTAGGCCAGTGCACAGAAATTACAAGCACCGATGCAACCGCGGTTGTGAATGACCGAAAACTTGACTTCTTCAATTCCGGGTATACCGCCTAAACTCTCATAAGATGGATGGTAATTTCTCATAAAGGGCAGGGCATATACCGCATCCATTTCTTCGGTGGAAAGCGGCGGCATAGGTGGATTTTGTACCACTATTAAATCTCCGTGGCGCTGTATAACGGCTTTACCGCGCACCGCGTCGTGCTCTTGCTGTTGTATACGGCAGGAAACGGCATACTGCCTTTTGCCCGTATCTGTTGGCTCCTTAACAATTTCATAGGAAGGACATTCTTTGCAAGGGCGGTAGGTATAGTCCTTTGCTTTAACGGCAACGCAGGTGCCTAAAATATCGGTAAGAGTGTGTATATCTTCACCGCAATTTAAGCGGTCGGCAATTTCTACACAGTGTTTTTCACCCATACCGTACATAAGTATGTCGGCACCGCTATCAATAAGTATTGAAGGACGGACGCGGTCATCCCAATAATCATAATGGGCAAAGCGTCTGAGTGACGCTTCAATACCGCCTATAGCTATTGGTGTATCGGCGAATAAATGTCTTAGCTTTTTGCAATAGGCAATTACTGCTCTGTCGGGTCTTGCACCACTCTTACCGCCGGGGGTATAAGCGTCATCACTGCGGCGCTTTTTAGCGGCGGTGTAGTGCGCAACCATAGAGTCAATATTACCCGAATTTACGAAAAAAGCAAGTCTTGGCGTTCCAAAACGCATAAAGTCTTCATCACTTTTTGGCTGCGGAATTATACAAACCTTATAACCGTTTTTTTCGAGCACCCTTGATATAATAGCCGTGCCAAAGCTCGGGTGGTCGACATAGGCGTCCCCCGTAACTATTATTATATCGGCTTTTTCCCAGCCATACTCTTTCATTTCTTTTTTTGTGATTGGTAAAAACGGCATAAAAATCCCTATCTTCCATTAATTTCACTACAATTTTACCATACTTGCCGCACTTATTCAATCTTTAATATTTTCAATGGTACAAACATATATTTTATTTGGAGGTAAAGGCTATGCTTGAAAAAATCAAAGAGAAAATAGGGGCGCCCTTTACGGTATTTGTTTTGCAAATATCGGTGGTGGCAGTGATAGTAGTGTCGGTAACGGCAATAAAATTTCTAAATGGAGACATTTACGGTGATTTAAGGCAGTGGTACATACTGAATTTTCAGGATGAAACTGATGTTAATGAAGTGATAAATCCCGAAAAAGCCAAGACGGAAGATATAACAGAGCCAAAAACAGAAAATGTGAGCACTAAAAATACAAATACTGTGCCCGTAATTTCGGTAAGTAGTAAGACTAAAACGAGTTATAATGACAATATAAACTCCTTATGCGCACCCGTTATTAATGCTACAATTTCATCAGACTACGGAGACAGGAGTAATCCAATAACCCATAGCTTTGAAACCCATAAGGGCTTGGATTTATCTGCCGATATGGGAAGTGCAATATATGCCGCGGCAGATGGCGTTGTGACAATTGCGCAAAAGAGTAGTAGCTACGGTAATTATTTAGTAATTGACCACGGCGACGGACTAAAAACACTGTATGCGCACTGCAGTAAATTGAATGTAAAGGCGGGAGATACAGTAAATAAATCTCAAATTGTGGCAAATGTAGGCAATACAGGGCAATCCACAAGACCGCATTTACATTTTGAAGTAATACTGAATGGGAAAAATCTTAATCCAAATTGGTTAATAAATTGGTAAGGAAAGATAATATATGAAATTCAAAATTTTCGGAACGCAAATCAATGTAACCTTTCTTTTTGTGGCATTTATCTGCTTCACTGTTTTTATTGATAAAAGCGGGTATATTTTATATATGATTTTAGCCGTAGCTTTACACGAAGCGGCACATCTTCTTACAATGAAAATTGTGGGGTGCAGTCCTAAAGAAATCTGGCTCATACCCACAAGTATCAGAATTGTACGGAATATTACGGTAAAAGAGTCGCACGAAATAGCGGTATCTTTGTCGGGACCGCTTATTAACATATTGTTTTTCTTTTTATTTTATATTGCTTTTTTGCTATCGGGAAGTGACGGCGCACTTAATTTTTCGGTTATTAATCTGCTTATAGGTGTATTTAATTTATTGCCTGTAAACGGGCTTGACGGGGGAGTAATACTTAAAAAACTGCTTGAGAAGGTTACATCCCGCGAAAAAGCAGCACTTGCAGTAAAAATACTGACATTACTTTTGTCTGCTTTGTTTATTGCCTTTGGCGTAAAAACCTTTACCGATTCGGCCTATAATTTCACACCCATAATACTCGGTATATATTTAATATTATCTGTAATTATTAAATTTTAGTTGCAACTAACACGAAATTAGAGTATCATAAATATATATGCAATTTTGGAGTGTGCTATGGAAGAAAAGATGTTAGAAAGACTAATGCTGTCTGTTCAGAAGCCGGGAAGATATTCGGGCGGGGAAGTCGGCAGTATTATTAAAGATAAAAATAAAGTAGATGTTCGTTTTGCTTTTTGCTTTCCCGATACATATGAAATAGGTATGTCGCATCTCGGTATGAAGATACTCTATTCACAGTTTAATGAGCGTGATGATATCTGGTGCGAAAGGGTATTTGCCCCCTGGACCGATTTTGAACAGGTAATGCGAGAAAACGATATTCCGCTTTTCGCACTTGAGAGCCGTGACAGTATTAAGGATTTTGATATTATCGGCTTTACCTTGCAGTACGAATTAAGTTATACAAATGTTGTAAATATGCTGTCATTAGCGGGAATACCGCTTAAAAGTAAGGACAGAAAAACACTCGCTCCCTTAGTAGTAGCGGGTGGTCCTTGTGCTTGTAATCCCGAGCCTATTGCCGATTTTATTGACCTTTTCTTCTTGGGTGAAGGTGAAGAGGTTGATTTAGAGCTTATCGACCTTTATAAAAAATATGGCAAGGATGGGGACAAGCAGTCATTTTTAAGAGAAGCGGCAAAAATACCCGGTGTATATGTGCCGTCGCTCTATGATATTGAATATAACGAAGATAATACTGTTAAGTGCATAAATCCTATAGATACAGCCCCCGCTACCGTTAAAAAGAGAATTATCAGCGATATGGACTCGGCGTATTACCCCGATAATTTTGTTGTGCCTTACATAGAAATTGTTCACGACCGCGCAGTACAGGAAATTTTCCGCGGTTGCATACGCGGTTGCCGTTTCTGCCAAGCAGGATTTATCTATCGCCCTGTAAGAGAAAAGTCGCCTGAAGTTGCTAACCGTCAGGCTATGGACCTTTGCAAGAATACAGGTTATGATGAAATTTCACTTTCATCTTTGAGCACCAGCGATTACAGAGAGCTTGAGCCGTTGCTTAATAATATGCTTGACTGGGCAAACAAGGAAAAGGTAAGTCTTTCACTGCCTTCCTTGCGTGTTGATAATTTTTCAAAAGAACTACTTGAAAAAATAAATCATGTAAGAAAAAGCGGACTTACCTTTGCACCTGAAGCAGGAACACAAAGGCTTCGTGATGTAATTAATAAGAATGTCACCGAAGAAGAAATTATGCGCACCTGTCTTACGGCGTTTGAAGGTGGGTATACTTCTGTTAAGCTGTATTTTATGTTGGGGCTTCCAACCGAAACAGATGAAGATATCTGCGGAATTACCGAGCTTGGCCAAAAAATAGTTAATCTGTTTTACAATATGGAAAACAAGCCTAAGGGTAAAAGCGTAAATGTTTCAATAAGCGTTTCTACCTTTGTGCCAAAACCCTTTACACCGTTCCAGTTTGAGCCACAGATTTCGGTTGATGAAATGCGCCGACGCCAAAAGCTGCTAAGAGACAGTGTTACTACCAAAAAAATGACGGTCAGCTGGCACGAATCAAGTGTAAGTTTCTTGGAAGGTGTGTTTGCACGCGGGGATAGAAGATTATCTGCAGTAATTGAAAAAGCACTGCAGAAGGGCTGTCGCTTTGACGGTTGGGATGAGTGCTTTTCCTTGGAAAAATGGCTTGAAGCCTTTACTGAGTGCGGAATCGACCCCAAGTTCTATACCGAACGCCAAAGAAAATATGATGAAATACTACCTTGGGAGCATTTGAATTATGCCGTTTCAAAGGAATTTTTAATCAGAGAAAACGAGCTTGCCCATAATAATACAACTACGCCTAACTGCCGTGAAAAATGTTCTAACTGCGGCGCGGCATGCTTTAAGGGAGGGGTTTGTGTTGAAAAATGTTAGAGTAATCTACAAGAAAAAATCTCTTCTTAAATTTGTTTCGCATCTTGATATGAATAGGTTTATGACGCGAACTCTTCGCCGTACAGATATACCGTTTTGGTACACTGAAGGCTTTAATACCCATCTTTATATTAACTTTGCTTTGCCGCTATCCTTAGGCTTCCAAAGCAATTATGAAGTAATGGAATTAAAGCTTACGGATGACGACTATTCACTTGATGCTATGAAGCTTAAGCTTCAGGCGGTTATGCCAGAGTTTATTGAAATTGTAAGTGTGCATAATCCCGTTATGAAAAATAACGAGATAGCTTTTGCTGAATTTAAAATTACTTTTGATGACAGTAATTATATTGATACGCTAAAGGCGTTTATGGCACAAGACGAAATACTTACAACCAAGAAGAATAAAAAAGGCGTTTTAAAAACTATTAATATAGCCGAAAAAATCAAAAAGTGGAGCACCGCAACTATTGACGGAAAAACTGTGTTAAGTATAATTTTACCCGCAGGCAGTAACGAGAATGTTAACCCTGTTTTACTGTTAGATGCACTAAAATCGGAAATGGGAGAAATACCCTTTTATGAAATAACCCGTCACAGTGTTCTAAATAAAGATTTAGAAGCGTTTAAATAATTTTTTGGGAGTTTATATGTCGGAGAATAAATATACAAACGAATTTTTTGAAGAATTTGAGCGAAAAATGAATACGGCAAATAAAATAGAAGCCGAGCGAAAAAGCACTGCTTTTAGTAGGGGTAAAAGAAAAGGTGTACGGGTGGCGGGACTTGCAATCTCACTGGTAGCTTTTTTACTTGTTGCCGCTATTGTAATCGGTCTTTTATGGCCGCCTGCCACGCCTGTCCCCGAAAGTGCCGATAATAACACTTCGGATGTGGTGGAAAAGGAACCGGAAAAGCCGATTTTTAAAATCTTCGAAACCGAAAACACAACGGCATTTGCTTACGATATAAAGAGTGAACACGGGGTGTTGATTGATGCGAGTACGGGTGAAATTATCTATAAAAAGAATGCGTCCGATGTAATTTACCCCGCTTCTTTAACTAAAATTTTAACGCTGCTTGTTGCAGTTGAAAACATTGAAGATTTAGATGATACCTTTACAATGACAAGTGAGATAATCGACCCGCATTATAGGGTCGACGCGTCAATGGCGGGCTTCGCACCTGATGAAGTTATTACCGTACGGGATTTGCTTTACGGCGCAATTTTGCCGTCGGGAGCTGACGCTACTACTGCTCTCGGCATTTATGTTGCGGGTACCGAAGAAGCCTTCGCCACACTTATGAACGAGAAGGTTAAAGAATTGGGTCTTACCACCGCGCATTTTTGCAATACAAGCGGACTGCACGATACAGAGCATTACTGCACAGTAGGGGACATCGCCGTAATTTTGAAGGCGGCTATGGAGAATGAAACCTGTAAAAAGATTCTCTCAACCTATCAGTATACAACTTCTGCTACCGAGCAGAACCCCGAAGGCATATTGCTTACAAGCACTCTTTTTAGTCGTATGAAAGGTGATGAACCCGAAGGTGCAGAAATTTTAGCGGGAAAAACAGGCTTTACCGACGAGGCAGGTAACTGTATTGCAAGCTTTGGCACAACCGATGACGGCAGACAGGTTATTATGGTAACAACGAATGCACAGGGCAAATGGCCGTGCGTCTTTGACCATATTCACACCTACTCTACATTATGCCCGGAAGCCCCATCACAAGATAATTAAATTTATATGTTTATAAAATCTCCCAAGCAGTTTTACCGCTTGGGAGATTTTAGTGTCAAAATTTCATAAATTATATAATATATTATTGAAAGATAGTATCGTATGTGGTAAAATAAATTGTGAATCACAATGTTTGTTTAGTGATTTATCTGTACTTGGCAAATCAAAGGAGCGAAAGGGTATAATGGAGAAAAAAGAAAACAGCAAGGAATACTATATGGTTGACATATTACATATTGTTAAAACGGTATGGAAAAATATATGGGTTATTGCTATATGCGGCTTTTTAACGGCGGTAATAGGGTTTTTAGTATCGGCATTCGCTATTGCCCCTACATACTCTTCATATGTAAAGCTGTATGTTAATAATAGTTCGTTTTCATTAGGTAGTACTAATTTCAGCATAAGCGCTTCGGAACTAACTGCGGCGCAGAGCTTGGTAAAAACCTACGGTGATATTTTAGATAGCCGCAGTACCCTGCAGCGAGTCATTGATAAAGCAAATGTGGATTACACTTGGAAAGAACTTTCTAAGAAGATTTCGTACGCGCCATCTAATAATACAGAAATTATGCTTGTAACGGTTACCAGCGAAGACCCGTATGAAGCCAGCAAGATTGCAAATACAATTGCGGAAGTGCTTCCTGCACGAATTTCGGAAATTATTGACGGTGCTTCTATGGAAATTGTTGATTCTGCAGTTCCAGAACACAAAAAGGTTGCACCGAATGTAACCGCATACACTGCAATAGGTATGATTTTGGGCGTTCTTCTATCAGGCTCTATTTTTGCAATTAAGGCATTGTTGGATGATACAATTCACGATGAAGAATATATTCTCAGAACCTACGATTACCCAATACTTGGTAAAGTTCCGGATCTTATGAATACAGGAAATAAATCTTATAAGTATTACTCTTATAAAAACTAAAAAGTGCGTGATTAAGGAAAGGGCGTTTATTGGGAATGGCATTATTTAGCAAAAAACAAAAAGACAACCAATTTATTTTTGGAAATAAAGATATCAGAAAAACACTCCACAAAAACTTGGAGTTTACCGCAACCGAACAATATAAATTAATTCGCGCTAATCTGGATTTTACACTTCCGGAAGATGAAAAATGTCCGGTTATTGGTGTAACAAGCTCAATGCGCGGCGAAGGTAAAAGCACAACAGCAATAAACTTAGCGTATGTGTTTGCTGAAAAGGGTAGCAAGGTTCTTTTAATTGATGCGGACCTTAGAATTCCCTCTATTGCAAAGAAATTGGAAATAGAAAGTTATCCAGGCCTTGCAGATTTGCTAAGGGGAAAAGGTGCGCAGATATCTCAGTTTAAATCTCACCTGCTTAGCAATTGGTTTGTTCTCCCTTCAGGAGATATTCCGCCCAACCCATCTGAATTGTTGGGCTCAACCAGAATGGCAAATGTTTTGAATCAGTTAAAAGAGGCCTTTGATTATATCATTATTGACCTTCCGCCCGTCAATATTGTGTCAGATGCTATTTCGATTTCAAGCCTTATTTCAGGTATGATAGTTGTAATTCGCGAAGAGTACACCGAAAAGAAGGAATTGGAACACTGCTTTAGACAGTTAAAGCTTTCCAATGTAAATATTCTTGGATGTGTAATTAATGAAGTGAAATCCGGAAATGGCTTATACGGCAAATATAAAAAATACAGATATTATCAAGGCTCTCCAAAAGGTACAAAATAGTGATTGATTGGCATTGTCATGTTTTACCTATGATGGATGACGGAAGTCGAAATGTGGCGGAAAGCATTTCAATTATCGAGATGCTGGCATCTCAAGGTGTAAAAACTGTGGTGGCAACTCCGCATTTTTATGCGAATGATGAGTCGGTGCAAGCCTTCTTGGAAAGACGGAGCAAGTCATTTAAAGAGTTAAATGCAAATCTGCCTGAAAATTCGCCGAAAATTTTGCTTGGCGCAGAGGTTCGTTATTACGAGGGTATAAGCCGATTGGCCGATATCAAGGCGTTAAGAATTGAGGGCAGCAAATTACTTCTTTTAGAAATGCCTATGGCTGTGTGGACGGAAAGTATGGTCAGGGAATTGACAGAGCTGTCTGCAAATACAAGTATTCAAATTGTTCTCGCCCATATAGAAAGATATCTTGGTTTGCAAAAGCAGGCGGTTTGGGAGAGAATTTACGAAAGTGGCATTTTAACACAGGTGAATACCGGCTTTTTCACAGCGTTTTTATCTAAGCGTAAGGCAATATCGCTTATGAAGGATGGGAAAATTCATTTTGTGGGAACTGACAGTCATAATACAACATCCAGAGCTCCGCAGCTTGATAAGGCTTTTGATATTATCAGAAATAAGTTAGGCGACAATTATATATGCCAAATGAATGAGTATGGTTATTCTGTACTTGGACTCCGCCACTAATAAGCAAAGGTTGATAATTATACGAAAGAAGGCGTGTTATGGGAAAAACGACTGCCAAGAATAATTCTTTTAAATATATTATTATTGCATTAGTAGTTCTTTTTGCCATAATCACTTCTTTATGTTTTCTAAAGGTTTTTGAAAATAGGTGGGGTAATTTTTCTTTTATAAATACCCAAGACAATTCTATCATTTATCAAGGTAATGAATATGTATTAAAAGATAATGTAGAAACCTTCTTGGTGATAGGCTTGGATGAATATGAGAGTGATAGTAGTCCTCAAGCCGACTTTTTAATGCTCTTTGTTTTTAATAACGAGACAAAGCAGTGCAAGGCAATTCATATTAATCGCGATACGGTGACAAAAATAAATGAATTGGATGTCGGCGGCACTACGGTTGTTGAAACTCATACAAAACAAATTGCATTTGCGTATAATTATGCTACAGGGGAAAATGAGAAAATCCGTTGCAGAAACATAAAGGAAGCTGTAGAAAATCTTTTGTGTGGCATTAAGGTAGACCGCTATTTGTCGCTTACGATGGATTCTGTGGTAAATCTGAACGACCTTGTCGGCGGTGTGGAAGTAACCGTTCTTGATGAGCTTTCAGGTATTGATGCTGCACTCTCTAAAAGCCAAAAGGTTACATTGACCGGGGAAAAAGTATTAAATTATGTGTGCGTGCGTCAAGGCCTTACTGATGATGCGAAAATAACAAGAACTGAAAGGCAGCGGCAATATGTAGATGCGTTGTATAGAAAAACAGTTTCGTGCATTAAGTCCGATGATAAATTTATTTTAGAATGGTTAAAAAATGTGAACGATCATATTGTTTATGATTCGTCCCATTATAAAATGCAAGAAATTGCAAAAAAATTCGGAGCTTACGAGTTTCTGGGAATTGAAGATATTAAGGGTGATACAAAACTCAGTGAAGGGTTTATTGAATTTTATCCGGATGAAAATTCCGTACGGGAAAAAGTAATTGAGTTGTTTTATACCCTTAAAGACAAATAAGAAAGTTTTTATTTTGCGAGAGTGTTTTGGAGATATAATAATTATGTATAAGCGCATTATTAAAAGGTTAATAGATATTATTTTATCTATGATTGCAATTGTTGTGTTATCAATTCCAATGCTGATAATAACTATTGCAATTAAGATTGATGACCCGGGCCCTGCTTTGTTTAAGCAAAAGCGGGTAGGCCAAAAGAAAAACGGTAAGATTACATATTTTACAGTTTGGAAATTTCGCAGTATGAAGGTTTCTACGCCACACGAAGTGCCGACTCATCTTCTTGAAAATCCCGAACAGTACATAACCCGTGTTGGTAAATTTATTCGTAAAACCAGTCTTGATGAACTCCCGCAGGTTTATCAGGTATTCACATCGAAATTATCGGTAGTAGGCCCGAGACCTGCGCTCTGGACACAAACAGATTTGATTGCTGAGCGGGAAAAATACGGAGCAAATGAAATAAAACCCGGTATTACGGGATGGGCACAGATTAACGGCCGCGATAAGCTTGAAATACCTGTAAAAGCCAGACTTGACGGTGAATATGCGGCAGTACTTAATAAAGGCGGCATCAAGGGATTCATTATGGACATTAAATGTTTCTTTGGGACCGTTGCCTGTGTACTAAAATCTGAAGGTGTTGTTGAAGGCGGCACCGGTGAAATGAAGAAGCAAGACGGTAAGAAGGAAGAGGTTATTGTTAAATGAAACCGCTGGTCAGCGTAGTTGTAGCGACTTATCGGAGAGAAAAGGATTTAGATAATGCGCTTGAATCGTTGGCAAAACAAGATTATTCTAACTTTGAAATTATACTTGTTGATGACAACGGCTTATCCGAATGGAACACAAGGGTTGAAAAAATTGTCAAAGAATTTAAAAAGCGTTATCGGAATATTAATCTTCAGTATATAGCAAATCGGTCTAATTTAGGCTCGGCTAAAGCGCGTAATGTTGGAATTGAAGCGGCGTCAGGTGAATATGTAACCTTTTTGGATGATGATGATTTATACCTTCCGAAGAAAATCACAAGACAGGTTTCGTTTATGGAAAGCCAAAACATTGATTATTCCATTACCGATTTGGAGCTTTTTAATGAGAACAACCGACTGATAGACAGAAGAACCCGTCATTATATTAAAAATACTTCTCCTGATTCGTTAATGGAATACAACTTAAAATATCATATTACGGGTACCGATACTATGATGTTTCGCAAAAAATATATTTTAAGTATTGGTGGATTTCCACCCATAAATGTCGGGGACGAGTTCTATCTTATGCAGCAAGCGATTGAGGCGGGCGGAAAGTTCGGCTATCTTTCGGGGTGCGATGTCAAGGCGTATGTACATACGGGTGACGGGGGACTTTCCAGCGGCCAGGGTAAAATTGATGGTGAAAAATCCTTATACAATTATAAAAAAACATATTTTAATAAATTAAGCAAAGGAACGGTTAAATATATCAAAGCCAGGCATTATGCGGTAATGGCATATGCGTATTTAAGAATGCATTGTTTTTTAGGGTTTTTAAGGTATTCCTTGTGTGGCTTTTTAAGTTCACCAATTTCCTTTTGTAAAATTTTGTTTGATAGGTAAAAATGAAGATTTTGATGATTTGCGGCGTTTATGCCCAAGAAAACGAACAAGAAGTGCTTTCTTGTACAAAGGGATATGCAGAACAATCGGCAAATATATTCCAAAGAAAGCTGATTAACGGAATAGAAAGCTTCGGTATTGAATATAAAGTAATTTCCGCCCCGTTAATAGGCGCATATCCTATGCGATACACACAAAGCAAATTCACCGGTTTTTCTAAGGAAAACAAAAAGTATGAATATGTGAATTTTAATAATATTTGGGGAATTCGCAATATTTCGAGAACACTTTCCTTAAAAAAAGCAATAAAAAAATATTTAAGCAATGAAAAAGAAAATGATTTTTTAATTTTAGTATATTGTCCGCACACACCGTTTCTTGAAGCCGCAATTTATGCAAAAGAATTAAAGCCTAAAAGTAGGGTGTGCTTAATCGTGCCCGACCTTCCCCAATATATGAATCTTAACAGGACGGGAAGAGGGCTTTATGATATTTTCAAGAAATTTGATATTTCATATATGGAACGCTTTATTGCAAAGGTGGATTCATTCGTACTGCTTACATCGGCAATGAAGGATATTCTTAAGGTCGGTAATCGGCCGTATATTGTGTCAGAAGGAATAGTTGATAATATTTCGGATATTAAGACAAATTCCACAGATTTTGACGGATTAAAGAGAATTGTTTACACAGGTAAAATGAATTTTAGGTTTGGCATTAAAGAGCTTGTGGACTCTTTTATGAAAATAAACGCACAGGATTACAGGCTGATTCTTTGTGGAGACGGTGACGCCAGAGCTTACATAGAAGAAAAGGCTGAAATCGACAAAAGAATAGAGTTCAAAGGAACGGTAACATCAGCAAAGGCTAAGGAGTATTTAGCTGTTGCGGATGTGTTGGTAAATCCAAGACCTAATAACGAAGAATACACAAAATATTCTTTTCCGTCTAAGAACATTGAGTATCTTATGACAGGAAAACCTGTTGTAGCATATATGTTAGATGGAATGCCAAAAGGTTATGCGGATTTTCTGTATGTTATTCCAGCGCAGATGAGAAGCTTTGAAACGGTGCTTATAGAAGCGTGTGAAGGCAAAGTGGCTAAATCAGACTTCCATAATTATGCCAAGGAAAAATTGGATGCCGCCTGCTTGGTTGAAGCAATTTTGAATAATGAGTAAAGGGGAATGGGCTTGGTACATATAGTTTTGTTTGCGGCGGTATTAGTGGCCTTTTCAAAATACAAAGAAAAATCATTATTCATTCTGACTTTTTTGATTTTAGGCGTATTCGCAGCATTGCGGTATAATTACGGCAATGACTATGATTCATATATGTTTTGTTATGAACAAATTCGGGCAGGAATTAACAACCCCTTCAAAAATGAGATTGGGTATACGGCTCTTAATAAAATTATGCCGAGCTTTTATGTTCTTGTCGCAGTAACCGCTATTTTTTTTATTTTAGTTATATATAAATTTATCGAAAAAAATTTGAATGGTGTTTACAGAGGCTTTGCCGTTTTAATCTTTGCCATTAACCCATATCTTTTTTTGATGAATTTGTCGTCGATGCGTCAGTGCATTGCGTTGAGCATTTTTATTATTTCATTAAATTGTATTCAAGAAAGAAAATTAATCAGGTATTTGCTGTTAATTGCTCTTGCTACGATATTTCACACTTCGGCGATACTATTAGTACCGATTTATTTTATTGCTAATAACAAAAAGATAAATATTGCTCAAACAGTTGCTTTAATAATAGTTGTTGCAGTTGTACTGCTTGAAAGTGCAATCGTTGACAGTCTGGTAAAGGTTGGGTTGGATTTTTTTGATAACGCTAACTATTGGTATCATTTTACAGAGGGAACGACCAACTCATTAAGAGCAACATTTTTGACCGGACTGTATTTTGTATATGTCGTAATTAATTTAAAAAATCTTGAAGGCCATAAATTGATATGCGGCAAGCTTTATTTGATAGGCTTAGTTTTAGGTATGCTGGCAGTTCATTATTCG
Source organism: Acutalibacteraceae bacterium (assembly GCA_045590755.1). Taxonomy (GTDB): domain Bacteria; phylum Bacillota; class Clostridia; order Oscillospirales; family Acutalibacteraceae; genus SIG565. The sequence goes on from JAZNRP010000024.1 coordinate 210,817, forward strand.
ATGTTTACAAGAATACAAATGTATTTTGATGTATTCTCTGTTGTGGCTGTTCCGGCAATAATTGAATATCATGTTGAAAATAGCGGTAATAAGTGGGAGAAAGTAATAAATTTGTGGATATTTCCAATAGTTCTCTTGTTAATTTATGTACTCAGGTACTATTCGTTTTTCACAAATCCTATGTGGGAACGCTTTGGAACATATCACACGATATTTGAGATGTTACTATGAAAGTGTTAGAAATTAATTCTGTACCGTACGGTAGCACCGGAAGAATTATGTTTTCGTTATCCGAAATGCTACAGCAAAACGGTAACGAAGTCATTTGTGCCACAGGCTTTTCGTGGCATAAAAGCGGTCGCAAAGAAAATATAATAGTGGGCAATATTTTTACAAAAACATTTCATATGTGTATGTCCAAAGTGTTTGGCAACCACGGATGTTATTCGTTTTTTTCAACGCAGCTGCTTATTAAAAAAATCAAAGCATTTAAGCCCGATATTGTGCATTTGCATAATATTCACGGATGGTATCTCAATGTTTCGAAATTACTGAGTTTTTTGAAGGAAAGTCAGATTCCTGTTGTTTGGACATTGCATGATTGTTGGGCATTTACCGGCGGTTGCGCGCATTTTACACTTTGCAAATGCGATAGGTGGAAGATGGGTTGCGGTAGCTGCAATAATCTTAAAGAATATCCTATTTCCAGTAAACGCGATAATACTGATAAAATGTGGCAATTAAAAAAAGAGTGTATTTGCCAATTTGCCAATTTGACAATTGTTACTCCTTCTCGGTGGCTGGCAACTCTTGCAAAACAATCATATTTAAAGGATTATACTATAAAGGTCATTAATAACGGTATAGACCTTCAAATTTTCAAACCGACAAAATCACATTTCAGAGGAAAATATAATATTAATGACGGTGAGTATATAGTTTTGGGCGCCGCATTGGGCTGGGACCATAAAAAAGGGTTGGATGTGTTCATCAATTTAGCTAAAAGTCTTCCCGAAAATTATAAGATAGTTCTTATAGGTACAGATAAGAAAGCCGATATACTTTTGCCAAATAATATTATTTCAATTGACCGAACGCAAAACCAAAAGGAGCTTGCCGAAATATATTCGGCGGCAGATGTTTTTGTTAATCCTACAAAGGAAGACAATTATCCCACAGTTAATATGGAAGCCATCGCCTGCGGCACACCTGTGATAACCTATAATTCGGGTGGATGTCCTGAAATGATAGATGAAACCTGCGGAGTAGTCGTAGAGTTAGGCGACATTGATGGTCTTAAAAAAGAAATTGTTCGTATATGTACTGAAAAAACATTTTCGAACAAAAATTGTATAAATAAAGCCCGAGAATTTGATAAAGGCAAAAAATTAAAGGAGTATATGGAATTGTATGAGGGAGTTATCACTACAAGAAATCAAAGAAATTGAGCTTGACATACTAAAAGTGTTTCACTCTTTCTGTGTTGAAAATAATATAAGATATTTCCTGTCACACGGCACACTTCTGGGTGCAATAAGGTATAAAGGCTTTATCCCTTGGGATGATGATGTCGATGTATTAGTACCGCGCGAGGACTATAACAGGTTGCTTCATTTGTTTCAAGATAGCGAACAATATCGACTTTTTTCCTTTGCAAAAAACAAAAATTTCCGCTTTCCATATGCAAAGCTTTGCGATATGTCCACTCTTAAGGAAGAGTTTAATGTAGATAACGGCGTTAAGTTGGGTTTAGATATGGATGTTTTCCCGCTCGATGCGTGGGATAGTGATATAGTCAAAGCAAAACAAGAAGTAAAACGAATAAAAAAAGCAATGCTGGGACTTGAGTTGACAAAACTCTGTAAACCGAATTCTATAAATCCTATAAAACGCTTTGTTAAAGGAATGATAATGCTTCTTTATAAATTGCTTGGAAGTGGTTATTTTATAAAAAAGATAGTAAAAGAAAGCATTAGGGAAGAAAAAATGGAAAGTCCCTATTTAGGCTCTAAATCATGGATGGTATACGGTGAGCGCGATATTATTCCGGCAGATGTATTTGCAGACACCGTTGAGATTGAATTTGAAGGCGAAAGGTTTTTCGCGCCTTCGGACTACGATACATATTTAACCTGTCTTTATGGCGACTATCTGCCCGAGCCACCAAAAGAAAAACAAAAGACCCATCATCAATTTAAGGCATATAAATTGTAATATGCTTTTTAATAAAAATTTACAAAAAGGAGAAACAAAAATGAAAACACAAACCGTTTCTAAGATTTTAGCAGTGGTACTCGCAGTAGTTGTGCTTATTGGTGTACTGCCGATTAGCGCGTTGGCGGCTTCAAATGAATTTGATATAAATGCCACAACAGATGATTACTACAAGCTGATTTCCAAAAAAGATTGGGAGCTGGCTCCCGGTGTCAACGAGTCGGAGATTATACTTAATAATGAAGCAGGTACTCTTCGTCAGGTTGCACATGTTGTAGAAATTGATTTAAACAATCCCTATACCAAGGTTATTGCAGGTTATAAGGATATGATTCCTACCGAAGGTAACTACGGTACATCTTCAGTTTCTGCAATGGCGGCGAGTGCAGAAGAAAAGGGCTATGGTAATGTTGTAGCCGCAACTAACACAACTCTAAGCTGGTATAACAGTGAGTATTATAAAGCAAATCCCGAGCTGGTTGGTGAACCGCTTGGCTATGTAATTATGGACGGTAAACTATTACATACCAATAGCCAGGGACAAAGCTCAGGTGCGCAGACCTGTATCGTTATTAACTATAACGAGAGAGAAATAGATGGCGTTATGACAAAGCGTCCCGATGATATGCCCAGAGTTACCATACGCTCAACCGCTGATTTGATTACAGGTTGGGAAGAACAGGTTATTCCTGTAAGCTTCGGCTTCCTTGTAAAAGATACAAATGGTGATGGTATCGGTGAAAATCTTTCAGGTAAGAATCATACATCGGGTTTTGAATCGCGTACATTTGTTGGCGTTAAGGCTGATGGCACGCTTGTAGTTGCTGTATCTGATGGCCGTCAGGCTCCATATTCCACAGGCTTCAATAACTATGAGATGGCCGACTTTATGATAAAGAGTGGCTGTATAATTGCCGCTAACTGCGATGGCGGCGGCTCTACTGAGTTTATGTCTCAGCGTCCGGGTGAAGAGTTAAAAATTAACTGTTCACTGTCTGACGGCGGCGAAAGACCGAGCACAAACTCAATTCTTGTTATATCTACAGCACCCGCTACGGGTGAATTTGCCCGTGCCACTATTAGCACAGAATATGATTACTATACACCCGGCTCTACGGTTAAATTTAACGCACTCGGCTCTGATGCGGTAGGTACAGAGGTTTCCATTCCCGAAGGTGTTACCTGGAAAATTAAAGAAGATGGAATGGGCACCATAGAAAACGGAGTTTTCGTATCAAACGGGACTCTTGGAACGGTAACCGCACAGATGTGGTATAACGGTGAAGTTGTCGGTGAGCATTCGATTACTTTGGCTGTTCCCGATGAGCTTAGCTTCTCTCAACCCGTTGTTACCATTCCTTACGGCAAGCGCGCGATGATTCCTGTTAAGGCAACCATTAACGGCGGCCTGCATCAGATTGGCTTGAGCGCAGCCGATGTTACAATTACAATTGATAATGATTCACTCGGAACTATTGACGGATTGCATTTTATCGGCAACGCAACTGCACCTGAAAATAATCAAGGCACAGTAACCGTAACGCTTAATGCCAATACCGAAGTTACTGCAACCGTAACGCTTAAGCTTGGTGATGCATCGGTTGTTATGTGGGACTTCGAGGACGGTTCGCTTGGCAATTGGAAAGCAATTGTGCAGAGAAATCTCGGTGAACCACACCGTGATTATGTCGCAAATCTTTCGATTGCTACAAAAGAAGACGGTCAGGTTCACGACGGTGAATATTCACTTCGCCTTGAAACCAACGGTCTTTCCTCAGCAGATGTACATTCGCAGCAGTATGCTTATGTAAGATTGGGACTTCCGTCTGAAAAAATAAGCCTTGAAAACGCGCGTTCTCTTGGCTTCTGGCTTTATGTGCCGGAAGATAATGTTCAGTGTTGGGTTCAGGGGTACTATCGTTACGATACCAACGGTGACGGTACATACGATACTATGGCTGAAGTTAATCTAATGGCTTCCGAAAATGTTTACTATAATGTAGACGAATCGGGTTGGCATTATCTCTCTATGGACCTTAGCGAGCAGCAAAAGATTTTGCTTGGCGGTGAGTGGAATCCGGAATCGGGAAAATCCGCAAAGGGAGATTTCTTCATAGCCATAATTTTCCATAAAGCAATAAACAATATTTTATGGCAGACAAGCGGCTCTATTAACGGCCCGTATACCTATTACATTGATAATATTACAGTGGACTATTCAGAGGTTGTTGATGACCGCGAGGCTCCTGTTTTTGGCTCCATTACTCTTGATAACAATGGCACCAAGATTTCAATGAAGAAGCGTTCAGTTGCTACTACAACCAACAATATTCTTAATATGTCGGCTAAGGTTTGGGACTGCACCGAAAGGGTAGAGGCTACGGGTGAAGCCCATCCGCTTTATAACTACACAGGCATTAATGCCGCTTCTGCAAAGGCATATATTGATGGTGTAGAGGTTCCCTGCGCGTATAAGGACGGCAAAATTGACATTTCAAATGTTGCCGTTGCGGACGGCTACCACCGTGTAAAATTTGAAATATACGACAATGCAGGCAACAAATCCGTAAAGATTCGTGTAGTCAAGGTAGAAGCAAATGTTAACGCTTCAACCATTAAGTTTGTTCCTACAGACCCAACTCTCGACAGACTTCTCGGTGGTTCTGTGTATTGGATGGATATGAATGCAACAGCAATAGAAACCATTCAGTCGGTAACTGCTGTTATTGATTTAAATAATGTAAACCATTGGCAGCTTGATTATATGCTGCTCGCCGAAGGTTTTACGGCGGAATATACGATTAACGAAGAGACCAATACTGCAACCGTTGTAATTACGCGTACAGGAACTAATTCGCAACGCGGTGCCGCTACATTGGCAAAACTCCCCGTACGAATTGTTTCCTTTGATAATGATATGAATATTCCGGGCTGTACCGCGGAAACCTTCTGGAAAAAATATAATCTCTGGCCGCATGACCTCAAAATCGATGTTGATATGGGTGTTATAAATTATGTTGACGGATATGAGAGTTCAGTTCTCAACACATTCTCAAACGAAGAATTCCATGTAGATACTGAAATATACACCGACGCACAGAGTATGGATGTTGCCTATAGAAATGAAAAGGGCACAGCGCATGTACACAATCCCGTAGCAGGCAATAAAGAAGCAACCTGTACCGATATCGGATACATGGGTGGTACATATTGCGAAGAGTGTGATTCTCCTGTTGAGTGGGGCACAACTTTAGCCGCATTGGGCCACAGTGTCACGGGCGAAGATGGTTTAAACGAATGTGATGCTTGCGGTGTGGTATTGTATTATTTGAATGGCGAAACCCAGAGCGGTTGGATAGAAGCCGACGGTAACTTCTACTACTGTGATGCCAACGGTGAAGCAGTTACAGGGGAAGCCACTATTGACGGACACACATATTTATTTGTAGATTATGTTCTTACCAATGCCGCGTGGGAGCGTGACGATGTAGGCCTGATGGCTTGGTGGGCCGGCGAGCAGATTAAAGGCGGCGCGACCGTAGAATCCAGATGGAAGACCATCAATGGCAAAAAGTATTTCTTTACAGATATTTATGCGGCAAGTTGCATTACTAAAATTACACTGTCAACAGATATAGGCTCTAAATGGTATGTTTTTGATGAAAACGGTGTATGGTTAGAAAATTGCAACGGCTTATATGAAGGAATTTATAAGGGCGCTACCGGTACTTTCTATGCTAAAGACGGTATATGCGTAGCGGCAGGCTTAATATGTGTAGATGGCTATTATTACTATGTAAACAGTACCTTTAAGGTTGTAAAGAATTGTACATATACAATAGGCGACGCCAAGACCAACGGATTATTACCGGCAGGAACATATCAGTTCGATGCGGATGGTAAAATGATTAATCCGCCCACCGAAACACCTGAGCCGTCGCCCGACCCGACACCCGACCCCGAAGTGAAGAACGGCTTGGTCCGTGATGATGACGGTGAAATCCGCTATTATGTAGACGGTGTAGCAATCCGTGCAGGCTTGGTACAGGATGAAGAAAGTCGGATCGTAGCCATGTCGTTCTGTGAGCCAAGGAGTTGTAAGAGACCCTTGTCTTCCTAAGACCGCTTGGCCTCCGACTTGCCGTTAACTTAGAGTTAATATAATAATAGTTTCCGTCTTCATCCTGTACCAAGCCTGCACGGATTGCTACACCGTCTACATAATAGCGGATTTCTCCGTCTTCATCACGGACTAAGCCATTTTTCACTTCGGGTTCGGGTGACGGCTCGGGTGTTTCGGTGGGCGGATTAATCATTTTACCATCCGCATCGAACTGATATGCTCCCGCCGGTAATAATCCGTTGGTCATAGTTTCACCGATACTGTATGTACAGTTTTTAACCGCCGTTAAT
>JAZNRP010000025.1:0-12073 GCA_045590755.1 Acutalibacteraceae bacterium
TGAGTATCCTTTTTCTTATTTCTTGTGGATACATTTTCATACCTTTTATTCCTGACATAACAAAACCTCCTATGGTAGCTTTTTAATTCTACCATAGGAGGTGCTTTTTTTCTATTGTCCGTTTTTACTGGACTTGTTCAAAAATCTCGGTGCTTTTTATATATGTTTTTATCTTTCTTCTTCAATAGCTGTAATCATATCAACTCGGCGCTGATGTCTGCCGCCTTCAAATTCGGTATCAACGAAAATGTCAACCAATTCGAGTGCTGTGCCTATACCTATTACTCTGCCGCCTAAGCACAGTATATTAGAGTTGTTGTGAAGACGGGTATATTTAGCCGAAAAATGCTCGCTGCAAACTGCGGCGCGAATGCCTTTAACCTTATTGGCTGCAAGTGACATTCCAATACCCGTACCGCAAACGAGAATACCCATTGTGTTTTCTCCCGACACAATACTGTCGGCAACCTTTTTTGCAATTTCGGGGTAATCAACCGACTTTTGCTCGTAAATACCAAAGTCTTGCACTTCAAAGCTTCTTTTTTTCAGATGTTCTACAATTGCGTCCTTGTGTTCAAGTCCGCCGTGGTCACAACCAATGGCAATTTTCATATCTGTTATTTCCTTTCTAACCTTGCTTTAAGCTCACGCTCTGCCTGTGGCAGACGAAGATATGTAGGTAAAAGCTCCCCGTAAGTAACGGGTGTATAGTTTTTAGCCGCATGAATAACACCGATTGCCGATTGATTTCGACGGTCTTCTTCGGCAAGTATTATATTATCTGTTATGTAGCTACTGAACAAATGCGTTCCGTCGCCGACAATTATTATCTTTTCGTTATAGCTTGTAAGCTCTGCGAGTAATTCATCTATCATTAATGCGCGGTCTTCTGTCAGCCTTGTTACAGTGCCGCCTGATATACGGAACAAAGCATTGTATACCTGATTACATCTCGCATCCATAACCGCACAGGCTATACAGTCGGTGTCGGTATAATTATAGGCTATGGCTTCAAGGGTTGATACACCAAAGCATTTAGCGTCTGACGGGGTTGCCATACCCTTTATTGCACTGATACCTATTCTGACACCCGTAAATGAACCGGGGCCCGCGCTTACCGCGAAAGCATCAATTTCTTTAGGTGTAACATTCGCGGATTTCAGCACAGAAGAAATCATAGGTAGCAGAGTCTGTGAATGTGTTATTTTTTGGTTTGAAAAGGAGTGCGCTACTATTTTACCGTCTATTTCTATAGCGCACGAAACCGATGTAGCGGAGCATTCCGCCGCCAGAATTTTCAAATAAAATCAACTCCGAGTATCAACAGTTATAATTCTTCGGTTTTCACCGTCTTTTTCGATAGTAATATATGTGGTGTTATCGGGTAATGCGCCTTCGATATTCTCGCTCCACTCAACAGCTAAAACGGCATCATCGCTTAAATAATCAAAAAAGCCTGTGGAATATAGGTCGTCCCAATTTTCAATTCGGTACATATCAAAGTGGTAGAGCTTTATTCTGCCACCTAAGTATTCATTTACAATTGCGAAGGTAGGGGAATTAACTGCGCCCAAAAATCCGAGTCCACGAGCCAAGCCCCTTGTGAAACAGGTTTTACCGGCGCCTAAGTCACCGCGAAAGGCCAGAACTTCGCCGCCAGTTAAGGTAAGCGCTATTTCATTACCGATTTGCTCGGTCTCGGTTGGGGAATTTGATATATACCTTTTCATAATATCACCTTAAACATTATAGCATATTAATTTTGAAAAGCAAACATTTACTTGCAATTATATACGGCATAAAATATAATGTTTATAGAAAAAGGGGTACTATATATGAAAATCTTTTCAAAAATAGCAGACTATATTCGCGAATGCGATAAAATATTTATGATACTGTGCGCCTTTACATCACTATACGGTTGTATGGCAGTTATGTCGGCAACAAGATATAAGGGCGGGTATGCTGACTTTATAACACAGCTTGCCGCCTTTGTGTTGGGCCTTGGTATAGCGGTGTTTATTTCGCTTTTTGATTTTTCTACCTTTATTAAATATTGGTATATTGCCGCGGCAGTAGGTTTAATACCCGTAATACTTACATTTTTTATAGGCTATGCGCCGCCCGGCACCGATGATAAGGCGTGGCTCTACATTTTTGGTGTGTCGGTACAGCCGTCTGAATTTTTAAAGGTAATGTTCCTTGTGACCTTTGCGGCACATCTTGAAGCCATAAAGGATGGTATTAACCGTATTAAAGTACTGATTCCCGTGTGCATCCACGCGGCAATTCCCGTATTGTTAATTCATTTTCAGGGCGACGACGGCACTGCGCTTGTTTTCGGAATAATGGCACTTGGAATGATGTATGCGGCAGGGCTTAAAATACGGTATTTGCTAATGGCACTGGGTGCCGCACTTGTGGCATCGCCCTTTGTATATTTCTTTGTTATGAACGATGACCAACGCTCCCGTATTATAAGTATTTTAAGCGGACAGACCGATATACAAAACGCGGGGTATCAGCAGTATCGTGGCTCGGTAGCACTTGCAAACGGCGGTTGGTTTGGCCAGGGCTTTTTAAAGGGAAGTCTCACACAGGTGGCAGGTGTACCCGAAGGCTATAACGATTTTATCTTTGTAACCATTGGTGAAGAGCTTGGCTTTTTCGGTTGTCTTGCCGTAATTTTACTGCTTGGCGGTATATGTCTCAGAATTTTACAAACAGGTAAAAAGTGCTCTAAAAAAAGCGGCACATATATATGTATCGGCGTATTTTCAATGCTGCTGACACACATTATTATAAATATAGGTATGTGTTTATCTATCTTGCCTGTTATCGGTATTACACTGCCGTTCTTTAGCGCCGGTGGTACATCTCTTTTAGCGCTTTATATGTGCGCAGGACTTATAATGAGTGTATATATGCACAGAAACTCCCGAACGCTTTATTTAAGGGATGATTATTAAAAATATAATATATAGAAAAACACTACCCGAAAAGAGTTTAATTTTCTTTTTTCGGGTAGTGTTTTTTATTTATATGGCTTTGGATTATTTGTTAGCTCAACAATATAATCTATGCTGGTATTATAAAATTTCGCCAACTTTATAAGAATATCAATAGGTACATTCAAATTTCCTATTTCATAATCAGAATAAGTTGTCTGATGAATTTGTAAATACTGTGCCAGTTGTGTTTGTGTCATATCGCGGTCTTCTCGCAAATCACGAATTCTTTTAAGCATCACAATCACCTCATCAAATAAATTATGCATTAAGGGATTATGCCTTATTGACTTTTAAGGGAAATTCCCTTAAAATAGTTTTGATGAGAAAGGTGATAATATGCACGCGTGCGCGTTTTTAGGACACAGAAATTGCCCTGAAAGCATTAAACAAAAATTACTTTTAGAAATTGAAAACTTAATAGTTAATGAAAAAGTTGATACATTTTATTTAGGCACACAAGGGGGATTCGATAAACTTGTATATGAAACATTGTGTGAACTTGAGAAAAAATATGAAATTAAAACGAGAGTGGCTTTAGCGGATTTAAACCGAAAAAAAGAATATATATATTATGATACAAAAAAGACCATTTTCCCCGATTGTGTTGCCAAAAGTCCGCCGCGTTTTGCTATAAATAGGAGAAATTATTATTTGCTACAGAATTCGGACTACTTAATTTGTTTTTTGAACAACTCATTATCTAATACTTACACATTTGTGCAGACGGCAGTTAAGAGAAAAATAAAAATCATAAATTTGGGGGCCTTTTCAATAGAAAGAATACAATAAAAAAGTGTGGAAAATTTTTCCACACTTTTTTATTACTTTTATGAAACCTACAAATTCAAGATAGGTGTTTTTTTATTTTCCCGTATAATCATTATCAAAGGTTATAACACAGGCATAACAGGGGTTAATATCTTTTGCAGCGTCAGAAATCATTTCTTGCAGTTCCTCTGTAGATATTTTAACGCTTGACGGTACCACAACATCAAAAATCAAATTGGTGCGGTTTTCTGTCTTAGGCGTCATACGAAAATCGTGCAAAGAAAGAGAGGAATCAATTTTTTGCAAGGCTGCTTCAATTTTTGTTCTGGAAATAGTTATTTCTTCATTATCGGTTTCAATAGGGTCCATATGTATTACAAGCTCTACACCTGTGCGCTCTTTAATTAGCTTTTCGCAAAGGTCGATTTTTTCGTGGCAGTCGGCAATATCAATATTCTGCGGCACTTCAACATGGACCGATGCAAACTGTCTGTTAGGCCCATAATTATGTACTATAAGGTCGTGAATACCCAAAAATGAATCAAAGGACATAATGCCGTCTCTTATTTCTTCAATTAGCTCGGGCTCGGGTGGTCCGCCCAAAATACTGTCAAGTGTGCCTTTTACTGATGAAAAGCCCGAAATCAGAATAAATACTGCAACCGCTATACCCAAAAATGCGTCAAGGTTAAAGCCGATGGGCAATACGCTTGATACTATTACCGACAAAAGAATTACGGCGGTTGAAATACTGTCGTTCACCGAATCCTTTGCGGTGGCGATAAGAGCATCTGATTTAATCTTTTTACCGAGATTTTTATTTATAAGGTACATAAAGAATTTAACAACCACCGAAATTATTAAGACAATAACGGTAAATATATTGTATTTTGGCATATTACTGCCAGAAATTATGGCTGATGCCGATTCCTTAAACAATTCTATACCTACTAAAACTATAAGTATGGAAACGATAAATGCCGACATATATTCCATTCTGCCGTGGCCGTAGGGGTGGTCACTGTCGGCAGGCTTTTCGGCTAACTTAAAGCCTATCATTGTAATAACCGATGAGCCCATATCGGAAAAGTTATTAAAGCCGTCGGCAATAATGGAAATACTGCCGCTGATTATTCCAACCGTTAGTTTAATTATGAATAAAAACAGATTGAAAATAATTCCGATTAATCCGCCGATTGTACCGCAACGGTTACGAATGGCGGCGTCAGTATTGTCACCTTTAAGGCGGTGAGCTAAACTAATAATAAAATCGGTCATTACATTTTTCCGCCCTTTGTACCGAAGGAAACGCCGGATAATATATTAGTAGAAATTGTAAAGGTCAGGTTGTCGCGGTTACGCTGGCGGCGGAAGGCAAGTTCTACCAGTCTATCAAGCATATCGGTATATTTAAGCCCCGTGGCTTCCCATAGATAAAAAGCAAGGGAGCCGGGGATTGTATTAATTTCGTTTGCAAAAATTTCCCCGCTTTTAGTATCAACAAGATAATCAATTCTTACAACGCCGCTGCATCCGAGTGCCTTGAAAATCTCGCACGAAAGCTTACGGATTCTATCACTCATAGTGTCGTCAATATCGGCGGGTATTTTGCGCGAGAGTGAAGCCATACCCTTGGATTTTGAATTACCCATATATTTATCTTCGTATGAGAGAATTTCATCGTGCATAAACGGCTCTTCGCAAACCGATGCTTCACAGCTATCGCGGTCGCCAAGCACCGAGCAGTTTATTTCACGAAGATTTGTTATTGCACGCTCTACTAAAATCACATCGGAAAATGACACCGCAAGATTAATGGCATCTACAAGCTCATCCATTGTGTTAGCCTTGGTAATACCGACACTTGAGCCTAAATTTACAGGCTTTACTATAACAGGCAGAGAAAAACAGCCTGTTATTTTTTCGATTATAGCATCACGGCTTTCTGAATATTCACGCGAAGTAAATTTAACACAGTCAAGCACGGGCAGACCTGCGTTTTTAAGTACATCCTTATAAATTGCTTTGTCCATACCTACTGCAGCGGACAGAACATCGCAACCGACATAGGGAAGTCCTAAAAGCTCAAAGAAGCCCGCAATAGAGCCGTCTTCGCAGTTTGTGCCGTGAACAATGGGGAAGGCGACATCTATTATTACATCCTTTTTATTTACAAAAAGGCGGTTTTTCAAAAACTTCATAACAACATTTTCGCCCTGTCTTATAAGACTTACAGGCTCGCTTTTTTTAATAAGCTCGGGTATGTTACGGAAATTCTCAATGGTAAAAAGGCTATCGCCTGTATACATTTCGGCATCCTTTGTAACATAAATAGGAATAATGTTGTATTTTTCCTTGTTTATATTGTTCATTGCCTGAACGGCAGAAATTATTGAAACTTCATGCTCAACCGAGCGACATCCGAAAAACACTGCTAAATTAGTTTTCATTTTAATCACCTTAATTTAAATAATTATCGGGAAGGTCGTTTTCTATAAGCACGACGGTGTTACTGTCGGCAATAGGTGTATAAATACTGAGCGCTTCTTTAAAACTGCCTACTATGTGCAGCCTTGATGTATCAAAATCGGTGGTATCGATAGCCGCTTTCATAGGAATGGCTCTGCGCGGTCCTACCAGAATTATGGTATCGCAAACCTTTGCGGCGGCAAGACCTAACTGGTAATTGAAATCGTACTCTTTGTCGCCTAATTCCACAAGACCGGGTGTTATGATAACCTTTTTCATATTTTTAAAGTTTGCAAGTACATTTACCGCTTCAACACAGCCTTCGGGATTTGCATTGTAAGCATCATCTATCATAACCGAGCCGCCAAGGAAGGACTTAAGCTCTAAACGGTGCTCTGTAGGTTCAAGACGGGAAACGGCAAAGCGTATTTCCTGTGGGGTAAGCCCTAAATCAAAGCAGATAGCCGCCGCACCCACAATATTAAGAACATTGTGCCGTCCGAGAAGTCGCGTTGCTACCTGTATTTCTTCACCGTTTTTAAAAACTATTGTAAATGCCGAGCCTTCGCGGGAATAGGAGATGTTCTTTGCGAAGGTATCGCTGCCATCAACCGAATAACCGATTATGTCGCGGTCGCCGATATTCTCGGCAATGTGCTTACTGCTTAAATTAACATAAACATTACCGCCGTTTTCCTTGCAGGCATCATACAACTCAAACTTTGTATTAAAGATATTTTTGAGCGTTTTAAAGGTTTCAAGGTGCTGCGGACCAACTGATGTAATAATACCGTCGGTCGGGTTTACAATATCGCAGATTTCTTTAATGTCACCGACATTTTTAGCTCCCATTTCACAAACAAAAATTTGTGTTTGCGGACGAAGACTCTGCCTTATGGTCTTTACAACGCCCATAGGGGTATTGTAGCTTTGCGGTGTGGCGACAACATTGTATTTTTCGCTTAAAATTCTGGCGAGTATAAACTTGGTGCTTGTTTTACCGTAGCTGCCAGTAACACCTATAACCCGAAGCCCTTTTATACTGCGAAGCTTATTTTTGGCATCGGCTATAAAGTAAAGAGAAATTAATTTTTCTATCGGGTAGGTGATAAGCCAGCTGAGCAGTACAAGCAGTGGGGCAAACACGCAAAGAAGTATTAGTATCGAGAAAAATACGCCGCGTGTCATATATACGGTATTTTTAATTGCTATTACCAATAAAACCTGTATTAAAAGTGCAACGGTGTAAAGACGCTTTACACGGGCGGTTATCACAAGTCTTTTTATTGATTTTTTATAATCAAAAATAGCCACAAACAGCTGTGCTATGGTGTAAAGTGAAATAATTACAAGCTCAAGCACTATGTTGTATCTTACAACAACCGACAAGGCGCAAAATACAAGTGTTAAAACCATAAGCCTTACAAAATATGCTTCGTAGAGCCATTTAATGTACCGCCTTGGAAAATATGAATTTTGTTGCAGCATATGAAAGTGCTTATATGTTGCAAATAACGGAGCTATTGCCGCAATAATACATACTACGGTGAAAACAGTTTCGTTTATGGGATTCATTTTTTCTACCTCAACTTAAAAAACTTTTAATAATTGCACCCGCTTGATAGGGCTGCTCGCAAAAGGCAAAGTGTCCTGCATTTTTTATAACACAAAGTCCCGAGTCGGAAATTAAGCTTTCTATAATCTTCGCGTCACTCAAGGGTGTTGCCGTATCGTTTTCACCCCAGATAAGCAGGGTGGGACTTTTGATATTTGGTAGCAGATGTCTTAAATCTGTGTTAACTAAATTAACAAGGGTGCGCCTTAGCACCGCTGGGGCGGCATTATAATCTGCCGAGCCGTAGTGGCGACGCGCCTTTTCAAGTAACGGCGCAGAGTGCTTATTGATAATAGGCAAGGATAAAACCTTTTTGATTGTCTTAAAGCTGCTTGCTCGCATTTTTTGTTTGAAGCTCTTTTTGGGAATAAGACCTGCTGAATCCAACAAAATAATTTTTGGGGGATTAAGCCTTCCTTCGCCGCAAAGCTTTAGTATTACCCTGCCGCCGTGCGAATGGCCTACAAGTATGGGATTCTGAAGCCCCAATTTTTCTATAAGCTCCAAAACAAATTCTGCATAGGTCTCCAAATCCCAAGGCTCCGCCATTGTTTCGCTGCCACCGCAACCAGGAAAATCGGGGGCTGTGAGACGGTAGCTGGGGGATAGCAGATTTGAAATATTTTTATAAACAATATTAGAAGAGCCCCAACCGTGCAGTAATAAAATATCATTACCGGCACCTGTTTGGTCGTAATTTATTTCAATGCCCTTTACCAAAATCTTCATAATACGCCTCATCATATCTAATTATATCTATTATTAAACTATTATACCAAATATAAATTAAAAATAGAAGAGTAAAATTGAAAATTTATACATTTTTTATATTTTTCTCACAAGGGCTAAAAAATTAACGCAAAAAATAGGTTTGACATTAAAGCTGTGCAGGTATATAATGTAAGTTAGATTATTGTGTAAAAATAATTTTTTAAGGCAATACTATTTTTGATGAAATTTTTGTAACCAAGGGAGAGCCTGTTTTGGAAAAGTTTGTAATTACGGGCGGTAAAAAGCTTCGCGGCAGTGTTCGTATCAGCGGCGCTAAAAATGCGGCTGTGGCTATTTTACCCGGTGTTCTTCTTGCTGAAGGACCGTGTACAATTGAAAATCTTCCAGAAATATCGGATGTAATATCAATCTGTAATGTTATGCAGCAGCTTGGCGCTACGGTTAAGTTTATAGACAACACCACTGTTATGATTGACCCGACTTCTGTAAAGTCGTTTACCGTTTCTAAGGAAATGGCAAGAAGTATGCGCGCATCAAGTTATTTTATGGGTGCATTACTTGGCAGAATGCACAGGGCGCGTGTGGCGCCACCCGGTGGGTGTGACTTTGGCGTAAGACCGATTGACCAACACATAAAGGGCTTTGAAGCATTGGGCGCCAAGGTTACAATCGAAAACGGTATGGTGGAAGCAAGAGCCACAAGACTTGGTGGCGGTTCGGTTTACTTAGATGTAGTGTCGGTTGGTGCGACGGTTAATATAATGCTTGCGGCCGCAAAGGCACGCGGTGTCACCGTTATAGAAAATGCTGCAAGGGAACCGCATATTGTTGACCTTGCAAACTTCTTAAACTCAATGGGCGCCAATATTATGGGTGCCGGTACAAATGTTATTAAAATACGCGGCGTTGAGCATCTTCACGGGACCGATTACAGTATAATTCCCGACCAGATTGAAGCGGGTACTTATATGGCGGCGACCGTGGCAACTCAGGGTGATGTGCTTGTTACCAATGTTATACCCAAGCACCTTGAATCAATCATAGCAAAAATAGAAGAAATGGGCGCTGTTGTCGAAGAATTTGATGAAGCCGTCAGGGTATCAATAAACGGCCGCGCTAAAAAGTGCAATATTAAGACAATGCCGCATCCCGGCTTCCCGACAGATATGCAGCCGCAAATTGCCGCGGTTCTCTGCGCGGCAGAGGGGACAAGCATTATAACCGAAGGCGTTTGGGACAGCCGCTTTAGGTATGCCGACCAGTTAACCCTTATGGGCGCAGATATTCAGGTTGACGGCAAGATGGCGGTTATAACGGGTGTTAAAAAGCTCACTTCCGCACCTGTAAAGGCAGTCGACCTTAGAGCCGGTGCCGCCATGATTATTGCAGGCCTTATGGCTGACGGTGTTACCGAAATTGAAGATATAGGGCATATTGACCGCGGTTATGATAATGTGGTGGAAAAATTCAGGGCACTTGGCGCCGATATTAAGCGTGTTAAGGATACGGAAGCCCTTTTAAAAGCAAAATAATTTTAAAGGCTATCCTTGATAGCCTTTTTTATTTAAAAAATGTGAAAGGAGTGTTTTTGTGGCGAGATTTTTACCGCTTTTCAGCTCGAGCAGTGCCAACTGTTGCTTTGTTGGTATGAACGGGCAGGGCGTTTTGGTTGATGCGGGAGCCAGTGGCTTAGCAATAATAAAAGCATTAAGCGAAAAGAATATTGATTTAGCCGAAATAAAAGCGGTATTTGTAACACATGAGCATTCCGACCATATAAAAGGCTTATCGGCGTTTATCAAAAAGACGGGTGTACCGATAATTGCATCAGCCGATACATTGTCGGCGATTGAAAAATGTTGCCATCTACCGAGTAACGCAAAGCTGCTTGAAATCGACGGCAGTATTTCTGTAGGAGAAATTGAAGCCACACGCTTTGCTACAAGTCACGACACGGTGGGGTCCAGCGGTTATTACTTTAATTTGCCGGGCGGCACAAAAATTTCGGTCTGCACAGACTTAGGGGTTGTGACTGATGAAGTGCGTGAAGCTATTTTTGGAAGCCGGCTTGTTTATTTAGAATCAAATCACGATATAAAAATGCTAAAAAGCGGCCCGTACCCGCCGGAACTCAAGCTCAGAATTTTAAGCGATAAGGGACACCTATCTAATATTTCCTGTGCGGCGGAGCTGCCGCGACTCTTAAGTGGCGGTACAAGTTATTTTGTGTTGGCACATTTAAGTCAGCACAATAACCTGCCGAGTCTTGCTAAAGGTACGGCGGTAACAGCCCTGTCTGCTGTTGGCGGAAAACTTAATGAAGATTACATACTGACTGCTGCATCGGTCAGCGGTGGAGATATGTTTTTATTATGATGAAAATTAAGATAATTGCACTCGGCAAATTAAAGGAAAAGCATTTTTTAGTAGCGGCAGGGGAGTATATAAAAAGGCTCTCTGCTTTTTGTAATCTTGAAATTATAGAAATAACGCCAGAACGACTACCCGATAATCCGAGCGAAAATCAGATACGCACAGCACTTAAAGCCGAAGCGGCAAGCTGTGAAAAGAAAATACCCAAGGGCTCCTTAACGGTTGCTATGTGTATAGAAGGCAAAGAAATCGGGAGTGTGGATTTTAGCCGTTATATATCGTCGGCGGCGGTGTCGGGCAAGGATTCAATTACCTTCATAATAGGTAGTTCGTACGGACTTGATGAAGATTTTAAAAAGACTGCCGATATAAAAATGTCTATGTCGCAAATGACCTTTCCGCACGAATTAGCACGAGTTATGCTCTTAGAGCAAATATACAGAGCCTTCAAAATTTTAGGTGGCGGCACATATCATAAATAAAATTAAAAAAAGACTTGACCGAAGGGGTAAAGTATGGTATACTATCCTTACCTCTGAAGGTCTTTTTTTTTGCGCCCATTTTTCGCAAAAAAGAGGATTCAAAGCAAATTTTGCATATATTGTATGTGCTTTACTTTGGCGCTACAAAATAGGGTGTCAAGGTCAATATCTGCCGTTTGCTGAGGGAGGCTGTTTGTCCTATTCAGGATAAAAATAAATTCCGTAAAACGGGAGGTGCCGTCATGAGAGTTAAGATCACTTTAGCTTGCACAGAGTGTAAGCAACGCAACTACAACACAATGAAAAACAAAAAGAACGACCCCGACAGACTTGAAATGAGTAAGTATTGCAGGTTCTGTAAGAAGCACACCGTACACAGGGAAACGAAGTAAGGAGGGTGCAGGAATGAAAACTATTAACAAGGTTTGTCAAATTTTTGGTTTGGTTACAGGCGTTGCCGCAGTGGTAATGTTCTTCACAAACTTTGCTACCATAGTTTCTGCCGACAGCACAATTACTGCAACCGGTGCTCAGTTAGCATTCGGCTCGACAGTAAACGGTGCCGCACTCTATAAATCTTACAAGTTACTTTTCTGTTTCTGTGTTGCCGTACTCAGTGTTGT
>JAZNRP010000026.1:0-93273 GCA_045590755.1 Acutalibacteraceae bacterium
AAAACATTGCTTTTCTTATGAACAAAAAAGGTGAATGGTCATTGTCTCCGGCATATGATGTAACGTTTTCATATAAAAAAGACAGTTTGTGGGTAAGAAGTCATCAAATGCTTATAAACGGTAAAGTTGACGGAATCACTATGGAGGATTTTTATAAAGTTGCCCAAAAAGTTGGTATAAAAAAAGTTTCTGCGACAAAATGTATTCATCAAGTGTTAGATGCAGTAGGAAGATGGAGTGAATTTGCTGAAGAAGCGGGTTTGTCACAAACTAATGCTGATAGAATTAAAAAACAATTAAAAACAGAAAACTGAAATGAAAAACACCGCTATGCAATTAAATGAATATTGTATAGCGGTGTTTTATTTTTGTATGTTATAATAAGGTGAATGAAAGGTGGTGAAACGTATGGGTAAATATACCGATGAAGAAATCAGAGCGATGTCAAAAGTCACTATAAAGGCTGCAGCGGATTATCTTGGAATTTCTCCTATGATGCTTACTTTAGGGATGAGGAACAATCTGTTGCCAATAGGCTTTGCGATGAAAAATGAAGAAACTTATCGTGATAGCTGGTCTTATGTAATTATTCCCGAGCGATTAATTGCTTACAATCATGGAAGAATCAACGAGGTTCAAGTTGAAGCTATTGAGAACAATTTACAAACAATCATTCGCAATTTTGAGGAAATGAAGCGTGATTTGGTTTTTCTATTAAAAGAAAACGAAGAATTGGAGGGATAACTCATTTTGAAGAACTAATGAAACCATCTGACTCTCAAACTCACAAAACAACAGAAATAATAAGAAAGGAGGATGAAAAAGTGGAAACATATACGGCAACGAAATTAACCAGAAAGCAAATATACGATGAAGTATGGTCGATTTCCATTTCAGGTATGGTTAAAAAATATGATATTTCGTATTCGTTGTTATATAAGCAAATAAAAGATGCGAATATCCCTATACCACCCGCTGGATATTGGACTAAAAAAGAATACGGCAAAGAAACGGTAGTTGCAGAATTAAATGGAGATCCAGATGAGATTGTCGAATTATACAAGCACAGGCCATTATTATCAAAGACCAAGGATGATATAAAAATACAAGCAGAAGAAAAAACTGTGATAAATACCCCTCAATCCATTATTGAAAATGAAGTAAAAGAAAATGATCCTTCAAGTAGTAATTACAGCGGAGAATACGACGCTATACTTCCGTTTTTATCTGCAGATGAAAAAGAACAACTTTTTGTTGCGGTTTCAAATGTCAAGATAACTGGTGAAAAGGAAAGACTACATTCAAAAATTATAGCACACAGAAAGCGAATTGAAAGTTTGGAAAAGGAGTTTAAGAAACAAACTCCATATCAACAAAGACAAAGTAAAAATACTGCACCATATTTAAAATACGATGTTGCGGACAATTCTTTACCAAGAGTTTTTAGAATTATAGATTCGCTTATAAAGGCAATGAAACCGCTTGGCGTTGATTTAGATGATAATTTATGCTTTCATTATAAAGCAGATTATATTAAACTCAATTTTTCTGAGGCAACTACTGAAACGCCACACGAACTAACAAAAGAAGAACGAATGTCTTTGTTAAAGTATGAAGATGAGCGTAAACGGTATAGCTGGGCAAGTAAGCCACAAATACGCAAATATGACCATATATATAACGGGCGCATCAGCATTGGTGTAGGATTGAAAAGAAGATTTAGAGACGGTAAATTTATAACTCTTGAGGAGCAACTTGGAGATCTGATGATTGCTATATTTATTGCTATTAATGATGCAAAACTGGCTCGTGAAGAACGTGAAGAGGCAGAACGCAAGCGTCGGGAAGAACAACGGAAGAGAGAAGAACTTCGTGAAAGATATAATGAAGAGGTAGAATTGACTCTCACATTGGAAAATCAGGCTGAAGATTTTGCTATGGCATGTAAAATACGAGCATTGATTAATGAGGTTGAATCTAAGTCGGATAATGATAGCGAAATTGCGGAATGGATTATGTGGGCAAGGGCTAAGGCGGATTGGTATGATCCTACTGTTGCTGCCAAGGATGAATTCTTTGGAGAACGAGAACACGAAATGAGCAAAGAACAGAAAAAATTAGAAAAGCGATATTATTGGTGATATTCTTAAATAGCATACAAAAAGTGTGTGACATTTACTGCCATACGCTATACCTCTGTGTCAGTATACTTCGATAAAATTTTTCGTCCACAAAATCTGATGTCAAATTAGCATATTTGTTTTTGTGTATAACGCACAATAAAAATGTTATATGGTGTTTTTTTAACATCTACCCGCCTATAGCCGCCTACACACCATAAGTGCTCTAAACCCGCATCATTAAAGGAAATTTTTGGAAGGCAAAATTTATGGTGTTCTCTTGACATTTTCCCCTGCCGCGGCAGATACTATAAAAAGATTTTTAAATGATACAAAGACTCAACCGAACGATTACGATGCTATATTTACGGGGGATTTAGGCACTGTTGGAACAGAACTTTTATATCAGCTTTTAGAAGAAGAAAATATTAATATCCGAAGCAAGCATAAAGATTGCGGAATGATGATTTATGATATAGCAAAGCAGGATGTCCACGCGGGAGCTTCGGGGTGTGGATGCTCGGCATCGGTACTGACTTGTCATATTTTAAAAAAATTAGAAAATAGGAAATACCGCAATATTTTATTTTGTGCTACAGGTGCGTTGTTATCACCTACATCAACTTTACAAGGAGAAAGCATTCCGTCGGTAGCCCACTTAGTAAATATAAGAAGTTAAAAAACACAGTCATTAAGACTGTGTTTTTTTGAATTTAAGAGGTGTGACCCCCATCATCTTTTTGAAGGTTTTTGTGAAATATGATGCACTTGAAAAACCGCATTTTTGGGAAATTTCTTCAATAGATTTAGAAGTCTTTGTAAGCAGTTCTGCCGAGCGCTCAACACGCTTTTTGCTGATGAACTCACCGATTGTGCAGTTGAATCGGGCGTGGAATTTACTGTATAAAACACTTTTGGAAACATTGATGCTTTTTGAAATTTGTTTAATTGAAAGGTCCTTTTCCAAATTTTCTTCAATGTAAGCTACGGCTCTGGTTAATACTTCGGCCGCATCGGGCTTTAGCATATTCTCGGTTAAAATGTGACCGATTAAAATCTCTGCCAGATTTGCAATACTTTCGGTCTGTGAAAGCGTGAGTAATTTAAGCTCTTCAAAATCTTTTCTATCGGTCATTAATTCTTTGGGTAAAGCGGGGTTTGTTTTCATCTGACCAAAAAATAGATAACCGATCGCCGTGTTTTCGTAGATAATAGGGGAAACAATGTTTAGCAGTCCAAAGGGGCATATATCACGCTCAGTTTTTTGACTGCTTCGGCTTTTCTGTAGTAGCATATTATCGAATTTAACACAAGCGACTTTGTTTGCGGCAGATTGTTGTATTTTATGACAGTAGCCGCATATTTCGTGCCCACTGTAGCTTATGGGCGCAAAAGAATCGCTGAACAGGTCAATTCGTGTACCCGTTGCATTGTAAAAATCATCAAGTACCTTATTGATTTTCGGAATGTCATAATGAATAAGCATTTGATATCTCCCCATACTTTTTCTAATTTAATTATACTATACAACTAATTTTTGTCAATAAATTTCGAAAATTAGGAATATAGTTATAAAACAATGGAAAAAATGCACTGTTTTCTTTATTTGAAATTTGCTAAAATATTAATGGATAAGTATCCTAAAAAATTAAGAAAGAGGGAATATTCATGCCAAAGGCAACAGATTTCCGCTATAATACAGGTGCTACAAAGGTACCATGGGCGGCAGTAGGCGAAAACTACAATGTAAACGACTTAATGGAGATTATTAAGTTTTTAATGCAGGGCGAAGGTAAAGAGTATGAAGATGCCATCGCAGCTGTAAAATCACAGGTTGAAAAACTTGATAAGATCTCAACGCCACCCGGAAAATTATCTTTGGCTTCAAAGGTTGAGGCGGCTGAAGAAGCATCAAACGCTTATCTTGGAACAGATAGCAGTACATTTGTAACAAATGCTACCTCCGGTTTCGAAATTGCTTATAAATATGCTAATTTAAAGCCCGGCGATGAGGTTATCGTTCCTGCAATTACCTTTATTGCAACAATGGCTTATCCGTTGTCAATAGGTGCAAAGCTTGTATTTGCCGATGTTGACCCTGTAACCATTAATATGGACCCCGCCGATGTTGCAAGAAAAATCACACCAAAAACCAAAATGATAGTTCCTGTACATATAGGCGGCTATCCTGTAGATATGGACCCGATTATGGAACTCGCCCGAAAGCACAATATCTTAGTACTTGAAGATGCTGCACACGCTTTCGGTGCTATGTATAAGGGTAAAAAAATCGGTACTATCGGTGATTTTGCGGCATTCAGCTTCCACGAAGTTAAAAACATTACATCCTTTGGTGAAGGTGGTATTGCTACAACAACCGTTCCCGGATTTAAAGACCATATGAAGCGTGCCCGCTTTGTAGGTATGGACTTCAGCCATAAAATCAAGGATTGGCTTTATGATGTATCTGCTATTCCCGGCAAGGAAGAGCCGTTTGTGGCAGTTAACTATTCAACAACCGAAATACAGGGCTTAGGTCTATCACTTCAGATTGCCCGTAACGAACAGATTATTGAAGAACGCAGAGCTGCAGCTGCTTATCTTAATAGCCGTTTAGCAGATAATGATGCAATTATTTGTCAAGATTTAGGCAATGAAGATATAAAGCCTACATTCCACCTTTATCTCTTACAAATTGACCCCAATAAAGCTGGCGGTGATATTCAGGTGCTTAAGAAGAAGTTGGAAGAAAAGGGCGTTACAAATATTCCGCACTTTGGACCGCTTTATCGTTTCCGTGTTACTCAGCAAATGGGTTATGATTCGGATGAAATTGCAAAGACCTGTCCTGTTTGTGAAGAAGTGTTCTACAAGCGTTTTACACACCTTCCGCTTTATGGCTTATCACAAGAACAGTTAGATTATATGGCAGATGCAATTCTTGAATCAGTAGCAGAAATGCAAGAGGGAAAGTAAGGCGAAAATGATGAAGAATATGTTGCCCGTATGATGCGCACTGACCAAGACTGGCTTGAAAAGAAAACCAAGCCGATAGACCATCCGTTCGTAGTTGAAACAGTAGGTCAACGCGATGAGGTTAAGGTTGGTGTTATGGGATTCCCTGAACGCGCATCTAAAGAGCTTGGCGAAAAGGTTTGCAACGAAATAATTGACGGCTTGGTTGATTATGTAAATCTTCTTGAAAGTAATCGTACGGCGTAATATTAGGAGGACAAAATGATGAAAATTAACTGGGGTGTTATCGGTTGCGGCGGTATTGCTTATCGCCGCACTATTCCCGGTATGGTATTGGCTGAAAATAGCAATTTGGTAGCCGTTATGGACACCGATGCTAATGCTGCTGCCAATGTACAAAAAGAGTTTGGCGCAAAATATTCGTTTACAACGGTTGATGAATTGTTGGCGCTTGATGAAATTGATGCAGTTTATATTGCAACACCCGTTTTTTGTCATAAAGAACAGGTGTTAAAAGCCGCGGCGGCGGGTAAGCATATTTTGCTTGAAAAGCCGATGGGACTGACCCTTGAAGATTCTATTGAAATCGAAGAATACTGTAAGGAGCGCGGCGTAAAACTCGGCGTTGGCCTTATGATGCGCTTTAACAGTTTGCACGAGCAGGTAAGAGATTTAATAAAGAACGGTAAACTCGGCGAAATTGTTTCAATGCGTGCTCAGTTTACCTGTTGGTATCCCGAAATGGAAGGCGCTTGGCGTCAGACAAAGGCGTTGTCGGGCGGTGGCGCACTTATAGATTTAGGGCTTCACTGTATTGATTTATTACGCTATATTTCGGGCCTTGAGGCTAATGAAGTTACTGCTTTAATGGGAAATCAGATTTTCAAATATGAAGTTGAAGATGCGGCATCTCTCATTGTTCGTATGGAAAATGGCGCTTTGGCTTATGTTGATGTTGCTTTTAATATTCCCGATGATGCCACAACCTGTAAAATAGAGTTTTACGGTACAGGCGGCGGTGTTGTAATTAACGGCAGCTTGGCACAAGACGATACGGGTGTTTGTGAGTTAGTTTTAACAGATAGCACAAAGGGCTACGATGCTCAACAAAATCGCGGCGGCGCAGAAAAGATAATTCTTAAAGCGGATGGCAACAGTAATCTTTATACAAAGGAAATTGCTGCTTTTGCCGATGCGCTGCTTAACAATGCAGAACCGCCCGTAAATTCAACAGATGCCATTCGTGCTCAGGCAATTGCCGATGCGGCTTACAAATCCGCCGTAACAAGACAGGTAGTAAAGGTTAATAATTAGGTGTAGGTATGCCATATCTTTCATATGTTTTAAGCGTTGTAGGACTAATCTGTATGATTTCAGCATCGCTCATTAAAGGCGAGAAAATGAAATCTATTTTAGTATTAGTCTGCTTGGGTAACGCATTGGTTGCAACAAGCTATCTAATCGGTGGTAGTGGTATTAATGGAGCGGCTTCGTGTTATCTCGGCGCATTACAGACACTTATAAATTATTTCTTTGATAAAAAGGGTAGAGCGTTACCAGCTTGGTTGGTTGCACTATATGCAGTAGCTTTTGTTGTGTGCAATCTTCTGGTCGGCGGCTTTACTGCGCTTTGTCTGTTGGCAATTGTAGCGTCTTTAACCTTTATTATGAGCATTGGACAGAAAAGCGGTACAAAATATCGCTTCTGGACAATTGTTAATATGCTTTTATGGTGCTTGTACGATGTGTTATCACGCTCCTTCGGTGCACTTGTGTCACACATTCCATTACTCATTTTTACTGTGGTTGGTATGCTGATTCATGATGCTAAAAAAGACAGATTTAACTAATAAATAGTAATTAAAGGGAATGTATTTAATAAATTCCCTTTAAAAATAATGAACATTGTTATTAAATTAACAATGTTTTCAACTAAGTGACGAAAAAGTTAAAAAACATTGACAAATAATTAACAAACCTATTGACCTTTTGAAGCTTTGTGTATATAATAGTACAAAATGACTTTTTGGAGGTAATTTAATATGGCAAGAGTTTATAATTTTAGCGCAGGTCCTTCAATGCTACCTTTGGAGGTTCTTGAAACTGCCGCTAATGAAATGTTA
Source organism: Acutalibacteraceae bacterium (assembly GCA_045590755.1). Taxonomy (GTDB): domain Bacteria; phylum Bacillota; class Clostridia; order Oscillospirales; family Acutalibacteraceae; genus SIG565. The sequence goes on from JAZNRP010000026.1 coordinate 7,220, forward strand.
GAGTACGGTAGTAGTGGACAGTCGGTTATGGAGATGTCACATCGCTCAAAGGATTATGATGCAATTATTAAAACTGCAGAAGCCGATTTACGCGAGATAATGAACATTCCCGATAATTATGAAGTTCTTTTCTTGCAGGGTGGTGCATCTACTCAGTTCGCCATGATTCCTATGAATCTTATGAATAAGAATAAAAAAGCTGATTTTGTAATTACAGGTCAGTGGGCGAATAAGGCTTATAAGGAAGCAGCACGCTATGGGGATGCCAAAGCAGTTGCATCTTCTGCCGATAAAACATATTCTTATATTCCTAAACTTAACAAGGAAGATTTCACACCCGATGCCGACTATTTCCATATTTGCATGAACAACACTATTTACGGCACAAAGTGGAATGAGTTACCTGATACAGGCGATGTACCGCTTGTTGCAGATATTTCTTCCTGCATTTTATCAGAGCCGATTGATGTATCACGCTTTGGTCTTTTATATGCAGGTGCTCAAAAGAATGTAGCCCCCGCAGGTCTTACCATTGTTATTGTTCGCAAGGATTTGCTTGGTAATGCAATGGATATTACACCTACAATGCTTAACTATGTTACACATTCTGAAAATGATTCAATGTTCAATACACCGCCTTGCTATACAATCTATGTTGCGGGTCTTACATTCAAATGGATTAAGAAATTAGGCGGCCTTGAAAAGATGGCTGAAATAAATAAGGAAAAGGCCGCAATTCTCTATGATTTCCTTGACAACAGCAAGATGTTCAAGGGCACTGTAGAAAAGGCAGACCGTTCGCTTATGAATGTACCGTTTGTAACCGGTAACGATGAACTTGATGCTAAATTTGTAAAGGAAGCCGCCGCGGCAGGCTTTGTTAATCTTAAAGGCCACCGTTCTGTAGGCGGTATGAGAGCGTCTATTTACAATGCTATGCCGATTGAAGGCGTTAAAAAGTTAGTCGAGTTTATGCAGAAGTTTGAAAAGGAGAACGCATAATGTATAATATTAAAACCTATAACAAAATTTCCGCTATAGGACTCAAACAGTTCGATAAGGAAAAATATACAGTTTCTGATGATGCCGAAAATCCGGTAGGTGCGGTTGTTCGCTCAGCATCTCTTCACGATGTTGAATTTCCCGAATCCTTATTGGCAATTGCCCGTGCGGGTGCGGGTACAAACAATATTCCGTGCGACAGGTGTGCCGCTGACGGTATAGTTGTATTTAATACCCCCGGTGCTAATGCAAATGCTGTTAAGGAATTAGTTTTAGCGGGTTTACTTTTATCTTCACGCCGCATTATTCCGGCTATTGAGTGGGCAAAAACCCTTAAGGGCAACGGTGACGATGTAGGCAAGATGGTTGAAAAGGGCAAGGGCGCTTTTGTAGGCCCCGAAATCCGTGGTAAAAAGCTCGGTGTTATCGGTCTTGGCGCTATCGGTGTTTTGGTTGCTAATGCAGCCAACTCACTCGGTATGAAGGTTTACGGTTACGACCCGTATTTGTCCCTTAAATCTGCTTGGAATCTTACCCATTATGCTATTCACGCTAATGATTTAAAGGAAATTTACGAAAACTGTGACTATATTACTGTTCATGTTCCGTTAACCCCCGATACTAAGGGCTTTATTGATGCAAATGCTATTAATCAGATGAAGGACGGAGTTCGTATTCTTAACTTCTCGCGTGCTGATTTGGTAAACTCTGCAGATATGATTATAGCGCTTGAATCGGGCAAGGTAGCAACCTATGTTACTGATTTCCCGACCGATGAAATGCTTGGTATTAACGGCGCTATTGCTATTCCGCATCTTGGCGCATCTACACCCGAATCGGAAGATAACTGCGCTACTATGGCTGCAAAAGAGCTTGTTGAATATATCGAGAACGGTAATATTGAAAACTCGGTTAACTTCCCGTCGGTTTCAGCACCCCGTGCTACAGAAAAGCGAGTTTGTATTATGCACAAAAACATCCCCAATATGTTAACTGCCATTACAAGTGCCGTTGCAGAAAACAATGTAAATATTGAAAATCTGCTTAATAAATCGCGCGGCGACTTTGCTTATACTATACTTGATATAAGTGAAGCCGACTATGATGCAATCTACGAAAAAATCACTAAAATTGACGGAGTAATCCGCGTTAGAATCATATAATTGCGTTGACAAAGAACATCTGCTGTGATAAAATTTCACAGTGGATGTTTTTGTATTTTAGGGAGTGATTTTATGACTAAAATTGATATTTTTTCAGGCTTTTTGGGAGCAGGAAAAACAACACTTATTAAAAAATTAATTAAGGAATCGTTTATCGGAGAAAAGCTTGTTTTAATTGAAAACGAGTTTGGCGAAATCGGTATTGATGGTGGATTTCTAAAAGAATCGGGTATTAATATTACCGAGATGAACTCGGGTTGTATTTGTTGCAGTTTGGTGGGCGATTTTGGTGTTGCTCTAAAACAGGTTGTAGAACAATATTCTCCCGATAGGATTATTATTGAGCCATCGGGTGTTGGTAAATTAAGTGATGTTATTAAAGCGGTAGAAAATCTGGGTATTGATAATGTTGTACTTAACAGTGCCACAGCGGTTGTTGATGCCTTGAAATGCAAAATGTATATGAAAAATTTCGGCGAATTTTTCGGCAATCAGGTTGCCCACGCTAATTGCGTTGTTTTTAGCCGTACCGCAAATATTGATGATGAAAGGTTAGAAGCGGCTATTTCACTTATTAAAGAAAAAAATGATAAGGCTACAATAATTACAACCGATTGGGAATTTTTAAGCGGACAAAAAATTCTTGATGCTTTGGAGCGAAAGAATACTTTAGAAGATGAAATGGAAAAGATGCATCATCACCATCATCATCATCATCATGGTGAAGAGTGCCATTGTCACCATCATCACCACGATGAAGACTGCCACTGTCACGAGCATAATCACGAACATCACCATCATCACGCTGATGATGTGTTTAATAGCTGGGGCAAGGAAACCGCTAATAAGTATTCTAAAAAGGAAATCAGCGATATTTTGGATGCACTCGATGATAATGCTAAATATGGAACAATTCTTCGTGCAAAGGGTATTGTTGAAACCAGCGATGAAGGCTGGTTGCATTTCGATTATGTACCGGGCGAAAAAGAAATTCGTGAAGGTTCTCCAGAAATCATTGGTAGAATCTGTGTAATAGGCTCTCAAATCAATAACACGGAAATAGAAAAATTATTTAATATTTAGGAGAAATTAATGGATATACCAGTATATCTTTTTACCGGCTTTTTAGAGTCAGGAAAAACAAAATTTATTAATGAAACCTTGAGTGATAAGCGCTTTAACAATGGTGAAAAAACCTTGTTGCTTTTGTGTGAAGAAGGTTGTGAAGAATATAACCCCGACAAGTTTTCGGGTAATAATGTTTTTTTTGAATTAATAGAAGATGAAAAAGAACTCACAAAGGAAAACCTTGAAAAATTACAAAAAAAACATAAGGCAGAAAGGGTAATTGTAGAATATAACGGTATGTGGCTGCTTAAAAGCCTTTTTGAGAATATGCCGCGAAAATGGGTAATTGCTCAGGAATTTATGTTTGCCGATTCTTCAACCTTTATAAGCTACAATGCAAATATGCGTTCATTGGTGTTTGATAAATTAAGCACCTGCGAAATGGTTATTTTTAACCGCTATACCGATGCAACAGACAAAATGGAACTGCATAAAATTGTAAGAGCAGTTAACCGAAAGGCTAATATTGCTTACGAGCGCGTATCGGGTGATGTTGAATTTGATAATATAGAAGATCCGTTACCCTTTGATACAGATGCTGATATTATACAAATCGGTGAAATGGATTATGCGCTTTGGTATAGGGATTTAACCGAAGAATTGGAAAAGTATAACGGTAAGCGAATTAAATTTAAGGGTATGGTTGCTAAAAGCGACAAGGTACCTGAAGGTTGCTTTGTAGTGGGCAGACCTGTAATGACTTGTTGTGCCGATGATATACAATTTGCGGGACTTGCTTGTAATTATAGCGGTGCCGCCACACTGCATAGCAAACAATGGATTATGATTGATGCGGTTTTATCTCTTGAAAAGCATATAATGTACGGTAGGGTAGGCCCTGTATTAAATGTTAAATCGGTTGTGCTTACCGATGCACCCGAGCAACCCGTTGCCACTTTTTAAGGTGTTTTGCTATGCTTGAAAAGATTTTATTTGGCTATATTTTACTTATAAATTTAATTTCGGTAATATTAAGTATTGTTGATAAATTATTTGCAATAAAAAATATGTGGCGAATTTCGGAAAAGTGCCTTTTTACAGTAGCTCTTCTCGGCGGTGCTGCAGGTATGTACATAACAAATTTGCTTATTCGCCATAAAACAAAACATAAAAGATTTATGTTAGGTCTACCGCTTATTATTTTTTTTCAATTTATTTTGGTAGTTTACTGTATACTTGACAAAATTTAATTTTAGTATTAAAGTATAAATATATTTCGAGGCAAGGTGTAATTCCTTACCGGTGGTAAAGCCCACAAAGCCGCAAGGCCCGATTTGGTGAAATTCCAAAGCCGACGGTACAGTCCGGATGAAAGAAATTACTATTATGTTTTTTATGCCCCGATTTATTTTCGGGGCATTATTTTTTTGGAGTGGTATTATGAGTAAAAAAATTAGTGTTAAAGCAGTTGCGGTAACAGGTGTAATCTGTGCATTGGCTTATTTACTGACATTTGTTTTTCATTTTAAGGTATCTTTCCTGACATTTGATTTTAAGGATGCGGTTATAGCACTTTCTTCATTAATTTACGGCGCACCGTACGGGGTTGCTGCCGCGGCAATAGTTGCCTTTGTTGAATTTGTATCAATCAGTGATACGGGAATTTACGGACTTATAATGAATTTTTTGGCCAGTGCAACTTTTTCGTTTGTTTGCGGAATAGTTTATAAATACAAAAGAACATTATCGGGCGCAGTTTTAGGCTTAATTCTTTCATCTTTTTCAGTGGTGGCTGTAATGCTCGCGGCAAATATTTTTATTACGCCGTTTTATATGGGTGTTCCACGCTCGGCGGTTGTCGAATTATTACCTACGCTGATTTTACCGTTTAATATTGCCAAAACAGTTATTAATTCGGCTTTTACTCTGCTTCTTTATAAGCCTGTTACCAATGCATTAAGGCGCTATGGAATTATTGAAAAATCAAAACAACAGTCAAGGTCTTTAGTGTCGGTTATAGTGCTTATAATTTCTGTAATAGTTATAGCGATTTCTGTTTTGTTTGTAATCTTGCAATTAAATGGTGTTTTTGTAATTTTTTAGTAATACTTCTATTTAAACTTTTTATTGACAAATTTCGATATTATGTTAGAATATTAAATGTAATATGAATATTTCCTTATCACGAGTGGCGGAGGGACAGGCCCTATGATGCCCGGCAACCCGGTTTTTTAACCAACGGTGCTAAATCCTGCGGTATTTACCGGAAGATGAGGTGGCTTATTTACCGCCTTTTGTGAGGCGGTTTTATTTTTGGAGGCGTTTTTAATGAGTAAGTTTTTATTTTCATCAGAATCCGTAACTGAAGGACATCCCGACAAGGTGTGTGACTGTGTGTCGGACGCTATACTTGACGCGCTGATTTCTCAGGACCCCCAGTCGCGTGTTGCTTGTGAAACCTTTGCAAGTACCGACTGCATTACTGTTATGGGTGAAATCACAACTGCGGCAAAGGTTGATTATGAAAAAATAATACGAGACACTATTTGCAAAATCGGTTATAACAGTGATGATGTTTTCTTTAACGGAAAAACTTGTAAGGTAGAAGTTAAACTTCACAACCAGTCAGCCGATATAGCGTTAGGCGTTGATAATTCTTTGGAGATTAAATCGGGTGCAGATGATGAGTTTAATTTGCACGGTGCGGGCGACCAAGGTATGATGTTCGGTTTTGCTTGTGATGAAACACCCGAACTTATGCCATTACCAATATCCTTGGCGCATAAATTGGCTATTCGCCTTACCGAGATTCGCAAAAATAATACCCTTAAATATCTTCGTCCCGACGGTAAGACACAGGTAACGGTTGAATATGTTGATGGTAAACCTGTAAGGGTTGATACCGTTGTTGTTTCAACTCAACATACCGCAGACATCGAACTTGATACATTACGCCAAGATATTATAAATCTTGTAATTAAGCCGATAATTCCCGCAGATTTGTTGGATGAAAATACCAAGTATTTTATTAATCCAACAGGCCGTTTTGTTATAGGCGGTCCGCACGGCGATACAGGACTTACAGGTAGAAAAATTATCGTTGATACATACGGCGGTGCCGCAAAGCACGGCGGTGGTGCATTCTCAGGTAAAGACCCGACTAAAGTTGATAGAAGCGCCGCATATGCCGCCCGTTATGTTGCAAAAAATATTGTTGCATCCGGCCTAGCTAAAAAATGTGAAGTGCAAATTGCTTACGCAATCGGCGTTGCAAATCCCGTTTCGGTTATGGTTGATACCTTTGGTACAGGTGTTATAAGCGATGATAAAACTGCTGAAATTGTCAATAAGGTGTTCGATTTAAGACCTGCAGCTATTATTAAGAACTTGAATCTTCGCCGTCCTATTTATTCAGTAACCGCGGCATATGGCCATATGGGTAGAACCGATTTGGATTTACCTTGGGAAAAAACCGATAAAGTAGATGATATAAAAAAGTTAATTTAATGGATAAAAACCCTGCCTTTTAGCGGGGTTTTTGCTTTATAGCAATATTTTTCTATATTTCGCCAAGATTTTTACTTGTAAAATAATAAATATTCTGTATAATTAAACTAAGGAGTATTTTATTTACTATTTTTTCAGTAGTAGGGGGAATATTTGTGAAAAAGAAAATAGCAGTAGTAGGTTACGGCGGTCAGGGTGCATGGCATTGCGACCAGATATTAAAAAGTGATGTTGTTGAGCTCACGGGTACATATGATATTCGCGAAATCCGTAATGAAGCTGCGCGTAATAAAGGGATTTTTGTATATGATTCCTTTGATGCTATTATTAATGATAAAAATGTGGATGCTGTTGTAATTGCAGTACCAAATGATAGCCATAAACAGTTGGTTATAGATGCACTTATGGCTGGCAAAAATGTTATATGCGAAAAACCGGTTGAAATGTCGGTTGCCGCATTTGATGAAATGGTAGAAGCCGCAAACAAGAGTGGTAAACTTTTCACAGTTCATCAAAATCGTCGTTGGGATGTAGATTTTCTTGCAGTTAAGAAAGTTATTAACAGTGGTGAAATTGGCGAAGTTATTCGTGTTGAATCCCGTATACACGGCTCACGCGGAATACCGAGCGACTGGCGTTGTACAAAGGCACAGGGCGGCGGTATGATACTTGACTGGGGCGTACATCTTATTGATCAGATGCTTCAGTTAATTCCTGAAAAGATTGTCCGCGTTTTCTGCCAGAATACATATATTACAAATTCAGAAGTTGATGACGGCTTCCGTTTAGAACTTGAGTTTGAATCGGGCAAGACGGCTCATGTAGAAGTTGGTACATATAATTTCCTACCGTTACCGCGCTTCTATATGCAATGTAAAGATGGTACTTTGTATCTTGAAGATTGGCAAAAGAAACCGCACATTGCAAGACTTACTAATTGGTGCGAAAAGGATGTAACACCTGTACAAAATGCGGCAGGTATTACAAAAACGATGGCACCGCGCGATAGCTTGACACTTGATGAGTATGATATGGAAAGATTATCTTCTGATGTTCACGAATATTATCGTAATTTCTGCCTTGCAATTGACGGCAAGGAAGAAATTATTGTTAAGTTGCCCGAAGTGCGTCGTGTTATGGGCGTTATGGAAGCGGCTTTCGAGTCGGATGCTAAACATTCGGTAATTGAAGTAAATATATGATAAATCTTGCAGTTATCGGCACAAGCAATATTACATACGAATTTGTATCGGCTGCCTTGCGTACAGGTAGGTTTACACTTTACGCCGTTTATTCAAGAACTGTTCAAAAAGGGCAGGAATTTGCAAAGCAATTCGGCTGCGAAACGATTTATACATCATTAACCGACTTGGCATTAGATAAGTCTATTTCGGCAGTTTATGTAGCTTCTCCAAACGCGCTACATTATGAGCAAAGCAAGTTTCTTTTGGAAAACGGTAAAAATGTTATTTCTGAAAAGACCATTACATCGTGTGCCGATGAGTTTTTAGAGCTTAAAAAAATAGCAGACCGAAATAATGTAATAATTATGGATGCTATAATGTCGCGGCATAGTTGCCACCGTGAAAAAATTTTGGAAGCGATTAAAAAAATCGGCAACATTAATCTTGCTCGACTTGATTTTTCAAAACTCTCTTCACGATATTTTACCTATATTGCAGGTAAGGATGAAAATATCTTTAGTATGAAGCTCGGCGCGGGAGCGCTTACCGATATTGGTGTTTACTGTGTATATGCGGCGGTTGATTTATTCGGTATGCCGAAAAGTATTACCGCAAAAGCAAACTTTTTGCGTGATGGTGCCGATGGTAGCGGCATAGCCCTGTTTGACTACGGTAAATTTGATGCGGTGCTTACCTATGGTAAAGTATCGCAAAGCGGTATTGGCAGTGAAATCTTAGGTGATAACGGTGCGGTTGTTATAGGTTCTGTCAGTCAGTTTGACGATATTAAGCTCATAACTGATGGAAATACACAGATACTGTGCGAGCCCACAGACAAGGTTGAAATTATGATGGGCGAAGCCACCGCTTTTGCAAGTTATATAGAAAATAGAGAACAGTTTGCGGATGAATACAAAGCTGTAACTGAACTTACATATAACGTTCTTGAATGTATGGATGTTATTAAGTATAAAGCAAAAATTAAGTATAATTAATTCGGAGGAATTTATTATGTCTGAAAACGAGAAAAAATTAAAATTTGGTATTATAGGTACCGGTTGGATTGCACAGTCACATGCGGTAGCATTACACAAGCTACCCGATGTTGAAGTTGTAGCGTTAGCTGATTTAGTGCCTGGTAAAGCAGAAGCTTTCGGTAAGGAATACGGCTTTGAAAATGCCCGTTGCTACGAAAGTGATGCCGCTTTACTTGATGCGGAAAAGGACTTGGATGCGGTTTGTATCTGTACATATAACTGTCAACACGCACCTTGTACCATCAATGCATTAGAGCACGGTGTACATGTAATGCTTGAAAAGCCTTTTACAGTAACACTTGAAGAAGCAATCGAATGTATGAAGGCAGAGAAAAAATCAGGTAAAATTCTTACCATTGGCTTCCAACCCCGTATGAGCAAAAATTTACAGATAATTAAAGAAATTATTGCTTCGGGTGAGCTTGGAGATATTTACTATATGCAGTCAAGCGGCGGCCGTCGTTACGGTATTCCGACACCTTATGGTACTACTTTTATTGAAAAGGAAACTGCAGGCATTGGTGCTTTGGCGGATTTAGGTTGCTACTCAATTGATATGCTTATGAATGCCGTTGGTAACCCGAAGCCGATTAGCTGTACAGGCTACACTTCAGACTTCTTCGGTAAGGACCCCGCCTCATATCCAGGTCATCCCGAATATGCCGAAAAGTTTAATGTTGACGATTTTGCGGCAGCCTTTGTTCGTCTTGAAGGCGGTATTGTTTTTGACTTTAGAATATCTTGGTCAATGCATATGGACCCATTCGTGGGCGATGCAATTATTTTAGGTACTAAGGGCGGTATGCGTATTCCTAATTCTGGTTGTTGGAATGGCGACTTTAGTAAACCTGTTGTTGTTTATAAAAAAGTCGGCGACCAAGCCATTGAATATGAGATTCCGTTTAAGGATACCGCTAATAAGCAAGATTTGTTCTACTTAAAGCTTCGTTCTTTTGCTGATGCTATAAAGAACGGCGGTAAAGCACCGGTTCCTACAAATGAGATTATTTATAATCAAGCTATTATTTCGGCAATTGCAAAGTCTGCAGAGCTTGGCGAAGAAGTTAAGATAGAAATTCCCGAAATTTAATATTACTTAAATTTTTACAGTACAGTCTCTTTATGACTGTACTGTTTTTTTATCGACCGAGTGACAGGGTTTAAGAGTCCGCTAAAAAAGAAAACCTACTGCTTTCTCGCAGTAGGTTTTTTAATGGTCCGAGTGACTAGAGTCGAACTAGCGGCTACCTCTTGCGGTGCCCGACACTCAACGCTCCCGCGTTTCGTTTGTCGACCGCGGCGCCAACTCGCCGTCGCTGTATCTTCCACCGGAAGCGCTTCGGCTCGTTGCCTGAACCTTGGGTTCAAGAGTCCGCTAAAAAAGAAAACCTACTGCTTTCTCGCAGTAGGTTTTTTAATGGTCCGAGTGACTAGAGTCGAACTAGCGGCCTCTTGAACCCCATTCAAGCGCTCATACCAAACTGAGCTACACCCGGAAACTTTTAATATGATAACACTAATGGAGCAAAAAATCAAGCAAAACTTTCAATATTTTTATATTTATAATAATTAATTGCCTTTTTTCATAAAAATTATAATGATTACTTTAGTTTTTGGGTGAAAAATATGAGCGTTTTCAGTATAATTGCCATCGTAGTTTTTATCATATACATAATATTATTTTTGTTTGTTTTAAAAAAGCACAGACTTTCTTACAAATTTATTCTTCTGCAAGCGTCGGCGTCTTTAATTCTAATGACAATAATTAACCTAACGGGATTTGCAACAAATTTGCACATACCAGTTAATGAGTGTACAGTTTCGGGGGTAAGTTTTGGCGGTATTCCTTTTTTAGTTGGATTTTTAATATTAAGATATATTTTTGTACTTTAAATGGGACATAAAATGTGTTAAAATAGATTTGAGGTGATAATAATGCTTCAAATCATTTACGGCAGGGCAGGTACAGGAAAAACATATTCGGTGTTTGAAAGCATCAAAAAAGATGTTCAAAATAACCGAGATGTTGTTTTGCTGGTTCCCGAACAGTTTACCTTTGAAAGCGAAAGAATACTTCTACATACTTTAACTGATAATTCCTCTACAAATGTATCGGTGTTAAGCTTTACAAGGTTGTATGATGAAGTGGCCCGAAAGGTAGGCGGCAGAGTCGCCGATTTGATTACCGATGCCGATAGAGTTATGCTTATGGGACAGGCCATTTCCGCCGTTTCCGATAGGTTAACCCTTTGGGGCAAGTATACCGCATCCGCTAAATTTACAGAAGCTGTTTTATCATCCGTTACCGAAATGAAGGCGTGTGCTGTTTCTCCCGAAGAATTAAAGGAAGCCAGTGGGAAGGTTTCAGAAAATTACTTGAAAGAAAAACTGAGTGATTTATCATTAATTTACGGAGCCTACGAGGCCTTACTTGGCGACCGCTTTTTAGACCCGGAAGATAACGAAACAAGATTGGCAGAAAATTTGCTTAAATATAAGTATTTTGAAAATAAAACAGTTTATATTGATGCCTTCCGTAGCTTTACAGGACAACAGTACAAAATAATAGACAGAATTTTGCATCAGGCTGATGATGTTACCTTTTGCTTTACTGCAGATGATATTGACAGTAACAAACTAAATATTTTCTCAAATGTTAGAAACACCATAAACAGAGTGGTAAAATTAGCCGAGAAAAACCGTATCGAAATAAAACCGCCAATCAGGTTAAACGAATTTCATTATACCGATGAATCCTTAAAAGCAGTTGAAGCGGTTTTTTCAGGCAATGCAATTGAAGACGATTTGTCAACCGAAAATTTGACACTGTGTGAATGTCAAACACCCGCCGATGAAGCTGAATTTGCCGCACGCACCATAAGACGACTGGTAAGAGAAGAAAACTACCGCTACCGCGATTTTGTTATTATCTGCCGTAATGCCGATGATTATAAAAAAGCGGTTGAACACGCCTGCCTTAAAAATAATGTTTTCCTTTTTTCTGACCGCCGTAAATCTATAAAGCATTTGCCGCTTACGGTATTTATTGATTCGTTATTATCACTGCTTGGTAGATTCGATACAGATACCATTTTAACAATGTTAAAAAGCGGTTTAGGACCCTTAAACGACGGGGAAATTCTTGATTTGGAAAACTATATTTATGTGTGGAACATAAACGGCTCTGTTTGGCGTTCGGTTTGGACTATGAATCCTGAAGGCTTGACCGACAAAAATAACGACCACGAAAAACTTGAATATCTAAATGGCTTGCGGGAAAAGGTGGTAGGAACTATTAACGACTTCCGATATAATTTCCGCGGTACGCCAAGTGATATGGCATCGGCAGTTTTCAATACGCTTGAAAAGGTTAATGCCGCAGATAAGCTTAAAAATAATATTGAAGATTATATCGGTATTGATGACACTACGGCCGATGACATCCGTCAATGTTGGGCTTCTGTTATGGGTATATTGGACAGTATTGTTAAATGTCTGCCAGACAGGGAAATCTCTGCGACAGAATTTATTGACTCTTGGAACATAGCGGTTTCCCTTACCACCATAGGCAAAATACCGCAGATGCTTGATGAAGTTACCTTTGGCTCGGCAGACCGAATTAAGCCTTCGCGCCCAAAAGTAGCGTTTATTCTTGGCGCTAATATGGATGTTTTTCCGTCCGCTAGTGCAGCTTCAGGAATTTTAGTAGGCAGGGAAAGGGAGATGCTTAATAGTATCGGTCTTGAACTGCTCAGTAATGATATTACCACTGCAGTTGATGAAGATTATCTTGTTTACTCTTCGCTTTGTTGTGCTTTAGACAAGCTTTTTGTTTCATACTCAAAATTCGCACTTTCTGGCACTGCTTTAGAGCCGTCTTCAATAGTTACCAATATAACTGATTTCTTTAAGGATGTTATAAAATTAAAAGAGCCTGAAGACAGACTTATAATCGGAGCTTTACCTGAAACTGAAAAAACCGCAAACGAAAATCTTTGTAAATTTTATAATGGTAGCCCACAGGATTACGAAACGCTAAAATTGGCTTTGAAAAATGCTGACATAGAAAAATATATAACTGCTGCAAATAAACAAGCCTTTAGTATTTCTAAAGATACGGCAGAAAAACTGTACGGGAAAAATATCAGTGTATCTGCAACAAAATTTGATGTTTACCATAAGTGTCGTTTTATGTTCTTCTGTAAATACGGATTGAATGCTAAAAAATTACAGGCCGCAGATTTTAATGTTTTACAACGCGGTACAATTGTGCATTTTGTTTTGGAAGGAATTGTAAGAGAATACGGAAAAAATCTCGGACTGCTATCTGGCGAAGAGTGTGATTTGGCGACCGAGCGCTACATAAAGGCGTATTTTGATTCGGTGGATGGCTTTGCCGATATTGTGGATGCCCGTATGCGGTTTATAATAGGCAAAATTACCTTAATAATAAAAGATGTTGTAAGACATATGGCGCTTGAATTTGCTCAGAGTGATTTTAACCCCGAATACTGTGAGCTTAAAATTGGCAAGGACAAAACAGTTCCTGAAGTTTTGGTTGATTTTTCCAATAACGGTAAGGTTCGCATAAACGGCAGTATTGACCGCGTAGATACCTGGAACGGTTATTTAAGGGTGGTTGACTATAAAACGGGCACCAAAAATTTCCGTTTGTCCGATATTTTAGTGGGACTAAATTTACAAATGCTGATATACCTTTACTGTATCGTTCGCGGTGATAATAATACGCTTAACGCCCTTAAGCCCGCTGGGGTACTGTATATGCCGTCAAAAAGAGAAAAAGGTGACACAAAGCTTACTATGAACGGCTTGGTGTTAGGGGAAGAAACCGTCTTTTCGGCTATGGAAAAGGAAAACCAAGGCGAATTCATACCGCGTTATGAGCTGGACAAAAGCGGTAATATCAAGGGCGGTACCTACATTGGCGAAGAAACCTTTAATCTTATATTCGACCATATTGAAAAAATGCTGAAAAATATGGGTGACGGCATTCTTTCGGGTGAGTCGTCCGCAATACCTACTGATGTGTCGGGCGCTTCAGCGTGTAAATATTGCGATTATCATTCTATATGCTGCTTGGAAAACGGGGAGCGTGTTGCAGCCCCAACACTTAAAAACAGTGAAGTTATAAGTAAACTAAGGGGGGAGCAGTAAATGGCATTTATACCGACCGATGAACAGAAGAAAGCTATATTTGCTCCTTCGGGTACTCTGGTTTCTGCCGCGGCGGGTTCAGGCAAAACGGCGGTTTTGGTTGAGCGTGTAATTAATAAAATTTGCGGTGAAAACCCAATTAGTGCCGATAGACTTCTGGTAGTTACCTTTACAAAAGCCGCCGCAAAGGAAATGCGCGGTAGAATTGAAAGGCGCTTAAGTGAAGAGTATGCGAAAAATTCGGAAAATCATTTTTTATTAAAGCAAAGAATTAAATTCCGAAATGCGAAAATTTGTACTATTGATTCATTTTGCATTGATTTAATAAGGGAGAACTTTGACCGATTAGGAATTAGTCCCGATTTTGCTATAGCAGATGATGCAGTAATTCTACAGCTTTCACAGTCGGCATTGTCTTCGGTGATTAATGCGGGCTTTGAAGAAAACACAGATGCCTTCAACTTGCTTTTAAGTGCTGTTTCAAGTGATTTTGATGAAGGCGATTTAGCAAGGTTTATTCTCAAAATTTATGAGTTTAGTCAGAATATGCCATTCCCGCGTGAATGGTTGAATGAGCAGCTTAAAAAGTCTAAAAGTGATGAGTTCTTTAATCTTTTAGTGGACAAGGCTTTTGATTATGCCTATCAATTACTAACAGTAAATGCTAAAAACTTGTACGCCGCATGTGAAGTGTTGAGTGGGATGCAGTCGGTTTATGAAAAGTATCAACCGGTATTGACTCAGTGTGCGGATGACCTGACCATTATTGCAAATTACTGCAAAGAGAAAAATTGGGACAAGGCGCATTCCTTGTTGGGTTGCTTTACCATTGACAAGCTGACAACTCCGCGTGGCTTTGCAGATGTTCCTGCCGTTTACAGTGCTCGTATGATTAAGGATGAAGCAAAGGCGGCAGTGAAACAGTTATCTGAAATCTTTTCAAGGGATTTCGCAGCTCTTAAAGAAGATTATAATGAAATGTACACACCGGTTAATGAGTTAATTTCCTTAACGCTCAGGTATATGGAAAAATTTGATGCTTTGCGCCGCGAAAAAAATGTAATGACCTTTTCAGATACAACGCACCATGCACTAAAGCTACTTTGTGAAAATGTTGACGGTAAAATTGTTAAAACTGAATATGCAAAGGAAATAATAGGCCGCTTTGATGAAGTTCTGGTAGATGAATTTCAGGACACAAACGATATGCAGGACCTATTGTTTTCGTTGCTTTCTGATGATGAAAAAAACATATTCATTGTTGGTGATATTAAACAGAGCATTTACCGCTTCCGTGGTGCCAATCCGCAGAATTTCTTGAATAAAAAATTAAAATATAAGCCGTATTGCTTGTCGCAGTTAGGAACACTGCAAAAGATAATTTTGTCTAACAATTTCCGTAGCCGTAAGCCGATTTGTGAATTTATCAATCTAATTTTTACAGCTGTTATGAACGGAAAATTAAGCACTGTACAGTATAATGAAGAAGAAATTCTAAATCCCTCCGCTAAATACCCCGAAAGAGAAGGCTTATATACCGATATTAAATTTATCGATGTTGATACTGCCGCCACAAAGATTACGGGGGAAGCGTGTTCGATTGCAAAGTATATAAAAGAATTTATGGCAGAAGGCTTTGTTACCGACTCCGCTTCGGGCACCTTGAGAAAGCCGCGCTTTAGTGATTTTACAGTGCTTTTCAGAAGTATTGCAAAAAATGGTGAAGCATATGCTGAAATTCTGCGTCAAAACAATATACCCGTACTGTTGCGCGAAAATAATTTCTGTGAAGCGACAGAAATCCGCATACTGTTTTCATTACTTGAAATTATTGAAAACCCAACAAGAGATATTTCGTTAGCGGCGGTTTTGCTTTCACCCTTGTTTGCTTTCACGGGTGAAGAAATAGCAAATATACGCATATCGGACAGAAATTCAAACCTTTATACAGCCGTCACAAAAGCTGCTGGGAACGGTGAGAAAAAAGCGGAAGAATTTTTGAATGTTCTAAAAAAATTGCGATTGGTGTTTTCCACCGGCTGCATAAGTGAGACAGTATCTTATATATTACAAACCACCGATTTGATGAACATTATGTCGGTACTGCCTGACGGTGAAGTTCGCAGGAGAAATCTGCAAATGCTTGAGAGCATTGCACTGCAGTACGATTCAAACGGATTTTCTAAAAGAATTGAGCAATTTTTTAATTATGTCAAAAAGTTTTCCGAAAAGGGCATAAGTGCAGATTTTTCTGCCGAAGCCGATGCGGTAAATTTAATGACTATACATTCTTCTAAGGGCTTACAGTTCCCGATATGTATTCTTGCAGATACCACATCTAATTTCAGTAGCAGAGATGCAACCGATAAATTGTTAATAAGTGCCGAGCTTGGTCTTTCGTTTAAGGTGAATGATGATGAAAACGGCACACAAAAGTCATCTATCACCCGTAATATAATTTCTGCGGCATCACGACAGGACCAGCTTGATGAAGAAATGAGACTTTTGTATGTTGCCTTAACAAGAGCCAAGGAACAGCTTTGCATTTTTATTACCGATAAGGAAGTGTTAAAACGGGCACGGTTTTATTCTGTACCCGCGCTGCACGCAAAAACTTTTGATGAATATCGTGATTTTGTAACCACACTTAATTCTTATTCTGATATGCTTTGTTTTGCTTTGATGGGTAATTCTGCAATGCAACGGCTAATTCTTGGCGGTGAAGCGCCAGATACGGCTTTATCGGATTTTGAAAACTATAATATTTCCTATAACACTTTTGCAGAAGAAAATTTTGAAGTACAAACCGAAGAAGAAAATAATGACTGCTTTTCACCCGACCAAGAGATAAGCGATTTAATCAAGGGAAATCTAAAATATGCTTACCCCTATGAAGTCTTAAAGGACATTGAATCCAAAAGCTCTGTTGCGGTAATTTCCCACAAGGCCAGTGAAAAGGATTTTAGCTTTACCGAAAGACCCGCTTTTATGTCCAAAAACGGACTGACTCCGGCGGCTCGCGGTACTGCAACCCACCGTTTTATGCAGTTTGCCGATTTTGCAAGGGCTAAGGAAGATTTAGCGAGCGAAATAGAAAGACTGTACGAATGGGAATTTATCACCCTTGCAGAAAAATCGGCAATAGATTTGTCTGCTGTAGGAAAATTCTTCCAGAGTGACCTTTTTGTCCGTATGGAAAGTTCTGAAAGACTTGAAAGGGAAATGCGCTTTTTAACGGAACTACCCGCAGGGGAATTAAAAAGTGGCTTAGATGAGAATTTGGCAGAAGAAAAGATAGTTGTGCAGGGTAGTGTAGACTGTGTTTTTGCCGAAGACGACGGTATAGTTGTGGTTGATTTCAAAAGCGACCGCGTAAATGACAAAAATTCGCTTATAAACGCTTATTGTGAGCAGCTCGAAATTTACGCATTGGCTTGTGAAAAAATCTTCTGTAAGCCAATAAAGCAAAAAATCATCTACTCATTTGCTTTATCAGAAGAAATAGTATTATAACCAAAAAGGCATATCGGTGTTTACCGATATGCCTTTTGTGCTATTTTAATAGAATTGGCTGTATTTGCTCACCTTTGAGCGCGCTACTAACAGCTTGTGGTGTTTTTGTGAAATCAGAAATTAAGGAGTTGTTTTTGCCGAATGGGTCATCCTGACCGAATGGTACAAAGTAAATGTTTTTAGTGTTAAGCAGTTTGCCGATATTAATCGCCGAAGCGCCAAGGGCATCATTTGTTGCAATACTTATGACTATCGGACGGCTGTTTCTTAGGTGTGCTTTTGCAGCCATAGTAACGGATGTATCAGTTATACCGTTTGCAAGCTTTGCAAGTGTATTTCCGGTACAAGGTGATATAATTAATATATCAAGTAACCTTTTAGGGCCTATTGGTTCGGCTTCGGTTACAGTATGAATAATTTTATGTTTTGTTATGCTCTCAATTCTTTCGCACAGTTCCCGTGCATTGTTGAAGCGGTTATCTGTGCTATATACCGTATTTGAGAGAATCGGTATAATGTTTAGCCCCATATTTTGTAAAACAGGTATCTGCTCTATGGATTCACTTATTGTACAAAATGAACCGCAAAGCGCATAGCCTGCAGTTAAACCATCCATAAATATCACCGTTTCTGTGTTTCTTAGTTTAGATTTTTTACTATAGAATTTGTTAAAATATCTGCGGCGGTGTTGGGGGCGTATTTGCCGGGTAGACCTAAAGCCAAAATAACTTTCAGTTCCAACTCTTCTGCCGCTTTAAAATCAATACCGTATGGACTTGATGCAAGTTCAATAAGCAAACAGTCCTTTTTACAGTTTTTAAGAACATTTTTTGTCAGGACCTGTTTTGGAACGGTATTAAAAATTATATCGTATTCATCGGCATTTTTTTCAATTTCGTCTGTTTTAATGTAATTAATCCCTCGGGATTCAATATATGAAAAATCAGTATCTCGTCTGGCACTTACGGTAACATTTGCTAATAAGGCCTTTAATCTTTCGGATAATGCTTTGCCGATTTTTCCGTTGCCGACAACCAAGCATTTGCTTTTCCAAACGGTAAAGGGCGTATTTTCTATAGCAATTGCGATTGCGCCTTCTGCGGTTGGTACGGCATTAAGTATGGCGGTGGATTCATCTTGAGCGTAGTCGGTAAATTCAAAATTTTCAAATGCAAAATTACCGCACAGTATTTTCTGTGTCTCCAGATTATCGGTTATGTCAGTAATTTTAATTTTGTCTTTACCTAATGCGTTGTTTATATATATACCGTCGCGTGTAGTAGGAAGCGGAAAAATCACAGTATCATATAATGCAAATTCAATATTAAGGTCATCTATTGAAGTTATATGATGTACATAATGACCTAAATTTTCAAGATTATTTTTAATTCTCAGCTGGCGTTTATCTCCGCCTACCATAATAATTCTCATAAAACACCTCAAAAAATAACGCCGTAAAATGCTTTAATACATTTTATGGCGTTGCTTTTATAGTGTGCATTGTGACCTTAAAAAATCGTTCGCAATATTAATTAGTGTTTTTTTAACATTCTTTGAAGGGTCACTTATTACAATTTCCAATAATTTATTTAGCGCTTTTCCGACATCTGTGTCTTTATAGCCGAGAGCTAATATATCATCACCCGAAACTGCTAAATGGCGGATTAAATAAGGCTCACCCTTATTTATAATATCATTTAATAAAGATACCGTGCTTGATACCGAAATATTATCGGTTATTTCTTTGATTTTTAAATAATCCTTTAGTAAGGCTTCGTTCGATATGCTCAATGCTTTTTTAATTCTAATTCGGTCTGTAGGGAAGTTACTTTCCGACAAGGTTTTAATAGCTTCGCAGTATTTATATAACGCCTTATCTGTTTTTAGCTCTTTGCATAAATTTTGTATATTGGTTTTTGTAAGAAGACAAAATGCAAAAAACCTGATATCAAGTCTATTCGGTAATCTGCTTAAAACCACTAAGTCTTTTGCGGAAGTGATTCCCAAAAAGCTTAATGCTCCGCAATTAATAAGGGGTTCAATTTTTTGGGGCGCAATTGAAACAAGAGTTTTTGACAACTCGGAAAAAATTCTTTCTCGGCTGATTTTGCTTAAAAGGTGAGAGCTATTTATTGCCGAAGAAAAGGTTTCCTTATCAATACTGAAATCAAGCTTTGCAGAAAAACGGAATGCTCGTAAAATTCTAAGTGCATCTTCATTAAAGCGTTTATCTGGGTTACCTACTGCCTTGATAATTCTGTTTTTTAAGTCATTCTGTCCGCCAAAGTTATCAATCAGACCTGTTTCATTGGAAAATGCCATAGCATTAACCGTAAAATCACGCCTTTTTAGGTCTTCGTTCAAATTTGAGATAAAGTTAACGCCATCCGGCTTTCTATAGTCTGAATAGCCGGCGTCTTGGCGAAATGTTGTTATTTCTACTGCGTTTTTGCCATCCAATACCGTCACGGTGCCGTGTTTAATTCCTGTTTCAACAGTTTTTTCAAACAACTCGGTTATCTTTACGGGTGGACAGGATGTTGTTATATCAAAATCGTCCGGCGAATTACCTAAAAGTATATCGCGAACTGCACCGCCAACGACATAGGCTTCGTAGCCGGCATCGTGCAGTGTGTCTAACATATTGGTTACATATTTAGGCAACTCAAACATTTTTAGTCCTTCTTTAAAAATTATTGTTTATTTTTTCCTGCAAATGAAATATAATAGATATGTAAAAATTTTTAGGGGATTATTTTATGAAGTTATTAAGAGATGAAGATAAAATAATAAATAATGTAAAACGCATTCATATGATAGGTATTGGTGGCTCAGGTATGTGCCCGTTGGCAGAAATTCTGCACAGTAAGGGCTATATACTTACGGGCTCTGATAATAATATAAGTGACCCGCTTAAAAGAATACAAAATTTAGGTATAAAGGTGTATATGGGACATAGTGGTGAAAATGTAAAGGGTGCAGAGCTTGTAGTCTATTCTGCCGCCATTTCACAAGATAATCCCGAGCTTGTTTGTGCCAAAGAAAAAGGTATACCTACTATGGAGCGTTCGCATTTACTTGGCGCATTAACAAGGTATTTTGATAATGTAATTGGTGTTTGCGGTACCCACGGAAAAACCACAACCACATCAATGCTAACACAGATATTTGTTTTAAACGATATGGACCCTACCGCAGTAATCGGCGGAAAGCTGCCGCTTATCAATTCAAACGGCATTGCGGGGAAAACACAAAATATGATTTGTGAAGCGTGTGAGTTTGTTGATACCTTTTTACAAATGTCACCCGATATTTCGGTGCTATTAAACATTGATAACGACCATCTTGATTATTTCAAAACAATGGAAAACTTAGTAGCATCCTTTAAAAAGTTTGTAGCAATGTCAAGAATAGCCTTTATAAACGGGGATGATAAATTAGTATCTGATGCAGTAAAGGACATTGATGCTAAAATAATAACCTTTGGTTTTAATAATACAAATATGTATTTTGCAGATAATATAACTGCTTCAAAATATGGGTTTAAATTTGATGTATTTAAAGAAAATAAGCCTTTTGTTAACATTGAAATGCGTGTTCCGGGACGCCATAATGTACTGAATGCACTCGCCGCTATCGCGGTTGCAGATTATCACTCTGTATCACCTGACGGCATAAAGAATGCTCTTGAACAGTTTACGGGCGCAGGTAGACGCTTTGAATTTTTAGGTGAGTACAACGGCTTTGTGTTGGCGGATGATTATGCTCATCATCCTACCGAAATTAAGGCTACATTATCTGCTGCAAAGGCACTAGATTATAGCAAGGTGACAGCCGTTTTTCAGCCGTTTACATTTTCTCGTACGGCATTATTGCTTAATGAATTTATTGAAGCATTAAAAATCGCTGATAAGGTAATTTTAATGCCCATTATGGGTTCACGCGAAGTTAATACCTACGGCATATCATCTGAAAATATCGCCGAAGGGTTAGAAAACTGTGTATGTGTCGATACCTTTGAACAGGTGGCAGATGAAGTTATTAAAAATACAAATAGCGGTGAATTAGTAATTACTATGGGCGGCGGCGATATCTACAAAGCGGCGCATATAATCACCGAAAGGTTAGGAAAGCAGGTCGATTGACCTGCTTTATTTTTTCTTTGTAATAACGGAAAAGTCCAAAATACCGCCTGCAGAATCAATCTTGAAGCCGCTTAGTTCAGCTGAGTTAGCAAAACAACTGCCGTAAAAACTGATGGGTATTGAGTAACCGTTGCTAAACACATAAGCTGCAATGTCACCGTCCTCAGATGTCGAAATATCAAAATTTTCAAGATATTCATGCTTGTTTTTTTCATTGATTTCTACAGTATAAATACCTATCCCGTAGTCGATATTAGATGCTGTCCTTGCTTCACTGTTGTTAGATACTTGCGTAATATTAATATATGCACCGAGATTTTTTTGCCAGTTCGCAGCGACCTTTTTAACAATATTTTGTACATTTGTGTCGCCGTAGTAGTAAACCGAATCTGTGGGAAATTCTGAATCGGGGAAAGACTTTATTTCACTGTTGTAGGTTTCTTTGGCGGCCTGTGGGTTATAAATACTGTAGTGCTCCTGATTATTACCAAAAAGCTCAGGGAAGAGAGTACTTGAAAAACTAAAGGAAGACGGCGTATCAGTAAAATCATCCTTTGATATAGCACTCCAAAATAAAGCATCACGCATATTTTTAGTAAAGGCTCTGTTAATGCTTAGTATGAGTACTTTGTTATTTACGAAACTTAAATTGAGGTTGTTTAATTTAGCTCTTTTAATGTCTTCGGTTTTAATTTCTGCAATATCTACATAATTTTTTTCAAGACATTCAATATTTGTGTATTCTTTGTTTTTAGAAAAGTAAACGGCAGAATTTTTGGGCACAAAGCTTCCCGTGTAACTGTTGCTTTTCACAATTCGCATGGCAAAATCTTCGGTTGACCATTTTTTCATTCTGTACGAGCCGTTTGTAAGAACTGTTTCAAGTGACATACCATATTTACCAATAGCTTTATTAAAGAAAGCTTCGTTGCACGGCATTGCGGCGGCGGTAGTAAGCACATATAAAAAATCTTTATCATCGTACGATAGTTCTATTTTAAGTGTTTTGTTATTGATAGCATATATACCTATTGAACTGATAGGTAATTCCTTTTTGTAGATTTTTTCGGCATTTTTAATACTGAACAGGCATTCGGCGCCCGGTGAGTTTGTATTGGATAGCAGAGCACGCTTTATACCGAAAACAAAGTCGTCTGCCGTCACGGGTGTGCCGTCATTCCATACGGCATCCTCTCTTAAAGTAAAGGTGTATGTATTGTTTTCAAAGGTATATGAGTCAGCAACGCCGTTTACAATCTCGCCGTCGGCGTTTCTCCGCATCAGACCTTCATACAAATTTCTGACAAGAATAAGCTCTGTTATCGTGGTGGCACACTGTGGGTCGATATTTTTTGGTGGTTCCCCGACACCGTAATAGATAATTGCCGATGAGTAGTCACCCGAGCAACCGACACCTGAAACAATCATTAAAACAGCCAAAATTATGGCAAAAAATTTTTTATGTATAAGCATTAAAATACTCCCAATCAGATAATTACAAAATAATTATAAAATAGTTAGCAATATATTTCAAGAAAAACTTGACAAGGGGAATCATTACTGCTATAATATCGGGTGTAAAGTAATTTACTTTGCAGACGGGGTGCGATATGAAGGATTTAAATATCTCATTATTGTTTGATTGCTACAGCACTTGTCTTAATGATAAACAACGCGAAATTTTTGACTGTTATTATAATGAGGATTTTTCTTTATCTGAAATAGCTGAGAATTTTGGCATTACACGGCAGGGTGTAAGGGATTCGGTAAAACGCACCGAGCAGCAATTATTAGAACTTGAAAATAATTTAAGAATTTACAGCAAAACTCAAAAACTTAAAGGACTTTGTACTTCTGCAAAACAAAATCCCGAAACAGTTAATGAATTGTTTGAGTTTATTGATAATTTTTGATTTAAAGGTAGTGTCTTATGGCTTTTGATAATCTTTCAGATAAGCTGTCCGCAGTTTTCAAACGCTTACGCTCACGCGGAAAATTGAGTGAGAGTGATGTTAAAGAAGCAATGCGAGAAGTCCGTCTGGCACTTTTGGAAGCAGATGTAAACTATAAGGTTGCCAAGGACTTTACAAATTCCGTAACCGAAAAGTGTATCGGTCAGAATATAATGGAAAGCCTTACTGCTCCACAAATGGTGGTAAAGATTGTAAGGGATGAGCTCACTGCTTTAATGGGCGGAGAGCAAGCAAGGCTTAAAACGGCATCTAAAATACCCACTGTTATTATGATGTGCGGTTTACAAGGTTCCGGTAAAACCACCCACTCGGGTAAGCTTGCAAAGTTTTTAAAACAACAGGGACACCGTCCACTTTTAGTTGCATGTGACATTTACCGTCCTGCTGCTATTGAACAGTTAAAGGTAGTAGGAAACAGTGTAAATGTTCCCGTGTTTGAAAAGGGTAAACAGGCGCCTGAAAAAACGGCACTGGAAGCCGTAAAACACGCAAGGGATTATGGCAACGATTATGTTATTTTAGATACCGCAGGACGACTTCATATTGATGAAGAGCTTATGGCGGAGCTTAAAAGAATCGGCGACACGGTTGAAATTAATAACATTCTTTTGGTTATTGACTCAATGGTCGGTCAGGATTCTGTAAATATCGCAAAATCCTTTAATGAACAACTCGAAATAGACGGTGTTATTCTTACAAAGCTCGACGGTGATACTCGCGGCGGTGCCGCTTTGTCAGTTCGTGCGGTGACAGGCAAACCTATTATGTTTGCAGGCGTCGGCGAAAAGATGGATGACCTTGATGAATTCCATCCCGACCGTATGGCTTCAAGAATTCTTGGTATGGGCGATATGCTCTCTCTTATTGAGAAGGTTGAATCGGAAATTGATGAGAAAAAAGCCGAAGAAACCGCAAAACGCCTGCAAGAAAATAAATTTGATATGAATGATTTGCTTGACCAGTTCAAGCAGATTAAAAAGATGGGTTCTGTAAAAAGTATTTTATCAATGATGCCCGGTCTTGATAAGCAGGTAAGGGATGCCGATATTGATGAAAGACAGTTACTCAGAACAGAAGCTATAATTACTTCTATGACTGCAAAGGAACGCGCTAAGCCCGATATTCTTAATGCTTCCCGCAGAAAGAGAATTGCGGCAGGCTCGGGCACCAGCGTCGAAGAGGTAAATAAACTAATAAAACAGTATGAGCAAATGAAAAAAATGTTCAAACAGTTTTCTTCCGCTAAGGGCAAAAAAATGCTTGGAAGAATGGGTGGTTTGCCCGGTAGATTCGGTTTTTAAAAGAGCATTCTTTTTAAAATAAACAAAACATATTTTGGAGGTGTTTTAAATGGCAGTTAAAATCAGACTTCGTCGTATGGGTGCTAAAAAGGCTCCTTTCTATCGTGTAGTTGTTGCTGACTCAAGATTCCCGCGTGACGGTCGTTTTATCGAAGAAATCGGTTATTACGATACAACTAAGGACCCTGCTGTAGTAAGCATTGATGCTGATAAGGCTAAGAAATGGATTGCTAACGGCGCACAACCTACCGATACCGTTAAAGCTATCTTGAAGAAAAACGGTGTGCTTTAATTAAAAATTCGGAGGAATAATAATGGAAGAACTTCTCGTTTTAATTGCTCGCGGTCTTGTTGAAGACCCCGATGCAGTTACTGCCACTGCAGACCCAATAAATGAAGAAGGTGTTGTTGTATATCATCTTCATGTTGCAGAAGCAGATATGGGCAGAGTTATTGGCAAACAGGGACGAATCGCTAAGGCGATTCGCGTAGTTATGCGCGCTGCTGCTAACCGTAACAATACAAAAATAGCAGTAGAAATTGACTAATTTTTAAAAAAATTAATGCCCCCAATTAATTTGGGGGTATTAATATAGTGGGTTGTTTATGAAAAAACAGTTTTTGGAAACGGGAAAAATCACAGGTACTCACGGTATTCGCGGTATGGTACGCATACAGCCGTGGTGTGATGATATAAAATTTTTAAGCAAAATTAAATATTTTTATTTAGATAACTCAGGCTCTACTAAGTTAGAAAAAGAACGAATAGCCGTTAACGGTAATGTCTTTATTGCTAAATTTAAAGAAATAAATTCGGTGGAAGAGGCATTGCAGTTAAAGAATAAAGTGTTGTATATTGATAGAAACGAATCCGATTTACAAAACGGCAGTTATTATATACAAGATATAATCGACTGTCAGGTTTATGATAATTTATCGGGCGAGCAATTAGGCGTAGTATCTGATGTTTCGCAAACAGGCGCTAATGATGTATGGCACATAATGAAAGATGCTAAGGAATATTTAATCCCCGTAATACCCGATGTTGTAAACAGGGTTGATATTGATGGTGGTAAAATTTACATTACACCCTTGAAGGGAATATTTGATGATGAGGATTAGTATATTAACATTATTTCCGCAGATGTGCGAAGCGTTTGTAAATGAGAGCATTATCGGCAGAGCAATAAAAAAAGGAAAAGTTGATATTAATTGTATAAATATAAGGGATTTTGCTAACAATAAGCATAATAAGGTTGACGATACACCTTATGGCGGCGGTATGGGTATGGTAATGGCGGCAGAGCCGATTTTTAATACCTATCAAAGCTTGTTAAAAAACGGCGAAAATAAGCCACATTTGATTTATTTATCGCCCAAAGGAAAAACCTTTACTCAAAGCAGGGCAGTTGAGTTATCAAAGAAAGAGCACATCGTTCTGCTTTGCGGACACTATAAAGATATCGATGAAAGAGTTATTGATGAGATAGTCGACGAAGAAATTTCTATAGGGGATTTTGTGCTTACGGGCGGTGAGCTACCCGCCTTGGTAGTTGCCGATGCGGTTTGCAGAATGTTACCCGGTGTTTTAGCCGATGATATCTGCTTTACTGAAGAAAGTCATTTTTCAGGTCTGCTTGAATACCCGCAGTATACAAAACCTGCTGTATGGCACGATAGGGAAGTGCCCGAAGTGTTGCTTTCGGGTAATCACGCTAAAATTGCTAAGTGGCGTAGGGAAAAATCACTGGAGATTACAAATGAACGCCGTCCCGACATTTTTACAAATGCCGATTTATCTAAAACCGATTTGGAATATATAGATAGTATCAAAAACGGCAAACACGATATATAGTGGTTTATTTGATAAATTTTATTAATTTATAGTCAAATTTCACAAATATCGCATCTTCTATTTGTGGTTGTTTGGTGTAAAACATAGAACTTAACAAAGAAATGTTGACACTTTTTATAAAAAAAGTATAATTTGTAATATAACCGATTTAAAAATTTTGGCTATAAGGAGACTTAAACATGTGTGTTAAAGAAGTTGTTGTTCAAAATCAGGTAGGCTTACATGCTCGTCCCGCTACTTTCTTTATTCAGAAAGCTAACGAATTCAAATCATCAATCTGGGTTGAAAAGGACGAACGCAGAGTTAACGCAAAAAGTCTTCTCGGCGTTTTATCGTTAGGAATTGTCGGCAATACTGAAATTAAAATTATTGTTGACGGTGTTGACGAAAAGGAAGCGCTCAATGCACTTATTGCGCTTGTTGAATCGGGTTTTGTTGATTAATTTATATTTTTTACCGATATGCAAAAACTGCATATCGGTTTTTTAATTTTAAATAATGCTTGACAAGTCCCTTAGGGGTAATGTATAATGTTTAGAGTTTAGTGTTTACATTATGATTTTGCTAAGGGAGGGAAATATATGAGTCAGGTTCGTATTAAGGAAAACGAATCGCTGGATAATGCTCTTAGACGTTTTAAAAGGCAAACAGCAAAAGACGGTGTTATACAAGAAGTTCGTAAAAGAGAACATTACGAAAAACCCTCTGTAAAACGTAAAAAGAAGTCGGAAGCAGCTCGTAAGCGCAAATTCCGCTAAGCTAAAATTTCAGCATAAAAGCGGTTGTATATCAACCGCTTTTATTTTTTGGAGAGCGTTATGTTACTTAAACCCTATATTAAACTAAACAGAATTACAGATATTACTGTACCAATGCTAAAAAAACTCAATATTAAGGGACTAATTCTTGATGTTGATAACACTTTGTCTACCCATCACGGTGAAGTTCTGTTGGACGGGCTTACAGAGTGGTTAAAATGTATGGCAGACAGTAAAATCAAGTTAATAATTCTCTCTAACTCAAAGGAGAAAAGGGTAGGTCCTTTTGCCCAAAAAATCGGATTAAATTACTTTTCTTTAGGATTAAAGCCATTGCCGTTCGGTTATTGGAAATCGGCAAAGAAAATGTCTTTAAAGCTTAAAGAAACCGCAATAGTCGGTGATCAGATTTTTACCGATTCTTTAGGCGGACATTTATCGGGAGTTAAAACGATTATTTTAAACCCAATTGAGCCCGAAAAAATGGTATCTTTTAGAATTAGACGAAAATTAGAAAAATTACTTTACAAATTATATAAATTTGAGGTGTAAAAATGTTGGCTTTGTTTGGACCTGCGGGAAATTCAATAAGCTTTTCGGCACAAGGGTATAAGCATAGCTTGCAAATACCAGAGTATCTTAATAAATTCGGTCTTACCGCATTTGAATATCAATGCGGCCGAGGCGTAAATATCGGATTAGAAAAAGCCGAGCAATTCGGCAAAGCTATGAAAGAAGCCAATATTAAGGTATCTTTACACGCACCGTATTATATTTCGATGTCATCGGTCGATAGCGAAAAAAGGCTTAACTCTATAAACTATATTTTAAGCAGTGCGCGTGCGGTTAATGCAATGGGCGGCGACAGAATAGTTGTTCATACAGGCTCATGCGGTAAAATTCCGCGAGAAGAAGCGTTAAGTCTTGCGCTCGATACAATGCGCCTTGCTATCAAAGCGTTGGATGATGAAGGTCTATCAAATATACGCATTTGTCCCGAAACTATGGGAAAAATCAATCAGTTAGGCGACCTTAATGAAGTTTTAACACTATGTGAGCTTGATGAAAGGCTATTGCCGTGCATTGATTTTGGGCATCTTAACGCTCGCACACTCGGCTCACTTAAAACCTATTCAGATTTTGAAGATGTTTTTAACCAAATAGAAAACCGTTTAGGTGAATCGAGATTAAGAGAGTTCCATTCACATTTTTCAAAAATTGAATTTACAAATGGCGGCGAAAAGAAGCATTTAACCTTTGAAGATACGGTTTTCGGACCTGATTTTGAGCCGGTTTTAGAGCTTACTGCAAAACGGAATTGCCATCCCACCTTTATCTGTGAATCTGACGGAACACAAGCTGAAGATGCGGCGGCGATGCAAAAATACTATATGGAGTTGATTAAATAATGAAAACGGGTAGAATTTTAATTATAAACGGACCTAATCTTAATATGTTAGGTGTAAGAGAGCCCGGAATTTACGGCACAAAGAATCTTGACGGTATAAATAACACTATCAATACCTATGCTTTGGGTATGAAAATCAATTGTGAATTTTATCAGTCAAATTGTGAAGGCGATATTATCAGTAAAATTCATCAGGTTTATAAGGATTATGACGGATGTATTATAAATGCAGGTGCTTTAACTCATTACAGTTATGCTATACGCGATGCAATTTCGGCAGTTGAAAAGCCGTTTATTGAAGTGCATTTATCAAATGTTGATGCAAGGGAAGATTTCAGAAAGATATCTGTAATTGCCCCCGTATGTCGCGGTAGCATTTCCGGCTTCGGTGTTAACAGCTATTTATTGGCAGTAAATGCTATGAGAGACCTTATTTAACAATATTTGCCTTGACATTTAGTATAAAAACTTTTATACTACTATATGTAGATATTAATATGGAGGAATTAAAATGGTTAGTGCAGGCGATTTTAGAAACGGCGTTACTTTTGAAATGGACGGAAATGTGTATCAGATTATTGAATTCCAACACGTAAAGCCCGGTAAAGGTGCCGCTTTTGTTCGTACAAAAATCAGAAATGTAATTGCAGGTTCCGTGGTTGAAAAAACCTTCAACCCTAATGATAAGTTCCCGACTGCTTTCGTTGAAAGAAAGGATATGGAATATTCTTACAATGATGACGGTCTATATTACTTTATGGACCCCGAATCATACGAGTTAGTACCTGTTAATGCATCTGAGCTTGGCGACAACTTCAGATTCGTTAAGGAAAATATGGTATGTAAGATTTTGTCTTACAAGGGTAAAATATTCGGTGTAGAGCCGCCGACATTTGTTGAATTGGCTATTGCTGAAACTGACCCCGGATTTAAGGGTGATACAGCTACTAATGCTATGAAGCCCGCTAAGTTAGAAACAGGCGCAGAAATTCGTGTTCCGCTGTTCATTAATGAAGGCGATATGATTCGTATCGATACCCGTACCGGCGAATATATGGAACGCGCATAAAAAAGGAGTAAAAAAATGACTATTTCCGAAAAAGTTGCTTACATTAAAGGTTTAGCCGAAGGAGTAAAGCTTGATACAAAAACCGACGAAGGAAAGATAATTTCTGCAATTATTGAACTTTTAGGTGATATTTGCGATGAAATTGATGCGCTTGATGACGCACAAATTGAATTAGCAGAACAGCTTGATGCAGTTGATGAAGACTTATCTGATGTTGAAGAGCTTATTTACGAAGATGATGAGTGTGGTTGCGGCTGCGACGATTATGAAGAAGACGACGAAGTTTACGAAGTTGTTTGTCCTAATTGTAATGACACTATTTACCTTGACGAAGAAATGCTTATGGACGGCCGCATAGATTGTCCTAACTGCGGAACAGACCTTGAGTTTGATTTCGATTGCGAGTGCGATTGTGAAGACTGTGACTGCGACTGCAATACAGAAGATTAATTTTAACCCAAAAGCCACACTTTACAATGTAGGGTGTGGCTTTTTTGTCGTTTTCTAAAGGAAAGATTTTTTTATGAATAAGCTTGAATATAAACTTGATTTCACAAAACAGGATGAAAAAACAGGCAACATACCTGTTATCGTTTTGGCTGCAGGTTCTTCTACCAGAATGAACGGGATTTCAAAGCAGTTTATTAATCTTTGCGGTATTCCAGCTATTGTACATACGCTTTCTGCGTTTGAAAAAGCGTCGGAGATTTCAAGAATTGTTTTGGTAACAAAGGAAGATTATGTGGCGGAGATGCAACAGTTAGCCGAAAAATTTATGATTACTAAGCTGACAGATATTGTTTCTGGCGGAGATTCAAGGCAGGAATCGGTTAAAAACGGTCTTGAGAAAATCAACGAAGATTATGTGTTAATACACGATGGCGCCCGTCCCTTAGTTTCTGAAGAAATTATTTCCCGTGTGTGTTCACAGCTGTCATCTGCTGATGGGGTTATTTGCGCTGTACCCGTAAAGGATACAATAAAAAAAGTAGATGAAAATGGTTATATAGTAAATACTGTTTCCAGAAAGGATTTGTTTGCCGCACAGACTCCGCAGGGTGTCAGAACAGAAAAATATAGAGAAATATTAAACTCTGCAGACTGTTCGTGTTTTACTGATGATGCTTCTCTTTTAGAAGCGGCAGATCTGTCGGTTAAGGTTGTTGCGGGGGATTACAGAAATATTAAAATCACCACACAGGAAGATATAACGGCGGCAGAAGGCTATCTTGAAAAAAGGGGAAATGAATAATGCGAATTGGTAATGGTTACGATGTTCATAGGCTTGTACCCGATAGGGATTTGATAATCGGCGGCGTTAAAATTCCATATGAATTTGGTCTTAAAGGTCACTCGGATGCAGATGTATTGCTCCACGCTGTTACCGATGCGCTTTTAGGTGCCGCGGCTCTTGGTGATATTGGAAAACATTTTCCCGACACAAGTGAAGAATTTAAGGGCATTGATAGCAGAATTTTACTAAGAAAAGCGGTAGAATTGTTATCTGATAACGGTTTTAGAATCGGTAACATTGACGCTACGATTATTGCGCAAAAACCAAAAATGGCAACCTATATTGAGCAGATGCGAAAGAATATTGCTGCTGACTGTAATATCGAAGTTTCTTGTGTTAATGTTAAAGCGACCACAGAAGAGGGCCTGGGCTTTACAGGTAGTGGAGAGGGTATTTCAGCATCGGCTGTTTGTTTAATTCTTTAACAGAATTTTTATAACCTGCTTCGCATATATATTAGCGGAGTGATTAATTTGAAATTATATTGTATCAGCATTAAAAGTCGTGGTGCGGTATCGGTATTTTTAGCCCTTTTGACATTACTACTTGTAACGCTCGAGGTTATTAATATCAATTCAAGTGCGACAAATTCAGTACTGACTAATGAAGATAGAGTTTCTGCTATTAGTATGTACGGCTATGATGTTTCGCCTGATGTGGTGGAAGTAAAAGAGATTGTTATACCCGAAAAGTTTAACGATGTATATGAAAATTACAATGAAATTCAAATTAAGGGCGGCTTTAATCTGAAAAATTATTCAGGAGAGAAGGTAACACTTTACAAATATCAGTTACGGGATTCTGCTAACGCAGAGTTTGTAAATTTAATAATATGTGATGGTGTTATAATTGGCGGAGATGTTTCTTCTGCGCGAATTGACGGCGATATGAAGCCACTTTAACGGAAAACAAATACGGGGGAAGCTTTTTGAAAAAGATTAGGCTAGATAAGTTTTTATCTGATAACACAAAATATACCAGAAGCGAAATAAAAAAACTGATTAAGGCAGGCAGGGTGACGGTTGATAGTAATACTGTCACAAAAAGCGATTTTTCATTTATTCCCGATAAAGCTATAGTTACATTAAACGGGGAAAATATTGCTTATAAAAAGTTTGTTTATTTAATGCTTAACAAGCCGAGCGGTATTTTATCTGCATCAAGCGATAAAAACCGTAAAACTGTTGTTGATTTGCTGGATGATAATTATCGGCATTATTCGCTATTTCCTGTGGGCCGTTTGGACAAGGATACAACCGGGCTTTTGCTTTTAACAAATGACGGAGATTTTGCCCACAAAATTATTTCACCAAAATACAACATTGAAAAGTCATATATTGCTTCTGTTGATGATGCTATAAACCCTGATGTCCCGGAAAAATTTAAAAAAGGTATAATACTTACTGACGGAACTGTTTGTAAAAGTGCTGTTCTAAACATTTGTGGGGAAAACACAGTGCGTATTGTTTTAACAGAAGGCAAATACCATCAGATTAAGCGTATGCTTGGTGTTGTAGGGCTTGGTGTTGTGAGCTTACACCGCGAAAGAATTGGAGGGCTTACCTTGCCCAAAAACCTTGAAATAGGGGATTTTTGCGAGATTTCTGTTAATGATTTATTCACATTTTTTCCTGAAATTTTTTAGGAATAAAAAATTTTGTTTATAATAGACAATTATTTTTTTGAAAACTTGGTTATTTTAAGTGTAGTTTTTTAAGAAAATAGTTGTTATAATAATTAATGCTTAATTTTGTAAAATAAATAGGAGGTCTATTTTCATGGCAAGTTTATCACTTCGCAACGTTTATAAAAAGTACCCCGGCGGCGTTGTCGCCGTATCTGATTTCAATCTTGAAATCAAGGATAAAGAGTTTATTATTCTTGTTGGTCCTTCAGGTTGCGGTAAATCCACAACATTACGTATGGTCGCCGGCCTTGAAGAAATTTCTGATGGTGAGGTTTACATTGGTGACCGTTTGGTTAACGATGTTGCTCCTAAGGATAGAGATATTGCAATGGTTTTCCAGAACTATGCTCTTTATCCTCATATGACTGTTTTTGATAACATGGCTTTCGGTCTTAAGCTTCGCAAGGTTTCTAAGGACGAAATCAAGCGTCGTGTTGAAGAAGCAGCCCGTATTCTTGATATTGAACATCTTCTCGAACGCAAACCCAAGGCTTTGTCCGGTGGTCAGCGTCAGCGTGTTGCGCTTGGTCGTGCTATCGTTCGTGAACCTAAGGTATTCCTTCTTGACGAACCGCTTTCTAACTTGGATGCTAAGCTTCGTGCACAAATGCGTACCGAAATTTCTAAGCTCCATCAGCGTCTTGGTACAACATTTATTTATGTTACACATGACCAGACAGAAGCTATGACAATGGGTACCCGTATCGTTGTTATGAAGAACGGTTTCATTCAGCAGGTTGATACACCGCAGCAGCTTTATCTCAAACCCTGTAATCTCTTCGTTGCAGGATTTATCGGTTCTCCGCAGATGAACTTTATTGAGTGTAAGCTTCTCGAAGAAAACGGTGCTTTCTATCTTGAATATGGTTCTGAAGATACCAAAACCCGTGCAGGTGTTAAGTTCAAGATTAAATTACCTGAATCAAAGAATGAAAATGATTGCTTAAAGGAATATGTTGGCAAAGAAGTAATTATGGGTATCCGTCCTGAGCATGTTCATAACGAACCCGAAATTATTGCCGCTAATCCCGATAGCCTTGTTGAAGCTAATGTAGAAGTTACCGAGCTTATGGGTGCTGAAACATACCTTTATATGAATTCTGAAGGTCAGGACATCAACGCTCGCGTTGCTCCGTCAAACACTGCGCGTCCCGGTGACAGAATTAAAATCGCTATTGAAGCTGATAATATTCACTTGTTTGACAAGGATACAGAGCTTACAATTACAAACTAATACGCGAATATTTGAACCACCCGTGAAAACGGGTGGTTTTTTGTAATTAATTTGTAACATTTTTGTAAATAACTCTTGAAAAAGATATAAAAAAAGTGTACAATATATACATAAATTATATTTTGGGTTTTTATTGCGTTTTTACTAAGGAGGAGTTAATTTTGGCTAACAGATTATTTCAGAGCGTAATTAATCAAATGCGAGATACGGTTGAAAATACAATTGGTGTTTTGGATGGCAATTTTAATATTATTGCTTGTAGTGAATTGGAAAAAATCGGTGAAGTATTTGCCGATGTTTCGGAAAAGGATTCTATTGGTGACGGTTTTGCAATAATTAACGAGCATACCGTTAAGGCAATTGGCTCTAACGAGGTTGGCGAGTTTTTTGTTTTTGTTTCAGGTGTTGATGCAATTTCTGAAAAATATTGCTCAATACTTTCTGTATCATTTACAAACATTAAATTCTATTATGATGAAAAGTACGACCGTCGCAATTTTGTTAAAAATATAATATTAGATAATATTTTACCCGGAGATATCTACCTGAAGGCGAGAGAACTGTGCTTTAACAGCGATGTTTCGCGCTGTGTAATCTTTATTCGTCTGCTTGATGAAAATGATGTCTCTGTTTTTGATGTTGTGCAGAATTTATTCCCTGATAAGAGTAAGGATTTCGTTATCAGTATTAACGAAACCGATGTAGCACTTGTAAAGGAAGTAAAAAACAACATTTCTTCAAAGGATATTGAGAATCTGGCATCATCAATTGCCGATACACTTTCGGGAGAATTTTATTGTCATGTTGTCATCGGTATAGGCTCAACGGTTGAGAATTTGCGTGATTTAGCAAAATCCTTTAAGGAAGCACAGGCGGCGCTTGAAGTTGGTAAGGTGTTTGATACCGATAAGACTATTGTAAGCTACGATAACCTGGGTATTGCAAGACTTATTTATCAGTTACCTACGACGCTTTGCGAAACATATTTACGCGAAGTATTCAAGCGTGGCTCTATTGAAAGTCTAGACCGTGAAACATTATTTACTATTCAAAAATTCTTTGAGAACAATCTTAATGTTTCTGAAACCTCAAGAAAGCTTTTTGTACATAGAAACACACTTGTGTACAGACTGGAAAAGATTAAGAAGATTACAGGACTTGATTTAAGAGAATTTGACCACGCGATTATCTTCAAAATTGCTCTTATGGTAAATAAATACTTAAAAGCCAATCCTATCAAGTATTAATTGAAAGCGGGAAAATAAAACAATGGATTTCGAAAAAATAGAGAAACCGATAATAGAATTTAACGGTGTTTCTAAAACCTATATCGGCGGCACTCATGCGCTAACTGATGTTAATATTAAAATTAATCGCGGTGAGTTCGTGTTTGTTGTCGGCTCGTCGGGCGCAGGTAAAAGTACCTTTATGAAACTAATTATGCGCGAAGAGAAGGCCAATACGGGCACCATTATGGTAAACGGCTTTAATCTTACAAAAATGCGCAGAAAAAATGTGCCCCACCTTCGTAGAACTATGGGAATTGTTTTTCAGGATTTCAGAATTATTCCTACAATGAATGTGTTTGATAATGTCGCTTTTGCAATGCATGTTGTCGGCGCATCAAACAAACAAATCCGTAAAGAAGTTTCCAAGGCACTTAGCCTTGTGGGACT
The DNA here is from genome assembly GCA_045590755.1 of Acutalibacteraceae bacterium. GTDB lineage: Bacteria > Bacillota > Clostridia > Oscillospirales > Acutalibacteraceae > SIG565. Next base: position 43,269 of record JAZNRP010000026.1, read on the forward strand.
TGGTCATAAAGCTCGTTCAATGCCCAATCAGTTATCGGGCGGTGAGCAACAGCGTGTAGGCTTAGCCCGTGCGCTCGTTAACAATCCTGATTTAATTATTGCGGACGAGCCAACAGGAAATGTGGACCCAAATATGTCTTATGAAATAGTATCATTGCTTAATGCGATTAATCAGAAGGGCACCACTATACTTATGGTAACACACGACCACAATCTTGTGCGAGATTTCCAGCACCGTGTCATTATGCTTGATGGCGGTAAGATTGTTGCCGATAACGCGGGAGGTCTGGAATAATGAAATTACACAGTATGAAATATCTCGCAGGCGAAGGCTGTAAGAATGTATGGGTTAACCGTTTAATGACCATTGCATCGGTCGGTGTTTTAACCGCCTGTATGGTTTTAATCGGACTTGCACTTCTTATTTCAATGAATGTTGATAAAATTATTGGAAATCTTGAGCAACAGAATGTTGTTATGGCTTATTTCAATGACAAAAACTCGGTACTTTATGGCGATGCAGACCCCATTTTAGCTGAAGGTGAAGAGTTTGATGTTGAAACGATTACTGACTCACATTATCTGATTCATAATGAAGAAGAAGCAAGGGCAGTTTGCAAAGAAATTGAAAAATTAGATAATGTGGCTTCTGTTGAATTTATTTCAAAAGAAGAAGCTTTGGAAACCGTTAAGAAAACAATGCTTGAAGGACAGGACGAATACTTTGAGTTTTTGGATGAAGAAAACGGAAATCCGCTTTCTGACGGTGCACGAATTCACCTTAATGATATGGCTTCCTTTGATGAAACAGTTTTAAAAATCAAGGGCGTTAAGGGTGTTAACAGTATACAGTCTCAAAGTGATATGGCAGAAAGGATTAATTCTATAAAGAATGGTATCGGCGTTGCAGGTGCCTGGATTATCGGTATTTTGCTTGTAATATCACTTGTAATTGTATCTAATACAATACGCGTTACTATGTATAACCGAAAGCTTGAAATCAGTATTATGAAGGCGGTTGGAGCTACCGATTCCTTTATTAGAATACCATTTGTAGTTGAAGGTATTTTAATAGGATTAATTTCGGCAGTCTTTTCTGAAGGTGTGGTATATTTCTGCTACCGTGTTGCAACCGAAACTATGATTTCTTCACTTGATAAAAATCAGATTATACCGTTTGAATCAGCGGCGCTTATGCTTCTCTGTGTATTTGCAGCAATCGGCGTATTCGCAGGCATTTTCGGTAGTGTGGTTATGATTAGTAAGTATCTTAGAAAAGAAGGCAGTGAATTTTCCGCCATCTGATAAGGAGAATTTTATGAAAAAAGCTTTTAAAAAGGCTCTTTTGGTGTTCTTAGTATTTGTGTTTATGTTTTGTTCTTTTTCTGCGGCAACGGTTATACCCGCAAAAGCCGATACCAAGAGTGACGCATTAGCTCAGCTTGAAGAAAACAAAAAAAGAGAAGAAGAATTAAATGCGCAGATTGCGGCCGCAAAAAAAGATAAAAGCAAACAAACAGAACTAAAAAGACTTTTGGATGAGAAAATCCGTAATTATCAAAAGAAAATAGATATTTGTAATAATTTAATTGCAACATATAAGGCGGAAATAGCCGCTAGTGAAAAGAAAATTGAAGAAGCAAATAAGGCGATAGAAGATACCAAACAGCAGTTCAGACAACGACTTCGTTCGCTTAATAACAGTAACACCAATAATTCATTACAGGTATTACTTGGGGCTGAGTCCTTTTCCGACTTTTTAATACGCATTGAATTAACCAAGTGTATTTCTGCACAAGATAACGCTTTAATTGATAGCTTGGTGGAATCAATCGCGTCAATTAATCAGGAGATTGAAGAAAACAAGAAGCGTCAGGCAGAACAAGCGGAATTAATTAAGGATTTGAAGGCCGACAAGGCTGAACAAGACAAGTTAGTAGATGAAGTTAATGATGTAATTAAGTCTATTAATGCCGATATTAATGATGCACAAACAGAAATTGAAGCGTTAGAAGAGCAAAACGCTTATCTTAATTCGCTTCTTTACGGCGGTGATGTTGACGCTGTGTTTGACGGAAAGTTTATCTGGCCTGTACCGGGACATTACTATATTTCTTCGCCTTGGAATTGCGGCTGTAGTACCCACAAGGGCAACCATAAAGGTATAGATATCGCAGGCGGTAATATCAGAGGTAAGCCGATTATTGCGGCGGCATCCGGTCAAGTAACAAAGTTCAGTAATGACTGCACACACGACTATAAAAAGTATTCAAGCTGTGGTTGCGGTAACGGTTTTGGTAACCATGTACGCTTGTCACACGGTTATTATAAGGGTGACTCATACCTTACAATTTACGGTCACATGAAGGAAGTTGTATCGGGTATGTATATAAATAAGTATTATAATAGGGGTCAGGTTATAGGCTATGTTGGCACAACAGGCTTTTCTGCAGGTAACCATCTGCACTTCGCGGTAAGTGTTAACAGTGTTTATAAAAATCCAAGTAACTATCTATAATGAAATTTAAAATTGTTTTAAGATATCTCTTTTTGATTTTGGCAATTGCTACTATGGTGTATATTTTCTTTATGTCATCACAGACTGCCGCTGTTTCTACAAAAAGCAGTGGCAGGGTAATTGAATCAATTGCAAAAATTCTGATTAAGGATTTTGATAGCTCATCACCCGAAAACAAAATTGAAATTATCAGGATGTATCAGGGAATTGTAAGAACGGCTGCACATTTTGCAATTTTTGCCTGTCTCGGATTTTGGGTAGGCGGACTTTCACTGACATATACAATGCCAACCAAAAAGCTTAAAACGCTTTATTCTATATTGTTTTGTTTGGTTTATGCGGTGAGTGATGAAATACATCAATTGTTTGTTATAGGACGCAGCTGCCAACTGTCAGATATAATTATTGACTTATTTGGCGCATTGTTCGGTATCTTAATTATTAATCTTTTTTATTTCCTGTTTAAAAAAATTTTCTTTACAAGAAAAGGTGGTTAATTAATGAATAGTAAACTGTTAATCAAACAGAATAGAGAATTGTTTGACAAGCTTCAAATTGCCAACCTTAATTGTAGGAGATTAACCGAAGAAAACAAGCTTTTGAAGGAAAAAATTGATTTTTTGACAGGCCGTTTGTCAGATGAATTTAAGAATAAAAGCGAAATTAATGAAGAAGTAAATGTTGAAACCGATATTACATCAGAAGAAATCGTTGAAATTGTTGAACAGCCGGAAGAGCCTATAATACTTTCACCTGAAATTGAGTACGGCTCAAAAATAATCGGTGAAATTGTTATGTCGGCTACTCAATACAGTAACCGGCTTTCATCTGAACATAAAGAAAATATTAAGGAACTGCTTAATTTAATTTTGGGTAGAACAGAGGTTTCAAAGGCAGAAATTTTGAATATTATTTCAAGCGATGTATCGTTTGATGCAAAGGTTGAAATGATTGATAAATCCCGAGACGAAGCAATTGAATATTTTAAAAGCGTAATGGAACAGTAAGAAGGGAATTTTCCCTTCTTATTTTGTTTTTTACAGCGTTTATTTACTAACATTTCAGGTAATAATTTTATTGTACGGAGGTGTTGTTGTTTGTATAAAACAAAGGTGGTAATTTGTGGTGTGGACACTTCAAAATTACCGGTGCTTAAAGAAAGTGAAAAAACAGAATTACTTGCCGACTGTAAAAAAGGTGATAAGTTAGCAAGGGAAAAATTAATTAACGGCAATTTAAGGCTGATTTTAAGCGTTATACAGCGTTTTGTCGGTAGGGGTGAAAATTTAGACGACCTGTTTCAAGTGGGCTGTATAGGGCTAATTAAAGCTATAGATAACTTTGATGACAGTCACAATGTTAAATTTTCAACCTATGCCGTGCCAATGATTATTGGTGAAATAAGGCGCTATTTAAGAGATAATAATTCAATAAGGGTTAGTCGTTCAATAAAAGATACGGCATATCGTTCTATGCAGGTTAAGGAGCAGCTTACCGCAAAACTAAACCGCGAGCCGACCGTAGCGGAAATTGCCGAAGAACTGCAGCTACCTGTAAGCGACATTGTAATAGCACTTGAAAGCATTGTAGACCCCGTTTCCCTTTATGAGCCTATATATTCTGACGGCGGCGACACAATTTATGTGCTTGACCAGGTGGGTGACAATAATGATGACCGAAATTGGTTGCAGGAGATTTCTCTTAGAGAAGCAATTAAAAATTTGAATGACCGCGAAAAGAAAATTTTAAGTCTTAGGTTTATGGAAGGTAAGACACAAATGGAGGTATCTGAAGAAATCGGTATTTCGCAAGCGCAGGTGTCCCGTCTTGAAAAATTTGCGCTTGAAAAAATTAAAAATTGAAAATTTTTAATTTTGTTTTCATATAAATTATTGGGAGTGATTTATATGATATTCAGAATTGATGAGTTAAAAGATAAACAAGTTGTTTGTGTAAAAAACGGCGGTATTTTAGGTAATGTTTCCGATATTGAGTTTGACACAGAATCAGGCCAGCTTACCGCCATAGTAATTTTCGGCAAAAATCATTTTTTAGGACTTTTTGGTAAGGAAAATGATATTGTAATTCCCTGGGATGAGATAGAAGTTATAGGCAACGAAACAATACTTGTTAATTACGATGTCGTGAAATTTTCATAAAACAAAAAAGAGCAAAGTAAACCTTTGCTCTTTTTTACATAATCTTACCCTTATAAAAAAAACTTTAATGCGCAAATTAATATTTGCAGAATGGTTTTAAGGGGTGAAATTATGAATTCTGTTGCAAAATTTTTCAAAGCTTTATCAATGATTTTTTTAATTTTGGCGGTAGCGGTATTCGGCACTATATTTTTTGTTGATAAGAATACCGAAACAAGCTATAAAATAATAGGCAAGACCGATTTAACTATCAGTAGCAATATACCAATTCAGGTATCGCCCTGTGAAGATGTAAAGGCGAATACCGAGATTTTTACTAAAGTTGGCTCAAAGTATGATGTTGAGCTCAAAATTTTTGGTATAATTCCTGTAAAACGGGCAAATGTGGAAGTTGTGGACGATATGTATGTATCGGTATTGGGTAGTCCATTTGGGATGAAAATTTATACGGATGGCGTGTTGATAATTGACATTAGTGATGTTGATTCAAAGAACGGTTATGTTAAGCCCGCAAATATCTGTGGCTTAGAAATAGGTGATTTTATACTCTCAATTGATGGCCAAAAAGTGTATACAAACGAAGATGTCGCCGGAATTATTGAGAAATCGGGCGGTAAAGAGTTATCACTTGTGATTAAGCGAGACAATGTTATAAAAAATATAATTTTAATTCCCGTACTGTCAAAAAGTACAAAAACCTATAAGGCGGGTATCTGGGTAAGAGATAGCTCCGCTGGGATTGGTACACTCACTTTCTATTGTCCTACAAATAATGTGATTTGCGGACTCGGTCACAGTGTTACCGATAACGATACGGGGAAAATGCTAACTGTAGGCTCGGGTGAAATGGTTGGTGCCGAAATTGTATCACTCACTAAGGCGCAAAGCGGTGCACCCGGTGAACTGCACGGAAGACTTTTGTCTAATAAATATGCCAATTTTTCCTTAAACAGTAATACGGGTGTGTACGGCGTGTGCGATAAGACTGTATCATTAGAAAATATGATGCAAATAGCTCTAAAACAGGAAATCAAAAATGGAGATGCATATATACTAACTACAGTAGATAACAATACTCCCAAAGAATACAAATGTAAGATATCATTAAATAAGTCTTCAGGCGAATTACAGAATTTAATTGTTGAAATAACCGATGAAGAATTGCTTTCAAAAACAGGTGGTATAGTACAGGGTATGAGCGGTAGTCCCATCATCCAGAATGGCAAACTAATTGGCGCTGTAACTCATGTGCTTATAGATAACCCAAATAAAGGCTACGGCATATTTGCCGAAACAATGCTCGAAACCGCACAATCGGTAGGGAATGACCTGAGCGTCGTTCCGCAAAAAGACGCATCGTAAAAGAATTTAGGTGTCGGAACTCAAATTTTTTGAATTCCGACACCTATTTTATTAAATATTGCTTTTTGTTTCTGTCTGCTATATAATATTAATATGCTTAAAGGTATTTTTAAGCTTTATAGTGCAAAACTTTATTTTTTCAAAATCAGCAAGTTGAAAATCAAGGGAGAAGTAAAGATGAAAATAACTATTATCGGACTTGGCACAATTGGCAGGACTATACTTAAAAATTTATCGGGCGAAGGCCACACGATAACAATTATTGATGAAAATAAGGAAAAAGTAGAAAGCCTTATTGAGAAATACGATGTATACGGTGTTGTTGGCAACGGCGCTTGTCTAGACATTCAAAAGGAAGCTAAAATGAAGGACACAGACCTTGCCATTGTTCTGACAAATAGTGATGAACTGAATATTTTTGCTTGTTTGGTAGCAAAAAGAAATGGCGTAAAAAACACAATTGCACGTGTTCGTAATCCTGATTATAGAAAACAGATTATGGCGATGAAGGAAGACCTTGGGATTGCTATGATTGTAAATCCTGAAATGGAGACAGCAAACGAAATTTTTAACATTATTAACTTGCCATCTGTCAATGAAATTGAACACTTTGCAAAAGGCAGAGTTTCTCTTGTTGAGGTAATAGCAGAAGAAGGGTGTTCCTTGATAGGTGAGACCCTTATTTCGCTTGGTAATAAGCTTTCCACGAAAGTGCTTATCTGCGCCGTTCAGCGCGGCGATGAGGTTATTATTCCTTCGGGTAATTTTGTTATTCAAGCGAATGACAAAATACACTTTACCGCAGAGGCGAAAACTCTCGGCACTTTTTTGTCTGAGGTTAATCTCGTAAAGTCACCCTTTAAGAACATTATGATTGTAGGCGGCGGAAGAATAGGGTATTATCTTGCCGATGCGTTATCGAAAAAAAAGTATGCCGTTAAGCTGATTGAAAATGATTCGGCCACTTGCGAACAATTGGCAGAATTTTTGCCACGCGCAACGGTTGTCTGCGGCAATGGTACACAACACGATATTCTTATTGAAGAAGGCATTGAAGCGATGGATGCTTTTGTGGCGCTTACGAATATTGATGAAGAAAATATAATCGTGTCTATGTTTGCTAACAGGAAAAAGGTTAAGAAGTCTATTACTCAAATTAAGAATGATGACCTATATGGTATGCTTGATGAGCTTGGTATTGATAACAATGTATCACCAAAACATGTAGTTGCAGGTAAAATCATCAGCTATATTCGTGCTCTTGCGAATGCGGTGGGTAGTAATGTTTTAACTATGTATCAGCTTGTAAATAATCAGGTTGAGGCATTGGAATTTGCCGCAAAGAAGCAAGAGAAGTTCTTTGATAAGCCTTTGCGTGAGCTTAATATGAAGAAGAATTGCTTAATTGCCTGCATAATACGACAGAATGAGGTTATTATTCCGAACGGTGATTCTGAAATTAAATTGGGCGATAATGTCGTGGTTGTGACAACACACAAGAATTTTGACGATTTGAACGATGTCATTGAGTAAGGGTGAATTTATGGAATTTAGGCAGTTGGGTAGGATTTTAGGTAAAATTATGATACTTGAAGCAATCTTAATGCTTGCTCCATTGGCAATCTGTTTTATCTATAAAGAGTCCTTTATACATATTTTAGCGTTTTTAGTTCCTATAATTATCTTGACAGCAATTGGATTTTTACTTCAGATTCCGAAACCAAAGCGGAGCAATCTTTATCAAAAAGAAGGTTTTGCTCTAACGGCGATGGCTTGGATAGTTATGGCTCTGTTTGGAGCTATTCCGTTTATAATAAACGGTGACATTCCCAGGTATGTGGATGCATGCTTTGAGATAATGTCCGGATTTACCACCACTGGCTCAAGTATCATTACAGATATTACTGCCCTGTCACATTCTACGCTATTTTGGCGAAGCTTCTCTCATTGGATTGGCGGTATGGGTATTCTGGTATTTGTGCTTATATTCATTCCCGAAAGCAACGACGGTTCTTCTATGCACCTGCTTCGTGCCGAAAGTCCTGGACCTCAGGTTGGCAAGATTGTTTCCAAAATGAAGGTGACGACAAGAATTCTATATCTCATTTACTTGGGTATGACTGCTCTTCAAATCATTGTTCTGTGTTGTGATTCGGTGACAGACTACAGTGCTATGTGCAAAGATTTGGGAGTTGAAGCAGCTACAGCTTATCAGAATGATAAGGTGTTTCATGCATTTCTTACCACCTTTGGATGCGCAGGAACCGGTGGATTTGGCTTTATCCCTGGTAGTATGGAGTATTTCACTCCTTTTGCACAGTATGTAATGTCCATCTTCCTAATTCTTTTTGGATGTAATTTCGGTCTTTATTATTTGCTTTTGATTGGTAAGATTAAAGATGTGCTTCGCAGCGAAGAATTTAGAAGTTATTTTACAATTATCGGTTTAGCGGTCGGTTTGGTGTTTTTGAGCCTTGTTGGAAGATTTGAGGCGTTTCCACAGGTATATTCCACAGAAGCTTCGTTCAGACATTCGCTGTTCCAGGTATCTTCTCTTTTGACAACAGCGGGATTTACTACAACCGACTACAATGTCTGGCCAATGCTTGCCAAGACCACACTTGTTATAGTGATGTTTTTTGGTGCTATGGCAGGCTCAACCTCAGGCGGTATGAAGGTTTCCCGTATCGTTATGGCTCTGAAGGGTGCTTATATCAATGTTCGTAAGCTTATTAATCCCCGTTATGTGCCTAAGGTAAAATTCGAGGGTAAGACACTTGAACCAAAAACTATCAATGATGTGTTTGCCTTTATTACCTTATATTTCTTTATATTATTAGCGGGAGTGTTCTTATTATCATTTGACGGTGTGAACGGCACGGTGGTCCAAATGACATCTGACGCGGGGAATTATGAAATTAAACACGGATTCTTCAGTAACTTCTCAGCGGCTCTGGCATGTATTTCCAATGTAGGTCCGGCATTTGAAGCAGTGGGTCCGTATTCCAGCTATGCAGGCTATAACGACTTTTCAAAAATTATCCTGATGTTTATTATGATGCTCGGCAGACTTGAAATTCTGCCTGTTCTCATTCTGTTTAATAAGCGCACTTGGAAAAAGATATAATACTTTTGTAGAATCCCACTTGCGATAATTGTCAGTTATAATAATTTTATTAAAAAATAACGCGTTAAAAACTCACCTATGCGGTGAGTTTTTAATTGACTTTAATTTTGGCTATGATATAATAATTTCGGAGATGATATAAATGGTTAGAGATATACATTATCATATTGAAAGACTGTGTCCCGTTAAGGAAAGCGTTGATTTTTTTGAAACAGAAATGAAACAAAACAATGTTGAAAAGGTTGTTTTCTTGTCTGTTCCTGTATATGATGAATGCATTTCGCAAAATTTAATGATTTTGATGGCGAAGGACATGATGTACCCATCTGCTTTTGCTTTCTACGGCTTTTGGTATGATAAAGATACTACCGCCGATGATTTACTTATTCAGTTAAAAAACGGATTAGAGCAGGGCTTTGAAGGTCTAAAGCTGATAGAAGGAAAACCCGATATGCGCAAAAAATTGGGCTTCGGTTTTGATTCGCCAATGTACGATAAGGTTCTTGATTTAGCAGAAGAGCTTGATTTACCCGTACTAATACATATTGCCGACCCTGTACATTATTGGGATTATGAAACCCTTAAGAGAACAGAGCCTTACCGTATAACCGACGGTCATTATTACGGCGCAGAAGGTTTTTTGTCTCTTGAAGAAACCTATGCAGAATTTGAGCGCATGATGAAAAAACATCCTAACTTAAAGGTCATTTTGGCACATTTTGCTTTTATGTATGATAAGTTGGATATGGCACAAAGATTCCTTGATAAATATAAGAATCTTTCCTTTGATTTAACACCCGGCGTTCATATGTTCCAGGTATTTACTGAAAACAGAGAAGAGATGCGTGATTTTCTTGAAAGAAACTCCGAAAGAATTTATTTGGGTACCGATTCTTATAATGCGGGTACTGATACCTTGAGAAACTTTGAAAATCTGTATAACCTTGTTTGCAAAAATATTGCAGATACCGAAGAATTCAGCTTGCCTGATTTTTATTTCTTACCCGAATATGTCTACAAGCCGTTAGGCTTAAGCAAAGAAGCGGTAGAAAATATTAACTACAATAATCACAAAAAGCTATTAGGTGACACACCGAAGCCCAATAACAAGGCTGCGATTATTGAAGAAATTGAAAGACTATCTTCAAGGTACGAATCATTTTCTGAAGATGAGAAAAAAGTCTTTGATGAAATTAAGGAATACTATTGTAAATAGTTAAAATTTCTATTAAAAATGCTCTTTTAATTTAGAGCATTTTTATTTTTGAATAAATGCCACATACATTTGCATAAAAATGCAAAATATTTAATATTTATTCAATATTTATGCAAAAATATTTGCTAAAATGCTTGACAAAGTTATATTATATGTGTATAATATGTTGGTATTTAAAATTTTACATTGCATATTTATTCAAGGAGACGATTTTTATGAAAAAAGAAGACATTAAAAAAGTAGTTCTCGCATATTCAGGCGGACTTGATACTTCAATTATTATTCCGTGGCTTAAAGAAAACTATAATAACTGCGAAGTAATTGCCGTATCTGGTAATGTTGGTCAGGCAGACGAGCTTGAAGGCTTGGAAGAAAAAGCAATAAAGACAGGCGCTTCCAAACTTTATGTACTTGACTTAACCGATGAATATGTTGATGAATACATAATTCCCACTATGAAGGCGGGCGCAGTTTACGAAGAGTATTTACTCGGTACTTCACACGCGCGTCCCTGTATTGCAAAGGGCCTTGTGGAAATTGCTATTAAGGAAGGCGCAGATGCTATCTGTCACGGCTGTACAGGTAAGGGTAATGACCAGGTTCGCTTTGAACTTGCAATTAAGCATTTCGCACCCAATATGCCGATAATTGCTCCTTGGAGAGAATGGGATATCAAATCCCGTGAAGAAGAAATTGAATATGCAGAAGCACATAATATTCCGCTTAAAATAAACCGCGAAACCAACTATTCAAAGGACAAGAACCTTTGGCACTTGTCACATGAAGGTATGGACCTTGAAGATACGGGTAATGAGCCTATGTATGAAAAACCCGGTTTTCTTGAAATGGGCGTTTCTCCATTAACCGCGCCCGACAAGCCCACCTATGTTGAAATTGAATTTGAAAAAGGTATTCCGGTTTCTCTTGACGGTGAAAAAATGACCGCTAAAGAAATTATTTTAAAGTTAAATGAAATTGGCGGCGCAAACGGTATAGGTATTATTGATATCGTTGAAAACCGTCTTGTAGGTATGAAATGCCGCGGTGTTTATGAAACTCCCGGCGGTACAATTCTTTACAAAGCGCACAATGTTTTGGAAACCTTGTGTCTTGATAAAATGACAATGCACGAAAAACAAAGACTGTCAATTACCTTTGCAGAACTCGTTTATAACGGACAGTGGTTTACTCCGCTTCGCGAAGCACTTTCTGCCTTTGTTGACAAAACTCAGGAGAGAGTAACAGGTAAAGTTAAACTCAAACTCTACAAGGGTAATATGATTAATGCAGGTGTCTGGAGTCCGTATTCACTTTACAGTGAAGAAATTGCTACCTTTGGTGAGAGTGATTACGACCAAAAGGATTCAGCAGGCTTTATCAACCTTTATGGCTTACCGATTAAGGTTCAGGCTATTGTTGACGGCAAATAAAATTTCATCTGTCCTGTATGGAAATTCCGTACAGGACAATTACTAATTTTAAGGTATGGTGTAAAAATGGCAAAATTATGGGCAGGAAGAACTGACGGCGTAACAAATAAGCTGGCTGACGATTTTAATTCTTCCATTCATTTTGACTATAAACTTTATATGCAAGACATTGAAGGCAGTATGGCACACGCGGCTATGCTGGCTTCTTGCGGCATAATCACTGAAAACGATGCCGAAGTTCTAATTGATGGTCTTGAAGGTATTTTAGATGACCTTAATTCAGGAAAATTACAGTTCGATATGGATTGTGAAGATATTCATATGTTTGTAGAACAAGAGCTCACAGCCCGTATTGGAGAAATTGGCAAAAAACTTCACACCGCCAGAAGCCGTAACGACCAGGTAGCCCTTGACCTTAGAATGAATTTACGCGACGAAATTGATGAAATTAAGGCTTTACTTAAAACATTAATTGAAGCGTTAACCGAAAAAGCAGAAGAAAATGTAAAAACAATTATACCGGGATATACACACTTACAAAGGGCACAACCTATTTCTTTTGGGCATCACTTACTGGCGTACTGTATGATGCTGCTTCGTGATATTGACCGCTTGAATGACACAAGGCGCAGGACAAACATCTGTCCTATTGGTAGCTGTGCTTTAGCGGGAACTACATATAACACCGACCGCGAGTTCGAAGCTAAAAAGTTATCTTTTGATTCAATTTGCCAAAACAGCATGGATGGTGTGTCAGACCGCGATTTCGCGGTTGAGTTTATGAGCGATATTGCGCTTATTATGATGCATCTTTCCCGTTTATCAGAAGAGCTTATTCTTTGGACAAGCTGGGAATTCAAGTTTGTTGAACTCTCAAACGATTATACAACGGGCTCATCAATAATGCCGCAGAAAAAGAATTCTGATATGGCAGAATTAATCCGCGGTAAAACGGGCAGGGTGTACGGCGATTTACTGTCACTTCTTACTGTATTAAAGGGCTTACCACTTGCTTACAACAAAGATATGCAGGAAGACAAAGAAAGTGTGTTTGATGCGGTGGAAACAGTTAAAAAATGCGTACCTGTTATGACGGGTATGATTAGCACAATGATGGTAAATAAAGAAAATATGTTAAGTGCCGCTCAAAAAGGCTTTATAAACGCCACCGATTTAGCAGATTATCTTGTAAAACGCGGTATGCCTTTCAGAACCGCTTATAAGATTTCAGGTGAAATCGTAGCGCTTTGCATTAAGGAAAATAAAGTGCTTGAAACATTGTCGCTTGATACATATAAGCAGTTCAGCGATTTGTTCAGCGAAGATTTATACGAAGACATTAATCTTACCGCTTGTGTTGAAAAGCGTATAAGCGCGGGCGGAACTTCATTTACATCAGTAGAAAAACAGATAGTTTATGTAAGAAAGAGTTTAGATATATGACAAAGGTTTTTATTGACGGTAGTGCAGGTACTACGGGTCTTAGAATATATGACCGTTTATTAAAAAGAAATGATATAGAATTAATAATTTTACCCGATGAAATCAGAAAAGATATTGGGGCTCGCCGCGAGGCGCTAAATAGCAGCGATATTTCTTTTTTATGTCTACCTGATGCCGCGGCAAAGGAAGCAGTTGCTTTATTAGACAACAGTAATACAGTGATTATTGATACATCAACCGCACACAGAACCGATAGCGATTGGGTTTATGGTTTTCCCGAAATAGTTGGCAATAAAAATATCAAAGACCATAAGCGAATTGCCAATCCGGGTTGCCACGCGAGTGGATTTATAGCACTTGTAAAACCGCTGATTGATGCAGGTGTTTTAAAGAAAAACGCACTGCTTAACTGTTTTTCCATAACAGGCTATTCAGGCGGCGGCAAGCAGATGATTGCTGAATATGAGAACACAGATAACGCTTTGTTATTAGCACCAAGACAGTATGGAATTGCGCAACAACATAAGCATTTGCGAGAAATGACATTAATATGTGGTCTAGAAAATGCGCCTGTATTTTGCCCTATAGTAGCACCGTTCTACAGCGGTATGGAAGTAACTGTGCCACTATTCAAATCGCAAATCAAAGGCAATATTGAAGATATTAAAAATATTTTCAAATCTGCATATACCAACGGATTAGTATTTTTTAAAGACAATGCCGGTGAACAAGGCTTTTTATCTGCCGCAAAGCTTTCGGGCAGAGATGATATGGAAATTAGTGTTTTTGGAAATGATGATAGAATTATCTTGGTTGCAAGATATGATAATTTAGGTAAAGGTGCTTCTGGCTCTGCTATTCAAAATATGAATTTGGTTTTAGGGGTCAACGAGGACACAGGACTTGAGAGGGAAGATATATGAAAATAATTTTAGGCGGCGTATGTGCCGCTAAAGGATTTAAGGCAAACGGAATACACTGCGGTATCAGAAAAAATCGCACTAAGAGAGATTTATCACTCATTGTCAGTGATGTTCCTGCTGCTGCTGCGGTTTATACCACAAATCTTGTTAAGGGTGCACCGCTTACTGTAACCAAGAAAAATTTACAAAATATGACGGCAAGTGCAGTTATTTGTAATAGTGGTAACGCTAATACCTGTAACGCAAACGGTATTGAAATTGCCGAAAATATGTGTGATTTACTAAGTCGTGAGTTAAATATCGACCCGAGTGATGTTGTTGTAGCGTCAACTGGCGTTATCGGTCAACCCCTTGATATTACACCGATTGCAAACGGATTACCCAAACTCGTAAGCGGCTTGTCTGCTTTAGGCGGTGCGTATGCCGCTGAAGGTATTATGACTACCGATACTACTAAAAAGGAAATCGCGGTTGAATTTGAAGTAGGCGGCAAGGTTTGTCATATCGGCGGTATAGCTAAAGGTAGCGGTATGATTCATCCTAATATGGCAACAATGCTTGTATTTATTACTTCAGATGTTGATATCAGTGGTGAAATGCTGCAAAAAGCATTATCAAGTGATATTAAAAACACCTTTAATATGTTAAGTATCGATGGCGATACATCTACTAACGATATGGTGGTAGTTTTAGCTAACGGATTAGCAGAGAATATAAAAATAACAAAAGAAAATGAAGATTTTAATATCTTTATGAAGGCTTTAAATACAGTAACGGTTAATCTCTGCCGTATGATAGCAGGAGATGGCGAAGGCGCCACAAAATTACTTGAATGCAAGGTTACAGGTGCTGATACAATAGACACTGCAAAAACAGTTGCAAAAAGTGTTGTTTGCTCAAGTCTTTTAAAGGCGGCGATGTTCGGCGCCGATGCAAACTGGGGGCGTGTACTTTGTGCAATAGGTTATAGCGGTGCTAAAGTTGATGTTGATAAAATTGATGTTTCCTTTAAGTCTGCAAAAGGCACAATCGAAGTTTGTAAAAACGGTGCAGGCGTAGATTTTTCTGAAGAAATTGCTAAGGAAATCTTGTTGGAGGATGAGATTGAAATTCTGGTTGATTTGGGTTCCGGTGAGATTTCTTCTACTGCATGGGGCTGTGACCTTACATACGATTATGTGAAAATTAACGGTGACTACCGTACTTAATTTCGGGGTGAAATTTATGAATAACAATTTTTCAAATTTAGAGCGTGCCGAAGTATTAACACAGGCTCTGCCGTATATTAAAAGATATAACTCTAAAGTTGTAGTTATCAAATACGGCGGCAACGCAATGATTAATGAAGAACTTAAGCTTCAGGTTATGGAAGATATAGTTTTGCTTTGGTTAATCGGTGTTAAGGTTGTTTTGGTGCACGGCGGCGGCCCTGAAATTAGTGAGATGATGAGTAAGCTTGGCAAAAAAGCCGAGTTTGTTGATGGGCTTCGTGTAACCGATAAGGAAACCGTTGACATTGTACAAATGGTTTTGGCGGGCAAAGTAAACAAAACACTTGTAAACCTTATTGAGAAAAAAGGCGGTAAAGCAATGGGTATATCGGGTATGGATGGTATGCTTATTGAAGCCAAAATAAAAGATGAAAAATTAGGTTATGTCGGTGATATTACAAAAATCCATATAAAGCCTGTTGAAGACCTGCTTGAAAAAGGATATATTCCCGTAATTTCAACTCTGGGCTGTGACCGCGACGGTAATGCCTATAATATTAACGGTGATACCGCCGCCGCTTACATTGCAGGAGCAATTAATGCTGAGCGTCTTATTATGATGACCGATATTGCGGGTATTTTGCGTGATAAAGACGACCCGTCAACACTTATACCCGATGTTACTGTAAGTGAAGCTGAACAGCTTAAAAATGACGGTGTTGTTTCAGGCGGTATGATACCGAAGGTTGATTGCTGCATTGAAGCAATTAATAAAGGCGTTAAAAATGTTGTTATTATGGATGGCAGAGTACCGCATTCAATTCTTATGGAAATACTCACCGATGAAGGTGCGGGTACTATGGTTATGGGGGACAAATAATGAATAGCTTTTCATCCCTTGATAAAAAATTTGTTGCGGGTACTTATAATCGCTTTCCTATTGATATAGTTAAAGGAAAAGGCTCTACTGTTTATGATATTAACGGTAAAGAGTATATTGATTTAACTTCGGGAATCGGCGTTACTGCCTTTGGTTTTGGCGATAATGAGTGGATTAACGCTGTTACAGAGCAGTTGTCCTTAGTTCAACATACATCTAATTTGTACTATACAAAGCCTTGTGCAGAATTAGCATCTGCGCTCTGTGAAAAAACAGGTATGAAAAAGGTGTTTTTCGGAAACTCGGGGGCAGAAGCCAACGAATGCGCAATTAAAACCGCAAGAAAGTATGCGGCAGATAATAAGGGCGACGAATATTATACAATAATTACACTTGAAAACAGCTTTCACGGCAGAACAATTACTACTCTTGCCGCAACGGGACAAGAGCATTATCACGAGCTGTTTAATCCTTTGACAAAGGGTTTTGTGCATACACCTGCGAATGACCTTGAAGCACTTATTAACACCGCTAAGAACAATAAAACGGCGGCTATTATGATTGAGTGCATACAAGGTGAAGGCGGCGTAAATGTACTGGATGATGATTTTGTAATCGGCGCCTATGAATTTGCAAAACAAAACGATATATTATTTATTGTAGATGAAGTACAGACAGGTAACGGCAGAACAGGTAAGTTATATAGTTATATGCATTATGACATTAAGCCTGATATTGTCACTACCGCTAAGGGACTTGGCGGTGGCTTGCCGATTGGTGCGGTGCTTTTCGGTGAAAAAACAGAAAAAGTTTTGGGTTTTGGCGAACACGGTTCTACCTTTGGCGGCAATCCCGTATGCACTGCGGGTGCTTTAAGCGTAATTAAGCGAATTGATGAAAATTTGCTTAATGAAGTCATTAAAAAAAGTGAGTACATATTTAATGAACTAAAAAATGCAGAAGGCATTGAATATGTTTGCGGTAAGGGACTTATGATTGGTGTTAAAACCAAAAAAGCAGCTGCAGATGTACTTAAAATCTGTATGGAAAATGGCGTGTTATGCTTAACGGCTAAAGATAAAATACGACTTTTGCCGGCTCTTAATATTTCAATGGAAGAATTATCAAAAGCGGTTGATATTATAAAAACGGCTTGTCGATAATTTTTAGGAGAATTTATATGAATTTTAAAGGAAAAAATTTTTTAAAACTGCTTGATTTTTCGGCAGAAGAAATTGAATATTTAATTGATAGGGCGGCCGAACTTAAAAAAGAAAAGAAAAACGGCGTTTCGCAGAAAAAATTTTTCGGTAAAAACATTGCTTTAATTTTTGAGAAAACAAGTACAAGAACTCGTTGTGCTTTTGAGGTTGCGGCGGCAGATTTAGGCATTCATCCTGTATATCTTGACCCGTCAGGCTCACAAATCGGTAAAAAAGAAAGCATTGCCGATACAGCCCGCGTTCTTGGCAGAATGTTTGATGGCATTGAGTACCGCGGATTCGGTCAGGAGATAGTTGAAGAGTTGGCAAGGTATGCGGGTGTACCCGTATGGAATGGTTTAACTAATGAATTCCATCCCACACAGATTTTGGCCGATTTTCTTACAATTAAAGAGCATTTTGGGAAACTAAAGGGAATTAATTTTGTTTATATGGGCGATGCCCGTTATAATATGGGTAATTCACTTATGGTCGGCTGTGCTAAAATGGGACTGAATTTTACTGCTTGCTGTCCTAAAAAATATTTTCCGAATCAGGCTTTAATTGATGAGTGCGAGAGTATTGCAAAAGGGTCTGGTGCGACTTTGTCTTTTAATGAAAATCCGATAGAAGCCGTTAAAGGTGCCCATGTAATTTATACAGATGTATGGGTTTCAATGGGTGAAAGCGCGGATGTTTGGGAAGAAAGAATTAATGACCTTAAACCTTATCAGGTAAATACAGAGCTTATGAAGGCGGCAGGGGAGCAATGTAGATTTATGCACTGCCTACCGGCTTTCCACGACCTAAAAACCACCGTCGGAAAGGAAATATTTGATAAATTCGGCATTGACTGTATGGAAGTTACAAATGAAGTTTTTGAAAGCGAAAAATCAATAGTTTTTGATGAAGCTGAAAACAGAATGCACACCATTAAAGCAATTATTTCTGAGACAATTTAAGTTAAAAAAAGTACCGCAATTTTTGCGGTATTTTTTTATTTGCAAAATTTGTTAATTAATTGTCAAAAAATTGAAAAAACAGTTGATTTTATATCTGTTTTGTATTAAAATAGATTTGATTACGAATAATTTAATTAGAAGCCTTTCGTAACGCTAAAGGAGGTGCCAGAATGCAGGAAATGTTCCAAAACTTTTTATCAAATCTTCCGCTTGAAAAAGTACCTAATACATTTGTTGTTTTGTTAGGTATCGGTACGGTTTTTGTAGCTCTTATTGCAATTATTATTCTTTGCAAAATAATCGGTTTGTTCTTCAAAAATAAAGAAGAAGTTGCAACTCCGATAGCTGCAACACCGGTTGCAGAACAACCAATACAAAATCGTCAGGAAATTATTGCGGCGGTTTCTGCGGTTATTGCAGAAGAACTTGGGTCCGATGTTTCGGCAATCCGTATTAAATCATTTAAAAGAATTTAGTAAAAGAGGTAGAAAATTATGAAAAAATATAATGTTACTGTTAATGGCACTGCATACGAAATTGAAATAGAAGTAGCAAATGCTTCTGAAATTAAGGCCGCTCCGGCTCCCGCCGCTGCTGCACCCGCAACTCCTGCTCCTGCTGCAGCACCTGCACCCGCACCGGCTGCACCTGTTGCAAATGGTGCTACTGTCAATGCTCCGATGCCCGGCACAATCCTTTCTGTTAAGGTGCAGAACGGCGCTGCTGTTAAAAAAGGTGATGTTCTTATGATTCTTGAAGCTATGAAAATGGAAAACGAAATTTTGTCACCTGTTGATGGTACAGTAGCTTCTGTAAATGTACAGAATGGTTCTTCTGTTGATACAGGTGCTACTCTTTGTGTTATTGCATAATTCAAGGGGTGAGATTCATCAATGGAATATATAAATAATTTTATTGAACAAACAGGTTTTTATATGCTCGTTGACGGTTTTCTTGCCGGCGGTATGTGGAAAAACCTTATAATGATAGGTGTTTCACTTTTACTTTTGTATTTGGCTATTAAAAAGCAGTTTGAGCCGCTTCTTCTTATCGGTATTGCTTTTGGTATGTTACTTACAAATCTTCCTGGTGCAGAAATGTATCATGCTGATTTCTGGAACGCTTTTATGGACAAGGGCTCAGAGTTTTATCATGACTATGGTCGTATTTTAGCCGATGGTGGTTTACTTGATATTTTATATATAGGCGTTAAAACCTGTGTGTATCCGTGTCTTATATTTGTAGGCATCGGTGCTATGGCCGACTTTGGTCCGCTTATTTCTAATCCCAAATCACTATTACTTGGTGCAGCAGCACAGGTTGGTATTTTTGTTACCTTTATTGGTTGTTTCTTCCTTGGTTTCCCACAGGAAGCAGCTGCTTCTATCGGTATTATAGGTGGTGCAGATGGTCCTACAGCAATTTATACAACATCTAAGTTGTTCCCTGATTTGCTTGGTCCTATTGCCGTTGCCGCATATTCATATATGGCGTTGGTTCCTGTTATTCAACCGCCTATTATGCGCTTGCTTACAACTAAAAAAGAGCGCGAAATAGTTATGAAACCGCTTCGTCAGGTTTCACGCACCGAGAAAATTATTTTCCCGATTGCTGTTACCATTTTCGTAGCACTTCTTGTTCCGTCTGCAACCCCGCTTGTTGGTTGCTTGATGCTTGGTAACCTTTGGAAAGAGTCTGGCGTTGCTGAACGTCTTTGCAAGACCGCACAAAACGAGCTTATGAATATCGTTACAATCTTCCTAGGTATTTCGGTTGGTGCTACTGCAACCGCGGCAAACTTCCTTAATTTGGAAACACTTAAAATACTTGCAATGGGTATAGTTGCTTTCGGTCTTGGTACCGCATGCGGCGTATTACTTGCAAAGGTAATGAACTTGCTTTCAAAGAACAAAATCAACCCGCTTATTGGTTCTGCAGGTGTTTCTGCTGTACCGATGGCCGCCCGTGTTTCACAAGCTGAAGGACAGAAGGCTAATCCTTCTAACTTCTTATTGATGCACGCTATGGGCCCGAATGTTGCTGGTGTTATTGGTTCTGCGGTTGCCGCTGGTGTTCTCATCGCATTGTTTAGTTAATAGGAGAAAAGAATATGGAAAACAAAAAACTTTATATAACCGACACTATTTTGCGCGATGCCCATCAATCTCAAGCAGCTACTCGTATGCGTATAGAAGATATGATACCTGCTCTTGAAAAACTTGATAAAATGGGCTACTGGTCGCTTGAGTGTTGGGGTGGCGCTACATTTGACGCTTGTATGCGCTTCTTAAACGAAGACCCGTGGGAGAGACTTCGCACCCTTAAAAAACATATGCCTAACACAAAACTTCAAATGCTTCTTCGTGGTCAAAACCTTCTTGGCTATAAGCACTATGCAGATGATGTTGTTGATGCATTTGTTAAAAAGTCGATTGAAAACGGTATTGATGTAATTCGTATTTTTGATGCTCTTAACGACACCAGAAATATGGAACAAGCAATGAAATCTTGTAAAAAATACGGCGGTATTTGTGAAGCTGCTATCAGTTATACAGTAAGCCCTGTACACAACGAAGAATACTTTGTAAAACTTGCTGTAAAGCTTGAAAAAATGGGCGCCGATGTAATTTGTATTAAAGATATGGCGAACCTTTTACTCCCTTATGATGCTTACTCATTGGTTAAAAAACTCAAGGAAAATGTTAAGGTGCCGATTCATCTTCATACACACAATACAACAGGTACCGGTGATATGACCTATTTAATGGCAGTACAAGCGGGTGTTGATATTGTAGATACTGCATTGTCGCCCTTTGCAAATGGTACTGCACAGCCGTCTACCGAGGCTCTTGTTGCTACATTGCAGGGAACCGAACGCGACACAGGTCTTGACCTTAATAAGTTGAGCGATGTTGCGGCACATTTCCGCGATGTAGCCAATAAAATGAAGGCCGACGGTACTCTTGACCCGAAGGTGCTTAATGTTGATGTTAAGACACTTTTGTATCAAGTACCGGGTGGTATGCTTTCTAACCTTATTTCACAGCTTAAACAAGCCAATGCAGAAGATAAATACTATGATGTTTTAGCGGAAATACCAAATGTTCGCAAGGATTTTGGTTACCCACCGCTTGTAACACCTACAAGTCAGATTGTGGGCACACAGGCAGTATTTAATGTTCTTGCTGGTGAGAGATATAAAATGGTTACCAAGGAATCAAAGGGTGTTCTCCGCGGAGAATACGGTCAGGTTCCCGGTAAGGTTAATGAAGAAGTTCGCAAAAAGGCTATTGGCGACGATAAGGTTATTACCTGCCGTCCTGCAGACCTGCTTGAACCTGAGCTTGAAAAATACAGACAAGAAGCGGGCGACCTTGCAAGGTGTGAAGAAGATGTATTAAGCTACGCACTCTTCCCACAGGTTGCATCTAAATTCTTAGCAGAGCGTAACGCTCCGAAGGCCGAAGACACAGTTCGCACACTTATTGTTGAAGACTTATCAATTTAAGGTATTAAAAAACTCCTACTTATGTAGGAGTTTTTTGTATTTAGAACTTTAGTATAAATCCCGATATAATTCCAATTACTGCTGATATACAAATTATAATAATCGGATGTACTTTTTTAAGAGCTAAAACTGTCATTAATACAAACAGTGCAAGTGAAATATAAAACTGTGGGGTAGAGAATACCGAAAGGGAAATGCCACTATAAAAGAAAACTGTTTTACCAATTGAAAACAGTGCCGAGCCAATTAAACCGATAACTGCGGGTTTAAGTCCTGTCATACAACCAACAACAATCTTGTTGTCCTTGAATTTTTCAAAAAATGCGGCAATTATCAGAATAATAATGAAGGATGGTAAAACAACGCCGAGTGTTGCACAAATAGCGCCAATTACACCGCCTAACTGAGTGCCGACATAGGTTGCGCTATTTATCGCAAAAGGGCCAGGTGTGCTTTCGCTTACGGCAATAAAATTTACAAGCTCAGTACTGCTCATCCATCCGAGCCTTTCGATTTCGGCTTGAATCAGGGGTAGCATAGCGTAACCGCCGCCAATTGTAAACAACCCGATTTTAAAGAAAACAAAGAATAACTGCAAGAAAATCATTTATTTAATCTCCTTTCAGCTACAATTGATGAAACAAGTCCGATTATTGCGCAACCAATGATGATAATCAGCACATCAACTTTAAATATCGCTGCAAAAATAAATGATAATGCGGCCAAAACATACGAGATTGTCTTCTTAGGACAAACCTTCGCCATACTCCAAAATGCCTTTACAATCAAAGCTAAGACACCTGCGCGAATACCAAAGAAAGCATACTGTACTGCCTTAAGGTTTTGAAACTTATCGAGAGCTAATGAAATTATTGAAATAATTATAAAGGACGGCAGCACAACGCCGAGTGTTGCAAAAAACGAGCCCCAGAAGCCAGAAATTTTATAACCGATAAAGGTTGCGGAATTAATAGCAATAGGACCAGGAGTTGATTCAGAAATAGCAAATACATCTAATATTTCTTCATTGGTAACCCATTTTTTCTTTTCGCTTACTTCCTTTTGAATAATCGGAATCATAGCATAGCCGCCGCCAAAGGTGAAAGCGCCTATCTTAAAGAAAATCCCAAAAAGGGTAAGAAGGGTTTTAAGGTTGAATTTCTTTTTCATCTATATCTCCTTTACTTAATTTTTTGTCTATTTAATAAAAAATTCCCAAGTCGTACTATTTTGTGTGACTTGGGAATTGGTGCGGGTAGCAGGACTTGAACCTGTACCGAGTTGCCCCGACTAGAACCTGAATCTAGCGCGTCTGCCGATTCCGCCATACCCGCATATTAAATTGTTTATTTGGGGCAGCCGCGCCCCGCGTGACTCGTATCGAATCAACAGATATTATTATATATACTTAACCTTTTATTGTCAAGTAAATAAAAAATTTAATACTAACAATATTGCGAATACAGTCTTATTATGATATAATTTAAAAAAATTCACAAACGTGGGGTGAAGACAAAATGAATAAAAAAACATTTTTTTATTTTGATGATGTTATTTGGTTGTTTCGTGACCTTACAAGAGAAAGACCAGAGTCGATTTTTGACCATTTCTATTTGAAGGTTTTAAAAGAAGCACATGATGAATACGGAATGAAGGTTCAGATGAATGTATTTTACCGTACAGACTATTTTTACGGTATGGACGAATTTACCCTTGCTGATATGACTGATGTATACAAGGATGAATTTAAGGCTAATTCCGATTGGTTAAAATTTGGCTTTCATGCCTTGCAGGAATTCCCTGACTACCCATTCGTAAATGTTAGTTATGAAGATATGGTAAAGGATTTTTATTTAACTAAAAATGAGATATTACGGTTTGCTGATGAAAAAAACTTTGCTCTTGCCGTATGCTCACATTGGAGACCAATTAGCAAAGAAGGTTGTAAGGCACTTGCTGATAATGGAATAAAGCTAATTAACTGTACAGGCGGAGACGTTAGGGAATACGACGGCGACCCGTCATCGCTACCGTACGGTCACTCGGCAAGGCTGTTGCAGAACAGACAACCGGAAACCAAAATTTTTACCAGAGTTAGCCTTAATAAGGATATTTCAAATTCAATTTGCTCCTATAATCATTTGACAACAAAACAGCTTAAAGAAACAAATTGTAATTTAAAAACCGTTTATGACGTGGAATTGAATGTTCATTTTAAGAGACTTCTTACACACGGCGTAGTAATTAATCTTAGTAATATTTCTGATATGGAAAATGAGTATGAAAAAATGATCAACTGTGAATTCGCTACAATAGGTGGTCATGAGCAATATTTCTATCGCAATTATTATGGTTACCAGGAAAATCACGGCGAAAAACTTTTAAAGGCTTGTGAAATTTTGTCGGATAACGGTTTTGAATTTATCTTCGCTGAAGATTTAGTTTAAAATTAAAAGGAATATGAAAATGAAAAACTTATTATTAATTGGCGATTCTATCAGAATGGGATACGATAAAGCGGTGAGAAAAACTTTGGAAAACAAAGTTAATGTAATTTCACCGTCGGATAACTGTCGTTTTGCATCATATGTTTTAAGATATTTCCATGAATATTTAGGGGATATTGACGGAAAGGATATTAACGTTATTCATTGGAATGCAGGTCTTTGGGATTGCTTGCGGTTGTTCGGTGAAGAACCGCAAACCCCACTCGAGGTTTACGGGTATTATATTGACCGTATCTGTAAAAGAATTAAAAAACTGTGCCCCAATGCCAAAGTTTTTTTTGCTACTTCAACGAGTGTTCTTTCTGAAAAAATGAGTGATGATTTCAAGAGATATAATGAAGAAATCAAAGAATATAACGATACCGCAGAAGAAATAGTAAGGTCTTATGGATTTGAAGTTAATGATTTATTTGAATTATCATTAACCTTGCCGGAAAGCGCACATTCGGACCCGGTGCATTATTATACGCCTCTCGGTACAGAAACTATGACGAATCAGGTATTATATTATATTGCGCCGGCGCTTGATTTAAGTGAAATACCCGAATATAAAGAAGACTTATATACCGATAAACCTATTGGTATTTAATTTAGTTCTCAGGTGATTGTTATGCGAATGCGAAAGAAAAAATATTTAGAAGAACGACTTGATAAGTGTCAGGAAAATCTTATTATTATTGACCGCGAAGACCGTAATTTTAATGCGGAAATTAATGAGAATGAAGTTTTTGATTATGCCGATATTTTTGGTAACAACAATCCCGTTCATCTTGAGATTGGTTGCGGAAAAGGGCAGTTTTCTTGCGAAATTGCCAAGAGAAATCCCGATATTAACTATATTGCTGTTGAAAAGACGGCAAACGTAATTGTTTCAGCTTGTGAAAAGGCAAATCAACAGGGTATAAATAACCTTGTTTTTGTTAAATGCTCTGCAGAATATTTACGGTGTTATCTACAAAAAAATTCAATAGAAAGACTGTATTTGAATTTTTCTTGTCCGTTTCCTAAAAAGAAATATGCTAATCATAGGCTCACGGCAAAACCTTTTTTAGATATTTACAAAGAGTTATTAACCGACGGAGCCGAAATACATTTCAAAACAGACAACCGCGGTTTGTATGAGTTTTCAATAGAACAACTAACATCTAACGGCTTTAAGTTAAAAGATGTATGCCTAGATGTACATAAAAGCGATATAGAAGACAATATTGTAACCGAGTATGAGCAAAAGTTTGTGGACCTTGGTTGCCCGATTTATAGGTTGACTGCATATTAAATCGAAAAAATAAAAGGATGTAATGGTACATCCTTTTATTTTTTTAGTTCTGCAATTTTATCTCTTAAATAAGCCGCGTGTTCAAACTCAAGCATTTTTGCGGCTTCGCGCATTTCGGCGCTGAGTCGCGCAATAAGTTTTTCTTTTTCAATTTTAGGCATCTTTTTAATGTTTTCATCAGTTACGGGTTTAGCTGACATTTCAATTATCTCGCGAACATCCTTAATAATTGTCTTGGGTGTAATGCCGTTTTTCTTATTATATTCATCCTGAATTTGTCGGCGGCGGAGTGTTTCTGTAATGGCGTTTTCCATAGAGCGAGTAACGGTGTCAGCATACATAATAACTTCACCGTTAGCATTTCGTGCAGCACGACCGATTGTCTGAATAAGGGAAGTTTCGCTTCGTAAAAAGCCTTCCTTGTCGGCATCTAAAATTGCTACAAGCGATACTTCGGGAATATCAAGGCCTTCTCGTAATAGGTTTATACCGATAAGTACATCAAATTTACCTAGTCTTAAATCGCGTATAATTTCCATTCGCTCAATTGTATCAATATCATAATGCATATATCTGACCTTTATATCAAGGTTTTCTAAATACTCGGTTAAATCTTCTGCCATTTTTTTGGTAAGCGTAGTTACAAGAACTCGCTCGTTACGGGTGGTACGAATATTAATTTCAGAAACTAAATCATCAATCTGTCCATCACTCGATTTTACGGTAACCTTGGGGTCAAGTAGCCCTGTGGGGCGAATAACCTGTTCGGCTATCTGGGCGGATTTTTCTTTTTCAAATTCACCCGGCGTTGCAGATACAAAAATTGCTTGATTTATGTGTTTATAAAACTCATCAAAATTAAGCGGACGGTTATCAAATGCCGATGGCAATCTGAAACCGAATTCTACAAGATTTTCTTTTCTTGCTCTGTCGCCGCCAAACATACCGCGTACTTGCGGTAGTGTTACATGGGATTCATCAACAAACAGTAAAAAATCATCGGGAAAATAGTCAAGCAATGTAAAGGGGACACTGCCTTTCGGTCTGCCTGAGAGTACACGCGAATAGTTTTCCACACCTTTACAGGTGCCTATTTCTCTTAGCATTTCTATATCATATTCTGTTCTTTGTCTAATTCTCTGTGCTTCAATCAGCTTTGAATTTTCAGTGAAGAATCGAACGCGCTCTTCCATTTCTTCTTCAAGATTTTTAAGGGCGTCCACCATTTTATCTTGCGGTACAATGTAGTGAGACGCGGGGTATATAGCAACATGAGAAAGTAATGCCTTAACTTCGCCCGTCAAGGTATTAATTTCACAAATTCGGACAACTTCATCGCCGAAAAATTCGATTCTTATGGCGTTACCGTAAGAATAAGCAGGGTAGACCTCAACAACATCCCCGCGAACGCGGAATTTGTTGCGAACAAAGTTAACATCATTTCGTTCGTACTGTAAATCAACAAGCTTTGCAATAAAGTCATCTCGGCTTTTTTCCATACCCGAACGCAACGAAATTACCATATTTCTGTAATCAATAGGGTTACCTAAAGAATATATACACGAAACCGAAGCTACAATAATTACATCTCTGCGCTCTGACAAAGCACAGGTAGCACTGTGACGAAGTTTATCTATTTCATCATTAATTGCCGAGTCTTTCTCAATGTAGGTGTCAGTCCCCGGTATATATGCCTCGGGTTGATAGTAATCATAGTAAGATACAAAATATTCCACCGCATTCTCAGGGAAGAATTCTTTGAATTCACTGCACAACTGTGCGGCAAGAGTTTTATTGTGAGCGAGAACCAATGTAGGACGGTTAACATTTGCTATTATATTGGCCATGGTAAAGGTTTTACCACTACCCGTAACACCGAGTAAGGTTTGCTCTTTAAACCCATTATTAACGCCATCTGTAAGCTTATTTATAGCTTCAGGCTGATCGCCCGTAGGCGCATAATTCGAATGTAAAATAAATTTTCCCATATTTTATAACACCAAAATAAAATTTTTTATTAACTATTAAAATGTATATCATAACAATATTATTTTGTAAATAAATTATCGGGGATTACCAAACAGAAAAGATTTTGTCCACTTTTGTTTTATTTTTTTCTTTACAAAATTTAATTTATATGTAAAAATGATTATAAGATTTAAAATAGGGAGGTGTGTTAATGGAAAAGATAATACATCCTGTTTGTCCTACTTATAGTAAACAAGTACAAGCTCGCAGCATAAATAACTATACATCTAATTTCACTATGAATGAAAATTTATTTAATGCAAAACACCATATTAATGTTGAGTGTTACCCGATTTTTCATACCCAAGCCGAGATTATTATTGTATTAAGTGGTGTCGTTGAAGCCACAATAGGCGATAAAGTTTATAATATAGGCGAGAAGGAAGCCGCTTTTTTAATTCCATATGAAACACACTCTTACAGAACAGAAAAAGGTTCGGAATCAATTGTAATTAAATTTCAGCCATCATTAGTTCAGCATTTCGATAATATTATTGGCAGTACCGAAATAGCAAATCCCATATTTAATATAGATGAAATTACCTTTAATTACGCCAAAGAGCGTCTTTTGTGTTCTACTGACAAGTTTACCAAGCTCGAAGCACAGGCGCTTATATACGCGGTTTTGGCGGTTTTTTTGAAGATTCAGAATACCAACAAATCAAACGAAAAGAAAAATTACAGCATAATTAACGAAATTTTATTGTATATTGAAAACAATTGTGCTGAACAACTTTCGTTAACTGTATTGGCAAATCGGTTTGGTATGAGTGCACAGTGCATCAGTCGTATGTTGAAAGCACATCTTGGAATTGGTTTTTCAAATTATATTTCTAATGTTCGTCTTACAAAATCGTTAGAATTGCTTAAATATAGCGATAAGAGTATTACCGAAATAGCATATGAATGCGGTTTTGGCAGTGTGCGAAATTATAACAGGGCTTTTTCTGATTATATGAAGATAACCCCGTCTGAATTCAGACGCGACAGAGACGAATATCATTCTGTTTAATTTGGTGATTAAAATGAAAAAAATTAAAATAGGTATTTTGGGCGCTTGGCGTGGCGGTTCCTTTGCAAAAATTTATTTAAATGAATTTAATGATGAAGTGGAAATTGTCGCACTTTGCGATTCGTCTAAAGATACGATAGAACACGCTGTTAATGATATAAAGTTACCCGATACCGTCAAAATTTATGATAATTTTGATGAATTTATTGAATGTGGTATGGACGCAGTTATTCTTTGTAATTTCTTCCACGAACACTCAAAATATGCAATAAAAGCATTAAATAAAGGTATCCATGTTATGAGTGAAACTACTGCTGCAGCAACGCTTGGCGAGTGTGTTGAGCTTTGTGAAGCTGTAGAAAAAAGCGGAGCGAAATATATGCTGGGCGCCAACTGTGCTTACTTTTATAGCACTCTTGAAATGGAGAGAATATACAACCAAGGTTCTCTTGGACGCGTTTTATATGCTGATGGCGAGTATTTTCATCCGTTTGACCCTACAATTGAAATTTCCGGAACGGTCGACCCAATGCACTGGAGAAAATATTTACCAAGGACCTATTATAATATGCACGATTTAGGTCCGCTTATGAGCATTACCGGTACTATTCCTAAAAAGGTTAATGCAAAAACGATATTTGCACCTGATATCACAGCGCATATGACAAAAAAGTCGGGCGATGTTGCGGCAGTGATTTTAACCGAAATGGACAATGGCGCCGTTTTCAGAACTACTGCTTGTGCAGCATTATCGCCAATGCATAAATGGTTCAGAATTGTATGTGAGAATGGTACTATTGAGACAGGCAGACGCGATATTAATCAGATTATCTGTGAATATAATCCGTGGATAATGCCCGAAGGTGAAGAGCAATTTAAAATATATGATGCTTGTCCCGAAGACATACCTGTCGAAGTTAGAAACTCGGGGCATGGTAACTCAGATAATGTCTTGTGCGGTGTTTTTCTTGATTATATTAATGGAAAAATCGAACCTTTCTTTAATGTATATAGGTCAGTTGCTCTGTCGGCTACTGCAATTTTAGGGTGGTACAGTGTTCTTGATGACGGAAAGCAGTATTTAATCCCCGATTTTTCTAACAAGGCGGAACGCGAAAAATTCAGAAACGACCGCAGAACTCCTTTTCCCGACGCACAAGGTGGCGGCATAACATTACCTTGCTCATCAAAACCATATAAATAAAGTTTGTCTATATTTAGTCGTTTTTTGTCTTGTATTAAAAAACTTAATTAGTTATAATTTTGACGGATGATAACTTTATCATCCGTCATTTTATTGATTGGAGAAAAATTTATGAAAAAGTTCCGAATTGGTGTTATGGGCGGTTGGCGCGGCGGCACATTTGCCGTAATTCTTAACAGAGATTTTAAGGAAGAGGCCGACATTGTTGCGATTTGCGATAACAGACCTGATAGAATTGAACACATGAAAGAAGAACTCAAAGAAAAACCAGATGTAAAATATTTTGACAATTTTGATGAGTTTATCGATTGCGGTCTTGACGCAGTAGTGCTTGGTAACTTCTTCCACGAGCATGCTAAATATGCTAAAATTGCATTGAAAAAAGGTATTAATGTAATTAGTGAAACTAATGCAGCACCTACACTTGGCGAATGTGTAGAGCTTTGTGAAGAGGTTGAAAATAGTTCTGCTTTATATATGCTTGCGGCAAACTGTCCATATCTTTACGGTCCAATGGAGCTTAATAAATTATATAATGATGGCACATTCGGTCGTGTACTTTATGCAGAGGGCGAGTATTTTCATACAACTGAGCCCAATGTTTCAGGAATGGATGACCCGAAACATTGGAGAAAGTTTTTACCGAGAACTTATTACAATATGCACGATTTAGGACCGCTTATGAGCATTACGGGGACATTGCCGAGAAAGGTTAATGCAAGAACAATATTTGCCCCCGATTTAGTAGGCAAAAAGAATGTTGGTGACATTGCCGCTATCATTTTAACCGAAATGGATAATGGCGCGGTCTTTAGAACAACTGCCTGTGCGGGTCTTGCGCCTACATCAAAATGGTATAGAATTATTTGTGAAAAAGGTGTTATTGAAACTGGCAGAACAGACCCGAACACAGCAATTTATACATATGCTGATTGGGCTAAACCTGAAGATAGAGAACTCACTAAAACATACGATTGTGCATTTGATGATGCAAGTGAAGAAACTAAAAAATCAGGTCATGCTAATGCCGATTATTATCTTTGCAGACATATTCTTGACTGCTTAAGCGGTCGCGATAAGCCGTTATTTGATGTTTATCGTTCTACTACTCTTGCCGCTGCAGGAATTTTGGCTTGGCGTAGTGTATTGGATGACGGTAAGGAATATTTAATTCCTGATTTTAGAAATAAAGAAGAACGCGACAGAGTTAAGGATGATTTCCTTACACCATTTCCTGACTATGTAACGGGCGAAGGTGCAACACTTCCTTGTTCTTCAAGACCTTGTAAAAAATAAAAGAACCATGGAATATTTATATTTGTTCTTAGCTTGTTTCTTGTTCACGGTGCAATATATTTTTTCAAAACTATACCACCTAAAAAGTGGGGGAACAGCGGGAGCCAGTTTTGTCAACAGTGTGATGACGTCATTGTTTGGTGTGTTTTATTGTGTTTTATTCGCTGTTTTCACAGGTCGAGAAGTTTTCTTTAGTGTATCTGAAGAAGCTTTTTTGTACGCAATGATTTATGCAGTGGTAGGAATTATTTCTAGTCTTGCCTTCTTTTTGGGATTGAACTATGGCAATTTATCAATTCTTACAACATATTCATTACTTGGTGGCATGGTATTACCGTTCTTTTATGGAGTTGTTTTTAATAACGAACCTATTACGGTAATGAAATGCGTTGGTACTGTTGTTTTAATTTTTTCCCTGTTTCCAACTGCTTTTGAAAACGCAAAGAAAGATATTGTTTCAGGTAAAACTACGGCGCACCCGATAATATTTACGATGCTTTGTATATTTGTTTTTTTCGGTAACGGAATGACGGCTGTAATTTCTAAAATTCATCAGTTATCCGCAAATGCTGTATCTTCAAACGGATTTGTAATGATAGGTTCCCTTGTAAGAACGGTTTTATCGGCAATAATTCTGGCGATTTTCATATTTGCTACTAGAAAGAAAAAGCGCGATAATATGCCCACAATAAAACTTTCATTTAAACTTGTATTGTATCTAGGTTTTCTTTTATTCAGTTATGCTGTAATACATTCGATGGGCGACATTTTCTCTTTGCTCTGCGCCAAAACGATGGATTCATCAATTCAATTTTCATTCATCAGTGCGTTTGTGATTTTGTTTACGGCATTGCTTGGGAAATTTCTATTCGGCGAGAAAATCGGCAAGGCACAAAAGATAAGTTTAGTACTTGTAGTTATTGGTATAACCTTTATGCTATTAGCCGGTATATATTGAAGACAGCTGTTAACCACGGCAAATATGAAATATTCATTGAAAAAGTAGAATACGAGTTGATTTTTAAAATAAAAAAGCCGATGCATGCGCATCGGCTTTTTGTTTTATATATTAGTTTTTCAAACTTTGAATTGGGGCGGGGATTTGACCACCGCGATTAATAAACTTGGCAGGGGAATAGGTGTTAACCTTCATAACCGGCCCGTTACCCAAAAGTCCACCGAACGATAGCTCATCGCCTACGTTCTTACCAATTGCGGGAATTACGCGTACCGCGGTGGTTTTTGAATTAATCATACCGATAGCCGCTTCGTCGGCAATAATTGCCGAGATAACTTCGGGCGGTGTGTCGCCCGGTATATTAATCATATCAAGACCAACGCTGCAAACGGCAGTCATTGCTTCTAATTTTTCAATACATAAAGCGCCACATCTTGCGGCATCTATCATACCTGCGTCTTCAGTAACAGGAATAAATGCACCTGAAAGGCCGCCAACACGGGATGATGCCATAACTCCACCTTTTTTAACGGCATCATTAAGCATAGCAAGAGCCGCGGTAGTACCACAAGCACCGCACATATCGAGACCGATTTCTTCTAAAATATGAGCTACCGAGTCGCCAACTGCCGGGGTGGGTGCAAGGGACAAATCAACAATACCCGACTGCACACCAAGTCGACTTGAAGCCAAATGAGCAACTAATTGACCAACGCGTGTAATCTTAAATGCGGTACGCTTTATTAAATCAGAAACGCCTGTTAAATCAAGACCTTCGGATTTAGCAAGTGCTGCGCGAACAACACCGGGCCCCGATACACCAACATTTATTACAGTATCGGCTTCGCCAACACCGTGGAAAGCACCCGCCATAAACGGATTATCTTCGGGAGCATTACAAAAAACAACAAGTTTTGCTGCACCTATACAATTTCGGTCAGCAGTAAGTTCTGCGGTCTTTTTAACGATTTTGCCCATAAGAGCAACCGCATCCATATTAATACCCGCTTTGGTTGAGCCGATATTAACCGATGAACAAATATGTTCTGTTTGGCTAAGCGCTTCGGGAATACTTTCGATAAGTTCTTTGTCGCCGGCAGAAAAACCTTTTCCAACAAGTGCAGAGTATCCGCCGATAAAGTTAACACCTACTTCAAGGGCTGCTTTTTCGAGTGTTAGAGCAAATTTAACGGGGTTGGACTCTTTACAAGCTGCAGCTATTATAGCAATAGGAGTAACCGAAATTCTTTTATTAATTATCGGAATACCTAGCTCACGCTCAATTTCGGTACAAACTGGCACTAAGTTTTTGGCACATCTGACAATTTTGTTATAAACATTCTCGCAAGCAATATCAATATTTGGATTTATACAATCAAGTAGGGAAATACCCATTGTTACTGTTCGTATATCAAGATTTTCATCTTCAATCATACGAATGGTTTCAAGAATATCTTTTGTATCTATCATTTATATCACCTATATTTTATGCATTGAGTTAAAGATGTCTTCGTGCATAACGCTTATTTTCAAATTCATACTTTCGCCATATGTGGAAAGTGTATCGGCAAAGTCGCCAAAGCTACCAACTAAGGCATCAACTTCCCCAATCATAATCATACAGAACATACCATTTAATACTGTTTGCGAAACCTCAGAAATATTGACATTGTATTCGGCGCATTTTGAAGAAACCTTTGCGAGTATACCGACTGTATCTTTACCAACAACCGTTATTACTGCTTTCATATTATCACTCCTAATTTATTGTATCTTTAACATAATAACACAATCAAAAAATAAAGTAAATATAAAAAAGACTATATTTTTTTAAAAAAGTGTGTTATTATATCTAAAAAGAGAAAATGAAGGTGAATTTTATGAATAAAAAAATCCTGAACTTACTTAATAAAAATGCAAGATATACGGTTGCGGAACTGGCAATAATGACCGGCTTCTCGGAAGACACCGTCTGTGAAGAAATTAAAAGAATGGAGCAGGCAGGTCTTATTCGCGGTTATAAGGCTGTCATTGACTGGGAGAAATTAGACACCGCTTATGTGTCGGCTTTAATTGAACTTAAGGTGACCCCAAAGGCATCCTTGGGCTTTGAAGAAATTGCTGAACGAATTATGAAATATAATGAAGTTGAATCTGTCTACTTAATGTCGGGCGGTTATGACCTTTGTGTAATTGTAAAAGGTAAAACATTCCAGCAGGTTGCAATGTTTGTTGCCAAAGAACTTTCAACCATGGATTCGGTTATTTCTACCGCTACACATTTTGTTTTAAGAAGATATAAGGAAATGGATGTAGAGCTCTGTGACAGTTCAACTGACGACAGGGGGACACTGTCACTGTGATAGATTATAATTCTTTAATTAATCCCACCGTCCTTGACATAAAACCGTCAGGCATCAGAAAGTTTTTTGATGTTGCCGAAAAAATGGAAGATGTAATATCACTCGGTGTGGGTGAGCCAGATTTTCCAACACCTTGGAATATTCGAAATGCGGGCATTCGTTCGCTCGAACAAAGTAAAACGCGTTACACATCAAATAAAGGTATGGATGCCTTAAGACACGAAATTTCGCATTATATGCAAAGAAAATATTCATTGACATACGATGGTGATACCGACATACTTGTAACTGTCGGCGGCAGCGAGGCAATTGATATGTTTATTCGCACTGTGGTATCTGTCGGCGATGAAGTAATTATTCCGCAACCGAGTTATGTTTGCTATGAGCCTATAACTCGATTGGTTGGTGGAGTACCCGTAATTCTTGAAACTAAAGCAGAAAACGAATTTAAGGTTACTGCGAACGAATTAAAGAAATTAATCACCGCTAAAACCAAGGTTTTAATTTTACCGTACCCATGCAATCCCACGGGTGCCGTAATGGAAAAACACGACCTTGAAGAAATTGCTACGGTACTTAAAGACACAAATATCTTAGTTTTGTCGGATGAAATATATTCTGAACTTACTTTTTGTAATGAAAGACATGTTTCAATTGCTTCAATTCCCGGTATGAAAGAACGCACAGTTGTTGTTAACGGCTTTTCTAAGGCGTTCTCTATGACAGGGTGGCGTCTTGGATTTGCTTGCGGTCCTAAAGAAATTATTAAGCAGATAACCAAGATACATCAGTATGCAATTATGTGTGCACCGACAACATCACAGTTTGCCGCCATTGAAGCGTTAAAAAACAGTGATGATTCGGTAGAAGCAATGCTTGAAGAATATGATACACGCCGTAGAATGATAGTTAAGGGCTTTAATGATTTAGGTCTTAGCTGTCGTGAGCCCAAAGGCGCTTTTTATGCCTTCCCGTCAATTCAGAGCACAGGAATGACAAGCGAAGAGTTTTGTGAGCAGTTACTTTTATCAGAGCGTGTTGCTATAGTACCAGGTACTGCTTTCGGTCGTGGTGGCGAAGGTTTTGTAAGAGCCTCTTACTGCTATTCGGTATCACATATTACCGAAGCATTACACCGTATTGAAGCTTTTTTAAAGAAAATTAAAGGAAATGTGTAATATGCTCAAAATTAAAGCCGCAGCAAAGATTAATTTAAGTCTTGATATTGTTGGTGTCAGAGAAGACGGTTACCATTTGCTTGAAACTGTTATGCAGTCGGTAGATTTATTTGATGAAATCTCCATTACTCTCACCGATAAAGAAATTTCGGTTATTTCAAGCAACACAGATTTGGGCAACAAAAATGATATTGCATATAGAGCGGCAGAGATTTACTTAAACGAGATTAATTCTCAAAAAGGTGTTAATATAAATATTCAAAAGAATATACCGCTCTCAGCCGGTCTTGGTGGCGGAAGCGCTGATGCTGCGGCGGTTATTTTAGGGCTTAACAAACTCTTTGGTAATCCGCTTAATATGAAAAAAATGACTGAACTAGCACTGAAAATTGGTGCGGATGTTCCATATTTTCTGTATGGTGGCACAGTGCTTGTTAGCGGAATAGGGGAGATTTGTACACCTATTTCACCCTTGCCTGATTGTTATATTGTTCTTGCGAAAAAAGAAGAAAAGAAATCCACCCAATATATGTATTCCTTAATCGATAACTGCCAAGATAACATTTATGTTAATACTTCCGATATTGTTTCGGCAATTGAAAATAACAATATTAATACTGTGATGAGTTTACTGGGCAATTCATTCTCAATTGCATGGGACAATACTGAAATTAAAGGAATTACCGATAAATTTAATCCTTTAGCTCTTTCTTTAAGCGGAAGTGGGCCGACTTACTTTGCGGTATTCTGTAATAAGGAATCCGCTAATAATTGCGCAAAATCTCTTATTAATAATGGTTATCAGGCTTTTCTGACTAAGCCTACTAACGACGCAATAATTTTTGAATAATTTTAAACACTTCTGTCAATATTTACCTTGTAATTATTTGATAGGAGTGTTTTTTATGGAAAAAATCAATATTAAAAATTTAACTATTGCTTTTTTAATAGCACTAATTTTGACAGTCTCAATTGAAGCGGTTGGCTTTGAAGCTAAATGTGATGATTTACGAAACAACATTTTAAGACTGCATATTTTAGCTAATTCCGATAGTGAAGAAGACCAGAAATTAAAATTAGCGGTCCGCGATGCTATTATTAATTCCGATATAGCTGAATTTGATAAATGCACAAATCTCGAACAGGCAATTAGCTTTGCTGAAAAAAGCACTGAAGCATTTACCGATATCGCAATGAAAGTAATTAAAGATAATGGCTATGACTATAATGTTACCGCCACAGTTGATAAATCATATTTCAATACAAGAGTTTACGATGATTTTACACTGCCTGCGGGTGTTTATGATGCACTGATAATTAAAATAGGTAAGGCGAAGGGAAAAAACTGGTGGTGTGTTATGTTTCCGGCTCTCTGCTTGCCTGCGGCTACAGATGCAAGCTTAACAGACTGTGTTGAGAACAGCAGCGCAGAGATTGCTGACAACCCACAGAATTACCAAATTCGCTTTAAATCGGTAGAAATTTATCAATATATTAAAAAAATTCTTTCAAAACAGTAAATTTTACTTGCAATTTCTAATAACTTATGGTATCATAACTATGTTATCGAATTATTGAAAGGGGTGTCACCATGAAACAAGGTATTCATCCACAGTATGAAAAGACTGTAATTAAGTGTGCTTGCGGAGCTGAATTTGAAACAAGCTCAACAAAGAAGGATATTCATTTGGATATCTGCTCAAAATGTCATCCGTTCTTCACAGGAAGACAGAAATTAGTTGATACAGGCGGACGCGTTGACAGATTTAAGAAACGTTTTGGCTTGGATAAGTAATTTATTTTCAAAGTATACCGTAACCGCTTTTGGTTACGGTTTTCTTTTATTAAAAAAGAAAGCGTGGGGATAAGTATGGAACTTTTTTCTACCGTTTTAAAGACCGAAAGCGCCGAAATCACAGAAAAGCGTTCGCGGTTTATTGCAACAATAGCTCATGTTGAAAGCGAAGAAGAAGCCTTTGAATTTATAAGCAACATTAAATCAAAATATTGGGATGCACGACATAATGTTTACGCTTTCACGATTGATAAAAGTAATATTGCACGATATTCCGATGATAGCGAACCGCACGGTACAGCGGGTAAACCCGTATTAGATGTTATTGTAGGTAATAATCTAAAAAATACGGTTATAGTTGTGACAAGATATTTTGGCGGCATTTTACTTGGCACGGGTGGTTTGGTCCGTGCATATTCTTCCGCCGCGGCCAATGTCGTAAAATGTTCCCAAATTTACGAAATGCGAGAGTGTGTTTCTGCAAATATAGAATGTGATTATAATCAGTTCGATACTGTAAAGAGCATTTTAGAAGATTTTTCGGCAGAAATCACCGCAACCGATTTTCAAACAAGTGTTATTATTACTGCTAATATTGAAGAAGAATTTTTCAAAGATTTTACCGCAAAACTTATAAATTCACTTAACGGTAGAGTGAAAATTTCCCCAAATGACAAATTTTTTGCCCCTTTTAAAAAAATATTTTAAAAAATAAAGGTTTTTGGCATTTTTTAACGAATATAATAATATAGAACATTTTTTCGGAGGAAATATGGCAAATTTTAGGGAAGAATTTGAACAACGGGAAAAAATACTTTTGTCCGATAAAGCCACCTTAAGCTGTAATGCAAAGGGTCGTGAAAAATTTGAAGAAAAGTGCGAGCTTCGTACCGATTTTCAGCGCGACCGCGACCGTATAATTCACTCAAAAGCTTTTAGAAGATTAAAGCACAAAACCCAAGTGTTTTTGTCACCGGAGTCTGACCATTACAGGACAAGGCTTACCCATACTTTAGAAGTGGCGCAAATCGCGCGCACTATTGCGAGAGCCTTGCGCCTTAACGAAGA
This sequence comes from Acutalibacteraceae bacterium, assembly GCA_045590755.1. Classification (GTDB taxonomy): domain Bacteria; phylum Bacillota; class Clostridia; order Oscillospirales; family Acutalibacteraceae; genus SIG565. Next base: position 81,895 of record JAZNRP010000026.1, read on the forward strand.
CCTGACTGAAGCTATAGCTCTTGGTCATGACTTAGGACATACTCCGTTTGGACATGCAGGTGAGCGCGCACTTAATGAATTGGCTTCCTTTGAATTCACACATTATGCACAAAGCGTCAGGGTATGTAGGGTGTTAGAAAAATCGGGGGAAGGTCTTAATCTTACTTCGGAAGTTCTTGACGGAATTCTCTGTCACACAAAGGGTAAATGGGCATCAACCCTTGAAGGTCAGGTTGTCCGCGTTTCCGACCGAATTGCTTATATAAATCACGATATCGATGACGCTATACGCGGTGGTATTATTTCGGGAAGTGATATTCCCGTCGATGTTGTTAAAGCACTGGGGAATACCAAGAGCGAACGAATTAATACACTTGTTACATCCGTTGTAAATAATAGTGTCGATTTTATCACTTTGGACGAAAACACAAATAAATTTTATGATATTTTACACGAATATCTTTTTGAAAGCGTATACCGAAATCCTAAAGCCAAGGGTGAAGAAAGCAAGGTATACGGTATAATTAAGGGGCTATATGACTATTATATCTCACACCCCGAAAAATTAGCGTTTGAATATAAAAAGATAATAGAAAATGAAGGTGTAGAAAGGGCAGTGGTTGACTATATTGCAGGTATGACCGACCATTTTGCAACTATGACCTATAGCGATATTTACATACCGAAAGCTTGGAATTATTAATTATTAAGGAGGTTTTAACATGGCTATACCGGAAGAAATTCTATCGGAAATTAAATACCGTAATGATATAGAAACAGTTATATCTCCTTATGTTAATTTAAAAAGAAGGGGAAAAAATTTAATTGGTCTTTGTCCCTTTCATAATGAAAAAACTCCTTCCTTTACTCTTTACCCCGATAACGGCTCGTTTTATTGTTTTGGTTGCGGTGTCGGCGGTGACATTTTTACATTTACTAAACTAATAGAAAACCTTGATTATATTGAAGCCGTTAAGCTTTTAGCTGACCGTTCAGGTGTTGCTTTACCAGATGACGGCTATGATGACTCAATGCAAAGGCTCCGTCAGACAGTACTTAATATTAACAAGGAGTCAGCCAGATTTTTTCATAATTATTTAATGTCTGCGGGCGGCAAATGGGCGCTTGATTATTTATTAGGTCGGGGGTTAACCCTTAAAACCATAAAGCATTTCGGACTCGGTGCCGCACCTGATGACTGGGATTTGTTACTTCATCATCTTAAAAGCTTAGGATTTTCGGAAGCTGATATGCTACAGGCTAATGTTATTTCCAAAAGTAACTCCGGGAAATTTTATGACCGCTTCAGAAATCGCGTAATGTTTCCAATAATCAATTTAAGGGGAAATGTTATCGCCTTTAGCGGAAGAAAAAATCCAAATGATGAAAAAGCGGCTAAGTTTATCAACTCAACCGATACGGTGGTTTATAAAAAAGGACAAAACCTTTTCGGTATTAATTTCGCTAAAAACGACTGTAGTGAACGCATAATTTTAGTAGAAGGCAATATGGATGTTGTATCTTTGCAGCAGGCGGGCTTCACTAATACTGTAGCACCGCTTGGTACGGCTTTTACTGTTGAACAGGCAAAACTACTTAGCCGATATACTAAAGAGATTGTAGTAACTCTGGATGCTGATGCTGCAGGTCAAAAAGCAGTTATGCGTGCTCTTGAAACCATGAAGGATTTAGGTATTCCGATACGGGTTTTGGTTTTACCTGAATGTAAGGACCCTGATGAGTTTATTAAAAAGAACGGGGCAGCCCGTTTCAGAATGTTGCTTGACGGCGCGGTTAGTGATATTGAATACCGTTTGCTTCGTGCCGCAGAAGGTATCGATATGAACTCAGATGACGGCAGACTTAAGTATCTTATAAAGGCGGCTGAAGTTTTAGCTAATGTTGATGATGCGCTAACAGTTGATTTATATGAGAGTAAGCTTTCGCAAAAATACGGCGTTTCAAAGACTGCGCTGGCCGCTAAAATCAAGGAAATACGCAGTAACAAAACCAAGCAACGAGTAAAAAAAGAAATTAACGATATAGTTACACCAAAGTTTACTCGAAATGAGGTTAATCCTGAAAAACGGCTTATGCCAAAAATAGTTTCTGCAGAAGAAACCTTTTTATCGGTTTTATTACAGCATCCCGATTTGTTTGAAGTCGCTTACGAAAGGTTAAAGCCCGACGATATGGTATCTGCGCTGAATAAACGAATATATGCTGAATTTGCGGAGATTTTAATTGATAATAAGACCATTGATATTTCTTTTTTGGGCGATAAGTTTTCACCGTCGGAGCTTGGCTATATAGTTTCCCTTCAGAACGGAATGGAAAACGCAGAAGATATTTTGTTTGACTGTATTAATGTCATTCTGAACGAGAGTAAAATTCGGACATTGGGGAATTCCGATGACTCTTCGGTTGAGGATTGGCAGAAGAAAATCAAAGATATAATAAACATTAAAAAGGGAGAATAGGGAATGAAAAAGGAATTAGAAAAAAACGAAAGCATTAATTTAAAAGATATCAGCGAGTTTGAAGAAAACGAATCTAAGGGGGATTCTTTAGATGACCTTGAAAATGCCCCCGAAGATATTGATGAGCTTTTTGCCGAACCGCCGCTATTAGAACTTGACGGTGAGCCGACCGACGATGAATTAAAACTTGAAGAAATTAATATTGATGAATTAGATGAAGATGTTAATATTGACCTTGTTGCCCTTGATGATCCTGTAAAGGTTTATTTAAGAGAAATCGGTCGCGTTCCGCTTTTATCATCGGAGGAAGAAATTGAGCTTGCTATTAAGCTCAGTAACGGTGACGAATCGGCAAAGCAAAGACTTACTGAAGCCAACTTAAGACTTGTTGTAAGTATAGCGAAAAAATATGTTGGCAGGGGAATGTATTTCCTTGATTTAATTCAGGAAGGGAATGTGGGCTTAATTAAAGCAGTTGATAAGTTTGACCATACAAAAGGTTTTAAGTTTTCAACCTATGCTACCTGGTGGATTAGACAGGCGATTACCCGTGCTATAGCTGACCAAGCCAGAACAATCCGAATTCCCGTTCATATGGTAGAAACTATTAACAGACTCAAAAAAATTCAAAGTCAGTTGCTTCACGAAAACGGCTATGAACCAAGCGAAGAGCTGATTGCCGAAAAAATGAATTTATCGGTTGAGCGTGTACGCGAAATAATGCGCGTTGCTCAAGAGCCAGTTTCTATGGAAACCCCAATCGGCCCCGAAGAAGATAGTAGACTTATGGACTTTATACGCGATGACGATGCATTAGCACCTGATGATGCCGCTTTAAAAACCATTACCAACGAAGATATCGACAGTGTTTTAAAAACATTAACACCGCGCGAAGAAGCAGTAATTCGTTTACGCTTTGGCTTACACGATGGCAGATGCCATACTCTCGAAGAAGTTGGTATGGAGTTTAATGTTACAAGAGAGCGTATCAGACAGATTGAAGCTAAGGCTTTAAGAAAATTGCGTCATCCTGTTCGCAGTAATAAATTTAAGGATAGGTAAATATATGCTTTTAAACTGTGAAACCGATTATGCAATCCGCATAGTTGCGTGTCTTGCTGATACAGGCGAAAAAATGGATGCAGGCAGTATTTCTGAAAAAACAGGTGTTACACCGAGATATACCTTAAAGATTTTGCATAAACTGTCTAAGGGCGATATTGTAAAATCCTACAAAGGCGCCAAGGGTGGTTTTGTTCTGGCTAAAGAGCCCAAAGATATAACTCTTTATGATGTAATTGTGCTGATATCCGGTCCAATTACCTTTAGCAGCTGTCAAAAAAGCTCAACACCCTGTACTCATCCTAAGGGTGAGTGTTATTTCAGAAACACCTTCGAGCAGGTAAGTATTTTTACAGAGAAGTTATTTAAAGAAGCAAATTTTTCAAGGAGTTCAAAAAATGAAATTTAACTATACACCGTCAGGCGTTTGTTCAAGAAGCATTGAAATTAATATTGACGATAACGGTATTATTGAGAATGTAGCGTTTACAGGCGGTTGCAATGGTAATTTAAAGGGTATTTCTAACCTTGTTGTTGGTATGAATATTGACGATGTAATTAAAAAGCTTGAAAATATTAAATGCGGCTTTAAGCAAACCTCCTGTCCTGCACAGTTAGCAAATGCATTAAAAAAATATAAACAAGATAAGGGGGATTAAGCGTGTTTGACGATAGCGATATCAAAATTGCGGGTAATAAACCGTCACAATCCATTAACAAAAATAAAAGTGATACTGACGACAGATTACTTACTGCTGAACAGAAAAAATCTGCAAAGCAGTTAGGTATTTCAATTGCAAAAACCTTTTTAAAGAATGTAGATACTGTTTTTGCCGACGATAATACCGATTCACAGATGCTCACCCAAAGGCAGCTGCTGTTATCATTTACCGTAACGGTAACCTTAGATGAATATTGTATTAACGATACCGTATCTGGTATTGCGGAAAAAAGCTTTCTTGATACACTTAAAAAGGATGCGATTGATACCTATAATACCTGTAGTGACACCGGTGCTTTTTCCTTTTATTATCTGGCATACCGCAGAAAGACCGAAATTGACCGAAGAATGGGGCAGACCTTTGCAATGCTCTGTTCACACGACGGCGACCCTATATATCAGGAGCTCGGCGAAGCACTTTACTGTTGGTTTGTATCGGTTGTAAAAAAGGAAATTTTAAATCATAAATTAAATAAAACCGTTTAACAGAACACTCCCTAATACATATACTGTAAATTAGGGAGTGTTTATTTATGCCTAAAATTTATTTAAGCCCGTCAACCCAGGAGTTTAATCCGTATGTAGGCGGCGGCAACGAAGAATATTATATGAATTTAATTGCGGATGCTATGATTCCTTATCTTGATGCAACGGGAATTTCATATTCAAGAAATACACCTGATATGACTGCGGCATCATCAATCAGAGAATCAAATATGGGTAATTATGATGTGCATTTAGCTCTACATTCAAATGCATCCCCGCCACAGAATGCGGGACAGAACAGGGGAAGCGAAGTGTATTATTACCCGGGAAGCGCTAACGGTAAGCGACTGGCTGATATAATTGCTAATAATCTTAAACTGATTTACCCGCTTCCAAATCGTGTTCGTGCAATTCCAACCACAACTTTAGGTGAAGTAAGGCGAACCCGCGCGCCGAGTGTACTTATTGAATTTGCATATCACGACAACAGCGAAGATGCTGATTGGATTAGAAATAATATCGATGAAATTGCAAGAAATGTTGTAGTGTCCCTTGCAGATTATTTCGATATACCGTTTATGATGCCTGGCGGCACAAGCAATGCCGTAGTTGTAACATCGGGTAGAAATCTAAATCTTCGCAATATGCCAAGTCTTAATTCGCAAATTATCGGTAAAATACCTAACGGCGCCACAGTTACAGTTTTTTCAAACAACGGAGAATGGAGTTCCGTGAGCTATAACGGCCTTACTGGCTTTGTTAATAACAATTATTTGAACTTTTATTAAAGCTTGTGTAAATAACACAAGCTTTTTCTTGTATTTTTAATTAAAATGATATATAATATTTAATTAGATTGGAGTGGTATGTCTTGTTGATTGATGCGATTAACGGCAATATAGGTTTGATTGAGTTTCTTATTTATACTCTTTCAAGTCTTATTGTAATTTTTTTAACACTTCCTATACACGAATTTGCCCACGCTTTCGCTTCGGACAAGTTGGGCGACCATACTGCAAGATACAGTGGCAGATTGACACTCAATCCCTTTGCCCATATCGATTATATCGGCGCCGCTTTCATACTGCTTTTCGGTTTCGGCTGGGCAAAACCTGTTCCTGTTAATACAAGGTCGTTTAATAACCCAAAGCGTGATATGGCTATTACCGCAGTCGCAGGACCTATCGCGAATATTATTTTGGCATTTATTTCACTAATTGTGTATTTTATTTTATACTCGGTTTACACAGTGGTCGATTTTATTGCGCTGCCATATATTGCGCTTGTGTTTTTTTATATTGCTGATATAAACATCGCTCTTGCGGTATTTAATTTGTTACCCATTCCGCCGCTTGACGGCTCTCGTGTTCTTACAGCAATATTACCTAATAGAATCTACTATAAAATAATGCAATATGAAAGAATTTTAATCATTGTTGTTTTTGTGTTACTTTATACAGGAATTTTGTCCCGACCGCTTTCTATACTATCGAACTATATCTTTAACGGAATGTTAACTCTGTTAAACACTATCTTTTCTTTATTTATCTAAGAGTAGGGGAATTTTAATGGAAACGAATTTTTCTTATAAGCTGGAAGGCTTTGAAGGTCCGCTTGATTTATTGCTTCAGCTTATAGCAAAAAACAAATTAGATATTTACGACATACAGTTAACGGTACTTATTGACCAGTATCTTCAGCAAATTGAAGCTATGCAGCAAGATACCGCAGATGTTGCAAGTGAGTTTTTAGAAATGGCATCCCGCCTTATTTACTTAAAAACAGTAAAGCTTCTTCCAAAGCACGACGAGTACGAGCAGCTTAAGGATGAATTTGTCGGTGAGCTTATTGAATATCAGACCTGTCGAAAAATCGCCGAGCTTTTATCAAAACAAACCGATGGATTTGACAAGTTTATAAAAGCACCTTCAAAGGTCGAGCTACCTAAAACATATGAGCTTGTTCACCCAAAAGAAGTACTTTTTGATGCATATATTTCGGCTGTGGGTAGAGGACAGAGACGCCTGCCGCCCAACACAGACGCTTTTGCAAAAATTGTTGCTAAAAAGATTGTATCTGTATCAACAAAGATTGTTTTTGTTATGCGAAATTTAATTACCAAAGGTCCGCAAAGATTAGCAAAGCTTTATAATAGCGCCAAAAGCCGTTCCGAGCTTGTTGCAACATTTCTTGCAGTGTTAGAGCTTTGCAAGGCAAACCGCGTACATATTAAGGGCGACGGAAATGATGCGGAAATCAAGATAATTAAGGAGAGAAAATAATTGGATATTAATGAATTAATTAACGGTATTGAGGCTGTATTATTTGCCAGTGGTGAGCCTGTAAGCATACAAAGGCTTTGTCAGACCTTTGATGTTGAGCCCGATACAATTCAGTCGGCTGTAAAGGCTTTATCGGACAAGTATACAAAAACAGGTCTTGAAATAGTAGCACTCGAAAACACCTTTCAGATTTGTACTAAAAAGCAATATGCTGTACATATTAAAAAAGCGTTTGACATTAAGAGAAAAACTCCGTTGTCTCAAGCCGCTTTGGAGGTTTTAGCGGTTATTGCATATAATCAACCGGTAACCCGTGCCTTTATTGAGCAGGTGCGCGGTGTTGACTGCTCGGGTGTTATGATGACACTAATTGAAAAGGAATTAATTGAAGAAGTAGGCAGGTTGGAGCTGCCCGGTAGACCGCTTTTATATTCAACCACCAAGAACTTTTTAAGATGCTTCTCTATCAGTGATTTAAGCGAGTTGCCGCAAATTCCAAGGGAAGAAAACGAAGCATTGCCTGATGTAGCTGAACAACTATCGGTAAATGTTGATGAGCAGACAGAATAAATTTTAAATTTTGTTTAATATTAGTAATGGTGTAATCTATGATTATTCTTTATATATTGGCCGTTTTAATTGTTCTTTTTTCAATACTTTTGGCTACTGACATTAATTTTTATGTATTTATTGACGAAAATTTCGATTATATGCTCAAATTTGGTTTTATCAGAATATTATCGTCATCATCTAAAAAGACGCTAAAACAAAAAAATCCGAAATCTGATGACTCTGTAAATTTAGGTTATTTCAAGAGATTAGTCAATAATAAGGGCTACAGTGCGGCTATATGTCAGTTAGTTTCCATAATTAAAATAATATTTTCCGAAATTGAGTATTTCTTTTCAAAAATCAAAATTAGAAATTTTATTTGCCGTATAACAGTCGCTGAAGTTGATGCAGCCACCACCGCTATATCTTACGGAGCAGTTTCGGCAGCAGTATATTCACTTACCGGTTTTTTACATTCAAGCATAGATTTTGATATTAAAGAAATTTCTATAAAAGAAAATTATGACACTAAAAAAGGTTGTTTTTATTTAAGCTTTTCTGCGAAGATGAAAGTCTTATACCTACTAATTATTGCAATTAAATTACTCATTAAATTTATTAATAAAAGGGATGTGTTATCATGGGAGAAAACAGCATTAAAAGCATAATGGACACCACAATGGAAAAATTACGGGCGATTGTTGACGCCGATACAATTATCGGTACACCGATTGTTTCGGGAAATGTTACTATGATACCCGTATCAAAGGTATCCTTTGGTATGGCAACAGGTGGCTCGGATTTTCAGTGTAAAAACGGAAACTCACCATTGTTTGGCGGCGGTGGCGGCGCAGGTGTGTCTATTAATCCTATTGCTTTTATTGTGATTAATGGTGATAATGTTAAAATGCTGCCCATAAATAATGAATCTACCGCAATTGATAAGGCTGTAGCATTAGCGCCCGAGCTTATTGAAAAGGTTAAAAAACTGTTTTCTAAAGAAAAGAACGAAGAAATACAGTTATAGTTTACCACCGTTCCCAATATTATTTAACAGTAATGTTGGGATGTGGTTTTTTGAAAAAGCTTATAATTTTTATAGTTACTATTTCACTATTTTGCTGTGGATTTTCGGTAAATGCATTGGAAAACTCAGCAAAGGCGGCGATTGTGATTAACGGCACAACGCGCAGTATAATATATTCAAAAAATATAGATAAAAAGCTACCGATGGCAAGTACAACAAAAATTATGACGGCTCTTATTTTAGCAGAGCAAAACGCACTTGATACAAAGGTTACGGTTACTGCGCCAATGGTTGCGGTTGAAGGCTCATCTATGGGACTTAGAGCCGGAGATACCGTAACATACAATGATTTGTTGTACGGAATTTTACTGTGCTCGGGTAATGATGCTGCCAATACTGTTGCTACCACATTATGCGGTACTGTTGAAAAATTCGCCGAAGTTATGAATAAGAAAGCGTCGGCTTTGGGTCTTAAAAGCACTCATTTTGTAACCCCGTCAGGTCTTGATGCGGACGGACACTATACAACAGCACACGATTTGGCACTTTTAGCATCATACGCTTTAGAAAACAAAGTATTCAAGCAGGTAGCCTCAACAAAATCTATTACACTAAACTACGGTGGAGAAAATCATTATTTGAGCAACCATAATAAGATGCTTAAAATTTATGACGGTGCTATCGGTGTAAAAACGGGCTATACAAGTACTGCGGGCAGGTGCCTTGTATCTGCCGCAGAGCGAAACGGTACACTGATTATAGCGGTAACTCTTAATGACCGAAACGATTGGAACGACCACAAAATTATGCTTGATTTCGGCTTTGAAAATTCCCGTTCTGTTTCAACCGATTACTCTTGCCCTTCAAGTATTAAATGTATTGGTTCGAAAGACGATGTAATCAAAATATCTTCACAATCCGCCGTAATTGGTTTAAGTGGTGAAGATAAGCTTGAATATATAACATATTTACCTAAATTTGTTTATGCGGGTATTAACAAAGGGGACAAAATCGGTTATACCGATGTTTTTTCTAACGGACATAAAATATTAACTCTTGATATAGTAGCAGACGAAAATGCTATTTTATCTTCAAATTCAACAGTTTATAGTAAGTTTTTAAAACTTTTTTTAGCACTACTAAGGGGATTATAATGAATAACAAAAAAATAAGACTTCAAAAACATTTATCTGAAAGCGGTGTTGCATCTCGCAGAAAATCTGAAGAATTAATTGCTGCGGGCAAGGTGAGGGTAAACGGGCGTGTTGCAAAAATCGGCGACAGTGTTGACCCTAAGCGTGATAAAGTAACCGTGTTTGGAAAAAATGTTGTTGCAGTAAAAGAAAAGGTTTACATAATGTTGCACAAGCCGCGCGGTTTTATCACTACTATGAGTGATGAGCGTGACAGAAAATGCGTTGCAGAGCTTGTAAAGGATGCACCCGTTAAGGTTTTTCCCGTAGGTCGTCTTGATAAGGATTCTGAAGGTCTGTTATTTATGACTAATGATGGAGAGCTTGCTAATAAGCTTACCCATCCGTCAAGTTATGTAAATAAAACATACCGCGTTACTGTATCAGGCTCAGTTACCGATGAACAATTGGACAAGCTGTGCAGCGGTATTGTTCTGGATGGCGTAAAAACACAGCCTTGCGATGTTTTTGTGGCAGAGCGCAAGACCGACAGAACAGTTCTTATATTTATTATTCACGAAGGTAGAAATCGACAAATCAGACGAATGTGCGAAGAAGTTAAACTACAGGTTTTGCGCCTAAAGCGTACCGAAATTGCAGGTGTTAAGCTTGGTATGTTAGGACAGGGTAAATGGCGTGATTTGAACGAAAGAGAATTACGCAGATTAATGTCGGTTAGCACTAATACAGGTGGAAAAAATAATGATTGAAGTATTACCAATTGAAAAAAATAACGAAATTGAGGAATTTTATAATAGCATTAAATTAGAATATTCTTCGAACAGTGGCGTGACTGTAGCAAAGGAGCAGGGGAGTATTCTTGGTTTTTGTACCTATATTTTAGATGACAAAAGCATTACTATTACACGCATTCAACCCACAAATGATTTGTTTTTAGCAGACGGCATTTTAAGAAGCGCCTTACACATTGCCGATTTTCGCGGAATTACCGATGCGTTTTTTACTGAAAGTGTTGATAGAACCTTGCTTTCCACTCTTAAATTCATTGAGGATGAAGAAAAAAACACATTAAACATTCAAAAATTACACGAAAGTTGTTGTTCTTGCGGTAATTAATTAAATTTATACTTGCAAAATTCAAATATATGTGATATTATACTAAAAGTGTTTAGAAAATAGTAGGAGGTGTTCCTTGTGGGACCTTTAGAAATAATTTTAGGTATTTTGGTAATTTTAGTTTCTTTAATTATTATTGGAATTGTAATTTTGCAGCAAAGTCAGCGCCGTGGTGTTAACGGTGTAATTTCAGGCGGTCTTGATACATTCCTTTCTAAAAATAAGGCAAGAACTGCCGATGCAATGCTTGCTCGCTTAACTAAAATTTTTGCGGTAGTTTTCTTTGTACTTGCTATCGTTGCAAATGTTTTTGCTATAGTGCTTTAATCAAACATAAAAAAACCGTCCTACTGTTGTAGGTGAAATAGTCAATAGTTAGTAGACACAAAAAAACAATTTAAGCTGCCAGTTCAATTCTGTATTGGACTGGCGGTTTTCTTTTAAGTTTTCGAACAGGCCGTATGTAATTGAAATAGTAAACGGTATCGGCAACGGTTTT
>JAZNRP010000027.1:0-9191 GCA_045590755.1 Acutalibacteraceae bacterium
TGAACAAGTCCAGTAAAAACGGACAATAGAAAAAAAGCACCTCCTATGGTAGAATTAAAAAGCTACCATAGGAGGTTTTGTTATGTCAGGAATAAAAGGTATGAAAATGTATCCACAAGAAATAAGAAAAAGGATACTCACAGAACACAAAGAAGGAGTATCGCAGAGTGAATTAAGTAGAAAATATGGCATAAGTAGATATGCAATTCAATGTTGGATAGGCGCAAGACCCGAAAAGAATATACTGCCAAAACAACGAGGAAGAAAACCGGCAAAGACATTGCAAGAATATAAGTATGAAAACAAACGATTAAAGATGGAAAATGAACTATTGCGGGATTTTCTTTCGCTTGCAGAAAGGAAGTGAGAACAAACGTAAAACACATGGTAATCTATCGGCATAGAGACAAGTATTCCGTTAGCGAAATGTGTAGATTTTTCGGAGTGTCCAGAAGTGGTTACTACGGATACGTATCTCGAATAGATATACCTGCATGGGATTTGCCGTTAGCAGAGAAAATACGAGAATGTCAGGAACAGTGCGGAAAAACTTACGGTTACCGCAGAGTGCATATATGGCTTGAAAGAAATGGTATTTATCACAACCCTAAGACAGTACTTCGAGTTATGCAGAAGTACGGATTGTTATCGGTAATCAGAAGAAAGAAATATCGTAACTACGGAGATTATCTGCACAAGTATCCTAACCTGTTAAACAGAGATTTCTCTGCCGAAAAACCCAATCAAAAATGGGTTACAGATATTTCATACATACACACAAAACAAGGGGTTCTTTATTTGTCTGTAATTCGAGATTTGTATGACAACAGCATTGTTGCCTACAAAACAGGCACGGAACAAAATATAAATCTTGTGTTAAGCACCATTAGAGAAGCTAAGAAAAAAGAGAAGGTCACCGCAGAGTTGCAGCTCCACAGTGACCAAGGCTTTCAATACACTTCACACGGGTATTTTAAGCTAACTCAAGAATACAATATTACACCGTCAATGTCAAGACGCGGTAATCCTTATGACAATGCTTTAGCAGAAAATTTCTTCTCCATTCTCAAAACTGAGTGTATCTATCGTGTAAAACTTCAGACCTATGAGGAGGCTCGCCTCCTCATAGATGACTACATTCATTTCTACAATTACCAACGCATCCAACTCAAAACAAAACTGACTCCCCTTGAAAAGAGAAGTCAGTATGTTGCTTGAATTTTAATTTAAACTACCATATGGTGCTTTTTTGTGCTGTCTGCACAAATTGGGGCAGTTCATTTTTCTCGGTGCTTTTTTATTTAGAATTCAAACTGTTCAAATATTAATGTATAGCCTTCTTTTTCTAAAATATCTGCCGTTTCTCTATCGGTAACAGTCCACGCAAAAAGTGGTAATTTCCATATCTTCTTTACAATTTTAAACTGTATTTCTTTTCTGTCTGAATACTTTAAGGCTATAAAATCGGGTTTGTTTACAAAATTTAAAATAAGTGGTGTTAATAGAAGCCTTGTGAATATAGAAAGGTCTGCTTTTTCCTTTATAAAATCCTGTGTCAGTTGTCCGCGGACTATGTCGGGGGCATTCTTTTTAAGCCACAAAATACATCTTGGGTCAAAGGATTCTATGCAGTAATCACCCTTGTAATCCTTAAGCTTTTCTACCACCCCTTCGGTAACCTTATCAATATTGGCCGATGTTTTAATTTCTATAAGAAGCGGCACCTTGCCGTCAACCAATTTTAAAACATCTTGGAAAAGCGGTATTGTTTCATTGCTTTCTTCAAGGGGAAACTTTTTTAGGTCTGCCGCGGTTAATTCTTCAATGCAGATATCTACACCTGCAGTTCTTCTAAGGCTCGAATCGTGAATTACGGCTAAATTACCGTCACTCATTAAATGCACATCGAGTTCAATTCCGTAGCCCTTATCTACCGCCAATTTGAATGCCGCCATACTGTTTTCGGGTACAGTCAGCTTGCTATGAAGACCGCGGTGAGCATACCGCTTATTTAAGAATTTCTCTGTATTTTTATTGCTTGTTCTCCCCTTTAATGCTAATACATATAAAGTGAAAAGAACAACAATAGCTATCAGTAAAAGATACATTCATCAGTCACCTACATCAAAGCTCTCAAGGCCTGCCTTGGTTTCAATTTTATTGTCCCCATGCTTTACAAAGCACATTGTAACAAAGGCGAGTGCCACAAAAATGGCAGAGTAAAGGAACAGTATTTTGTAGCTTACATTCTCAAGCAAATAACCCGCAATTATAGGTGTTACAATTTGCGCCGTCATACTGAAGGTATAATAGTAGCCTGTGAACTTTCCTATATCTGCGCCCTTACACATTTCTACAACCATCGGGAAGGAGTTTACATTTATTAATGCCCACGCTACACCCACAAGCACGAAGATTACATAAAGAATAGGTGTAAAATGGTCATACATAATACTGAAAATATAGCCTGCCGCAAAGCAAGACGCCAAAAGTGCTACGCCTACAAGTATTGTCTTTTTGCGTCCCACCTTACTTGCCACAATACCTACGGGTATATAGCTTACTATAGCACCCGCCATAGCAACCGTAAGGCAGAGCGATGCTACGCCTATTTCCATACCCCATACCTCTTTTGCAAAGCTTGTAAACCAGGTGGTAATGCCATTATAGCCTATAAACCAGAGTGCTACTGATAAAAGTAAGAATATAAGACTGCGCTTTACGGGCTTTGACATAACAGTTGTGTTTGTAGCTGTCTGTTCTTCTGTTTCATCGGGAAGGTCTTTTTCGATTTCTTCGCGCTCTTTCGTTAGCTTCGGCTCGTTAACAAACAGCATAACGATAAGCACCGATACCGCCATAATACCGCCTACAATTATAAATAGCGGGAAATAGTTTATGTGGTCAAGTCCGTCGGTTTTTTTAGCGGGGTAAAGCACCGCCGTTACTAAAAGATAAAGTATTCCACCAACCGCGCCCATTAAATTTATTATAGCATTACCCTTACTTCTGAGTGGCTTAGGTGTTACATCGGGCATAAGCGCAACTGCGGGACTGCGGAAAGTACCCATAGCAATAAGAAGCAGTGCCAACAAGATTATAAAGGTAATAATTTTATCGTTACTGGGAGATGCAAAGAAGCTGTTATCAATAATAGGCAACCATACCATTAAGGCTACTGCGGCTATAGTACCGAACAGTATAAACGGACGGCGTTTACCGAGTCGTGAATTGGTGCGGTCTGATATGCCACCAAAAAGCGGAAGCAAAAACAAAGCCAATACATTATCTGCCGACATAATATAACCTGCAACCGATTCGGGCATATTAAAGGTTTCGGTAAGCATTTTTGGAATAAGTCCGTCATACATCTGCCAAAAGGCGCTTATCGCAAGGAAAGCGAAGCCAACTAAAACAGTTCTTTTTGTATTTAGTTTCATTTTTATTACCCCAAAATACTTTCTATTTTTTCGAGCGCTGAGAGTATAACCTTGTCCATATCGTAATATTTATATTCACCGAGTCTGCCGCCGAATATAACATTATCTTCTTTGTCCGCCAATTTCTTGTATTCTTCATAGAGCTTTCCGTTTTTATCATCATTTACGGGGTAGTAAGGCTCATCCCCCAATTTCCACTCTGCCGAATATTCACGGCTTATTACGGTTTTTGGCTGTGTGCCAAATTCGAAATGCTTGTGCTCAATTATTCTGGTATAGGGTGTGTCGCCGTCGGTGTAGTTTACTACGGCGTTGCCCTGATAATTTTCACTGTCAAGCGTTTCGGTTTCAAAACGGACACTGCGGTATTCGAGATTTCCCTTGCAGTAGCCGAAGTATTCATCAATAGGGCCTGTATAAACTATTGTTTTTGCGATTTTTCCCAGTTCTTCGCGGTTTTCGTTATAGTTAACAGATAGCCTTACTTCAATCTCTTCAAGCATTTTCTCAACCATTTTTGTATAACCGCCAATGGCAATACCCTGATATAAATCGTTAAAATAGTTGTTGTCATAAGTAAATCTTACAGGCAAACGCTTAATTATAAATGCGGGAAGCTCGGTGCACGGTCTGCCCCACTGCTTTTCGGTATAATGCTTTACTAATTTTTCGTAAATGTCCATACCTATAAGGCTTATTGCCTGTTCTTCCAGATTTTTAGGATTTTCAACCTTTGCGGCACTTCGTTGCTCTTCTATTTTTTTCTTAGCCTCATTAGGTGTTATAACACCCCACATTTTATTAAAGGTATTCATATTAAAGGGCAAATTATAAATTTCACCCTTATAGTTTGCTACGGGTGAATTGGTGTAACGGTTAAACTCGGCAAAGCGGTTTACATAGTCCCACACCTTCTTATTACTTGTATGAAAAATATGGGCGCCGTATTTATGCACATTTATATCTTCCACATTTTCAGTATATACATTGCCTGCAATATGGTCGCGCTTGTCAATTACAAGGCATTTATAACCCTTATCGGTCATTTCCCTTGCAAAAACCGCGCCGTAAAGACCGGCTCCTACTATTAAATAATCGTACATTTTTTATGCTCCTTTTTTTGCATATTTTTCCCTTTTAGTATACCCGTACCCAGTTATAAAGTCAAGTTTATTACATCTTTATTGTTTTTCACTGCCCGATTAAATATATGCCTTATATTTTTACAAAAATATGTCAACAATGTTAATATCTTCCACTCTACCGAAAAAACAGTCGGTGTAGAGTAAATTTTTAGCACAGTAGGTTGAACTTTTTTGTGTTATATTTATAATTTTTATTGATACTATTAAAAGGAGCTTTTTATGTCTTATATTATTGCCGCCGATTCGGGCGCTAATCTTACAAACGAATTTATAAAAGAAAACAACATAACCGTAATACCGCTTTCATTTTTTATGAATGGCAAGGAATATATCGGTATTTATGACGAAAATAACGATTACAAGGATTTTTATGATACACTGCGCCGCGGTACTGCTGCAACCACATCACAAATCAATCCCGAAAAGTATCGCGAGTATTTTGAGCCGCATCTGAAAAACGGACACGATGTAATTTATATCGGTATTTCTTCAGGTGTCAGCGGATGTATAAACTCGGCGAATATAGCGGCTAACCTATTAATGCAAGAATACCCTGAGCGGAAAATTTGTATTGTTGACAGTCTTGGTGCTTCAAGCGGAATTTTCCCACTGGTTTTAGCGGCGGTGAGAAACCAACAAGCAGGAATAGATGCCGAAGCGTGTTTTGGGGCGCTAAACCGCCTTCGTCACAACATAATGCAGATTTTTACTGTCGGCGACCTTATGCATCTGCGACGCAGCGGCAGAGTATCAACCGCTACTGCGGTTATCGGTACTGCGCTTGGTATAAAGCCGATACTAAAGGGCGACAAAAACGGCAAAATTGTTGTGTGTGATAAGGTGCGCGGAAGAAAACGGGTGCTTACCCACCTGCAAAGTGTGTATAAAGAGCTGTCAGATAATAGCGATTTTCCCGTTTGCATTTCGCACTGTGACTGTCCGGATGACGCCAAAAAATTAGAAGAGCTAATAAGGGAAATCACCCCTACCGCCGAAGTTTTAACCGTCGTACACGAGCCCGTAACGGGAATACACATAGGCCCCGATTCGTTGGCACTGTATTTCCTGGGCGATGAAAATGTAAGAGAAAAATAAGAAAAATCCGTGTGTTGTTCTCACACGGATTTTTGTTATTATAACGAATTTTTCATTTCATTTAAGCGGTCTATGCATTTAAGGCACACCTTATGCCCGTTCATCTGAAAGACATTTGCTGATTCCTTGCAGAAAATACATGTGGGCCTATATTTACGAAGGACTATTACATCGCCATCTGTAAAAATTTCAAGGCTGTCCACTTCATCCTTAATATCAAGCTGCTTGCGAAGCTCCTTTGGAATAACTATTCTGCCGTTGCGGTCAACCGGTCTTAAAATTCCCATTGAAATCATTTATAACACTTCCCCAAAAATACATTATTTTTAGAAATTATACAATATTTTACAAAAAATGTCAATATTTAAGAATATTTAGAAAAAAGAAATCCCGCCCTGCCGTAGTGTGCTAATGATAACCTGCACAACGCAGGTGGGTGTCTTGTGTACGGTTTCGCGCTCCCTTCTTCCGTTAGTACAACGCATAAGCGGCATAACGGGAGGTCTGCATCCCGCCGTACATTCCCGACTCCCTGAAAATAGCTTGTAGGGTTATATAGAACAATTCGCGAACAGGGTAGGACAATACTATTTTATTAAAATCGTTATAAATTATTCTTCTGTAATTTCAAAAGCATTCTGAAGTCGGTCAATAAAGGCATCGGCAATCATTTCATACTCATCGTCATCTTCGATTTCCGAGAAGAACTCTTCGCCGTTTTCTTCATCCACCTTGACAATTACAAGCTCACCACTGTCATCAAGCAGTGACTGCGGGTCACTGTGAATGGGTAAAAGAGCCAAGTATCTTGCTTCATCGGTTTCAACTGCATCAAGCACTTCAAAGTTGTACTCGTTTCCTTCATCATCGCAAAGCGAAATTAAATCGGGATTGTATTCTTCATTAATTTTTTTATCTTGCATTTTTGTTACCTCACTTAGATTTTATACTTATATTTTAATTGATTAACCCGTTTTAGTCAATATTATTTACCATTGAAGCCGATTTTTTAAGAAAAATGTGTAAAAATTAAACTTTTTTATGCATTTTCAATAAAAGTTATAAACTTTTGCTTGACAATTAGTGTATTATGTGGTATATTAAAGACAGAAAGAGAAAGGAAAGGACTGATACCAATGTTCATGGAAACCGAACCTCAGTCACACTGCAGGAAATTTTAAGAAAGAGGTGAGTCCAAAGTACAGTTTAGTTTAAAAACAAAAAACTATATCTCTTGATTGGTGAGTCCAATGGTTTAATAAATTTAAGGTAGGGGTGGAAAACACCCCTACTTTTTTGTTTTACAGTAAAATAAGCCCCCGCTCAGAATTGAGCGGGGGTATAAATTTTATTCTTGTCTTGCGGCAATTACATCCTTTGCAAGCATTTCGGGTAGCTGTTCGTATCTTTCAAACTCAAGTGTGAACCTTGCCCTGCCCTGTGTAATAGAGCGCATTGCGGTTGAAAAATCGTGCATTTCGGAAATGGGTGTTTCGGCAATTATTTCCTGCATTTTATTTTCTGTGGGTGACATACCGATTACCCTACCGCGACGCTTGTTAATTTCACCTATAACATCGCCCAGCGTTTCGTCATTTGTAATAACCTTGAGCGCACCTATCGGCTCTAACAGTACGGGGGATGCTTTAGGTATACCTTCCTTAAAAGCAAGGGACGCCGCCGTCTTAAAGGACATTTCGGATGAATCAACCGGATGATATGAGCCATCAACCAATGTTGCCTTAATACCTACCATCGGGTAGCCTGCAAGTACGCCCTGCTTCACGCTGTCTCTGAGTCCCTTTTCTACTGCGGGGAAGAAGTTTTTAGGAACTGCGCCACCGAATACCTTTTCTTCGAATATAAGCTCTTCGGAATCGGACGGCTCAAATTCAATCCATACATCGCCGAACTGGCCGTGGCCGCCCGACTGCTTTTTATATCTTCCCTGTACCTTGATTGGCTTACGAATTGTTTCTCTGTAAGCTACCGACGGTTTTTTAAGTACAATACTAAGACCGAACTTTTGCTTGAGCTTTGATACAATAACATCAATATGCTGCTCACCTAAGCCTGACAGCACCTGTTCGCGAGTTTCGGTATTGTATTCAACCCTAATGCTCGGGTCTTCTTCGCTAAGACGAGAAAGCGAGTTGGCAATTTTTTCTTCATCGCCCTTGTTCTGCGGAAATACCGCCATAGAATATTCGGGCAACGGAAATTCGGGTAATTTAATTACTATATCACCGTTTGCCGCTATAGTGTCACCCGTTGATATATTGGAAACCTTTGCGGCAACACCGATGTCACCTGCGTTTACGCTGTCAATATCTTCCTGTTTTGCGGCCTTGGGCAGCATAACCTTGCCCGCGCGGAACTCTTCACCCGTACGCAGATTTTTAAGCTTTGTATCGCCCGTAATAGAGCCGTTTACAACCTTAAAGTAGGAAAGCTTACCTACAAACGGGTCGGCAACCGTTTTGAATACAACAGCGGCAGCTGGCTTAGCTTCATCAGGTAAAACAGTCGTTTCGTTTCCACCCGATACTACCTGCACCGAGCATTTGTCTGCCGAAGGCATAATTTCGTAAATTATATCGGCAAAAAGCGGTATGGCATCGCCCGTCTGCTGAACACCGCAAAATACAGGGCATATATCGCCCGCCAGAACACCGTTTTGCAGAGCCGATATTTTTTCTTCGTATGTAAAGGCTTCACCTTCGAAATATTTTTCCATCAACGCTTCATCGGTTGACGCAATTGTTTCTATCATAATGTCTCGCATCTGCTCTACTTCTTCACAAGCAGGCATTTCGCACTCGGTTACATTAAGGCCACTACAGATATAAGCCTTGTCATTTACAAAGTCAACATAGCACTGTACCTTTTCGCCGTGTACATATGGTACAACTACAGGGCAGATTATAGCACCGTAAAGACCTGTAAGGCGTGAAATTACGCGATAAAAATGCGCGTGTGTTGAATCAAGCTTTCCTATAAAGAAGGCTGACGGCTTTTTAAGAGCCCTTGCCCTCTCAAAATTCTGCTGGGCGCCTACTGTAAAGCCCGACTTACCCGACAGTACAATAATATTACTGTCAGCCGCAAAAACCGCTTCATAAGCGCCTGCCGAAGCATCAAAAAGTCCGGGCGCATCAATTAAATTAATTTTTTTGTCACCCACTTCTAACGGGTAAAATGCAGAAGACAAAGAGCATGCGCGCTTCTTTTCTGCTTCTTCAAAATCCATAACCGTTGTACCATCGGCAGTCTTACCTATTCGCTCCGTAGCTTTTCCGTAATATAACAAAGCGTCGGCTAATGTGGTCTTACCCGAACCACCGTGTCCGAGCAACGCAATGTTTTTAATCTGAGCTGTTGAATACCGTTTCAAGATGATACACTCCTTTGATTTTTGTATGCATAAATTATAGCATATATATTGTGATTTTTCAATAAAATTTTTATTCTTTTTATAAAAGTTTTATTTATTTTTCACAAATAGTTATTA
>JAZNRP010000028.1:0-47257 GCA_045590755.1 Acutalibacteraceae bacterium
CGTTATTGTCCACTATCCCACAACAGAAGAAGGATGGCGAGAACTAAGACGGCGTGTAGCCGGTGTTCACGCCGATGGAGTACTTAATAGCATTTCTAAGTTAGATTGCCCAATCAGAGAAAAGGAAAGACTGCTTAATGCAATTATAAAAGATACAAAAGAACAGATTAAAGCCGAACAGAAAAAGTAGTCTGAAAAAAGTGACCGCCTCACAAAATGTGAGGCGGTCGTCCGTTAAAGAGTAATGCGATCCTTAAAATATTTCTCCCAAGATTTAAGACTAATTTGCTTGCGTTCACTTTCCCAAAGCCTAATCATATTGGCATCCACGCCAACAAGCCTTGCAAATGGTCTTTTGCCGAGATTTAAGCTTTCTCGGTGCTCTCGTATTAGTTTGCCTTGTCCGACTGCTATAAAGCGGTTGTAATCGTCAAGAAGGTCATATACAGGGATATTATAGAGTTTGGAAAGCTTGTCCGCTGTTGTTTTATCAAAGCCGTTATGGTTGCCTGTTTCAAGATTTATGTATGTGCTGCGAGCAATGCCGACAATCTGCGCCACTTCCTTTTGCATAAGACCAAGCTTATGTCGGCAAAAGCGTAAGCGGTCGGGGATGTTATCAATATCCTCGTAAGAATGATATTGCTTGTTAAATAACTGTGCTTCGAGCAGTTTTCTCGGTGCCATAAGTCTAAAGCTAAGAACAAACAAGGGGGAATGCTTTGTTTCACCGTTTTCGGTGTGCGACATTATATACATATTTTCTGCCGTCTGTTCGGTAATTCTCCAATGGTGAGTTCTTTTCGTAACCAAAAACTCATTTGTGAGAGGGTTGCATTCTCAATACAACGCGCCGCATAGGTTGCAAGACGAATGCTTTTATCCGGTTTAAAGGTTGAAATACCTTTGATAAGACCTATTGTACCGATTGATATCAGGTCTTCTGTATCACCGCCTGCAGTGTAGTATTTTTTCACTATGTGTGCTACAAGCCGCAAATTGTGTTCAACTAATTTGTCCTTTGCTGCTTTATCTCCATTTTGCATATTTTTTATAAGCTCAGTTTCTTCTGCGCGTTTTAGCGGCGGTGGAAACGAGCCTGTAGGTGTCACATGAAGCGCCAAATATAAAATGTGCGAAGCAATTTTGCAAATAAGCTCCCAAATCAAAAAAATCCCTTCTTTCGTAATAAATATATGTGAAAGATGAGTTGTCTTATTAAATTTTAGTTGCAATTAAAGGAAAAGTATGTTAAAATCAATTGGTATTAATATATTATAAAGACTGTGACGGAGAGAGTAGTCGGATGCAGAAATTTTAGCGAGTCGGTGTTGGTGCAAGTCCGATATAACTGCCCTGTATGAAAATCACTCCTGAGTTGTCCGCTGAAAAGCATAGTAGGCGTGTACCGGTTGTTCACCGTTAATAGAACCGCAGATGTCAGTCTGCCGTAATAGGTGGTTAACGAAAGTAGGCTTTCGTCCTGTTATGGACGGGAGCCTTTATTTTTTAGGAGGTTACTTAATGTACAACAGTATTTCACCTAATGTAAACTTTGTAGAAGAAGAAAAGAAGATAGGAAAATTTTGGGTAGACAACAAAATTTTCGAAAAGAGTATTGAGGAGCGTAAGAACGGTCAGCCGTATGTATTTTATGACGGACCGCCGACCGCTAACGGTAAGCCGCATATCGGCCATGTACTAACCCGTGTTATTAAAGATATGATTCCGCGTTACCGCACAATGAAGGGCTGTATGGTACCCAGAAAGGCGGGTTGGGACACACACGGTCTGCCGGTTGAGCTTGAAGTTGAAAAGCTGCTTGGCCTTGACGGTAAGGAGCAGATTGAAAAATACGGCTTGGAGCCATTTATCGGCCACTGTAAAGAAAGTGTCTGGAAATACAAGGGTATGTGGGAAGACTTTTCGCACACTGTTGGTTTCTGGGCAGATATGGATGACCCGTATGTAACCTATCATAATGACTTTATTGAGTCGGAATGGTGGGCACTCAAACAGATATTTGAAAAGAAGCTCTTATACAAGGGCTTCAAGATTGTGCCTTACTGTCCGCGTTGCGGAACTCCGCTATCAAGCCACGAAGTAGCACAGGGCTATAAAAATGTAAAAGAGCGCAGTGCCGTTGTACGCTTTAAAGCGGTAGGGGAGGATGCATACTTCCTTGCCTGGACCACAACACCTTGGACATTACCGTCCAATGTGGCGCTTTGTGTAAATCCGAATGAAACCTACTGTAAGGTAAAGGCAAATGACGGCTATACCTATTATATGGCAGAAGCATTACTTGATAAGGTTTTAGGTGGTTTGGGTAATGAAGAAAATGCCGCCTACGAAATTCTTGAAACCTACAAGGGCTCTGACCTTGAGCATAGAGAATATGAGCCGCTTTTTGAATGCGCCGCAAGGGTTGCCGAAAAGCAGGGTAAAAAAGGTCACTTTGTAACAATGGACAACTATGTTACTATGAGTGACGGTACAGGTATTGTTCATATTGCTCCAGCATTCGGTGAAGACGACGCACAGGTAGGTCGCCGTTATGATTTACCCTTTGTTCAGTTGGTTGACGGTAAGGGTGAAATGACAGAAGATACCGACTATGCAGGTAAATTCGTTAAGGATGCCGACCCGTTAATTCTTACCGACCTTGATAAAAAGGGCTTACTGTTCTCGGCTCCCAAATTTGAGCACGACTATCCGTTCTGTTGGCGTTGCGATACTCCGCTTATCTATTATGCGAGAGAATCTTGGTTTATTAAAATGACCGCCGTTCGCGATGACCTTATCAGAAACAACAATACAATTAACTGGATTCCCGAAAGCATCGGTAAGGGCAGATTCGGCGACTGGTTAGAGAATGTTCAGGATTGGGGCATTTCCCGTAACAGATACTGGGGTACACCGCTTAACATTTGGCAGTGCGAGTGCGGACATTTACATTCAATCGGTAGTATAGCCGAACTTAAAGAGTTGTCCGATAACTGCCCCGATAATATTGAACTGCACCGCCCGTTTATTGATGCGGTGACAATTAAGTGTGAAAAATGCGGCAAGCAAATGCACAGAGTTCCCGAAGTTATCGACTGTTGGTTTGACTCGGGCGCTATGCCGTTTGCACAACACCACTATCCCTTTGAAAATAAGGAATTGTTTGAAAGTCAGTTCCCCGCAGACTTTATTTCCGAAGCGGTTGACCAGACTCGCGGTTGGTTCTATTCGTTACTTGCTATATCAACCCTTATTTTCAATAAAGCGCCTTATAAGAATGTAATTGTTTTAGGCCATGTTCAGGATGAAAACGGACAAAAGATGAGTAAGTCAAAGGGCAACGCAGTTGATCCGTTTGATGCACTCGAAACACACGGCGCTGATGCTATAAGATGGTATTTTTATACTAACTCGGCTCCCTGGCTTCCTAACCGTTTCCACGCTAAAGCCGTAACTGAGGGTCAACGCAAATTTATGGGTACCCTCTGGAACACATACGCGTTCTATGTACTGTATGCCGAAATTGATAAGTTTGACCCGACAAAATATAATCTTAATGACTGTAAGCTAACGGTTATGGACAAGTGGCTTTTGTCCCGTCTTAATTCTACTGTGGCTAAGGTTGACGAAAATTTGGCTAATTACCGCATACCTGAAGCGGCAAAGGCATTGCAGGAATTTACCGATGAAATGAGTAACTGGTATGTTCGCCGCGGCCGTGAGCGTTATTGGATACAGGATTTAACCGAAGATAAAATAGCGGCATATATGACACTCTATACAGCGCTTGTTGTAACCGCTAAAACTGCGGCGCCAATGATTCCGTTTATGAGTGAGAATATCTACCGCAACCTAGTTTGCAATGTAGATAGCACTGCTCCTATCAGTGTACATCTTTGCGATTTCCCGACGGTTGAAACAAACAGAATCAATAAAGCTCTTGAAGACAGTATGGACAAGGTGCTTGAAATAGTAGTATTAGGCCGCGCGGCACGAAACGGCTCAAACCGCAAGAACCGTCAGCCGCTTGGTACTATGTATGTTAAGCTTGACGGAACTCTTGATGAAATTTATCTTGATATTATCAAAGATGAGCTTAATATTAAAAATGTAAGCTTTACCGATAATGTTGATGATTTTGTTTCATATAAGTTCAAGCCGCAACTGAAAACCGTTGGTCCAAAGTACGGCAAACAGTTAAACGAAATTAGAAATGCGCTTACCGAACTCGATGGAAGTGCCGCAAAAGCAGAACTTGATGCAAACGGTAAAATAGTACTTGATTTACCGTCGGGTAAGGTAGAACTTATGACTGAAGACCTGCTTATTGAGTCCGAACAGAAGGAAGGCTTCTTCGCACTTACCGACCGCGGTGTAACGGTTGCAATTGATACTGTACTTACAGAAGAACTGATAACCGAAGGCTTTGTAAGAGAAATTGTTTCAAAAGTGCAGACAATGCGTAAGGAAGCAAACTTTAATGTTATGGACCATATTAATATAACAGTTTCGGGCGATGCTAATGTTACCGAAATTGCGGTTAAGAATAAGGCAGATATTGTGGGCGATACATTGGCCGATAGTCTCACCGCTACCGAGCCTTGCGGCTTTGTTAAGGAATGGGACATTAACGGCGAAAAGCTGACAATAGGTGTTGAAAGGGTATAAAAAAATAAAGGTGTGGATGTTTCCACACCTTATTTTTTATTCTATTTTTTCAAAATCACTGGCGGGGTGTTTGCATAGCGGACAGATAAAGTCATCGGGTAACGGCTCGCCTTCATATACATAACCGCAGATTTTACATACATAGCCTTTAACTTTTACTTCTTTTTTAGGCTTTACATTTTTGTGATAGAAGCTATAGGTCATAGTAGGTACATCGTTTAGTATCTGAGCATCTGTTACTGTGCATATAAACATACCGTGTGAACCTAAGTCCGTATACTGTGTTACCGACAGTGAAATATAAGCATTTGCATATTCGGTCAGATATAACAGTCCGTTAGCGGAACGCGCCGCTTTAACACCTATAAATTTATAACTGTCCCTGCCACTTTTCATACCAAAATTTTCGAAAACCGAAAACGGTGTTTCTTTTGTAAGAGCACAGATATTCATAATTCCCTTATCTTTTATAATGTCG
This sequence comes from Acutalibacteraceae bacterium, assembly GCA_045590755.1. Taxonomy (GTDB): domain Bacteria; phylum Bacillota; class Clostridia; order Oscillospirales; family Acutalibacteraceae; genus SIG565. The sequence continues at coordinate 5,153 of JAZNRP010000028.1, forward strand.
TGGGAATAATTCGCTTTATTTATGGTGACGGCTACCTGTAGCGGCTCGGCAGTTACCTGCATAATGGAATTCAGTATAAGCCCGTTATCAAGCTCTTCACCCTTACTTGTAACAACATACAGTCCGTATTCAATTTTGAACAAAGCGTTGGTATCAATTTGCATTGTAGGACACCTTCCTTAAAAACATTTTTTACAGGTTACTACCTTATCGTATTTTTGGCAAAGCTCGTTTTGGCTCTCTCCCGTATTCAAAAAATCGGTGATATTCTTAATGGTTGTTTCTGCAATATTACTTAACGCTTCTTCGGTAAGAAACGCCTGATGCGAAGTCACCAGAACATTTGGCATAGATATAAGTCGGGCAAGCTTATCGTCATCAACTATGTGACCTGAATAGTCTTCAAAGAAAAAGTCTGATTCTTCTTCGTATACATCAAGACACGCCGCACCGATTTTTCGTGATTTTATGCCATCAAGCAATGCTTCGGTATCAATAAGCGCGCCGCGCGATGTATTTAGTATTACAACACCCTTTTTGCATTTTTCAATCGCTTTCTCATCAATTATATGGTATGTGTCGCGCGTTAAGGGGCAGTGAAGTGAAATAATATCACTTTTTTCAAAAATTTCATCAAGGGAAACATACTGTATATCGGATTCGGTATCGGGGTATTTATCGTAAGCAATAATGTTCATACCGAAGCCGCGGCAGATATTTATAAATATTTTACCAATTTTTCCTGTACCTATAACGCCCATTGTTTTGCCGTGTAAATCAAAGCCCGTAAGCCCGTTTAGCGAAAAGTTAAAGTCTTTAGTGCGAATGTAGGACTTATGTGTACGGCGGATTGATGTAAGCAGCATTGCCATAGTATGCTCGGCAACGGCATAAGGGGAATAGGCAGGTACATGAAAAACATGAATTTTGCCGTGAGCGTGTTTTAAATCCACATTATTGTAGCCCGCACATCTGAGTGCTATAAATTTTACACCGTATTCATAAAGCTTATCTATAATTTCACCAGATACTGTATCGTTAACAAAAACGCATACACCGTCATACCCGCACGATAAAGAAACGGTATCGGCATTAAGCTTGGTCTCGAAATACTTAAACACCATATCATCGGTTTTATGTTTTTCAAATGAGTCCTTATCGTATTGCTTTGTGTCAAAAAATGCTATTTTCATATTAACTCCTTAAAAATGATGCTTTTAATATATTTTAACCCATTTTTACAAAAAAAGAAACAAAAAATTTTCGCCCACGCTTCATAAGGCAAAACTCCCTTGTAAAGCGTGGGCGAATGCCGCAAATTTATAAAATTCGCGGCATTAAACAGAAAGAAAAAAAGATGAAAAACAATTAATTATGCACAATGGCGGTTATAAGAACGGCATGAAGCCTTAACCTTAAGCTTACGGCGTTTTATGCTGGCTTTAATTTTACGCTCAAACGATACAAGTTTTTCCTGATTAAAATAGCCCCATATAATAAAGCCGATAGCGGCTATCTCAAAAACTGTCTGAAACATATGTAAAGTACTCATAATTTTACCTCCCGAACATTTGTTCGTTTTCTGTGTTTTTATTATAATCGACATTTTTTATTTTGTCAACTACTTTTTGTAATTTTATTATAATTTTTTCATTGTCCAAAAATAAGTACATTGCTAAAAAATAAAATTTTGTTGAAAAAAGGGCGTAGTAATATTATAATTATATATATTGGAGATAGATTATGAAAATATCGTTTTATACATTAGGCTGTAAAGTGAATCAGTATGAAACCCAAAGTATGATAGAGTGTTTCAAAAGAGCAGGGCATGAAATAGTGCCCGATTCTGTCATGCCTGATGTTTTTATAATAAATTCTTGTACAGTAACGGCAGAGAGTGATAGGAAAACCCGTCAGATGCTACATCGCTACCGCCAGAAATTCCCGAATGCAGTTTTGGTATTGTGCGGTTGTATGCCGCAGGCTTTCCCGACGGACGCCAATATGCTGCTTGATGCCGACATTGTTGTTGGCAATACAGACATAAAGCAAATACCAAGCCTTGTAGAAAAATTCTTAGAATGCGGCGAGCGTATTTTTTCTGTTAATGAGCATACAAAACGGGAAAGCTATAACACACCCAATATAACCGAATTTGAAGGTAGAACCCGCGCTTTTATGAAGATTGAAGACGGGTGTGACCGTTTTTGTACCTACTGTGTAATACCGAGAGCGCGCGGATTTATTCGCTCTAAAAAATGTGATGAAATAAAAATGGAAGCGCAAAAATTAGCCGATAACGGTTATAGTGAAATTGTGCTTGTTGGCATAAACCTTTCTTCCTTCGGTAAAGATACGGGCGAGAGTTTAGCCGATGCGGTTGATGCAGCATGCTCAGTAGATAAAATAAAAAGAGTGCGGTTAGGTTCATTGGAGCCCGATTTGATGAGTGACGAGTTATTAGAAAGCTTGGCGCGTCAGAAAAAATTCTGTCCGCAGTTTCATTTATCTTTGCAGTCGGGGTGCGATAAAACACTTAAAAGAATGAACCGCCGATACGATACGGCATTTTATTACGATTTGGTATGCCGCATAAGGCGTATTTTTGATAACCCGTCAATCACCACCGATATTATGGTTGGCTTTGCAGGGGAAACAGAAGAAGAATTTAATGAGAGCATACAGTTTGTTAAAAAGGTAGGCTTTGCTTTATCGCATGTCTTTGCATATTCAAGGCGTCAGGGTACTGTGGCGGCAAATCTGCCAAATCAGGTTACCAAGAATGAAAAGTCCTTGAGAAGCCGAGAAATGATAGCGGCCACAAAACAAGGCAGAAGTGAATTTTACGAGTCCCAAATAGGTAAAATATCAGAAGTGCTTTTTGAGACAGTCGAAGCGGACGAGTTTTTCGGGTATACCAAAAACTATACACCAATAAAACTTAAAAGTGATAAAAACCTTTGCGGAAAAACTGTGAAAGTAAAAATAGTATCAAATAATCTGGAATTTTGCGTAGGTGAAAAATGCGATTAAAATTTACCGTAGGCGGTATGTCGTGTGCGGCATGCAGTGCCAGAATTGAGCGAGTTGTAAATAAAATGGACGGCGTAAAGGCCGAAGTTAATCTACTATCGGGTACTATGCTTGCCGATTTTGATGAAGAAAAATATTCCCCGCAAGATATTATAGATACCGTTATAAAGGCGGGCTTTACCGCCGATATTTTCTCACACAGTAGTGGGGAAAGCAGAAAACGGGATGAATACAAGGCATTCATAATGCGCCTTACAGTTTCTGTTGTCTTTTTAATTCCGTTAATGCTATTATCAATGCAGCATATGTTCGGCTACCCGTTGCCCGAAATATTGGAGAGTCATACAGTATCGGCTTTGCTTCAATTTGTATTGAGCTTACCTATTATTGCAGTTAATTATAAGTATTTTACTGTAGGCTTTAAAAATTTGTTTACAGGCAGTCCTAATATGGACACGCTAATAGCCTTAGGCTCGTCGGTATCAGAAATTTACAGTGTTTATAATATGGTGCTTTTATTTATGGGACAGCAAGGCAGACATCTATATTTTGAATCGGCTGCTATGATTTTAACCCTTATAACGCTTGGTAAATTTTTCGAGAGTAAGTCGAAATCCCGTGCATCATCAGCCATAAATAAGCTAAGAGCTTTAGCGGCGCATACAGTCACGGTTAAAGCTGACGACGGAAGCCTTGAAATTCCCGCTGAAACACTAATGTCGGGTGATATAGTTATATGCAAAGCAGGGCAGAGTGTTGCGGCAGACGGTATTGTTATATCGGGAAATGCCGCTATTGATGAAAGTGCGATAACGGGGGAAAGCATACCCGTAGAAAAGGTGATAGGCGATAAGGTTATTTCGGGCACAACGATTAGCGGCGGTTATATTGAATTCCGCGCCGAAAAAACAGGTGACGATACAGTCCTTTCTGAGATTATAAAATTAGTTGAAGATGCCGCGGCTACAAAGCCGCCGATTGCCCGTCTTGCCGATAAAATAAGCGGTATTTTTGTACCTGCGGTTATAGGTATTGCAATACTTACATTTATTATCTGGATGTTAATCGGTGTCGGCTTTGACAGTGCACTTATGTATGCGGTATCTGTGCTTGTAATTTCTTGTCCCTGCGCATTAGGTCTTGCGACACCCGTTGCGGTTATGGTGGGTATGGGCGTTGCCGCAAAGCATTCGCTTATGTTTAAAAATGCGCCAAGCATTGAAATTCTTCACAAAATTAATTCAGTAGTGCTTGATAAAACGGGAACTGTAACTACGGGAGAGTTATCGGTTTCCTTTATAGAAACTTATATAGAAGAAAACGAATTTTTGAAAATAGCATACAGTATTGAAGCGGTATCAGAGCATCCAATTGCTGCGGCGGTTTGCAGATACGCTAAGGAAAAGGGCGCAGAAAGACTGCCCACCGAAAATGTGGAAACTATGTCGGGTATGGGAATTGCCGCCGTTATTGACGGCAAAACCTGTTATTCGGGAAATGCCAAACTGGCAAGAGATAGCGGTATTGAGTTGGATCAATATAGCGATTTATTAGAAACCCTTGCAAAAGACGGAAAAACACCTATAATATTCTTTGAAGGGCAGAAGGTTTTAGGCATTATCGCAGTAAGTGATACTCTAAAAGAAACATCCGCCGTAGCGGTAGGGGAGCTTAAAAAGGCGGGTATAGAAGTATATATGGTGACGGGTGATAACGAGCATACCGCCCGAAAAATAGCGGACGAAGTAGGAATAGAAAACTGTATTGCGGCCGCCTTACCGCAAGATAAGGAAAAATTTATACGAAAATTAAGAGATGGCGGCAAAACAGTCGCTATGGTGGGGGATGGCATAAACGATGCACCTGCACTAACTGCGGCAGATATAGGTATTGCCATAGGCGCGGGTACCGATGTTGCTATTGATTCTGCCGATGTTGTTCTTGTGAAAAATGATTTGTTAGATGTTGTATCAGCCGTAGTTTTAAGCAGAAAGGTTATAGCAAATATAAAGGTAAATCTGTTCTGGGCGTTTTTCTATAATGCTTTGTGTATACCTGTAGCGGCGGGTGTTTTATCGACACTTGGCATTGTACTTACACCAATGCTTGGTGCAGCGGCAATGTCGCTTAGCTCTGTTTGTGTTGTATCTAATGCCTTGCGGCTTAAGAATATTAAATTAAGGAGAAAATAAAGTGATTAAGAAAATATATATTTCGGGTATGGCGTGTAACCACTGCAAAAAGAGTGTTGAAGATGCTCTGATAACCTTAAACGGTGTTAAAACCGCCGTTGTGGATTTAGATGCTAAATGCGCAACTGTTGAAACAGACGGCAATATAGCAGACAATATTTTTAACGATTTAATTGACGGTATAGGCTTTACTGTCGATTCTATAGAATAAGGATTTTTGGGGGAAGGTTAAAAATGGTTTTCAAAATTATTATGCTGGTGGCGGCGTTAGCAATTTGTGGCGCACTGATTTTTGGCTATCTAAAGCAAAAAGCATCGCTTAAAACGATGCTTGTAGGCGTAGGTAGCGCATTACTGATAGCAGTGCTGTCAACCGTAATATTTACGGCTTTTTTTGAAACTAATATCAGCATTAACGGAAAAAAGAATATAACGCTAAATGTATTTGATACATATACCGAAGAAGGCTTTAATGCCCGTACGGGAACAAAAAGCCTTAATGATAGGGTTGTTGTAAACGGCGCGGTAGATACTTCCAAGGTGGGCGAATATAAGGTAGAATATATGCTTACCTATGGCGGCAAGGAATATAAGGCAGTGCGTACCGTTAAGGTAGTAGATAAAACAGTACCCGTACTCACCTTAAGCGGAGAGACTCGCATTATGGCATCAAAGCTGGAATTATACAAGGAACCGGGAATTACGGCAACCGATAATTACGACGGTGATATAACCGCAAATATAAAGACCGAGTTTGTAAAGAAAAGCGATTCGCTTTATGAAATTGTATATACCATTGCCGACTCGTCGGGAAATACAGTTACACAAAAGCGAGAATTAGAAATTAAAGATATTGTAAAGCCTGTTATTTCACTTAAAGGCTATAGCGCAGTATATGTTGTAGAAAACAGAAATTATGTTGAAGCAGGTTATACCGCAACGGATGATGCCGACGGTGATATTACAAAAAATGTAAAGGTTACAGGTAAGGTTGATACAGCAGTACGCGGCACATATAATATAACCTATACGGTTTCCGATTCATCAGGAAATACAGCAACAGTTACGCGTAAGGTTATAGTTTGCTCTAAAGATGATGTAATCTTTAATAAAATCTGCTTAACCTTTGATGACGGACCGAGCCCCGATGTTACAGTGCAGATACTTGATACCCTTAAGGCTAACGATGTTAAGGCAACATTCTTTATAGTAAACTATAGCGAAGACAAGCTGCCTATAATCAAAAGAATGATAAATGAAGGCCACGCAATCGGTATTCACGGTTACTCACACGATTATGCTAAAATTTATGCATCGGATGAAGCCTTTATGGAAAACATCAATAAGCTTCGTGATAAACTATATAAAGATACAGGCTATTATACAACTCTTATGCGTTTCCCGGGCGGCGGCTCAAACACAATAAGCCGAAATTACAGCAAGGGAATAATGTCCCGACTTACAAAACGCGTGGGTCAGGAAGGCTGGAGATATTTTGACTGGAATGTAGCAAGCGGTGACGCTAATAGCAAGCCCGCCTCAGCCAGTGAAATTTACAGAAATGTAATCAACGGTCTTGCAAAGGGACGCTCAAATATAGTGCTAATGCACGATACAAGCGCCAAAAAGACAACGGCGCAATCCCTTCAGAGTATTATAGATTACGGTAAACAAAACGGCTACTGCTTTAGTGCGATAGACGATACCGTACCCGAAAACCACCATGGTGTAAATAACTAAATAAAAAATGCAGTCGACTGACTGCATTTTTTTATTCATCTATCTTTGTCTGCAATGCTTCGCGGCGAAGCAGGTCTTCACGCCACAGACTGTATACGGTTGCCACAAGCGGAACGCCTAAAAGCATACCGAGTACGCCGAATAATGTACCGCCTATTGTAATTGCGGTGAGCACCCAGAGTGCCGGAAGTCCAAGTGAGCTTCCTACAACCTTCGGGTAAATAAAGTTACCTTCTATAAACTGCAGTACAATTATAAATACAATAAACAGAAGCGCTTTTATGGGGGACACGGTTAAAATCATTATAGCACCAACTGCGGCACCGATATATGCGCCCACAATAGGAATTAAAGCGGTAAAGCCTATAAGTGTACCAATCATAGCGGCATATGGGAAGCGGAATATAAGCATTCCAACGGTGCATAAAACACCAAGTATTATAGCTTCGGTGCATTGTCCTACGATATAGTTTTTGAAGCAACCGTTAAGAACCGATATAATATGGGAAAGCTTGCCGTTTATCTTTTTGGGTAGATAGTGATGCGCTACGCGTCGGATTCCCGCGCCTAATTTTTCCTTTTGTACGAGAATATAAACCGAGAAGAAAATGCCAACAAAGGTTGTAATTGTTCCCGAGAACACACTGGTCATTGCCTTAATGATAATGGTTGCGGCATCTCCAATGCCCTTGCCTACATAGTCGGCCGCACTGCTGAACACCTTACCCCATTCAATATTTTTAAGCTCGGTTAAAATAGCTTCAGGTATAACAGAGCGAATCCAATCGGTTTTGAGTAATTGCTGTATGTGCTTTGGTATTTCTTGTATAAGAAATGTAATACAAGAAACAAGCTCGGGCACTATTAAGTATATAAGCAGAGCAATAACACCTAAAAGGGATAAAATAGCGGCTATAACACAAATAATGCGTTTTGCCTTTTTTAATATGCTTTTGTCTGAAAGCTTATTGAAGAAGCCTTCATAAAAAGACATAACCAGATTAAGCACATAGGCTATAGACAAGCCTAAAATAATAGGCGTTGCGGCGGTAAAAACCGAAGAAATCAGGCTTGATACACTGCCCCAATAAAAGATGCATAGGTACAGTAAAAATACGGTCACCGCTATTCTAAAACAGTTTTTCCAGGTAATATTCATTTTTCATCCCTTCAGTTTGTTTAATTTTTCAATAATTTCGGGCACCACTTCAATAGTATCGGCCTGAAATTCAGGTAGTTCAATATTATCGTCAATCCAACAGCCCGTTGTTTTAATCCATACAGGTGTGTAGCCAACCCGACGCGATGGTTCAATATCGTTAATGGGGTTATCGCCTATATAAAGCATATCTTCGGGCGGTATATTTAGCCTTCTCGACATTTCTTCAAAAATACTGGTATCGGGCTTGTGCACACCAAAGTCTTCACTAACAATAATTTCATCAAACATATCGGTAATGCCAAGCATTTCGAGCTTTTTGTACTGTAATTCGTGTATGCCGTTGGTTATAAGACCTACTATAATACCCATATCACGAATTTTTTGAAGCGTAGGAATGGTAAAGGGGAAAAGTATAGCTTCCCGCATATAAATCGGTATAATATGCTTTTCAAAGAAATCCTTTTTCTCTATGCCATCCTTTAATGCACCTTGTAGAGAAAACTCATCATACATTTTGTCCCAACCGTAGTGTATGTAGTGCTTATCGTTATAAACAAAATAATCGGCAATAATGTCGCGCGGTATGTCTTCCTTAAAGGGCATCATCTCATGCGGAGTATTATGTACAATACTGCGAAGCGTAGCATACCTGTCAAATAGGGTATGGTCAAGGTCAAAAATTGCAGCCTTTATCAAAAAAACATACCCCCTGAAGATTATATATATCTATTATATTTTTTAATTTATAAAAAGTCAATATAAAAACAAAAGAGTGATTTCCACGCGTGGAAATCACTCTTCTTAAATAAAAATTTATTTAGTACCGAAAATACGGTCACCTGCATCACCAAGACCGGGGACTATATAACCGTTTTCATTGAGCTTTTCATCAACATTAGCACAGAAAATTTCTACATCGGGATGCACGCTCGACAAGGCTTCAATACCTTCGGGTGCAGCAATTAGGCAGAGGAATTTAATCTGCTTACCGCCGTAGGACTTAATCTGTGTTATGGCATCAATCGCCGAGCCGCCCGTTGCAAGCATCGGGTCAACCACAACAATTAATCTCTCATCAATGTCGGGTGGAAGCTTGCAGTAGTATTCGTGCGGCTGCAGGGTTTCTTCATCACGGTACATACCGATGTGTCCAACCTTTGCAAACGGCACAAGATTTAGAATACCGCTTACCATACCAAGACCTGCTCTTAAAATCGGCACAACAGCCATCTTTTTACCGAGAAGTATCTTCTTTGTGGTTTTGCCGATAGGTGTCTCAATTTCAACATCGGTCAGTGGTAAATCACGCAATGCTTCATAGCACATAAGCATTGTGATTTCTTCAACCGATTCGCGAAACTCTTTGTTAGATGTTTCCTTTCGGCGCATAATGGTTGTTTTATGCTGAATGAGCGGATGGTCAAAAACAGTTACTTTTGCCAACTTTCACAGAACCTTTCTGAAATTAATCTTTTGCACGAGAAGTGATAAGGTTGGTAATAATACCAAGAATAAGTGCACAAGCGATGGAAGTAATGCTAACATTACCAAACGAAACCGACAATCCGCCGATACCGCTAATAAGAATTACAGCTGCAACAAAGAGATTTTTGTTTTGTCCTAAATCAACAGGCTGGAGCATCTTAAGACCGCTTACTGCGATAAAGCCGTAAAGGGTAATGCAAACGCCGCCCATTACACAGTTAGGAATGGAAGATAAGAATGTAACGAAAGGACCAAAGAAAGAAATTATGATAGCCATAATGGCTGTAACAACGATTGTAACAACCGAAGCATTACCTGTGATAGCTACGCAACCAACAGATTCGCCGTATGTGGTGTTCGGGCAACCGCCGAAGAAAGCACCTGCAATAGAGCCAACACCATCACCGAGAAGCGTTCTGTGAAGACCGGGTTTCTCGAGAAGGTCACTTTCGATAATCGAAGAAAGGTTTTTGTGGTCTGCAATATGCTCTGCAAATACAACGAATGCAACAGGAATATAAGCTGCAGCGAGTGTAGCGATATATGTGCCGTCGATTTCCTTAACGCCCTTGAGCGCTTCAACAAATGTGAAATCAGGAATAGCAAAGATTGTCATTTCCTTGAATACGCTGAAATCGATTACCATAAGAGCTTGATTAGATGTAGCAATACCGATTACAGTAAAGATAGCGGCAACTACATAGCCTGCCAAGATACCGATAATAAAGGGTATAAGTTTAACCATTTTCTTACCGAAAACAGAGCAGATAATAACTGTAAAGAGTGTTACAAGGCCGCAGATGAGTGTAACATAAGGACTTGCAACCGAAGCGCCTTCAGCATTTAATACTTTGCCGAGCGATAAGTCGCCAACTGCGTTACCAGCCAAAGAAAGACCGATAATAGCAACTGTCGGACCTATAACCACGGGCGGCATAAGCTTGTTAATCCACTTAACGCCTGCAAACTTAACAACAAGTGCTATAATTACATAAACAAGACCTGCAAAGATTGCACCGATAATTATACCGGCATAACCTGCTGAAACAGATAGTCCGATAGTTGATGCACCGCTGAAAGCTGCGAACATAGAGTTAATAAAGGCGAATGATGAGCCCAAGAATACAGGACTGTTAAACTTGGTGAACAAAAGGTAAACTATTGTACCTACACCTGCGCCAAAGAGAGCTGCTGACTGAGACATACCGTTACCGATAATGGACGGTACTGCTATGGTAGCTGCGAGAATTGCTAAGAGCTGTTGGAAAGCAAAAACAATAATCTTTCCAAATGATGGCTTGTCCTTAACATTGTAAACAAGTTTCATTTTAGGTTTCCCTCCAAAAATTAATTTATAATCAGCACTAAATGCAAAATTATACGAAGTCAGTGGCATAAAAAATGCCGACGGAAAAATCCGTCAAGCATATTTACACAAAATGAAATAGAGATAAGGAAGCCGCGGATTGAGAATTTAGTGAAAAAATATGTGCATTTTTCATAAAATACCACCGCCACTATCATTTTTCTTATTACAAATGTATCATATTTTACTATTAATGTCAAGGCATTTTTCGACATATTACAACAATTAAATTTTTATTGAAAATGATAAATATTTATTGTAAAATAAAGGCGGTAAATAACAGTAAAAAGGTGTGTGGCGGTAATAAATAAGGCTAAATGGCTGCATAATAATACAGAAAATCTAAAGGGGAAAACGGTTGCGGTTACGGGAAGTACGGGTGGTATCGGCGGTCCGCTTTGCTTTTATTTGGCAAAGCTTGGCGCAAATTTAATTTTGCTTGACAGAAACTTAGAAAAATCACAAAATTTCGGTAATTCTATAAAAGAACAATTCCCCCAAATAAAAATCGAATTTATAACTGTGGATTTATCAAGCATACAATCGGTAAAGTCAGTAAGTGATAGGTTAAAGGCGGCAAAGCCCGACATATTTATTCATAATGCGGGTGCGTACTGTATACCCAAAACCATTAGCGATACGGGGTATAATAACATTTTTCAAATTAATTTTGTGTCGCCTTATTTTATGATAAAAGAGCTACTGCCTGTATTCCGACAAAACGGCGGTCGCGCAGTTGTGGTAGGCAGTATAGCGCATAATTATTCAAAAATTGATGTAAACGACATTGATTTTTCAACCCGTAGAGCCGCATCACTCATTTACGGTAACGCTAAACGATATTTAATGTTCTCACTTTTTGAACTGTTTAAAAATGAAAAAACCGCATCATTATCTATCGTTCATCCGGGTATTACCTTTACAAATATTACGGCACACTACCCAAAACTCATATTCGCTGTTATAAAACACCCAATGAAAGTTATTTTTATGAAGCCAAAAACAGCTTGTCTTAGCATAGTTAAGGGTGTATTTGCCGATACGGGCTATAATAAATGGTTTGGACCCCGTTTTTTCGGTATATGGGGGAAACCAAAATTAAGTAAACTTAAAACCTGTAAACAAAGCGAACGGGCAGAGATTTTCAGAATTGCAGAAGAAATTTATAACGCTATAAAAAATACAGAGTCTTGTATCAAAAATTGATACAAGACTCTGTTTGTTATTCGGAAAGGCCTAATTCTTTTATTAAACCGATTACTTTTTGGGCATAAAGCTCACAGTTTTTCTGAGAGTCACTTTCCACCATAACTCGTATAACGGGCTCGGTGCCGCTTTCTCTGAGCAGTATTCGGCCTGTATTACCAAGTGTTTTAGTAATTTCTCCAATCAATGATAATATCTGTTCGTTATTGGTAACGGCAGATTTATCTGAAACCTTAATGTTTTTAACGGTTTGCGGGTACATTTTTACGGGCGACGCCAAAACACTTAAGGTCCGTTTGCTTTCCACTATACATTCGGTCAGCATAATGGCGGTCAGTATACCGTCGCCCGTTGATGCATATTTTCTTATAATGGTGTGTCCGCTTTGCTCACCGCCTATACTGCAGTCATTGCTTATCATGGCTTCGTGCACATATTTATCTCCGACGGCGGTTTGTATGCATTTAATACCTGCATTACTTAGCGCATTAAAAAAACCTAAATTAGACATAACTGTTGCGACAACGGTGTCATTTTTAAGGAGTCCTTTTTTTCTTAGCATATTTGCTAAAATGTATATTGTGTGGTCGCCGTTTACAACATTACCGTTTTCATCAACCGCAATACATCGGTCGGCATCACCGTCAAAGGCAAAGCCAACATCACAGTTGTTTTCCTTTACATATCGGCACAAAATATCAATGTGTGTTGAGCCTGCTTTATTATTAATGTTAATGCCGTCAGGCTCGGCATTAATTATATGGGTTTTAGCGCCAAGCGCATCAAAAACCGATTGCGCAATCATCCACGATGCTCCGTTAGCGCAATCAAGCGCAATATTTAAGTTCTTATATGAGTTTGCGGCAACCGAAATAAGATAACCTACATATCTGTTTCTGCCAGCCGCATAGTCAATAATCCTACCTATGTTTTCACGCTTTGCAAAGGGAAGGTCATCACAAAAACCGAACTCTTCTACTTCACCGTCCATATATTTTTCAATAAGAGATAGTGTATAGTCATCCATTTTTTCGCCAAGCCCGTTTATAAGCTTAATGCCGTTATCAAAAAAGGGGTTGTGAGACGCCGAAATCATAATTCCGCAGTCAAAGCTGTCCTGTCTTGCCACATAAGCTACACTGGGAGTGGTGGTAACATGCAGCATATACGCGTCAGCCCCCGATGCCGTAAGTCCTGCGGCTATAGAATATTCGAACATATAGCTTGAGCGTCGGGTATCTTTACCGACAACAATTCTCGGCTTGTGTTTTTTTATATCCTTGCCGACAAATTCTGATGAATAATACCAACCTAAAAATCTGCCTATTCTATAGGCGTGGTCGGCGGTAAGCACTGTACCGGCTTCACCGCGAAAGCCGTCGGTACCGAAATATTTAAGAGCAATTTTTTTATTCATAATACATCTTCTCCTTATGGCTATCTTATGCGGAAAAGAGTATTTTTATAAAAAAACCGTGGTAAAAATACCACGGTAAAAATTATAATAGATTTTTAATTATTTCTTCACGCGAGAGCGGATGAATATCGGCAGGGGCGACATCGAAAACGGTAATGCAGCCGCTGTGTCCGCGATTTTTCATTCTCATTACGGCTCTCGCATAGGCTACCAGCACACTTGCGGTAAATTCGGGGTTTGAATCAAGCTTTAGGCTGTATTCAATAATATGTGTATTCTGATTATCTTTACCCGTCTTACCCGAGCGGATTACAAACCCGCCGTGTGGTATGGCGCTATGGTTTTTATTAAGCTCTTCCTGACTTATAAAGTTAACCGTTGTGTCATAATCAGCAAAGTATTTGGGCATTGTCTTAATCTGTTCTTCGATTTTTTGTAAATCTGCGCCGTCCTCTGCCACAACATAACAAAGTCGTGTATGCTTTTCCCTTGTTGTAAGCTCGGGGTTACTGCCGCTTCTGACTTCTTCCAACGCTTTATCTACAGGGCAGGTGTACTGTCTTGCATCTTTAACGCCGTCGATTCGTCTTATAGCGTCTGAATGTCCTTGACTAACACCCATGCCCCAAAAGGTATAGTCTTTTCCGTTCGGTAAAATAGCACCGCCGTAAAGACGGTTAATAGAAAACATACCGGGGTCCCAACCCGCAGAAATAAGGGCAACATTATTGCCGGATTTTGCCGCAGTATCTACCTTTTCAAAGTGGGTAGGTATATCGGCGTGGGTATCAAAGCTGTCAATAACATTGAAATTTTTTGCAAGGGTCGGTGTCATTTGGGGTAAATCTGTAGCGCTACCGCCGCATATAATTAAAACATCAATATCTTCCTTGTATTTCAGTATATCGTCGGCAGGGTAAACCTTAGCAGTAGGGGTATTGATTTTTACACTTTCGGGATTTCTTCGTGTAAAGACACCAAATAGCTCCATATCATCGTTCTGGCGTATGGCATATTCAACCCCGCGGCCTAAATTACCGTAGCCGTATATAGCAATCTTCAAGACAATCATCCTTTCCTTATTAATAATAAAATTTTGTTCCCGTTTTGTCAATAAATTAATGAAAATTTTTCTTACTTGACAGCGTTTTTTTAAGGTGTTATACTTATAAAAATTTTGTATTTAGGATGTGACACATTTGACCCTTGCTGAATTACTTATTTTAGCAGTAGGCCTTTCGATGGATGCATTTGCCGTTGCGGTCTGTAAAGGACTGTCGGCTCCAAAGCTTAAACCGTCAAATATGGTTGTTACGGGACTTTGGTTTGGCGGATTTCAGGCACTTATGCCATTGATGGGCTATCTGCTTGGTTCATCGTTCGAAAAATATATAAGCGGCTTTGACCACTGGATTGCTTTTGTATTATTAGCACTTATAGGCGCTAATATGATAAAGGAATCCACCTGTAAGGAAGACGAGCCGAGTGATTCTTCCTTTGCCCCAAGGGTTATGTTTGTTATGGCGGTTGCCACAAGCATTGACGCTTTAGCGGTGGGTATTACATTTGCGGTACTTCCCGATGTAAATATCTGGTGGGCGATTTTATTTATCGGTGTAATAACCTTTGCGCTATCATCTTTAGGTGTTTTTGTCGGACACAAATTTGGCAAAAAATATAAAAGCAAGGCCGAATTTACAGGTGGTGTAATACTTATACTTATGGGTATAAAAATATTACTTGAGCACTTGGAAATTGTAAAATTCTAAAAAAATAAAAGCCGCTTAAAGCGGCTTTATTTTTTTATTTCTTTTTACCTTTTTTGGTTGCCTTTGTTTTGCCCTGAGTATGCTGTTTCCATTTTACCCAAACGGGTCCTGAAATAAACAGTGTTGAAATACTACCCGAGAGCAGACCGAAGGTCATAGGAATTGCAAAGGAACGAAGTGAAGATAAACCGTAGAATTCAGATACAACAATAATGGCGGTAATTGCAAGAATTGTTGTTATTGTGGTAACTATTGTACGAATCATTACCGAGTTAACACTCTCATTTACAAGCTCGGCGATATTCTTCTGCGGGAACAGCTTTTTGTTTTCACGCACACGGTCGTAAATAACGATTGTGTCGTTAAGCGAGTAACCGAGCAATGTCAGAATAACCGCAATTAAGTTAGAGTCAACAGGTAAGCGGAATGCGGTACAGGCAAGGAAAGCAATTATACAGTCAAGTATAAGCGCTATAAATGCCGTAAGTGCCGCCGAAACACCGCCTATATTGCGGAAGCGAATGCCTACATAAATTACAACCAATACACCTGCAATTAAAACTGCAACAATACTTTTAGCAAAGAAAGAGCCTGCGACTGTAGGACTTACAGAGTTTGAATCATAGCTTTTGATATTGTTAGCGGCAAAGGCTGTGTTTAGCGCAGATGTAAGAGCCGCCTGCTTATCGGTTGACAACGAAGTGTTACCCGGAAGCGTAATTACAAGCTGCTGTGTGGTGCCGCTTATTGATGTGTTGTAGGAAATGTTAGTTTCGGTATCAAGTGCTTTATCTACTGTACTCTGAACAGTGTTTGCATCAAGTGTGCCTGTATAGGTATAGGAAAGTCTGGTACCGCCGCTAAAGTTTATATCAAGCTTTACACCGAATATACAGGAAAGAACTATACCTAAAATTATTACGGCGGCATAAATGATAGCGACAGGCTTTAGTGTTTTTGTGAAATCAATATTAAACTTAGTCTTCATTTTTTGCACCTCCGAATAACCAGGGCTTGCGCATGCACTTGAATTTTGAAATACTTGTCATCATAAGCTTTGAAGCAAAGATACCCATTACAAGATTGAATACTACACCGATAATAAGAGTGTAACCGAAGGAGTAAATTGAACCTGTAATTGATGTACCGAAAAATCCCATAATGGGGGAAAGTATTTTGGCAAGTATACTGTCAGGCGCGCCAAAGGCACCCATAAGAATAACTGCTACTATAAAGATGGTGACATTTCCGTCTATAATAGCGCTCAGGCTGTTCTGGTAACCCATTGAAATTGCACCGTCAATGGTCTTACCCTTGCGGAATTCTTCACGGATACGCTCAAACGAAATAACATTTGCGTCAACGCCAACACCGATTGAAAGTATAATACCTGCAATACCTGGAATGGTAAGGGTGAAGCTGTTTATACCGGGGAAGAAGCCCGAAGTACAGGCAATAACACCGGCCAACTGACCGAGAAGGGCAAAAGACGCTATAACACCGGGTACTCGGTAGCGAATAATCATAAGTAAGCAAACAAGAACGAAGGCAACGCTTCCTGCAATAATCATAACATTAAGCGCATTAGCACCAAGTGTGGGGGAGATAACCTGAAGCTTACTGTCATCTACCGTAAGTGCAAAGGGGAGTGAGCCTGCGTTTATTTGATTAGCGAGGTCCTGAGCAGTTTCAGCGGTAAAGTTACCCTGAATTATGGCATTGTTGCTTGTTATCTTTTCATCAACGGTGGGTGCCGAAATCATTTCGTCATCCATCCAGATAGAAATCTGTGAGTATTTACCTGTGGCGTCAGAGAATTTAGCCATACCTGCATCTGTAAACTTAAGGCTTACTACATAGTTACTGTTTTCATCCAACGCAACCGATGCCGATGCAATATCCTTAGAGCCACTTAATAAAACCGTTTTGTTATCGGTATTGGCACAGAATGATAAAACTGCGGTTTTGCCGAGCTTTTTTATTGCGGCCATCGGGTCGAAGCTTGTTTCATTTGCTGACCAGGGGAAGCGAACGATAATCTGATGTTTTATGTTATCTGCATATACTTCATAGTCGGTTATGTTGTTTGCAACAAGACGCTTTTCAATAATGGTCTTGGCAGATGCCATATCTTCCTTTGTTATCTCAACATCCTTAATGTCGGGAGAAAATACGGCTTCAACGCCGCCGCTTATAACAATACCCCAACGAATGTCGTTAGCCCCCTTAATGTAAACTACACGGGTATCGCCGTAATAGTTACCTATACCGAAAAATGCGGTAAAGGTAAGTGCTAATATCAGAAACAGCACCACAAAAAAGGCTGCCTTACCTTTGTTTTTTGTTTTCATTGCATTTTCTCCTTATTCACTGTTATGATAATTGTTCAAGTGCCGCTAATTTAATAGCGCAGCAAAGAATAACAGATGCACGCTTCACTTCATCTACTGACGGGTAGGACGGAGCAATTCTGATGTTGCTGTTTTCGGGATCCTTACCGTAGGGGTAGGTGGCACCAACACTTGTAAGCTTAAGACCCGCTTTAGCGCAAAGCTCTTCTACACGCTTAGCCGAGCCCGGCAAAACATTAATGCTTATAAAATAACCGCCCTTTGGGTTAGTCCAGGTCGCAATACCCTTATTTGAAAGCTTTTCATTGAGTTCATTAAGCACTGCTTGGAATTTCGGTCTAAGTATTTTTGCGTGTTCCTTCATATGCTCTTTCAGTAAATCAAAATTCGGGAACATTCTTGCGTGTCTTAACTGATTTAACTTATCAGGACCTATTGTCTGATGTGTCATACGGCGTTTTAGCATTTCCACATTTTTAGGACTTGCCGCTTCGGCCGCAACACCGGCACCTGGGAAGGTGATTTTGGAAGTGGAAGTAAACATAATAATGTTATCTTCAGTTGAGTTTTTTACACACTCATCATAAATGTTAAGAAGGGTATCGCCGTCATCATACAAATCGTGTATGGCATAGGCGTTGTCCCACATAATACGGAAATCCTTTGCGGCAGGCTTCATAGAAGCCAAGCGGCGAACTGTATCATCCGAATAGGTTATGCCTTCAGGGTTTGAATATTTAGGCACACACCACATACCCTTAACGCTGTCATCCTTTATCAGTTCTTCCACTGTGTCCATATCAGGCCCGTTCGGTGTGTTTTTAACGGGTATCATTTCAATGCCGAAATGCTCGCATATACCAAAGTGACGGTCATAACCCGGTGCGGGACATAAAAACTTTACCTTGCCTTGTAAAAGCCAGGGCTTGTCACCAAAGCCGTGGGTCATTGCCTGAGCAATTGTATCGTACATCATATTAAGCGAAGAATTACCGCCGACGATTATTTGGGATTGGTCAATTCCCATAATCTGCGAGAATAGGTGCTTAAGCTCAATAAGTCCGTCAAGACCACCGTAATTTCGGCAATCGGTACCCTCACAGTTTTTATAACCCGTAGCATTATTGCCTACAAGGTCGAAAATTCTGCTACTTACATCCATCTGGTCAAAGCCGGGCTTACCGCGTGTCATATCAAGCGCAGTGCCTAAATTTTTTAGACGCTCATATTCTTCCTTTACTTTTTCTATTTCCAATTCACGCTCTGCGGCGCTCATATCAATATAGCTTGGCATACTTATCGCCTCCATTGAAAACCCTTTCGGGTGTATACCGTAAATTTAAAAGCATATATAATTTATTAAATCAAAAAATGCCCATTTTGTCAATATATATTATAAATATAATATAAAAAATGCCGTTCGGTGACCGAACGGCATAAAAATTATTTTTGAATATTAAACTGCTCACCGCAGCCGTACTTTTCGTATACATAGTCAATGTCCTTGTCGCCGCGGCCTGACAGACAAACAAGTATTGAACCCGATTTATGCTCTTTCGCATATCTTATAGCGTAAGCTAATGCATGTGAGCTTTCAATTGCTGGAATAATACCTTCGTAGCGGCAAAGCAAGAAAAAGGCTTCCATTGCTTCATCGTCAGATGCAGTCTCGTAATGAATTCTGCCCTGGTCACGGAGATAAGCGTGTTCGGGGCCTACACCCGGGTAGTCAAGGCCACTGGCAATAGAATATACAGGCAACGGCTCACCGCTTTCGTCCTGTAAAACATAGCTGTCAAAGCCGTGCAGTCTGCCCTTTGTACCGAACTTCATTGTAGCGGCGTGGTCACCGACATTTTCTCCCTTTCCAAGCGGCTCAACACCGTAAATTTCAACGGGGTCTGCAAGGAACGGGGTAAACATACCAAGTGAATTAGAGCCACCGCCAACACAAGCACAAACCGCATCAGGCATAATGCCTGTCATTTCTAAAAACTGCTCTCTCGCTTCAATACCGATAACCGACTGGAAATCCCTGACCATTTTCGGAAACGGATGTGGACCCAAAGTAGAACCTATACAGTAAATAGCGTGGTCGTATTCTTTAAGATATGCTTCAAAAGCTGCGTCAACCGCTTCTTTAAGTGTTTTAAGTCCCTTTGTTACGGGAATAACATTAGCACCTAACATCTTCATACGGATTACATTGGGTTTTTGCTTTTCAATATCAACTTCGCCCATATAAATGTCGCATTCAAGTCCAAAGTATGCGGCGGCAGTAGCAAGTGCTACGCCGTGCTGACCCGCGCCCGTTTCGGCAATAAGCTTTTTCTTACCCATATATTTAGCAAGTAAGCCTTCACCCATACAGTGATTAAGCTTGTGTGCGCCCGTGTGGTTTAGGTCTTCACGCTTTAAGTAAATCTGGCAGTTGCCGAAAAGACGAGATAAACGCTCACAGTGGTAAACGGGGGTAGGTCTGCCCTGAAAATCCTTACGGATTCTTCTTAGTTCATTTATAAATTGTGCCGAATGACAAATCGCTTCATAGGCATTGTCGGCTTCTTCAAAGGCGGGTATTAATTCATCGGGAAGATAGGCGCCGCCGTATTCACCGAAGTAACCGTCTTCTGTCGGGAATTCCTTTAGGTAATTGTCAAAATTTTTATACTTGTTCATAATAAATTTTCCTTTCAATAATTAATTTCTTGAAACTCAATTATTACGCCATCGTTTTGATAAAATAAACATAATTTTCTCCTAAAAATAAAATCTTGCCCCACGAATATGGGACAAGATGTAATAATCCTGCGGTACCACCCAAATTAAAACTAAAAAGTTTTCACTCGTAACGCATACAAAAATATGCGGCGTAGATGGTAACGGGAACGCACCCCGTCGGAGCCTACTAAAAGTTCGGTCCGCCCTTAAAAGCCCATTCGTTAAATTCTTGTCTGCCGCATTTTCACCATCAGCGACTCTCTTAAAGACTGCAAATAAAACTACTATTCTTCATCAACGGTTTAACTTTTATAATTTTAACACCATTTTTTACTGTTGTCAACACCCTATATAAATAAATAAAACTTTACTTTTTCGAAGAAATATATTATCATATAATATGCGAATGTCTAAAAAAGGTGAACTAACTTGTAGTTCACAGTAAAAAATGAATTCGGAGAAGTGACTTATGGAAGAAAAAATAGTTAATATTTTAAAACAGTACGGATTTTCTGAAGAATCTGTAAGTGAGTTTGCCCCCTACGGTGACGGACTTATTAACCGTACCTATCGCTTCGTTGCGGACGGTAAGGCATATTTGCTTCAGCAAATAAATACCGCTGTTTTCAAAAATCCTGTTGGGCTTATGGAAAACTTTGTAAATGTTACAGAGTATCTTAAAAAGAGAATTGCTGCCTACGGGGGAGATACCGAGCGCGAAACCCTTACCGCCATAAAAACGGTTGACGGCAAGAATATTGCGGTTGTCGACGGTGACACATACAGACTTATGATATTTATTGATGCTATAAGCATCAATGCCGCCGAAAAGGCAGAGCAGTTATACACAGTAGCTGCCACCTTTGGTAAATTCCAGAATATGTTAGCAGATTACCCCGCTGATACACTTTTTGAAGTTATTCCCGATTTTCATAATACTCCTAAGCGTTTTGAGCATCTGCTCACTGCAATTAAGGAAAATAAAGCGGGAAGAGCCGAAAGCGTTAAGGCAGAAATTGATTACGCCTTAAGTATGAAGGACAGAATAGGTGTAGTTGTTAGTGGCTTAAAGGACGGTTCAATCCCGCTTCGCGTTACACATAACGATACAAAGCTTAATAATGTTTTACTTAACAAGGAAACAATGGAAGGCGTATGTGTAATTGACCTTGATACAGTTATGCCGGGCTCATATCTCTATGACTACGGCGATGCACTTCGCTTTGCAGGAAACAACACCATTGAAGATGACCCTGATTTATCAAAGGTTTATCTTGATGTCCAAAAATTTGCAGCCTTTACAAAGGGTTACTTGTCGGAAGTAAAGTCGGTACTAACAAAAAAGGAAATAGAACTTTTGCCCTTCTCAATTGAGCTTTTAACATATGAATGCGGCATAAGATTTTTAGCCGACTACTTAAACGGCGATACATATTTTAAGACAAAATATCCCGAACATAATCTCGTACGCGCAAGAAATCAGTTTAAGTTAGCACAGGACATTGACAGCAAGTTAGAAGAATTATCAAAGTTCGTTTCAGATTGTTTGGGTGATTAATATGAAAAATATGGTCATAAAAAATGCAAAATTAAACGGTCAAATCACTGATATTACAGTAATTGACGGTAAAATTGCAAAAATCGGCAAAACCGATGATAAGGGCTACGATGTCGGCGGAAACATGATTTTTTCAGGGCTTATAGATGTACACACCCACGCCGCTATGGGTTTTCATGCAAATGATGCCCAAATTTCTGAAATGGCAGATGTTTTGGCAAAACGCGGAACTACCGCATTTCTTCCTACAACATCCACCATTCCTTATGACAAGCTCGAAAAAGCCACCAATATTGATATTGATGCTGTAAAGGGCGCGAGAGTTCTTGGCTTTCACGCCGAAGGCCCGTATTTAAGCTATAATAAAAGGGGCGCACAAAACCCTGATTATCTTAAGAATCCCGCATTGGAGGAATTTGAGAAATTCCCCAATATGCGTATGGTAACCATAGCACCCGAGCTTCCCGGCGCTATGGAATTTATTAAGAATTGCAAGGCTATAACCGTTATCGGTCATACAGAGTGCGATTATGATATGGCAATGGAAGCTATTGAAAATGGTGTAAATTGTCTTACACATACCTTTAATGCTATGCCGCCTATCTTGCATAGAGCACCAAGCGTTATCGGTGCGGCAGTAGAAAAGAAAATTTATGCACAGTTGATTTGTGATGGCATACATGTCCATCGCGGTGCGGTATGGCTTATCTATCGCGCTTTTGGTCCCGAAAAGACAGTATTTATAAGTGACTCAATTGAAGCGGCAGGCTTGCCCGACGGCGAGTACGGACTTGGTGGAATGAAAACAATAGTTAAAGACGGTAAATGTATGTTGGCCGATGGCTCAGGCACCATAAGCGGTAGCACAAGCTTCTTACTTGACTGCGTTAAAAAGGCTATTGAGTTTGGTATTCCCGAACAAGACGCTTTCAGAATGGCGTCACAAACCCCTGCTGAGCTTCTTGGCATAAACAAGGGTAAAATCGAAGTAGGGTATGATGCAGACTTTATAGTGCTTGATGAAGACTACAATCTTCTTACAACCATTATTGAAGGCGAAGTTTATTACGAAAAGTAAAAAGTATATTTATATTGGCACCATCCGTTGTGGGTGGTGCCGATTTATATTTTTTATAAAAGGACTTGACAAAATTTTAATTTATATGTATTATTGTATTAAGTCAATAATACAGTGTGGTGAAAGAAAATGAAGTCTGATTTTGATAATAATATTCCGATTTATCTTCAGTTGGTAGAACAACTTAAAAGAGATATTATATCCGGTAAGATTTCTGCAAGAGAGCGACTGCCTTCTGTAAGGGATTTAGCGTTACAGTTAAAGGTGAATCCTAATACTGTGCAAAAAGCACTCGTAGAGCTTCAGAATATAGGACTTGTATTTACAGAACGCACAAATGGTAATTTCGTAACAGAAGACGAATCACTTATTGAAAGACATAAACAAGAATATGCCGATATAATTACACAAAAATATATAGAA
Source organism: Acutalibacteraceae bacterium (assembly GCA_045590755.1). Taxonomy (GTDB): domain Bacteria; phylum Bacillota; class Clostridia; order Oscillospirales; family Acutalibacteraceae; genus SIG565. The sequence goes on from JAZNRP010000028.1 coordinate 28,654, forward strand.
ACTATGGGAAAAATCGGCTTCGATGAAAATCAGACATTAATGCTTATTAAAGGTTTAGGAGGAAACGGCTAATGGAATTGTTACAATGTATTGATTTAAATAAAAGCTTCGGCAAAAAGCAAATACTTAAAAATGTAAATTTGACTATACCGCGTGGTAAAATTATTGGTCTTTTGGGTAAAAACGGAACAGGAAAATCTACACTTATAAAGCTTATAAATGACCTTTTAACCATAACTTCGGGACAAATTCTTATAAACGGAAATCCAATTGGCACCCAAAGTAAAAAAATCATTTCTTATCTGCCTGAGCGCACATATCTTGATAAGGGTATGACGGTAGAAAAAATCATAGAATATTTTGCAAAGTTCTATGAAAATTTTGATAGTGAGAAAGCATATAAACTTTTGGACGACTTAGGGCTTGATAGCAAACAAAAGTTAGCAAAAATGAGTAAGGGTATGCAAGAAAAAGTACAGCTGGTACTGGTTATGAGCCGTAAAGCAGACCTTTATATTCTTGATGAGCCGTTAGGTGGGGTGGACCCGGCTACGAGAGATTATATTTTAGATACAATTCTTACTAATTTTAACGACGGTGCGAGTGTAATTATTTCTACCCATCTTATTAGCGATATCGAGCGCATTTTGGATAATGTTATCTTTATCAATAACGGTGAAATTGTATTAACCGCTCCGGCAGATGAGCTTAGAAATCGTGAAGACGCTTCTATTGATGAAATTTTTAGGAGGATGTTCAAATGCTAAGAAAATTACTTAAATATGACCTTAAAAGTATTTTTAAGGTGCTTATAATTTTTTATATATTGGCTATGCTTTTTGGTGTATTGACAAGGGTATTTTTCAGTTTTGAAAATTCTCTTCTGATGGAAATTTTAGGTCAGATTTCACAGGGCGCTGCAATTTCTATGATGTGTAGTACACTGATAAATAATATATTACGCATGTGGGCAAGATTTGGAACTCATTTTTATGGTGATGAAGCTTATCTTACACACACCTTGCCTGTGGAAAAAAGCACACATTATTTATCAAAAATTTTAACAACAGTAATAACTCTTTTTGTAAGCTTTACGGTGATTTGTGCGGTTCTGTTTACGGCTTATTATTCTAAGGAAAATTTGCTGTTTTTAAAGAACCTTTTATTACCTTTGGCAGAAATTTATGATAGCACGATATTAGGGCTTATTGCTTTATTTGTGTTTGTAATCTTTTTAGAATTTATAAATATTTTACAGTGCGGATTTACAGGAATAATATTAGGGCATAGGCAGAATAATGCAAAAATCGGCTTTTCGGTATTGTTTGGCGCGGTGGCTTTCTTATTCAGTCAGGCCATAATAATAGCAGTGCTGTTTTTAATAGCAATATTTAATAAGGATTTTATGAATCTTTTTGTAACCAATAATGCTTTAGACCTTCAAACCATAAAGCAGATGATATATATATCAATTTCTTGCTACAGCTTAGTATCAGTGCTTATTTGCTTTATAAATATCGCGCTTTTCAAAAAGGGAGTAAATGTAGACTGATTTTTTTGCATAAAAAGAGACACACTTATCTAAAAGTGTGTCTCTTTTGATTTGATAATTAATAGTTTTCTTTCTTAATTTCGAAATAAGCTTTGGGATGTGCACATACGGGGCAAACCTCAGGGGCTGCTTTGCCGATATGAATGTGTCCGCAGTTTGAGCACTGCCAGATAACATCATTGTCCTTTGAGAATACAACGCCACCCTGAACATTGGCAAGTAACTTTAAATATCTTTCTTCGTGCTCTTTTTCGATTTTTGCAACGCCTTCAAAGAGTGCCGCAATATCGTTAAAGCCTTCTTCACGCGCGGTTTTTGCAAAGGATGCATACATATCGGTCCACTCATAGTTCTCACCGTCTGCCGCGTCCTTAAGGTTGGCGGCCGTATCGGCAATTCCGCCGTTTAGGAGCTTGAACCAGATTTTTGCGTGTTCCTTTTCATTGTTTGCGGTTTCTTCAAAAATTGCGGCTATCTGTACATAACCGTCCTTTTTTGCCTTGGAAGCATAATAGGTGTATTTGTTACGAGCCTGCGATTCACCTGCAAATGCCGCCATTAAATTTGCTTCTGTTTTTGAGCCTTTAAGTTCCATAGCTGATACCTCCGTTTTTTAATTTTATTATATACATAAATTTACATTTTACAAGTCAAATTTGTTATCATTCTCAAAAAAATCGTCTGATACGGTTTTTTTATTGTAAAGCTCGACCGCCGCTGCCGAATGGGTAAGATATGACATAATAAATATAGGCAGTGTAAATATAAGCGGCACTACAAAAATTGAAATAAGGAAATAACCTAAAAATGAAAAAATAAGACCGATAAAGGCACCCGCACTGCGCTTTGAAACCTTTGTAGACAAATGCATTATTTCAAAGCAGTCAAGGTCGTCGTTTATAATAAAAATATAAAGAGATGGGCAGTGCCTTATAACAGTAACAAAGAAAATTACTGCGGCAATACCGCGTAAAAATGCGCTGAACACCCATAGATTGCTAAACCATATCGGCATACCGCTGTCTGCAAAAAAGGGGAGCCTTCCGCTTGCAAGTAAATCGGTTATAGTCGCGGGCAAAAGCAGAAGCAAAGCTATAAGCGCTATTTTTGATGTAAGCAATATAAATAGCTTGAAGGTTTTTAAAAGCAACCTTCTCGAAGAAAAATAGTAGAAAGCAGTGTAAAGAGAAGTGTCTTTAGCTTCATAAATGTACCTAAAAAGCCGCAATACGCCTAAGGTCAGCGGAAAACCGAGCAGGGCGGCGATAAATATTACCGAAACAGACAGTATAATAAGCGGTATTCCACCCGAAAAAAACTGCACCAGTAGGCTAAACAACACAAGCAAGAAAAATACAAAAAACAAAGAAATCATTATGGCGGCTATGCTCAGCGGCCATTTACCGCTAAGATGTTTTTTAGCGTCTTCCTTTACGATTTTACTGCTTGGTAACATTTTTATCATCTCCCGTCTATGCTACTATTATAATACAAAAATAAAACAAAAAGTTAAATAATCTTTAATTTTGCAAAGCTTGCCATTAATTTTTTCTTGCCCGCATTCTTAAACTCTATTTCGAGCAAGCAGTCATCCCCCAGAGAGCTTACTTGTAGCACAACTCCTTCGCCGAAGGTTTTATGCTCAATCGACATACCTATGGTGTATTTGTTGTTGTCCTTTGTGGGCGGTTTTCGTGGTGGGGTTCCCATAAAGCTTGTAGCAGTGTTGCGTGGAGTATAGGAAACATCAAAGCTGCCGCCGCATGAAGAAAACTGGCTTTCACTCTTTTTAATGTTACAGAACTCTTCGGGTATTTCTTTTAAGAATCTGGATGGTATATTTCGGTTGGTGCTACCGAAAAGCAGACGCATAGAAGTATTTGTTATAGTAAGTGTACGCTTTGCTCTTGTAATGGCAACATAAGCGAGTCTGCGTTCTTCTTCTATAGCCTCCGGTCCGTCATAAATTGATTGATTTCCAGGGAAAATACCTTCTTCCATACCGCTTATAAATACATTATTAAACTCAAGACCCTTTGCGGCGTGTATGGTCATAAGAATAACCTTGTCGTCATTTTCCATAGAGTCTATGTCGGTTACAAGCGCTATTTCTTCCAAAAAGCCTGATAGGGTAGGGGCCTCATTTTCAAGCTCGTACATAACAATGCTTGATAAAAATTCGTTTATGTTATCAACGCGGTCCTGCTCTTCTTCTCCCGCCGCTTTAAGCGCTGCCAGATAACCTGTTTTATCAAGCATTTCTTCGAATAATTCGTGAATTGAAATACTATTTGCACTCTCTCGCAGTTCATCAATAATTCTGCAGAAATTCTTAATTTTTGCACTTGCTCGGGAAAGCAACGGGTATTCGTCTGCCGTTTTGAAAACTTCAAACAGGGAAATCCCTAAACTGTCCGAAATCTGAGATGCATTATTGACTGTAGTGTCTCCAATGCTTCTTTTAGGCTCGTTTATTATTCTTTTAAGCCGCAAATCGTCATAAGGATTGTTAATAACCGACAAATAAGCTAAAACATCCTTAATTTCTTTTCTATCAAAGAATTTTGTGCCGCCTATAACTCTGTAGGAAATACCGCTTCTCGCAAAGACATTTTCAAGCGCGTTGGATTGCGCATTCATACGGTAAAGCACCGCGTGGTCGGAAAATTTTGCGCCGCGTCTTACATTCTCAAGTATTCTGTCAGCAATATATGAAGCTTCGCTTTTTTCATCAAGCGCAGTATAAAGCATCACCTTGTCGCCGTCACCGTTTTTAGTCCACAAATTTTTGCCTTTTCGGCCTGTATTATTCTTAATTACAGCATTTGCTACATTTAAAATATTGCCGGTTGAACGGTAATTTTGTTCAAGCCTTATAACCTTGGCCCCCGAAAATTCCGATTCAAAATTCAAAATATTTTCAATTGTAGCACCGCGGAAGTGGTAAATACTCTGGTCGTCGTCACCCACTACACATATATTTTGGTGCTTTTGCGCCAAAAGGCTTACAAGTACATACTGCGCGTGGTTGGTGTCCTGATATTCGTCTACCATTAAGTACTTAAAACGGTTTTGATAGTAATCGAGCACATCGGGATTTTCGCGGAAAAGCTTGACAGTATTGTTTATCATATCGTCAAAATCCATAGCGTCGTTATTAAGTAGTCTCACAGTGTATTTTTTATAGATTTTGGCTATTGTTCCACCGCGGTAGTCTGCATTCTGCAAAAGGAATTCTTCAGGGGTTATAAGCTTATCTTTGGCTCTTGAAATAGCAGATAAAACCGACTTTACAGGGAACATTTTCTCTTCAATACCGTCGGATTTCATAATTTCCTTTATTACTTTTTTCTGGTCGTCGGTATCGTATATGGTGAAGTGGGAGGTATAGCCTATTTTTGCGGCATGGCGGCGCAGAATTTTACCGCAAACCGAGTGAAAGGTACCCGCCCATATATCAGTGGCCTGTTCACCGAGCTTTAGCGCAATTCTCTCCTTTAATTCATTTGCCGCCTTGTTTGTAAAGGTAATGGCAAGTATTTCCCAAGGCTTTGCGGGGTTTACCGAGAAGGGTGAGCCGTCAATATAATCGGTCTTGCCGTCTAAAAAGTCATTGGCCGTCGCAATATCGCCGTCATTTAAAAAAGGAATATCAGAGTTTTTATAGGCGTTTCCGTATTTAACAAGGTAGGCTATGCGGTTTACAAGCACGGTTGTTTTACCGCTTCCAGCCCCCGCTAGTATAAGAACAGGACCCAAGGCAGTGGTAACCGCTTCGAGCTGCATATCATTCATTCTGGAAAAGTCTTTTTCTATAATTTTATCGCGAATCTCCGCCTGAGTCATCAAAAATCCTCCGATTTTTCTTACATTATCTTTAAACATTTTACAATATTATTAAAAATATAGCAATATTGAAATTGACCTTTTTGAAATTTTGTGTATAATAGGTTTGTTAGGAGTTGTTTTTATGAGAAGAACAGAAATAGTAAAGCTTTTCGGGCATACGGCAGAATATGACCAAAAAACCGTAACCGTTTGCGGTTGGGTGCGTACAATCCGTCAGTCAAAGAATATTGCTTTTATGGAGATTAACGACGGTAGCTGTTTTAAGGGCCTACAGGTTGTATTAGATAAGGAAAATGTGCAGAATTTTGATGAAATAATTTCTCAGAATGTCGGCGCGGCAGTAAGCGTAGAAGGTGTTTTAATTGCAACACCCGAAATGAAGCAGCCCTGCGAATTACAAGCAAGGGTAATTAATGTAGAAGGCGCATCTACGCCCGATTACCCGCTTCAGAAAAAGCGTCATTCCTTGGAGTTTTTAAGAACAATACAGCATCTTCGCCCCCGTACAAATACATTTTCGGCGGCGTTCCGTGTAAGGAGTGTTGCGGCGTATGCTATTCATACATTTTTCCAGCAGCGCGGCTTTATATATGCACACACACCGCTTATTACATCTTCTGATGCTGAAGGCGCAGGCGAGATGTTCCGTGTAACCACTTTACCTGCAGTAAATCCGCCTGTGGATGAAAACGGTAATGTTGATTTTTCCGAAGACTTTTTCGGCAAACAGACATCCCTTACGGTATCTGGCCAGCTGGAAGCTGAGTGTATGGCTCTGGCTTTCGGCAAGGTTTACACCTTCGGTCCTACTTTCCGTGCAGAAAAATCCTACACCGCGCGTCACGCGGCAGAGTTCTGGATGATTGAGCCTGAAATCGCCTTTGCTGATTTAGCGGAAGATATGGAACTTGCGCGCGATATGCTTAAATTCGTACTTAAATTTGTGGTTGATAACTGCCCTGATGAGCTTAATTTCTTTGAGCAGCATTTTGAAGCGGGCCTTAAAGATAAATTAAACTCGGTAATAGAAGCCGACTTTGCGACAGTTACTTATACCGATGCCGTTAAAATGCTGATTGATAGCGGCAATAAGTTCCAGTACCCTGTAAGCTGGGGTTGTGATTTACAAACCGAGCATGAGCGTTATTTAACCGAAGAAATATTCAAAAAGCCTGTATTTGTAACCGATTACCCAAAGGAAATCAAGGCTTTCTATATGCGGCTTAATGACGATGGTAAAACCGTTGCGGCGGTGGATGTTTTAGTACCGGGTATCGGCGAAATTATCGGCGGTAGTCAGAGAGAAGAACGCGAAGAGCTGTTGCTCGAGCGTATTAAGGAAATCGGCGCAAAGCCCGAAGACTACGACTGGTATCTTGACCTTCGTCGTTTCGGCGGTGCTAAGCACGCAGGCTTTGGTCTTGGCTTTGAAAGACTTATTATGTATATTACAGGTATTCAAAACATTCGAGATGTTCTACCGTTCCCAAGAACCACAGGCTATGCAGAATTTTAATAACACGATACTTTACCCGACGGATTTCCGTCGTGTTTTTGTTTAGAAATTTAATAAAAAAGTAATACTATAAGGGAATTTACTATTTTACTTGACAAGCGGGTGCAAACAATTGTAGAATATATAGTGATTAATTGTATACTTTTAAGATTATAATATATAGATATATCTAAAATAATTGGAGGAAAATATTTGATGCAGAAATCCCTCGGAAAAAAGACCGAGAAAAAAACGGACAACAAAAAACAAACCTATAAACCTAAAAAAACAAACACGAAAAAATCGGCACCGAAAAAGCCGACACAAAAAAACGCACCCAAAAAGAACTATAAACGGCAACCTAATAAAACACCTATACAGCCTGTGCGCGTAGTTCCGCTTGGCGGCCTTGATGAGATTGGTAAGAACATTACCCTTTATCAGTATGGGGATGATATGTTCTTGGTGGACTGCGGTATGTCCTTCCCTGATGAAGAAACACCGGGTATAGATATAGTAATACCCGATTTTACCTATGTACTTGCTAATAAGGACAAAATTAAGGGCCTTGTTTTGACACACGGTCACGAAGACCATATAGGTGCAATTCCGTACCTTCTGAAAAACTTTAATGTGCCGATATACGGTACACGCTTGACACTCGGCCTTGTTGAAGGAAAATTAAAGGAGCATCAGCTTCACACATCAGCTGTTCTCAATGTTGTAAAGCCGGGTGACATAGTAAAGCTTGGTGCCTTTTCGGTTGAGTTTATACATGTTAACCACTCAATACCCGATGCTGTGGCTGTTGCTGTAAGATGCCCCGCAGGACTTATTCTCCAGACGGGCGACTTTAAAATCGACCCGACACCTATTGATGATAAGGTAATAGATATGGCGCGTTTTGCTGAGCTCGGTAGAGAAGGTGTACTTGCCTGTCTTGCCGACTCAACTAATGCAGAGCGTCCGGGCTTTACCGCGTCGGAGCGTATTGTTGGTGAATCCTTTGCCAACCTTTTCAAAAAAGCAGGAAAACACCGAATAATTGTTGCAACCTTCTCATCCAACATACACCGCATTCAACAGATTATTGATGAAGCGGTGCGTTGCGGCAGAAAGGTTGCGGTATCGGGCAGAAGTATGATAAATGTTGTTAATATTGCAGAACAGTTGGGCTACTTAAAGGTGGCCGACGGTGTGCTTATTGACATTGAAACAATAAAAAAATACACCCCTGAGCAACTCGTAATTATAACTACGGGCAGTCAGGGTGAGCCTATGTCGGCACTTCACCGCATAGCGTCGGGCGAACACAGAAATGTGGAAATTGTGCCGGGAGATATGATTATTATTTCGGCAACCCCCATTCCGGGTAATGAAAAATTAGTCAGCAAGGTTATCAATGTTCTTATGAAGCGCGGCGCCAATGTTGTATACGAAAAAATGTACGATGTTCATGTGTCAGGCCACGCGTGTCAGGATGAACTCAAACTGCTTTTAAGCATAGTTAAACCCAAATACTTCATTCCCGTTCACGGTGAGCAAAAGCACCTTGTAAAAAATTCTACAGTAGCAGAGTCTACGGGTATACCAAGGGAAAATGTTATAATTGCCGCAAACGGTAATGTAATTGAAATGAGTAGTAAGGGTATTCGCTGTGTTGAAACGGTAACCGCGGGCAGGGTTCTGGTTGACGGATTGGGTGTGGGCGATGTCGGAAGTATAGTGCTTCGTGACAGAATCCACTTAGCAGAGCACGGAATTATAATAATTGTTCTTACTATGGATTCGGTATCGGGAGAAGTTATTTCGGGTCCCGATGTTGTTTCCCGCGGCTTTGTTTATGTTAAGGAATCGGAAGAATTAATGAGCGAAATTGTGGAACTGTCTTCTGATATATTGGAACGCTGTTATATGTCAAATATTCGTGATAGAAATGCAATAAAGGGTAAATTGCGTGACGGTGTTTCAAGATTCCTTTATGAAAGAACACGACGCAATCCTATGGTGTTACCTATAATAATGGATGTTTAGGAGTGAAATTTAAGTGAAAAAGAAAAACGGTTTTGGCTTTAATATAATTTTTATAGCAATTTTTGCCGTTTTTGCCGCACAAACGGTGGCAATGTTCTTTTACAATAAAATACTTTTCACAATAAGCATTATTCTTTTAGCAATATCGGCTATTTTGTTTTTGCTTCATTATAAGAATGCAAAACGCTATATAAACAGCCGCCTTATAAAAGGCGTTGAAATTATGTCGCAGTCGCATTCAAATACCCTTGACTTAATGTCAGCGCCTGTTCTTATGGTGGCGTGGGACAATCGTGTAGTGTGGGCAAATAAGGCCTTTGGCGCGTCGGTTATGCGCCGTCAGGACATTGTAGGAAATGATATACAAAATATTATAAGCCGCGATGATTACGAAAAGCTAAATAAAAATAAGAGTATAGAAATAGCACTTAACGATAAAATTTTCAAGGCCTATATAATGCCTAAAAAAGAGCTTAGCGTTATATTCTTTGTAGACCAGACCGAGCTTAAGAAAATCGCTGCAGAATACCGCTTTTCGCGTCCCGTGGCGGCAATTCTTGAAATTGACGCTTTGGATGATGCGCTTAAGGATGAAAAGGACTCAAAAAAGGTTCAGGTTCGCGGTCATATACAGGACATTATAGAAAAATGGTTTCATACGGCTAATGGAATTATGTATACATTATCGGGCAACCGTTTCTTGCTTGTTTTTGAAGAACGGTATCTTAACAATTTTGAAGCCGAAAAATTCAGTATACTTGAAAAAATCCGCAATTATGAAATTAACGGTAATAAGCATTTAACACTGTCAATTGGCGTCGGACACGGATGTAAAAATTTATCGGACTGTGAAATGTTTGCCCGTCGCTCACTTGATATGGCACTCAGTCGCGGTGGTGACCAGGCGGCAGTTAAAAGCCCTAATGAAGATTATAAGTTCTACGGTGGCGTAAAGGCTGTTTCCGAAAAGGGCTCGCGTGTGCGCACAAGGGTTACAAGCAAGGCGCTAACCGAAATAATAAAGTCGGCAAGCAATGTGTTGCTTATGGGACATAAGTTTTCCGACCTTGACAGTCTTGGTGCAGCGTTTGCATTTGCTTCTCTTGCCGAAAATTTAGGCAAAGACGCAAAGATTATTATTAATCGCGAAGAAACTATGGCAAAGTCTTTGGTAGATTATTTGGTGGAAAACGGCTACTCGAATATGCTTATAAACGAAAAACGGGCACTTGAAATGATTGATGAAGATACTCTGCTTTTCGTGCTTGATACACACCGCCCGTCATTTTGTGAGAGTACGGCAGTGTATAAGAATGTGCTAAAAACCGTTGTAATAGACCATCATAGAAAGGCTACCGACTATATAGATAACGCCTTGCTTTTCTACAACGAAACAACTGCGTCGTCTACCTGTGAAATTGCAACTGAAATATGGCAGTATATGGGTATAGGAAATATGAATTCCTGTGTTGCCGAAGCACTTATGTCGGGCATTATGCTTGATACAAAGAACTTTGTATTGGGTACAGGCGTCAGAACCTATGAAGCGGCGGCATATCTGCGTAAATGTCTGGCTCAGCCCGTAACGGTCAAAAAGCTTTTCAGTGACTCGGTGGATGTTTATAAACGAAAATACGAGGTTATATCTTCGGCTAAAAATTACGGCGAATATGTTGTAGCGGTAAACAAAACAGATGATAATCTCTCGCGTATAGTGTCGGCACAGGCAGCGGATGAGCTGCTTGGTGTAAGCAATGTTAAGGCGTCGTTTGTAATGTTTAAAAATAAAGATAGCATAAATATTTCGGCACGCTCTTACGGAGAATTCAATGTTCAGCTCATTATGGAAAAATTGGGCGGCGGCGGTCATAAAACAATGGCGGCCTGCACATTAGATAAAGATGATTTCGGCTTGGCAGAAGAAAAATTAGTTGCCGCCGTTAACGAGTATATTAAAGGATAGGTGATATAAATGAAGGTTATTTTATTGGCCGATGTTAAAGGCCACGGTAAAAAGGGAGAGCTTTGTAATGTATCTGATGGATATGCAAGAAACTTTCTTTTTCCTAAAAAATTGGCAGTTGAAGCTGATAACGCCGCTTTAGCAGAGCTTAAAAGCCGCGAAGATGCAGCGGCTCATCACAAAAAGGAAGAAATAGCCGCAGCAAAGAATATCGCGGCACAGCTTGAAGGTAAAAAATTCACACTTACAGCAAAGGCGGGTAGCGGCGGAAAGCTTTTCGGTGCAGTGACATCCAAGGAAATAGCAAGTGTGGTATCAAACGAGACGGGGATTGAAATTGACCGTAAAAAACTAAGTGTTAAAGATATTAAAGCCTATGGCGAATACACCGCAGAAATAAAGCTTTATACAGGCATTACCGCCAAATTTACAGTAGAAGTTAAGGCGTAATAAAGAAAAAAGGGAATAAAGATATGGAAGAAAAAACAATTTTTAATCTTGACGAGCATCGCTTGCCCTATTCTCCCGAAGCCGAGCAGTCTCTTTTAGGTTCAATTCTTATTGACCCTAAAAGCATTGAGCTTGTAACAGGTAGTGTCAAACCTGAATATTTCTATATTCCGCAGCACAAGGAAATTTTCAAGGCGCTTTCAAGTATGTTTGAATTAAGCCGAACAATCGACTATGTAACACTGCTTGAAAAGCTGAGAGATGACAATGTATATGATGAAGCGGGTGGCAAGGAATATATTTCCCGTCTTATTCAGATGGTGCCGTCGGCGGCAAACATTCTTACATATGCATCCATCGTGCGTGAACGCTATTACACCCGCGCACTCATTCTTGCGGCACAGGGCATTATTAAGGATGCAAGTGAAAACTATACAACGGCTGATAGATTACTTGACTCTGCCGAAGAAAAGATTTACGCAATAAGACAGGGCAAGGAAGTAGAAGGCTTAACACACATTAAGGATGTTATAGAGGGCGAAACCTATGACCGCCTTACCAAGATTACCGACCCCGAAACCAAGGATGACTATATAGGTATTCCTACAGGAATAGGGGATTTAGACAGGGTAATTACAGGTCTTAATAAATCTGACCTTATTATTGTGGGTGCGCGTCCCGGTATGGGTAAAACATCCTTTGCGCTTAATATCGCAAGAAATGTAGCGCTGAAAGCCAAAAAGACGGTTTGCTTCTTCTCGCTTGAGATGACTCGTGACCAGTTAGCACAGCGTCTGCTTTCAAACGAAGCGTCGGTTGTAAGTACAAAGCTTAAAACGGGTGAGCTTACCCCTGAGGAGTGGACAAGACTTGGCAACGCAGGCGCCGATTTATCTAAGGCCGATATTTACCTTGATGAAACTTCGGGTATTACGGTACCCGAAATGAAGGCAAAGCTGATGCGTATGCGCAAAAAGCCTGACCTTGTAATAATTGACTATTTAGGTCTTATGCAGTCGGCAAAGCGTACCGAAAATCGTGTACAGGAAGTATCTGACATCACCCGTAACCTTAAAATTATGGCAAAGGATTTGAAGATTCCTGTAATCGCCTGTGCACAGTTATCTCGTGGCACCGAAACCAAGGGTAAATCACACCGCCCGGCTCTTGCAGACCTTCGTGAATCGGGCTCAATAGAGCAGGACGCAGATATCGTACTTTTCCTTTATCGTGAAAAGTATTACGATAGTGAAAAGGGTGAAGACGAAGAAAAGGGTAATGAGAATAAGGCAGAGTGTATTGTTGCTAAAAACCGTCACGGTGAGCTTGCAACGGTTGAGCTTTATTGGGACGGCCAGTTTACACGCTTTGCTTCTCAGGATGTGTTCAGATAATGCAAGATAAAGTTTTAAAGGCTATTGAAGATTACGGTATGTGCCGCTCAGTTACTGAAGTTACGGTAGCGCTTTCGGGCGGAGCCGATTCAGTAGCACTGCTTCACTGTCTTTACTCTCTGAAAGAAAATTTAGGCATCCGTATTTTTGCACTTCACTTAAATCATAATTTACGCGGTGATGAATCAGACAGAGACGAACTCTTTGTAAGAAAGCTTTGTAGTGAAATGGGTGTAGAACTGACAGTACAAAGCACCGATATTAATGCAATATGTAAAAACACGGGGGAGAGCACCGAGCTTGCGGCAAGGCGTGTGCGATATGAGTTTTTCGAAAAGGAAAAACACGGCGTAGTCGCAACGGCACATACGGCGAGTGATTCGGCCGAAACGGTAATTTTTAATTTATCGCGTGGCACTGCTATTAAGGGGCTTTGCGGAATTCCGCCCAAAAGAACAGGTTATATAAGACCGCTTATTTACTGTACAAGACAGGATGTTGAAAATTACTGTGAGAAAAATGGGCTGGAGTTTGTAAATGACAGTACAAATTTTACCGATGAATATACCCGTAATAAAATCCGTCACAATGTAATACCTGTGTTGCGAAGTATAAACAGTTCTTTTGATACTACGGTTTTGCGTATGTCAAAGCTTTTAAGGGAAGACATTTCTTTTTTAGAAGAAGAAACCGAAAAAGCGTATAGGCAGTCTGTCAGCGATAATCGGGCAGATACAGAAAAAATAAAGCAGTTGCATCCCGCAATAGCAAAAAGGGTGCTGAAAAGGTATTTTGAAAGCAACTTTTCAGCCGAGCTTGACAGCGTGAATTTAGAATTGCTTTATAAAACAGCGACAGGTACAGTGAATGCTACTGTATTGCCGTCGGGTGTGTCGTGTACTAATAAAAACGGTTTTTTGGTTTTTAATAGTGCAGAAGACCTACCGCCGTTTAGTTTTAAGACGAGCGTAAGACAAGAAAATATAAAAAAAGTTAACAGTTTGTTATTAAAAAATTCTTTGGATTGTGGTAAAATAGTCGGTGAATTAACTATTAGACAAAGAATGCCACACGATAAAATAAGACCGGCCGGCCGCGGAGTAAGTAAAACGCTTAAAAAACTCTTTAACGAAATGAAGATACCGGAAAACGAGCGAGAGCAAATTCCGGTAGCAAGTGATGAAAAAGGTGTTGTTTGGGTGTACGGCGTTGGGATTGATGAGCGTGTGAAGGCAGACCAAAACACAAAAAGTGTTTTTATAATAGACAGCGAAAAAATATTTAATTAGTTTTGGGGATAATAAAATGTCAATGGATAAGTATATTGAAAAGGTACTTTTAACCGAAGAAGAAATAGGGGAAATCTGTAAAAGATTGGGCGAAGAAATTTCGCGCGATTATAAGGGCAAAAAGCTTTTACTCGTAAGCGTGCTTAAGGGCGCGGTGGTATTTATGGCAGACCTTATGCGTAATATAACAGTAGATGCCGAGATTGATTTTATGGCAATATCATCATACAACGGCTCAAGAAGTACGGGTGTTGTTCAGTTCAAAAAGGATTTGGACATAGACCCTGACGGATACGATATACTTGTTGTTGAAGATATACTCGATACAGGTCTTTCCCTTAAATATATTGTAGATATTCTGCTTCGCAAAAATGCAAACAGTGTTAAAATCTGCGCATTTTTGGATAAGCCCGAAAACCGCAAGGCCGATATTAAGGCAGACTATGTAGGTACATTAGTACCCAACGAATTTGTTGTTGGCTACGGACTTGACTACAATGAAAAATATAGAAATTTACCTTACTTAGGTGTACTCAAACCCGAAGTATACAGTAAATAAACTTTTGAAAGGATGTACTAAATGAAGAAAAACCTTAAAAGCGTATTGCTTTATATAGGTATACCGCTCATTTTGATTGCCGCTATCGCATTTGCGGGCTTTGGCACAAAGTCGGCGAGTAAAACAAAGTATTATGAAATTGTAGATATGGTCATTACCAATCAAATTTCAGAATACGAGCTTAACCTTTATAGCGGTGAACTGAAATATGTAAAACGAGCCGACGGTAAAACCTATCGCTACACCGTTGCAGACCCAAGTATTTTCTATAACGATGTAAACGATAAGGTTATGGAAATAAACGAAGCCAACCGCGAAAGCAATCCCGAAATGACCATTAAGCAGGACTATAAAAGCGGAAGCGCTGCTTCCTGGCTTGTGGATTTACTGCCTACTGTAATTATGGTTGTAATTATGGTATTGTTCTGGCTCTTTATTATGCGCCGTATGAATGGTGCTATGGGTGCCGATAAAACAATGGGCTTTGGTAAATCAAAGGCTAAAAAGGCATCTGATAAGCGCAAGACAACATTCGCTGATGTTGCAGGCGCTGATGAAGAAAAACAGGAGCTTGAAGAAATAGTAGATTTCCTTAAAGCACCGTCAAAGTTTAACGATTTGGGCGCAAGAATTCCTAAAGGCGTACTGCTTGTAGGCCCGCCCGGAACGGGTAAAACCTTACTTGCCCGTGCCGTTGCAGGTGAAGCGGGTGTTCCATTCTTCAGTATTTCGGGCTCTGACTTTGTTGAAATGTTTGTCGGTGTTGGTGCTTCCCGTGTAAGAGATTTGTTTGAAGAAGCCAAAAAAGAATCTCCCGCTATTATATTCATTGACGAAATTGATGCCGTAGGCCGTCAGCGTGGCGCGGGACTTGGCGGTGGACACGACGAGCGCGAGCAGACACTTAACCAGTTGCTTGTTGAAATGGATGGCTTTGGCGCTAACGAAGGCGTTATAGTTATGGCGGCTACAAACCGCCCCGATATACTTGATAAGGCACTTTTGCGCCCCGGTCGTTTTGACCGTCAGATTACTGTTAACTACCCCGATGTAAAGGGTAGAGAAGACATATTAAAGGTGCATTCACGCGGAAAGCCGTTAGGACCTGATGTGTCGCTCGAAACCATCGCAAAATCGACATCGGGCTTTACGGGTGCCGACCTTGAGAATCTGCTTAATGAAGCGGCCTTACTTGCTGCCCGTAAGGGACTTAAAGCCATAACTCAGGAGCAGATTGAAGAAGCCACAATTAAGGTTGTTATGGGTACTGAGAAAAAATCCCATGTTGTTAAGGATTCTGATAAATGGATTACTTCGTACCACGAAGCAGGTCACGCCATTGTGTCCTACTTCTTGCCCACACAAGACCCCGTTCATCAGATTTCAATTATACCGCGCGGTATGGCGGCAGGCTATACAATGTATCTTCCGACCGATGAAAAGGGCCATGTGTCCAGAAATCAGATGCTTGAGCAGATTTGTTCGTTACTCGGCGGCCGCGCCGCAGAGCAGCTCACCCAAGATGATATCTGTACAGGCGCATCAAATGATATTCAGCGCGCTACCGACCTTGCCAGAAAAATGGTTACACGCTTCGGTATGAGCGAGAAATTAGGTCTTGTAGTTTACGGCAACGATAATAACGAAGTATTTTTAGGCAGAGATTTTTCGTCCACACCTAACTATTCCGATAAAATTGCCGCAACAATTGATGAAGAAATTGAAGCTATTATTACAAAGCAGTATACTAAAGCCATTGATATACTAAAGGGTAATATGGATAAACTGACAGTTGTTGCAAATGAACTTTTCCACAATGAAAAGATTGACGGCGAACGCTTCAGAGAAATTATGAAGACCGAGCAAGACGCATAATTTATTACACCCCAACCAAATGGTTGGGGTGCTTTCTCTTTCGGTTGACTATCTTATTTTTATATGTTAAAATACTTTAAAAGTAGGTGAAAAAATGAGCAGCTACACAGATTTTTCATTATTTTATGATATGTTTACACGCGATGTAGACTATTCTGCCAGAACAGATTATCTTTGCGAAATTTTTAAAAAATATAGCAAAATGCCGACATTACTTCTTGATGTTGCGTGTGGAACAGGTAATTTTTCGCTTGAGTTTGCAAAACGCGGAGTTAGTGTAATCGGAACGGACATGTCGGAAGATATGCTCTCTGTAGCAAAAGAGAAAAGTGCAAAGCAAAATGCCGATATACTGTTTCTCTCTCAAAAGGCAGATGAAATAGAGCTTTACGGTACAGTTGACGGTGCTGTGTGCTGTCTTGATAGCGTAAATCATATAGTAAATTATAATGAGCTTGTTCGCTCATTCAAAAGAATATCACTGTTTTTGGAAAAGGATTGCCTGTTTATTTTTGATGTTAATACTGAATATAAGCAGAAAAACATTTTAGGTAATAATGTTTTTTTAATGGAAGAAGATAGCGTTTTTTGCGCTTGGGATAATTTTTATGATAGCGCTAAAAAATATACATACATAAATATAGATTTTTTCAAAAGAGCAGAAAACGGTAGCTATGACCGCTTTTCCGAAAGCTTTTGCGAACGCGTCTATTCACACGAGCAATTAACAAAGGCATTAACCGCCGCAGGACTTAAGGTGGAAAAGGTTTTCGGGGAAAACACCTTCAAAAAACCAAAAGATACAAGTTCAAGAATTGTATATGTAGCAAGAAAGGTTTAATTATGGGTAAATTAATAAGATGTATAACAAGCAACGGTCAGGTTATGGCAACCGCCGTTGATACAACCGATATAGTAGCAAAGGCAGAGCAGATACACGCAACATCTGCTGTTGTAACCGCTGCACTTGGCAGATTACTTACTGCTACATCAATGATGGGTAATATGCTAAAGGGCAAGGATGACACCATAACTCTTAGAATTCAGGGTGGGGGTCCTGTAGGCTCAATTATTGCCGTTGCCGATTTTATGGGCGATGTGCGTGGCTATGTCACTAACCCTGTGGTTGAAATCCCGCTCAACGGTAATGGTAAACTGGATGTTGGTACCGCAGTCGGTAAAGATGGTAACCTTTTTGTAATTAAAGATTTAGGACTTAAAGAGCCATACAATGGCTCGGTAGGTCTTGTGTCAGGCGAAATCGCCGAAGATATTACTGCTTATTATGCTATAAGCGAGCAAACACCCACAGTATGCGCCTTGGGTGTGCTTGTTAATCCCGATTTAACCGTAAAGGTTGCGGGCGGTTATATAATTCAACTGCTTCCCGCCGCAGAAGAGAAAACAATTGATTTGCTTGAAGATGGCATTAAGGGTATAAAATCCGTAACACAGATGCTCGATAGTGGTATGTCGCCCGAAAATATAATAAGAACGGCGCTTAAAAATTTTGAAGTTGAAGTTCTGTACAGTCAGGAAATAGAATATAAATGTAATTGCAGTAAGGACCGCGTAGAAAAAGCACTTATCAGTATGGGTAGGGAAGAACTTAAAAGTATGGCAGAAGAAATGGATGAAGCAGAAATCAACTGTCATTTTTGTGATAAGATTTATAAGTTTTCTAAGGCAGAATTGACAGCACTGTCACTTCTCTAAAAAAAATAAAAAAATTATAAAAAAGTGTTGACATTTAATTTCCTTTGTGGTAATATAATGCTTGTCGCTGGTGAGTTTCAAGAGGAAGCAATACCGCGTGGCACAGTCGTGGGAGCATAGCTCAGCTGGGAGAGCATCTGCCTTACAAGCAGAGGGTCACAGGTTCGAGCCCTGTTGTTCCCACCAAATGTGGCCTGGTAGTTCAGCTGGTTAGAACGCTAGCCTGCCACGCTAGAGGTCGTGGGTTCGAGCCCCATCCAGGTCGCCAAATGCCTCTGTAGCTCAGTCGGTAGAGCAGGGGACTGAAAATCCCCGTGTCATTGGTTCGATTCCGATCGGAGGCACCATTTATGCGGATTTAGCTCATCTGGTAGAGCGCCACCTTGCCAAGGTGGAGGTAGCGAGTTCGAGCCTCGTAATCCGCTCCA
>JAZNRP010000029.1:0-3480 GCA_045590755.1 Acutalibacteraceae bacterium
CAAAAAAACAATTTAAGCTGCCAGTTCAATTCTGTATTGGACTGGCGGTTTTCTTTTAAGTTTTCGAACAAAGTCGGAGGCCAAGCGGTCTTAGGAAGACAAGGGTCTCTTACAACTCCTTGGCTCACAGAACGACATGGCTACGATCCGACTTGATACCGTTTACTATTTCAATTACATACGGCCTGTTCGAAAACTTAAAAGAAAACCGCCAGTCCAATACAGAATTGAACTGGCAGCTTAAATTGTTTTTTTGTGTCTACTAACTATTGACTATTTCACAAATATGTCAAGCTTTTTCATTTACTGTGAAATGTTTGATGCTTTATGTAAAAAAAAGTCTAATTGACAAGTGTTTTGTAAAATTATATAATTAAAACATTAAATGATAAAGGAGATGGAGCTTGTGAAACATTTTAGCGAAAAGCGCATAAAGCTTTTCCCGATATTGTTTGTTTTTGTCTTTTCGATAATCATTTTTTATTACGAAATTTTGCTTAATATTTTTACTGTACAAGAATTTTTTAATATTAATTGGCTATATGCACTTCTTTTTTCTTTTTCTTATGGCGGATTTCTTCTATTACTTTTAGCATTAATTAAAAATAAAACGGCATTACATATTGTCTCATCAGTGCTTTTAGCTTTGATTCCAATTGCGTACCTGGTGCAATGTTTTGTATATTTTCAATTTAAGGTGTTTTATGATTTACAAACCATGTTTGGTGGTGCTTCTGACGCCTTAAACGGTTTTTCGGGCGAAATATTTAATATGATTTTTTCATTTAGGGGTGCTGCAGCAATTATTCTTTATTTTGTGCCCTTTGTGGTGTTTATGGTTTTTGCAAAGCAAATTATAAGGAATATTGAAATTAAACTATTTAGTTATATAGCCTCTACGATAAACATTGTGCTTTGCTACAGCTTGGCTCTGCTTTTAATAATGACAAATCCTGTGTCGTTTTCGGTTTATAAGACCGAGTATAATTATAACTCTGCAGTTTGTAGCTTTGGTTTTATGTCGGCTTTTAGATTAGAGGTTAAAAATAAGCTGTTTAGTGATGATAATTTTTTTGAGCCGATTGACACACCGACCGCTGCACTTCCCAAGGAGCCTGAAATGGTTGAATATGGGGAAAATGTAATGGATTTGGATTTAAGTGGCGGCACCGGTAAAATCGCTGAGCTTAATGAGTATGTTAAAACATTGACTCCATCTAAGAAAAACAAATATACGGGTATGTTTAAGGGTAAGAACTTGATTTTCATTTCGGCCGAAGCATTTACTGCCGAGGTTATCGACCCCGATCTTACCCCAACATTATACCGCCTTGCAACAAAGGGTATCCAGTTTACCGACTATTATCAACCCGATATTGCAGGTACCACTGGCGGCGAATATCAAAACCTTTTTGGTATGTTGCCAACGGCGGGTGGTCTTTCCTTTAAAAATACTGCTCAAAACTTCAATTATATGACCATAGGCAGTCAGTTAAATCGTTTGGGTTATTACGGCAAAGCATTCCATAACAACTCTTATACCTATTATTCAAGGCATTTAACCCATGTTAATATCGGCTATTCTGATGGATTTATGGGCTATGGCAACGGTATGGAGCAATTTGTAAAAAATAGATGGCCGCAAAGTGATTTAGAAATGTTTGAAGGCACAGTGCCCACCTTCATAGATAATCAACCCTTTAATGTTTACTATATGACGGTTAGCGGACATAGTGGGTATTCCAGATCGGGCAACTCAATGGTTGCTAAAAATTGGCAAAATGTTGAGCATCTTAATTATTCTGATAGCGTAAAAGGTTATTTGGCGGCCAACTACGAACTTGAAAGAGCACTAACATATCTTGTTGACCAATTATATCAAAAGGGTATAGCCGATGATACTGTAATTTGTATTTCGTCCGACCACTTCCCGTATGGACTTGATAAAAATGCGCGACTTGGCAATATGCCTAATTTGTCAGAGCTTTACGGTTACCCTGTAAATACAGTTTTCGAGCGCGACCATTCACGGCTTATTTTGTGGTGTGGCGAACTTGAAAAAAGCGAGCCAATTGTGGTTTCAACCCCGACAATTAGCCTTGATATTTTACCGACACTTTCAAACCTTTTTGGCACCGAGTTTGATTCAAGATTATTTCCCGGGCGTGATGTTTTCTCGGATGCGGCAGCGCTTGTATTTAATTCGAGCTATGACTGGAAGACCGAATACGGCACATATTATGCATCAAAGGGTGAGTTTGTTCCGTCAGTTGATGCCGATAAAATACCCGAGGACTATGTTGATACAATGAAAAAGATAGTCCGCAATAAAATACGCTTTTGCGCAGGTGCACTGGATAACGACTATTTTAGATATTTGTTTGATAGATAAAAAAGTGATGTGGTAACACATCACTTTTGTTTTTATGAGCGGTATATTTTTAACGCTTAATTTAATAATAGTTTTGAGGTGTTTTATATGCGCGAAAAAACAATTATTTTCAAAAACAAACCGGGCGTTCTTTGTTTTGCCGCAATAGGTGGTAAGAAGGAAAAAGAAGGGCCGCTCGGTGACAGCTTTGATATAACAAGTGACGATTCACTATTTGGTGAAGAGACATTTGAAAAGGCCGAAAGCAAAATGCAACAATTGGCAATAGAAACAGCACTAAACAAAAAGAAACTGCAATACAGTGATATTGACTGCATTTTTGCGGGGGATTTGCTAAACCAGTGTATAAGTAGCTCATTTGGATTAAGGGGCACCAATATGCCGTTTGTCGGCGTTTACGGAGCGTGTTCCACAATGGCATTAACCTTAGGTCTTGCCAGTATTTTTATAAATGGTGGAGCGGCGCAAAAAACTATTTCGGTTACTTCTTCGCACTTTTGCTCTGCCGAGCGTCAGTACCGATTTCCATTGGAATACGGCTCACAAAGAACGCCTACTGCACAGTGGACAGTAACTGGCGCTGGGGCCGTAGTGTTAACTGCAGAGCCGCAAACAGTATATATTAATTCGGTGACTTTCGGCACGGTACAGGATTTAGGGGTTAAAGACCAGAATAACATGGGGTCGGCAATGGCGCCTGATGATGTTAAAATAAGACCATACCCAAAGAATGAGGGTATGGTCTTTTTCTACACACAAATCCAGTATTTAAGGGGGTTTCGAGCACTTTTTAAGGTTTTTCAACACTCAAAATAATGTAAAAAACAGTGGACTGAAATAAACACGCTATGTATAGAGTAGTCCACAAAAAAGGAGGTAAAATTAATGCTACAGTATTTAATACATACTTTTGGGTATAATCAACCCTTTAGTATTTCAGAAATTGAATACAAAGATTTTTCACGAACTTGGAAATATAATTGTATTATTGAACTCTGTCAAAAGGGCGAAGTAGTACATCTTGAAAGAGATGTATATTATGTACCCAAGAAAAACAAATTCGGTATAGTACCTTTTGACCCGATGAA
>JAZNRP010000030.1:0-28950 GCA_045590755.1 Acutalibacteraceae bacterium
GCTTTTCCTCTTTGCTGTGGGTAATATTTATTCCGCCTTTTGGTCTTCCCATTACGATCAACTCCTTCCTTTTATCTTAACATAAAAAATAGTGATGGTAGACACTCTTTTTAGTGTCTACCATCACTATATCACTTCACCGTTTTATGTTTAGTTAGCTTTTTTAACTTTTTTTAAAACCAAAAGAATAAGCAAGTGTAAAATCATACCGACGGCAATGGCTACCACCAAATCGAAAATTACCGTGAGTAAAAAGGTTAAAATCATTATAAAAATATCGGTTTTGGGAGCCGTTTTTACGATATGCAAAAATTCGCGCCACTCACTCATATTATATGCCACAACAAATAGAATTGCGGCAATTGTTGGCATAGGTATAAGACCTGCGTATGGCATAATAAACAGCACAACCAGCAATAGCACTACCGCGTGTACCATGCCTGCAACGGGGGTTCTGCCTCCGTTTTTTGCATTAGCCGCAGTTCTGGCAATAGCCCCTGTAGCTGGTATACCACCAAACAGTACAGAAGCCATATTTCCGACACCCTGTGCTACAAGTTCAGCATTAGGGTTATGTTTGGAATTCACCATACCGTCAGCGACAACACATGAAAGCAGTGATTCAATAGCGGCTAAAACTGCTATTGTTACAGCATCCGGCAGTACCGCAATAAATCCATTAACCGTTAAACTAACATCACCAAGCACAAATTTCGGCAACCCTGACGGTATACTGTATAGTTCCCCAATTGTATATACGCCATTATCAAAAAAAGGAATAAATTTAACAACCAACGCACCTATAATTACCGCAACTAACGACGGCGGTATCTTCTTTTCAAACTTAGGATAAATTATAAGTAACGCAAGAGAAACCACACCTATTATTAACGCTTCAAGGCTTACAGTTGAAATGGCTTTTACATTTTCGGTTATTTTTTCCAGAGTTTCTATAGGCTTAACACCTGCTGAATAGGTAATACCCAAAAAATCTTTTATTTGACCGATAAAAATTGTAACCGCAATACCTGCAGTAAAGCCTATTGTAATTGTTTTTGGTACAAATTTAATTAAGGTGCCGAGCTTGAAGACACCCATAAGTATTAAAATTACACCTGCTAAAAGGGTTGCGCAGATAAGTCCCGACATACCGCGCGTCGCCACAATTCCTGCAACAACTGTAGCAAAAGCCGCCGTGGGTCCTGCAATTTGCACACTGCTTCCGCCAAGGAAAGAGACAATAAATCCTGCAAAAATCGCGGTATAGACACCGCAAACGGGCTCTACACCCGAAGCCAATGCCAAAGCAATAGACAGCGGTAGAGCAATAATCGCAACAATAATACCCGCAATTAAATCCTTTATCAACTGTTCTTTTGAATATTCCTTCATACAACCTAAAAATTTAGGTTTCAAATAAAATTCTTTCATAACATCACCTGAAAATAAACTGACAATCTTATCATTGATTATACCACAAAATTCCATTCAAGTCCAATAAACTTTATTAAACAAAAAATAAGAGTTAGTCCAATTGGACTAACTCTCAATTTTGGTGCGAGTGACGGGACTTGAACCCGTACGCCATGAGCACACGCCCCTCAAACGTGCCTGTCTGCCAGTTCCAGCACACTCGCATACAACGCTGATTATTATATCATTAATAATTCGCGTTGTCAACAATAATTTTTAAATTTTTAAAATTTATTTTATAGGTATCAGCAGGGCTTTACTACACTTCATTTCCGGAGTTTCTACCGAGTTGATTTCAGATATTTCATCGGGAGAGCTATTAAATTTACGGGCGATGTCCCAGATGCGTTCCCCTGCATCTGCAAAATAAATAACCATTGCGCTATTTGAATTTGATTTTTTGATACAGTTTTCGCTAACTGTGATGTCATTTACAACATTTATTTTTGAAATATTATAAATACAGGAATTAAGCTGTAGCTCGGCAGAAATCTCAATGTTGCAATTATCTATTATTGTATAACCTATATTCTTTACCTTAACAGAAGAATTACTGCGCATTTGCGGTTTAGCACCGATTGCCGCTGTCTTACAGTCAAAATCAACGCTTCGCTCAATATAAATAGGATTACTGTCACTGTCGTAAGCCAGTATATAAACACCCATATTTCCTGTTACACACAGTTCTTCGTTGTCAATACGGCTTGATATAATTTGTGTGTCTGCCCACAAATCAATAACCGTTCCCACCGTTCCCGATGTAATTTCTACATTTCTTTTACAAACAAAGCTTTCATTTACAGTTTTGAAAATCTTCTCTATCATAATTTCCTTTGATGCAATTTCAGTTTCATATTTGGTTGAAAAGGCGTCGTACACGACAGGTAAATCGTTATTACAGCAAGCCGTTGCCCTAAAGCGCAGCTTGCCGCACAGACTAAAGGTTCTGGCTTCCCCTGTAATTGATGTTCGGGATTTAATTTCTAATTGTGCTACTTCGCTTGTAACATCACATTCGCACTCATCATTAATACCGTCTATTTCAATAATTTGGCTATAAGGAATAACCGTTCTGAAGGTCTGCGGACTTGATGTCTGTTCCCCACAGTAAAGCACAAACACCTTGAGTTCCCCTTTGCAAACCACCTTATTACTGATAATTTTACATTCAGAATTTGTCACAACCGCATCATATCTTAAAATATTCCTGATTGATGGCTGCCCATTGCCAAGCTCCAATTCTTCTTCAATAAGCATACATTTTTCAGTCATACCAATTGGCGTTGTTGCGGGTGCCGTACCCCTATTTATCACCACATTACCGCCGTCAATATCGGCAACAATCTCAGACGACTGCTTTTTAATAATTTTTACATTAATACCAATAGCGCCGTGTAATTCAACATTTCTTACATCGGTTGGACGGCAATTTATGTACTCTTCCCGTACGGTGCACACAGGTACACAGCCTATGGTTTCGCCGTCAAACTCAAAATTATGGCTAAAGGGTAATATATATTCATAGCTGCAAAGCTCATTTTTTGGTGTTACATACATAAGCAGTATATTTACATTTCCTTCAACCGACAGAATTTGTCCGTTAATTGAAGATGCTGCCACCCTTGGTGTTGCCCTACACTTTAACACCTTTTCTATCTCGGGGTAATATTCAGGTACTGCCAAATCCAGCTCAACACTATGCTCTGCCGACTGATTAAAAAATTCATTATTTACAGACATTTCCTGCTTTAAAACTCTTAAATTCATAATTTTATCTCCTTATTTCAGTTTTTTAATACAGTTATATTACCTTTCCTTTAATAATATGCAAAACAAATCGGCGGTATAACCGTAAAAGTTATACCGCCGATTATGTACTAAATATTTTCTTTTTTAATTCCAAATATCATTCTTAAAAATCCGCTTAAAAATTTAGGACTTCTTACCAGTACTATCTTCATAAAGCAACCTCCGCATCAGTTTCTGGAACATATAACACCAAGCCAGATTACAGCAACCGCCAAGACGGCTATTATGCATCTTTGCGGTGCAAATGATGCCACCAAAAGACCTACTCCGAAGGCAACCAAATACACATATTTCCGTTTGTTTGCGCTACACCGTCTTCTCATGCCACATCTCCCAACATAAAGTCAAGTCTTGGTAATAACAGTATACACAAACTTAGTAAAAAGGTTACAAATTATTTTTTTGTTTGCCAAACCTTTAAATCTTTAAGCTCGTTATATAGTGAGATATAGCTTTCGTGACGAAAAACTGGTATCGCGCCCTTTTTTACCGCTTCACACACAGCACAGCCCTTTTCCCCCGTATGAGAGCAACCAGTAAACCTACAACTGCCCAAAAATTCATTAAATTCAGGGAAGCAGTTTTCAAGATTTTCCTTAAAGGAAAAATCTGTTTTATCAATCTCTAATGATGAAAAGCCGGGAGTGTCTGCGACAAAACCACCGCTTGACAGCCGATAAAGCTGCGAGTGCCGAGTTGTATGCCTTCCGCGACCAAGCTTCTGACTGATTTCACCAACCGCTAAATTTAGTTTTGGAAAAAGCGAATTGAGTATACTTGATTTTCCGACTCCCGAGTTTCCCGTAAGCACCGTGATGCCGTCGAGCATTTCGTTTTTGAGTTCACTAATGCCGTCGCCCGTCTCGGTAGATGTCACAAACACCTTGTAGCCTACCGATTTATAAAGCTCAATCCATTCGGTAAAGTCGCCCAAATCACTCTTATTAAACACGAGAATTGGCTCAATACCATTATGCTCACAGATAACGGTTAAGGTATCTATTATTAAATTATTTGGTGCGGGCGTACAAAAGGACGACACAATTATCACCCTGTCAATATTGGCGACGGGTGGTCGCACCAAGGCATTTTTTCGCGGCATAATTTCAGTAATTATACCGTGTGTTTCATCTGTAGTATCAAAGGCTACGACATCACCAATCAGCGGAGAGATGCCTTCATTTCTGAAGGCACCCTTTGCTTTACATTCGTATATTTTCTCTTCACTTTTTACATAATAGAAGCCCGATAAGGCTTTAACAATAATTCCTTGCATAAACACCCTTTATGATATCACAGAGTAAGTTCCGTCTGCAAAATTAATTTGTATTTTCTGATAAAGTGTATATTCTGTTGAATCCGCCGTTTTTATATATAGCTCGGCGTAATCAGTTTTCTTGGTGCTTGAAATACCTGTAAACTTAACTGTTGTTTGACCTGCTGCAATCTGTGTTATTTCCTTTTCGGTTTTATTATCAATCTTAAGCACAATAGCGGTTACTCCATCGGGTAGCGGAATTTCTAAATCGGTTTGATAGCGTGTTTTACCTGAGCTAATCATTAAATCTACCTTTGTACCCTTTGTAACCTGTTTACCCTTTTCGTATTCGGGTGTCTGAGCTACAACATACCCCTTAGGAACATTTTGGTCGCCTGTATTATCAACCTCTATAATGTCGCCTATAATAAGACCTGCTTTTTGAATACTTTCCTTTGCATCCTTCTCGTTCATACCGATAAGGTTTGGTAAATCAACATTAATTGTAGGTGCGCCGCTGCTTATATAAAGCGTTACTTCACTGCCTTCGGCTACTTCGCTACCTGCGGCAGGAGAAGTTGATATAGCAAGACCTGATGAAATTTTGTCGTCTTCCTTAAGCTCCACAATTACTTTAAAGCCGTGCATATTTTCAAGAATTTTCTTAGCGTTAAGCTCGGTTTCGCCCTTAACATCGGGTATCTTTTTCTGCACCTTTCCGTTGCTAACATAAAGCATAATTGTGGCGCCGTTTTTAATAGGTCTATCCTTAGGAATACTCTGGTCATAAACAACGCCCTTATCATATTCGGCGTTACTTACCCATTCATAACTGATATTAAAGGTTGAAGTCAGATACTCATCCCCCTCAACCTGATAATAGGTCATTCCAACAAAATCGGGACAGTTGATTTCACCCGTCTTTTTGAATATCTTGGGAAGAAAAATAGCAAGTAACACAACTATTGCCGCAACAAAGGTAACCGCAACACCTGCAAGTATCGGAATTACGGGAGATTTCGCATTTTCTTCTGTTTCTGCGTTTTTCTCTATATCTACAAATTTTGTTGGTGAATCGTCAACAAAATATGTGAAATCAAATGTTATTGCGGGGTCCTTTTTAAACCTTTCAAGGTCGCACAACATTTCTGATGACGATTTATAGCGGTTAACAGTATTTTTCTGCATAGCATGCATCGTAATCTGCTCAACACCCATAGGAATTGACCCGTTAATTTCAGTTGGCAGCTGCGGGTCCTTTTGCAGTTGCATTATGGCTACAGATACCGCACTGTCAGCCTGAAACGGCAGACGGCCTGTAAGCATTTCATAAAGAATTACACCAACAGAATAAATATCGGTACGCTCATCCGTTGTTTCTCCGCGTGCCTGTTCAGGACTTATATAATGCACAGAGCCAATTGCCTTATCTGTCATAGTTTTCTGTTCGCTACGGGCAAAACGGGCAATGCCGAAATCGGTAACCTTAATTGTGCCGTCGGGCAAAAGCATAATATTCTGTGGTTTGACATCGCGGTGAACTATACCGCGGTCGTGAGCGTGCTGAAGTCCGCGTAAAATTTGTATAGTATAATAAACCGCATCCTTCCAGCTCAAAGAGCCTTCGCGTTCAATAAATTCCTTAAGCGTTATACCTTCAATATATTCCATTACGATATACTGAATTAGGTCGCCAAAGCTAACATCGTAAATTTTTACGATATTGGGATGAGAAAGTAAAGATATAGCCTTGCTTTCATTTTTAAAACGATTTAAAAATTCTTCATTGGTTGCATATTCCTTACGAAGTATTTTAATGGCAACCGTTCTGTTTTCAACATTATCGTAGGCCTTATATACTACGGCCATACCGCCAATGCCTAAAATCTCGCGTATTTCATATCGGCCATCAAGTCTTTTTCCGACAAATCTATCCATAATAACACCTATCCATTCCTTTAAATATCATCAGTTACAAGAAGCACATATAACTGTTATATTATCGTTACTATTATTTGCATTTGCTGATTCAATTAGCCTATCAGGTACAATATCAAGCGAATTATCTTTAATCGCTTTGGCTATAACAACCTCCGACAGTGTATTAATAAGGCCATCGGTACAGACAAGCAAAATTTTATCGGTTAAATCTACTTCGGTAAAATCGGCAACGATATCTTCCTTAGCTCCTACTGCCCTTGTAATAACATTTTTTCTGGGATGAAGCTTGGCGCCTTCCTTAGTAATATGGCCGCCTTCTATCAAATCCTGAACAACCGAATGGTCTCGGGTAATCTGCACTAAGGCTTCATTTTCGTAAGTATATGCCCTACTGTCACCCACATGGCATATATAAGCCGTTTTTTCCTTTATTAAGGACACAACTGCCGTAGTTCCCATTCCCTTGTAATTATCGTTACTTTTTTGCAGTGAAAATATTTCAAAGTTTGCAGTTTCGATTGCCGAGCGCAATAAATTTTCTATTGATAAAGAATTTAACTGATAATTGTATGCATTCTTCACATAATCGGTAATAATATTTACCGCCATTTCACTGGCGACATTTCCGGCATTTGCACCACCCATACCGTCACAAACAACCGATAAAACCGATTTTTCATCCAAAACGGTGTTCTTGAATGCATCCTGATTAGTAAGTCTTACCGTACCAATATCAGTAGCACCGTAAATCTTCAACTGTCATTCCCCCTTTTTACTGTTTCGGCGGCGTAACTGTCCGCACGAAGCATTTATATCGGCGCCCAAGGTACGCCTTACTGTTGCCGTAATATTTCTATCATTTAGCAGCTTTGCAAAACGATGTATACTTTTTTCATCCGACCTTACAAAGCTATTTTCTTCTACGGGATTAACCGGTATCAGATTAACATGACTCATAATTCCTTTAAGCCGTGTTGCCAACTCATCGGCATTCTTTACCGAGTCATTAACCCCGCTAATCAAGGCATATTCGAATGAAATTCTCCTGCCCGTAATGCCCTGATAATATTTACAAGCGGTAATAAGCTCGTCAATATTCCATTTTTTATTTACCTTCATAATACTGCTTCTGATTGTATCGTTTGATGCGTGAAGCGAAATTGAAAGGGTTATTGGTAAATTAAGCTCTGCCAACTTATATATGCCACTGACAACACCAGAAGTTGACAAAGAAATATGTCTTAGTCCTATATTTATTCCCTTATCACACGACACAAGTCGCAGAAACTTAACTGAATTTTCAAAGTTATCAAGCGGCTCCCCCATACCCATCATAACGACATTTGAAATTCTGACACCGTTATCTTTTGCCGCCATATTAATTTGCGCTAACATTTCCGACGCAGTTAAATCTCTTTGCAGTCCGTCTATTCCTGATGCGCAAAAGCTACAACCCATACGGCACCCTACCTGCGTAGAAATGCATACTGTGTACCCGTGCTTATACTGCATAAAAACAGATTCTATATATTCACCGTCGTAAAGTTCATATAAATATTTTACTGTGCCGTCAATTTTAGAGACATATTTTTTTACTATCTTAACTGTGGCTAAATAACAAACATCGCTCAGTCGTTGTCGTAACTTTTTAGATATATTTGTCATTTCATCAAAGGACGAAATACCAGACTGCAGCCAAGCAAAAATCTGCTCTGCGCGGTATTCGGGTTCACCGAAGGACCGAAGTAAGCTTTTTAGTTCGGTAATATCCATTGAAGCAATATCAAGTTTTGACAAAAAATCACCTCGTTATAAGGGCTGTAAAAAATCCGTCTGTGCCATCAATATGCGGCATAAAGGTATGTATATATTGAAGCTTAAATTCGGGGTGGCGCTTTAAAAAGTTTTCAATTTGTCTTTCATTCTCGTCTTTTCTTAAAGTACAGGTGGAATAAACAATTCTGCCGTTTTCATTTAAGTAGTTAACGGCGTTTTCAAGTATCTGAGACTGAATATTCTGTAAATCGGTAAAATCGGTAATTTCCTTATACTTAATATCGGGCTTACGCCTTATAATCCCAAGCCCCGAACACGGAACATCGCAAAGTATTGCATCAAACAATCCTAATTCTCTGTTAAACACGGTAGCATCTGAAGTGATAGGTTTTATTATATCAATGCCGAGCCTTTTAGCACCTTTGGAAATAAGCTCTGTACGGTGCTTATACAAATCCGTAGACACAACTTCGCCCTTATTTTCCATAATTTCCGCCATAGTAAAGCTTTTACCGCCGGGTGCTGCACAAATATCAAGTACCCTTTCATTCGGTTTTACTTTAAGCGTTGCGGCACAAAGCTGTGAGCTTAAATCCTGTACATGAAAACAGCCTTCCTTATAAAGCGGAAGATTTTCAATTTCAGTTCCTCGGTTTAATTTAACCGCCCCGTCTATTTTACACTTTTCGGCAGAAATGCCTGACCTTTCAATAAATTCATCAACACCGCATTTCAGAGTATTAACACGAATATAGGTTGGTGTTGGCTTTAAGGTTTCTTCAAGCAAATTAACGGCATCGGAAAGTGAATAATCGGCCAAAAAGCTATTAACAATCCATTCGGGGCAAGAGTATCTGATACTTAAATCTTTTACCGAATTACCGCTTGGTAGCAGATTTTCCTGTCTTAAAGCTGCGCGTAAAACGGCATTAACAAACCCCGCATTATAGCGTTTTTTAGAAGCTTTTATTATTTTTACCGCTTCGTTTACTGCCGCCGACGGCGGTATTTTTTCCATAAACATTATCTGGTAAAGGCTAACCCGCAGAACTTCCTTTGTAAAGGCATCTACCTTTTCTATTGGTGTTTTTATAAGTGTGCCAATTACATAGTCGAGTGTTATTCTGCGGTCAAGCACGCCGTAAAAAAGTGCCGTAGTAAGTGCTTTGTCAGCTATTGATAAATCTGCGGTTTTTAATATATTATTGAGAGTAATATTTGAGTATGCAAAATCGTTATTCACATTAAGCAGTGCATTTACTGCCGTTTTTCTTGCATTACCCATAAAAATTTCTCCTGTATCTTAGTTGAGAACGGTACCGACCGCTATTTTTTTACCCATTAAAAGCTGCTCTGCACTCATACGCTTTGAGCCTTCAAGCTGTACTTCAAGTAACTTTACCGAAGTATTATTCCCGCAGGCTATTATAAGCTCGTTATCTGATTTAATAACGGTTGCGGGGGTTTCCTTTGTATCACCGCATATATCGGTTTTGTAGACCTTTAACCGTTTATCCCCTAACATAAAGTATGCGGTAGGCCAGGAATAAAAACCCCTTACCAAGTTATGAATATCAGCCGCCGACTTATTAAAATCAATAAGTGCCATTTCCTTTTTAATTATAGGTGCATAGGTGGCTTCTCTTTCGTCTTGCTTTGTAAAAGTTGCGGTGCCGTTTTCGATTTTGGTAAGTGTTTTACAAATAAGCGAGCCCGCCATGTCTTTTAATTTTTCATAAAGGTCGTCGGCGGTATCGGTGTCATCAATGAGACATTTTTCTGTTTCAATAATATCGCCCGTGTCCATGCCTTCATCCATCTTCATAACCGTAACACCGCTTACCTTTTCGCCACAGACAATACACCACTGTATCGGAGAAGCGCCGCGATATTTCGGCAATATAGACGCATGACCGTTTATGCATCCGTATTTTGGTAAATCCAAAATATTTTTAGGCAAAATTTTGCCGTAAGCCACAACAACGATTATATCGGGATTGAGTTCCTTCAGTATATTATAGGCTTCATCAGTCCTTAAGCTCTGTGGCTGAAAAACGGGTATTCCGTTGTTTTCCGCGCATACCTTTACGGGTGGCGGTGTCATAACCTGTTTTCTGCCGAACGGTTTATCGGGTTGTGAAAAAACCCCTACTATTTCGTGTTTGGCGTCAATTAGTGCTTCAAGTGTGCCCACCGCAATATCGGGTGTGCCCATAAAAACAATTCGCATATCAAATTCCTTTTTATTCTTTAATTGCTCTGTCTAAAAACAGTACACCGTCAAGGTGGTCTATTTCGTGACACAAAGCTCGTGCCTTCAAGCCTTCGCCCGTAACAATTATTTTATTACCGAAGCGGTCCTGCGCCCTGACAGTTACCTTCATAGGTCTTTCGGTGGTTTTATAGTTACCCGGTACCGAAAGGCAACCTTCGTTTTCGTACTGTACCCCTTCTTTTTCAATAATAACGGGATTTACAAGTTCAATAACACCGTCACCTACATCAATAATACAATATCGGCGCAAAACACCAATCTGCGGTGCGGCAAGACCGCAGCCTTCGGCCGCGTACATAGTATCCTGCATATCATCAAGGGTTGTAGCCAATCTCTCATCAAAATTAAGCACTGTACGCGAAATTTTTCTGAGTGACGGGTCGCCATATTTTAAAATATTTCTTATTGCCATTATTTCTCACCTGACATTTATATTAATGTTTCGGGATTTATGTCTATCGAAACAGATGCATCCCTATACATCTTAAAATCAACACTGCGGCGGAGTAGTTCTCGCAAGCGGCGGTTGTTTTTACATTTTATCAAAATTCTGTAGCGGTACTTATTGTTTATTTTTGCTACTGTAGCCGCCGTAGGACCTAAAACAATAAGCTTTACATCATTAAATTCTCCGCCAACATTTTTCTTTATATTATCTAAAACCGAAAATGCCGTATCTCTCGCTATTTCTTGCGATAAGGACTGTGTGTATACCAAAACCAAGTCGCAATACGGTGGGTAAATATGAGCTTTTCGGTTTAAAATTTCTTCGTTGAAAAACTGCTCATAATCTTGGGCTTGTGCTAAAGGAATAACGGTATTATCGGGGTCTTGTGTCTGTATAATTGCCGTACCGGTCTGGTCGCCACGGCCTGCACGCCCTATTACCTGAGTTAAAAGTGAAAATGTTCTCTCAGCACTGCGGTAATCTTCGCTATTCATTGCCTTATCGGCACCGAGAACACCTACAACAGTAACATTCGGAAAGTCCAGACCTTTCGCCACCATTTGTGTGCCAAGCATTATATCGTACTTTTTATTTGAAAATTCGGTTAAATACTGACCGAACGAGTTTTGCGTTGTTGTTGTGTCTGCATCAAGCCTTAGCACTGATACATCAGGGAAAAGCATTTTTAATTCTTCTTCAACCTTTTGTGTGCCGATACCCGAAAATTTAATATGGGTTTCCTTGCATTCGGGACAGGCAGAAAAAAGGCTTTCCGAATGTCCGCAGCAGTGACACATAAGCCGTTTATTAGCCGAGTGAAAGGTAAGTGAAATACTGCAGTTAGGACAGGTAGCCACATAGCCACAGGACGGACAGGTTACATAGGTATTATGTCCGCGGCGGTTAAGTAAAACTATAGCCTGATTATTGTTTTCTAAAGCCGATGCTATTTCATCATATAAAACGACGCTTATAGCGCCTTTGTTGCCGTTTTGAATTTCGGCACGCATATCAACAACCTGTGTCTCGGGTAATATGGCGTTGCCGTATCTGTGTGATAATTTGCACAGTGTATATTTTCCATCAATTGCCGATTTAAAGGTTTCAACCGATGGTGTAGCCGATGCCATTAAAAACAAAGCTTTATTATATGCCGCACGGAAACGCGCGATATCACGCGCGTGGAAGCGTGGAGATTGTTCTGATTTATAGGTATGCTCTTGCTCTTCGTCCATTATAATAAGACCGAGATTATCAAACGGTGCAAAAATTGCAGAGCGTGTTCCTACCGCAATTTTAGCTTGTCCCGCCCTTACACGACGCCATTCGTCCATTCTCTGTCCTAAGGACATAGCGCTGTGGAATACCGCAACATCATCGCCGTAGCGATTGCTGAAAATAGCAACTGTTTGTGGGGTCAGTGAAATTTCGGGCACCATAATTATAACACCCTTGCCCGACTTTATAACTTGGTCGGCAAGTTTTAAGAACACCTGTGTTTTACCGCTACCAGTAACACCGTACAGTAATGCAGTATTGTTATCGTTTAATTTTTCCTTTAATGTATTAAAGGCGATTTTTTGTTCCTCGGTTAAAACAATTTCTTTTTTTGTTTCGGTGCGGTAGGTGTTTTCGGGCTTTCTGAATATAGTTTGCTCATAATATTCGGCAACGCCCTTTTTAACAAGTGAATCAAGCACAGATGAAGAAACACCCGTAAAATACTGTATTTCCTTTACAGGCGCGCCACCTATATCACTTAAAAGCCCGGCTATTTCGCGTTGACGCGGTGTAAGTAATGCGAATAAATTATTTGCAGCACCGTCTAAAATGCGTATTGATTTTAGTGCAGCATTGCCCACCTTTTGCACGGCATTTACATTTTTAAGAATTGCGTTTTTCTTTACAAGTGAGTTTATGACTGTAGAATCCAACAAATCGCAATCCTTATAAATTTTTTCCGCCTTAACTTCCCCGTTTGCATTTTTAATATAGCTATAAACCGAAAGCTCATCTCCTGAAAGAGCCGCACAGTCAAGCTCTGTATTTACTGTGTAGCTGTCAATAAGCTTTAGCGTAACACCTGTGGGTAAAACGGTATTTACAGCATCGAAATAGGTGCAGAACAGCGTTTCGTGAAGCCATTCGCACAGCTTTAGCATCTCATCATTGAGTATTGGTGAATTATCAACTATACGACGGATTTCTTTAAGCTCAACATTTAGCTCTTCGGTGTGAATTGACAAAATGAGTCCTTGCCTTTCCGCGTTAGAACGACCGAAAGGCACAATGACTCTACAACCCGCAAGGCAACTCCCTTCTGCCCATTCGGGCACAAGATAGTCGTACGGCTTGTCAAAACTATATGCGGTTTTTTCCAAAACTACACTTGCTACCAACCGTGAACTCAAAATGCGACCTCCAAAAATCAGTCAAGCTTTGATGCAATCTTTTCGATGGCAAGATTAACGGGTTTTTCTACGATAATCTCACCCTTTTCGTTTGCTTCTGCCAAAATATTGCGAGCTTCTTCTGCAATTTCCAATACTAATTTGTATCGGTTATCATTCTTTTCTATAAGTTTGCCAATTGCGGGATTTAACATTTTTCAAGCACCTCATTAATTAAATTTTTATTTCTCTCTAACCGTAATCTTTCGCTTAAAATAACGGTGAGTAAATCATCAATTGCTTCTTCAATTTTGTCATTAACGATTATGTAATCGTAATTGTTAGCGCACTCAATCTCTCTGAGCGCTTCGGTTAAGCGCTTTTCAACCGCTTCCTTTGATTCTGTTCCGCGGCCGCTCAGTCGCTTTTTCAGAACCTCTAAGGACGGCGGCATAACGAATATGCTTACAGCTTCGGGCATTTTTTGCTTTACCAGCGCCGCGCCATTAACATCAATTTCAAGTATCATATCGTCGCCCTTTGCCAAGCATTCTTCTACGGGTGCTTTGGGCGTTCCGTAGTAGTTGCCAACAAACACATTGTGCTCTAAAAGCATATCATTCGCTAACAGGTCCTCAAATTCTGCACGCGAGATAAAATGATACTTTTCGCCTTCCACTTCACCTTCACGCATTGGGCGTGTAATTGATGAAATTGAAAGCTTTATTTCGGGATGCTTTTTAAGTGCGCCCTGTAAAATTGTATCTTTACCTGAGCCCGACGGACCCGAAAAAATAAACAGTTTTCCCTTACTCATCTGCTTCGTCCTCGACTTCCACACTATCTTCTTCGTTAAGTCTGTTAGCAACCGTTTCGGTTTGCAGATAGGTCAGTATAATAAAATCACTGTCGGTAAAAATAACCGCCCTTGTGCGTCTGCCATGGGTTGCATCAATAAGCGTTCCTTGCTCCTTTGCTTCCTGAATCATACGCTTTATTGGTGCCGATTCGGGACTTACAATGGCTATTACGCGATTTGCCGACACCATATTACCAAAACCGATATTTATTAGTTTCATAAAATCAATACCTTTCAGTTAAATTACTCAATATTCTGTACTTGCTCTCTTATCTTCTCAATATCGGATTTGATATCAACTACACGCTGCAAAATTTCAACATCCTGAGCCTTTGAGCCGATGGTATTGGTCTCACGATTCATCTCCTGAACGATAAAATCAAGCTTTCTGCCTATCGCTTCATTACTATCAAAAAGCTCTTTTATCTGTCCTATATGACTGCGAAGCCGTACCGTTTCTTCATCAACCGCAACCTTATCTGCAAAAATTGCAGTTTCGGTAATTACCCGTTGCTCGTCCACCTGTGCCGCTGATAACAAATCCTTGATTTTCTGCTCGAGTCGTTCACGGTACTGCTTTACGGTTTCGGGTGAACGGGCTTCAACGAACTCAACCTTTTCTAAAATCGAATCAATCCTTGAAAGGATGTCGTTCTTAAGCTTTTCACCTTCGGTCTCACGCATAGCAATAAAAGACTTTACCGCGCCGTCTAAAGCCGACATAACTGCATTTGTTACAGTTTCTTCATCGGCCACCTGACGCTTTACTGTGAAAATATCGTTTTGTGATGCCAACAAGGAAACCGATATATCATTTTTGATTTTATTTTTCTTTGCTAATTTTTTATATGCATTTACATATGAAGCGGCTAAATCATAATTTACTTCAACTACCGAAGATGCTTCACCTGTGTTTTCTACCGAAACATAAACCTCTACCTTGCCGCGTGAAATCTTTGACTGACAAAAACTTTTAAGCTTTTCTTCAAGAAAATTATAGTTGCGCGGAACTCTTGAAGAAAACTCAAAATATCTATGATTAACCGACTTAATTTCGACTGTAACTTCCAGGTCTTTTAAAGCCAACTGGTCTCTGCCAAAGCCGGTCATACTTCTAACCATATTAGAACCTCCCCTAAATATATATAATAAATCTATAATAATTCATTTTATTTTACCAAAATATACACATAAATGTCAACCTTACCCGCCACATTGTAACCATTTTTAACATTTTAATTTTAAAAACATCTTGACAAAGTCTTATGTATAAATTATAATAATGCTTGTTGCAAACGCTGCTATGGCTCAGGTGGTAGAGCACGTCCTTGGTAAGGACGAGGTCACCGGTTCAAATCCGGTTAGCAGCTCCAAAAATCCCGTTCACTTTAAGTGGACGGGATTTTTACTTATTACTTCTTACCTCTTCACTCTTACTTCAAATAGAGTTCGCACGGGATTTTTGGGAAGTAATAAGTAAGAAGTAATAGGTAATAAGTTCGGTGTGGCTTCGCCACGATATAATAACAATGCTTCGCATTGATTTTCCACCGCTTTTATGCTATGTTTGTGCTAAAATAGGGACAAGAATTTTTTTAATTAAATTGTTGTAAAAACTCCAAAAGTGTGATAAACTAAATTTACCACACAAAATTCAATATGACATTTTGCAGAAGTTGTATTTTTATTTCGGTAAAAATGCGAACTTCTATTTTCGCATCTTCTGTGAAGTGTCGGAATTTTGTGTGGTAGCAAACCGAAGTTCCGCATTTTTCGGTGTGTGTAACTTCGGTTGCACACACTTTTTTATTTTTTGGGGGAATTATAAATGTCATTACAAATTTTAAATTATGCAAAATCTAAACTACTTGAAGGCGATTATAATATGGCTACTTCATATTATAACAGAGCAAAAAGTGAAGGCGTCGCCAACTGTGTTGTAAATTTGAGATATTTAACAAAAGAATATTTAGTTTTTCCTTTGGAATATGAAAATTCCAGTTATTATTTTGAACTATTGAGTGAACTACATAAAATAGCAGATAAAAACCCCGATTATACAAGTGAATATGTATTAGCCCTAAATTCACTTATTAACATTAGAAGATTATTTATGAGAAGCTTGTCACTATTTTATTTTTCCGATATTTTAGTAACAGCGGTTGATTCCGTAGTTATTCGTGAGATTGCAGAACTTCAGCGATATATTAAGACAAATAAAAATGAGATTTTAGATAAAGATTGTTACGAAATAGAAAAATACATACCTGGATTTAATAAGAAAAAACTTGCAAAAGACCTTAATATAATTGAAGCGTACTGTATGAATATTTTGCTTTCTTATACTGCAGAGCAGCACAGCATTTATCAGGGAAAACGTTATAGTGCTACTACTGTCGATTATGGTTATTTTTACAGCACCACTGTACGCGAGTCTGACAAATACTATAATTATGCAAACATAAAACCAAGAATGTTTATTTTAGGTTATGAAGCATATTATTACGATTTACTTGCGATTTACAAAGACAAATTAAAAGAAATAAGAAATTTTGACTCTCCAAAAGAGTTAAAAAAAGAGCTGACATCCTATGTAAAGCACACATATAAAAAAGATGCTTCTGCAAAGGAATTTAGACAGTATGCCAAGCATTTTGAAAAGCAGGATTTTTCAAGAGATTCGTGGTTTGGCTCAATATTTAAACTTTCAAAAGTCATAAATCCTTTTTTGAGAATTGACCCAACCCTAAAAATGATAGAAAGCAATGTCGGTTCCTTTGAATTAAATGAGTATTTCCCACAAAAAAAGTTTTTAGGTGTTTGCAGTATGCTTGCCGCAGGCCAAGGTTGGAAGGTAGATACTGTACGATATATAATTGCGCTCCTTTCTGCCTTTGGTGGAATTGGCATTATGGTTTATCTTGCTCTTGGGGTTGCGAAAAAATTTGGATTCCATTTTGGTGTAAATATAGAAAGACCTTAAACTCCCTATGCATTTTAAATATTTATTTAAAAAAGGACTTCACCATAAAGTGAAGTCCCTTTTAATTTTTATGCCCTTGACCGAAATGTAAAAATAATATATAATTTTTGTATAAACTATTTTTAGAGGTACTGTATGGAGATAAAACTTTTAAGTCCCGTTAATAACTCGGTAGTTAAAATTTCACCCACAATGCAGGATGAAATTTTGTCCGCGTTACCGAAAAGCAGTGAAATACTGAAGGATGATTTTGACTGGCGCGCACTTGTTGTCGGTCAGAACGATTACTCGGTGCCCAATTACATAAATTTTTGTTGGGGTATTTCGGGTAGTCTTGGGAATGTTCAAGAAATTAATTTACTTATTGCTAAAAATAAAGAATTTACAAATGCTCACAAATATTCGGTTGCTCCCGGCAAAGCCTTTATGTCCGTTACTAACTTTAACCGCAATACTGAGTATTTCTGGAAAATGGAAGCATTAAGCGGTGGTGATGTGGTCTATGAAACCGAAACATATACTTTTACTACCGACGCGGCTTTACCCCAGTGGTATTTTGCAGACGGGGTTACAAATCTCAGAGATATCGGTGGTTGGCCGACGCTTGATGATAAAACAATAAAGGAAGGTATGGTTTTAAGGGGTTCAGAAGTTGATTTTAGAGAAAACAACGATGCAATCACTCATCTTTTTACAAAGGCATTAAATATAAAAACCGAAATTGATTTCAGATTTTCCGATGAAATTCACCATACCTTTAGAAAAATTCCAGGTGCCAATTATCACCAGATGCCAATTGTTTGCTATGAAAAAATAGCTTCTGACGAGCAGAAGCTAAATTTCAAAAAAATATTCAGTTTGTTTGCCGATAAGGAAAATTTTCCTATTTATCTGCACTGTGTCGCTGGCGCCGACAGAACAGGAACTGTAGTTGCCCTACTTAAAGCGTTACTCGGTGTATCGGAAGATGATATTGCAACCGACTATGAGCTTACTTCCCTTAGTATTTACGGCTCTCGCTCAAGACAGCACCATTCCTACAGTGCGTTTATCGGTTACTTAAAATCATTAGACACTAATCTAAAAAATGCCGCGGAAAAATATCTGCTTGATTGCGGATTAACCAAAGAACAAATAACAGATATAAAAAACATTTTATTAGTATGAGTTGTTTGAGCCTACAGTTACATTTGTGTAATAATATTTTCCGGCACGGTAAATTTTAACCCGTACAACATCCCCCGGCTTTGAAGCCGCTACAGCATCATTAAGCATTGAATAATCAGATATTGCAACATCGCCGTAGCTAATAATTATATCTCCGCTTCTGATTCCGCTTTTTTCTGCAGGGCCGTCACTCATAACACTTTTTACAACGGCGCCTACAGGGTAATCCATTCTTTCCAGAATTTTGGCGGTATATTTTTCATTAATTGTAACACCTATATAGGGATTAGGCTCATACTCGCGTGCAATAATTTTATCGCACACTTCAACTACCGTATCAATCGGTATAGCAAAGCCCATACCTTCATATTCGGTAGCGGCGATTTTAGAACTGTTAACGCCGATTAATTGACCTTTAGTATTAACCAATGCACCGCCCGAGTTTCCCGGGTTTATTGCGGCATCGGTCTGAATCAAATTAACGCTATCATCCGATGAACTATCGGAAATCACGCGGTTAAGTCCGCTTATAATTCCATAGGTTACAGAACCCATAAATTCAAGTCCACCGGGACTTCCTATTGCGGCAACATGCTGACCCACCTTTACTGAGTCAATGTTGCCTTTTTCTATTGCGATAAGGTTTGTTGCGTTAATTTTTATTACCGCTAAATCGTTTGTAATGTTATAACCTACAACGGAAGCCTGATAAGCATTTTCGGTATCGCTTGATAAATAGACTTCTATTTTAGAAGAATTTGAAGTCACCGCGCTTTCGATAACATGGTAGTTGGTTATTATATAGCCGTCAGATGAATAAATAATACCTGAGCCAGAGCCAGTTGCCTCACTACTACCGCCAAAAAAGCTTGTGGTAGCAATTGTTGTAGCAATACCTACAACACTCGGCGTTACTTTTTGTGCTACTGCCTGAATTGCGCTTTCTGCCGTCTCATCGACATTAATATTTGTAATGCTCTGCCCGTTAGTTCCCCCACTGTTATTGACAGAATTACCCAACATAGTTTTATTATAGTTTATCATAACGCCTGCGGCGGTAGATGCACCTATTACTGCCGCTAAAAGCATACAAACAATAACGGTTACAATACTG
This sequence comes from Acutalibacteraceae bacterium, assembly GCA_045590755.1. GTDB lineage: Bacteria > Bacillota > Clostridia > Oscillospirales > Acutalibacteraceae > SIG565. Next base: position 19,494 of record JAZNRP010000030.1, read on the forward strand.
TAGCCGTTTTTATTTTTTTCCTTTTTCTTCTTTGACGGCTGAAACTCCGAAAAATCATCATTTCCGAAGGTTTGATTATTTAAATTATCGTAATACATAAAACACCTTCATTTCGTTTTTTTAATTCTATAATTAAAATATGAACAAAGAATTAAAAAAAACTACATAAAATTTAAAATTTTCTGCGCTTTATTTTTACATAAGGCGCAACATCGTTTGAAGAGTTTTTATTTTTAATATCCGTAACAAAAGTATAAATTATATAACCTGCCACCACTGCAAACAAAATTATAGCCAAAAGAGCAATTACAGAAGTGATTATGTCTCCAATATTCTGCCAACTGAAATCAGAATTTTTTTCAATAACAAAGCTTTCCAGCAACCTACTTTCTATATCGGCTGCAGTTGTTTTGCTGACTGTCGACGGAAAGGAAAGGCTAAGTGCATATATCTGTCCGTTTTTTACAGTGAAATACTGTGTGCCGTAAAAATCTCCGCCCTTATCTTTTGCTTCAAACTGAGTTTTTAAGAATTTAGAATTATTAAAGCTTTTAACCGAATAGATATTATCATTAACGATTTTTTGCGCAATTCGGTCTACCGAGCTATCATCTAAAAGTGATAAATCCCCTACATTTTTAGCAAAATCGGTGTTAAGCACCTTTAATACTACTTCACTGCCGTTTTCCGTATCAATGGCGTAAACAGCTATATTATTAGTCTTAAGATAATCCTTAAAGCCTTTTTGTGTGAAATTAAGCTTTTTTAGGACATCTTCATTATTCTTAAGGTTTTCTGCTGTTAAGACGGTATAATTTGAAGCTATTGTAATACTGAAATTATTTTCTTTGTCAGACAATGCGAATATTCTCACCGCAAAAAGATTTATCAGTATTAATAATACCGTAATGGTAGAGCAAATCCTTTTTTTCACTGTCTTCTTCCCCAATCCTTAAAACGATTGTTTTTTAGCCGCTAAAAGTGTGTTTTGCATAAGCATTGCTATGGTCATAGGGCCTACGCCTCCCGGCACGGGTGTTATGGCAGATGCCACATCCTTTACCGATTCAAAATCAACATCGCCGCAAAGCTTTCCGTTTTCATCCCTGTCCATTCCGACATCAATAACAACAGCCCCCGGTTTCACCATATCTGCCGTAACAAATTTAGCCTTGCCGATTGCTACTACCAAAATATCGGCACGGCGGCAAACTTCTTTTAAGTTCTGTGTCTTAGAGTGACAAACCGTCACCGTTCCGTTATTATGTAAAAGCAGCATAGACATCGGCTTACCAACAATATTAGACCTGCCGAGTACTACGCATTCCTTGCTTGTAATATCGATGTTTTCATATTTTAGCATTTCAATTACACCTGCGGGTGTACAGGGTAAAAAGTCATAATCCCCTATCATTATCTTACCCACATTTGCAGGATGGAAAGCATCAACATCCTTTTCGGGATTAATACTATTAATTATGAGTTTTTCATCCAAATGCTTAGGTAATGGCAGCTGACAGAGTATACCGTTTACCGAATTATCGTTATTAAGCTTTCCTATAAGTTCAAGTAGTTGTTCGTTTGTTGTATTTTCATCCAAAGAGTATCTAAGCGAGCGAATGCCCAACTCTGCGCATGCTTTTTCTTTATTCGCCACATAAACCTGCGACGCTGAGTCGTTACCCACTATAATTACCGCAAGACAGGTCTCTTTACCTTCTTTTTTAAGTTGTTCAATTTCATTTGCGATTCTACCCTTTATAAAAGCAGAAATTTCTTTTCCGTTAATTATTTTCGCCATCTGTAACCGCTTCCCCTTCTGTGTTCTCATCAATCTCGTTTTCTGTAAACATTGGTACATAAGCTTCCGCCTGTGTGTTTTTTCTTTTAAGAACATAAAGGAATATTGCCGCACAGGTAAGACAAAGTGCAAACGAAAGTATTGATGAAACCTTTAATTTGCCTACAGTAAGTACATAAATATTTGGGCGCAGCAGCTCTAAAAATCCCCTGCCGAAGCCGTACCAAATACCGTAGAGCAGTGTGTTTTGTCCCTTGAATTTACGGTTTTTTGCAAAATGCGTAATAACAAAGAATCCAATTATGCACCAGATAAACTCATACAGAAAAAGCGGATGAACAAGTCCTGCGCCTACTTCTCTCACAGTACGGTCACTCATCATTCCCCACCAGTTACTACCCGTAAAGGTGCCGTATACTTCCTGATTGAAAAAGTTACCCCAGCGGCCGATGCCCTGTGCCAACAAAAAGCATACTGCCGCGATATCAAACATATCAAGAAAATTTACTTTCCGTAATTTACACATTAAAAATCCGCAACCGAAGGCACCGATAACTCCGCCGTAAATAGCAAGTCCCGAAAAACCGCCGCCGTCAAAGCCGAAGAAATCGGAAATTCCGTTTAGCTTTTCGCCGTCAAAAATCACATAATAAAGACGCGCACAGAGTATCGCTACAGGTGTTGTAACGAGTGCTACATCCAACATTTTATCGGTATCCAAGTCATACTGCTTTGCTTTTCTCATAGCGTAAACTACCACCAGTAAAAAAGCCAGAGCAATTGTAATTCCGTACCAGTAAACATCCCAGCCGTTACCTATAGGTATTGTAAAGGCTACGGGGTTGATATTAAACGGTATACCGAAAATAACACCACTATACATTTTTATTATCTCCTTTTACTCTCTCGGTAAAATAACAGATAGCACCGATTTTTCTGTTTGTAAAGCCGAAAGATATTTTTCTACATCCTGTTTTTTCAGATTTTTAATAATTTCGAGTTCATTGAACACATCATAATCGCAAACTGCGGCATCTACAAAGGACATAACAATATCTTCTACATTGTTAAATCGTTTAACACAGCTGCCGTACACATCGCGTTTTACGGCTTCAAAAATTTTATCGTCGATTCCGTCTTTTTTAAGCCGCGCAATCTCTTCGTTTATCAGTCTTGCAACCTCTTTAGGATTTGATGATTCGCCGTCAAAAAGCACTGCAGAATAACCGCGTCCTGTGAAAAACTCGCTATCAAACTCATCATTGATAAGCTGTTTTTCGGTTAAATCATTATAAAGCGGTGTAATGTCACCAGCAATTACCTTAAGTAAGATATCGGTACATATTGTATCTATCAAGGTGGCCGCTTTTTCTGCTTTTAGCTTATAACCAAAGCAAAAGAGCGGAATTGCTACATCCAATTTTTTCTCAATATATTCGCTAACTACTGTGTCGGGTTCATCTGGTAATTTTCGCTCAATCTTTACAGGCGGTGTACTCTTAATGCCTTTACTGATTTTATCTAACACATCGTTTGTTTTTACATTACCCGCAATACAAATAAACATATTCGAAGGATTGTAGAAGGTGTTGTAACATTCGTATAACAGCTTATCGTCTATTTCCGCAATAGACTCAACCGTTCCTGCAATATCAATTCTTACAGGGTTATTGTGATACATAGCGCGCAGCGTGTTAAACAGCACGCACCACGAAGGACTGTCATCATACATCTTGATTTCCTGACCGATTATACCCTGTTCCTTTTTAACGGTTGCCGCCGTAAAATAAGGGCTTTGTACAAAGCTTAACAGAATGTCAAGATTTTCATCAAACATACTGCTGCAGGAAAACAGATAACAGGTCTTATCAAACGAAGTAAAGGCATTGGCATAAGCGCCTGTTTTTGCATATTTTGAAAAAGCGTCGCCGTCTTCACTTTCAAAAAGCTTATGCTCTAAAAAATGAGCAATTCCTTCGGGTACGGTAGTAAATTCACCGCCGTCGCGTGAAAATTCGGTATCAATAGAGCCATACTTTGTGCCGAATATAGCATAGGAAGTGTTAAAGTTAGGCTTCTCGGCTATATACACACGAAGTTCGTTTGGAAGCACTGTAAGAGAATAGCTTTCGCCCAATGCTTTATTAGTAAAATATTTAGTATTCATCTACTATTCCCCCCCGTTTTCCCGTAAGACTGAAAACAGTATGAAGCTTAATTCCGTTTGCGGCCGCTATCACCTGTTCTTTAGTAATGGAAGAAATTAGCATAGCAACATCTTCGGGTGTCTTAATATCATCCGAATATATAGTTGCACAATACCAGCTATCAAGCGCACCTAAACTGTCGTATGAAGAATTTAATGAGTTTAAAATGTTTTTGATAGATGCTTTAAAGGTGGAATCCGGAAATTCGCCTTTTTTAACAATGCTTAGCTGATTCAGGATTTCTTCCCTTGCCTTTTCGGCCTTGTCAAACTCGACGCCCGAATCAACCATAATATAGCCCTTGTTTTTGTTGGCAGACGCCGAACAGTAATAACAAAGACTTAACCTTTCACGCACATTTTCAAAAAGTCCCGAATATGTGCCGCCACCGAAAATATCGGTAGCAACCGTTAAAGCGTATGCATCGTTACCCCAAATTTCACTCGAAAATCCCATAACGAGCTTACCTTGTGTTACATCCATGCATTCTCTGACTTCTTTAACCTTTTCACATGGAGATAGAGCCGATAACCTTTTATAATCGTTATTTATTACACGGTTGTATTTAGAAAACTCTTTGCTGATTTTTTCAAAAAAACCGTCGGGATTTCTTTTGCCTACAAGCTGCACACGAACATAAGAATTTATTAAAAGCTTCTGCCACGCATCAAAAAGGTCTTTACCCGTAATTTTTTCTAATTGCTCTACCGTGCCATATGCGGAAACCCCATAGTCACTGCCTTCAAACATTTCTGCGATTAATCGTTTTCTTGCATATCGGCGCTTATCGTTAATTTCGCCTAAGATATGCTCTTTAACCTTTCGTTTTTCGCGGTCTAAATCCTGCTTACAAAAACAGCCGTTACTAATTTTAGGGTTAAAAACCAGTTCCATAATAAGATTTGCCGCTTTTTCAATAACCGGCTCACCATCCATGGAAAATTCATCATTAATAACAGAAACCGCTATTTTTATGAGCTGTGCATCGCCTATTTTGCTTACCGAAACGCTTAAATCCGCGCCATAAAGCATATTAAGGGCTAAATTTAATTCTGTAAATGTGCTGTAGTTTTGAGAACAAGATGTAAGAACATAAGGCAACAACGCATTCACCGATAAATCATTAATATTTTGCGGTACATAAAAATTAAAAGATACAAGCGTTGTATTAAAACGCTCATTTTCAATAAACAAGCCGTCAACGCCTCTACCTAAAGCCCGTAATTTCATACGCTTCTCCTTTTATATGAAACTAATAGTATAATTAAAAAATATTATACCACACTTATTAATAATTCTCCACAAAAATTTGTAAACTTTTTAATAACTTGTAAATTTTTCTGTGTTACATTGAAAAGTATATTTTTATATGGTATATTTTAGTTGGATTGGAGTGATAGTATGAAGGTGACACGCCACCGCCCACCTGTAAGATTAATTCTGACTTTTCTTATTATTCTGGCAGAGCTTTATCTCTTGGTTTTAAGCGTTACTCACCTATCGGAGCAACGCGTATGGATTTATTCGGCGGCCGAATTATTGGCCATTATAACCGCTCTTTCAATCGTCAATAAACGCGGTAACCCAAGCTATAAAATAATGTGGATTTTCTTTATTTTACTTGTACCGCTTTTTGGTGTATTAGCATATCTGCTTTGGGGCGGCGGCCGTATTATGCCGCATATAAACCGCCGTATGAAGCGCTGCATTAACAAATATTTCGCATTTTTACCAAACGATGATAAAACGGTTTCTCATCTAAACTACACCGATATGATTCATTTTCGTCAAGCAGAGTATATAAGGCGTGAAGCCGCTACCCCTGTTTACAACGGCACAGAAAGTGAGTTTTTCGCCCCCGGCGAAAAATTGATGCCGACCTTACTCGAAGAGTTAAAACGGGCAGAAAAATACATTTTTATTGAATTTTTTATTCTCGCCGAAAGCAGTATGTGGGACGAAATTTTCGATATACTAAAAGAAAAATCACTCTCGGGCGTTGAAATTAAGATTATTTATGACGATTTCGGCTCGATTAAATATCAGAACAAAAATTTCGCAAAAAATTTAAGAAAATATGGTATAGAAGTTTCAAAATTTAATCCTATAACACCTTCTATCAATATTTTTATGAACAACCGCGACCACCGAAAAATTATTATAATTGACGGAAAAGTGGCCTTTACAGGCGGCATTAACATAGCCGACGAATATATAAACCGTCTCGAACGCTTTGGTTACTGGATGGATTCCGCCATTCTTGTACGCGGTAAAGCAGTTAAAAGCTTTCTTGCTATGTTCTGCACTATGTGGGAATTTACCACACTTAAATCTATAGACTTTTTATCACACACTGCGGATTTTGAAACTGAAAATGATGGATTTTATATTCCCTACTGTGATGACCCGTTGAATAACAAAAATCCTGCCGCAGGTATTTATATGCAAATACTAAACAACGCGCAGCGCTATGTCTATATTGCAACACCTTATCTGATACTTGATAACAATATGATAAGCGCGCTTTGTCTTGCCGCAAAATCAGGCGTTGATGTAAGAATTGCTACCCCATCAATCCCTGATAAATGGTATGTGCATCCCGTAACGCAGTATTACTATTCCGAGCTTATGGAATCGGGTGTGAAAATTTATGAATACACCCCGGGCTTTATACATTCAAAACTATTTTTATCTGATGATAATGTAGCAACGGTGGGTACAATAAATATGGATTACCGAAGCCTTTATCTGCACTTTGAATGCGGATTATGGATGTGCAGTACAAAATCAATAGCCGACATTAAAAAGAACTTTACGGACATCTTTGCTCAGTCCGAAGAAATTAATCCAACCGTTTGGAAAAGCCGACCGTTTTTATTAAAAATAAAACAGGCTGTTCTTCACTTATTTGCTCCGTTTATGTAATTGACTTTTTTAAAGTTTTATTGTATAATATTTTCAAGGAAGGTGGAATTTTTTATGAAAGCTAAAAATATTTTTATGGGAATCTCCATTGTTATCGGCATTATTGCTTTGGCTGCAGGCGTTGCGGTAATCATTGACAGATATTTAAATAAGAATAATGATTGTGCCGACGGCTACATTGAGTGTGACTGCTCGCCCGAAGAGCTTGTTGAACAATAATTTTAAAGCGCCTTTAAAAAAGGCGCTTTTATTATGCCCTAAAATCAGGCTTTTTTTGTAAAAATTGCATATATTTTTTTAGTAAAGTAATTAACTAAATAAAATTTTTAGGTATTTTACATAAAAATCCGCATAAATTTAGCCATAGTATCTACTTGCAGTTTTGAGAAGAATATTGTATTATTATATTGATATACTAATTATATTTAAATAAATTTTTCAAATGGAGAGATTTTATGCAGACAGAATACACCGCTAAAAAAATAGCTCAGCTTATTGAGCGCAAATTATCTCACAATTTCGGTATTAATCCCACACACGCGTCGGATGAATTTTTTTATAAGGCTACTGCCCTTGTAATACTTGATATTTTAGCCGAAAGAAGAACAGCCTTTAAAAAAGAAACGGCAAAGCAAAAGGCTAAAACCGTTTATTATTTGAGTATGGAATTTTTAATGGGCCGTTCGCTTAAAAATAATCTTTTTAACCTTAATCTTGAAGGTCCCGTTACCGAAGCACTTAAGACCTTTAATGTAAAAATCGAAAATCTCTATGAATTAGAGCCTGATGCAGGTCTTGGCAACGGCGGTCTCGGTCGTCTTGCCGCGTGCTTTTTAGATGCGCTTTCAAGCGGTAATTACCCCGCGATGGGCTACTGCATAAAATATGAATTTGGTATTTTCCGTCAAAAAATAGTTGATGGTTGGCAGACCGAAATGCCTGATTTCTGGTTACCCGGTGGCAGTGTCTGGCTTGAGCCCCGTCCTGCCTCCGCAGTTGAAGTTAAGTTTGACGGCTATATAAACGAGTCTTGGGATGGAAATCACCATAATATAGACCACCAAGGGTATACCAGTGTCCGTGCTATGCCCTATGACCTTATGGTGCCCGGTAAAAACGGAAAAACCGTTAATGCTTTAAGGCTTTGGAGCGCAGAATATCAGGACATTAATATGTCGGCATTCAATCAGGGTGACTATGTAAAGGCACTTGAAGAAAAGGCCAACACCGAAGTAATAAGCAAGGTGCTTTACCCTGAAGATAACCATCTTGAAGGTAAATCTCTCAGACTCCGTCAGCAATATTTTTTGGTGTCGGCTTCAATTCAGGACATTCTTAACCGCCATTTGCGCACCTATGACACACTTGAAAACCTTTCAGAAAAGGTAGCAATTCATATTAACGATACACACCCCACACTTTGTATTCCCGAATTAATGCGATTTTTACTTGATGAATGCGGCTACAGTTGGGAAAAAGCTTGGGACATTGTTACCAAAACAGTAGCTTATACAAATCACACCGTTATGGCAGAAGCTCTTGAGTGCTGGTCGGTTGATTTATTCAGCCGCCGCCTGCCCCGTATTTATCAGATTGTTAAGGAAATTGACACACGCTTCCGTGGGGAAATCATTTCTATGACGGGCGACGCAGAGTTAAGTGAACGCAACGCGATAATCCAAAATGGTATGATTCATATGGCAAATCTATGTGTTGCAGCGTCGCACAGTGTTAACGGTGTTTCAAAATTGCACAGTGATATTCTTAAAAAATCGCTCTTTAATGATTTTTATAAAATGACACCCGATAAATTCACCAATGTTACAAACGGTATTGCTCACCGCCGTTGGCTGTGTCAGGCAAACCCGTTACTGACCTCTTACCTTACTGAGCTTATCGGTGACAAATTTATAACCGATGCAGCGGCTTTGTCTGAGCTTGAAAAATTCAGCGGAGATAAGACCGTTTTAATGGAGCTTAACAAGATTAAACACGCTAATAAAGAGCGTTTGTCAAATCACATTAAAAATAATTTCGGTATGAGCGTTAACCCTGATTCTATCTTTGATATGCAGGTAAAGCGTTTGCACGAATACAAGCGTCAGCATTTGAATTTAATGCACATTATCTCTGAATATCTGTATTTGAAGGATAATCCCAATGCCGATTTTGTACCGAAAACCTACATTTTCGGCGCAAAGGCGGCGCCCGGCTACTACCTTGCAAAGCAAATTATATTCCTTATAAATCAGTTTGCTAAATTAATTGAATCTGACCCCGCTGTTAGAGATAAAATAAAAATCGTTTTCCTTGAAGACTACCGTGTATCTTTAGCCGAAGTAATGATTCCTGCGGCAAATATCAGTGAGCAAATTTCTTTAGCCTCCACTGAAGCCAGCGGTACGGGTAATATGAAGCTTATGATGAACGGTGCTCTTACTATCGGTACTCTCGACGGTGCAAACGTTGAAATTAACGAGGCAGTAGGGGATGATAATATGTTCCTGTTCGGTATGCGTGCTCA
>JAZNRP010000031.1:0-14783 GCA_045590755.1 Acutalibacteraceae bacterium
GCCAACAATACATATTGTGGGTTGGTTATTCAGTAAATCTATATTGCCCTTAAAATACAACAAAAGCGGTGGATTTTCAATTTCTCTGAGCAATGATGGATAATGAGAATTATTTATACATACCAACGAAATGCCCGAATTCTTACAATCATTTAAGACCTTCATTGCAAAATCTAAACTTTTATTTTGTAATTTAGTGAGTTGTGCCATAGTAAACAACCCTGAAAGTTTTAAATCATCATACGAAGCGTTATATACACCTTTGGCATTTCCAAATTTCTCTAAAACCGGCTTAACAAACCTGTTACCCGGTTTTAAAATGCTTTGAAGCCATATCCAATATTCCATTATCTCACTAACTCCCACATAGCAATAGCAGCTGCTGCCGCCGCATTCAACGATTCTGCACTGCCCGACATAGGTATCGTGACACCGTTCGCTATAGCCTTGATTTCTTCTGTAAGACCATTTGCTTCATTACCGATAATAACAATACTGCCACCACCAAATTCGACAGTGCGAATATCTTTACCGCCATTTACAACGCATCCGAACAGTTTAAGTCCACTGTTTTTAAGCAGACTTACAAAATCTTCGGCGACTATAATATCCATACGCAACACCGTGCCCATTGATGCACGTAACACCTTGGGACTATACGGGTCACAACCGCCCGAAGACAGAATAATACCGTCAATTCCTATAGCTTCTGCAGTTCTTGATATCGCCCCGAGATTAGACGGGTCTGAGATATTTTCAAGAGCTATATAACGGCCGGTTTTATTTAATTCTTCCGCCTTTCTTGTAGGAATTTTGCCTACCAATAATATGCCCTGCGGATTTTTTGTATCGGCAATTTTCTCAAATAAATGTTTTTTTACTATTACGGTTTCTTCTGATGCCAATATATATTTTTTTAGTGATTCGACCTGTTTTTCATAGAATTCTTCGGAAATTACAAGTGTTTTAATTTCTACAGAATTATCCACACAGTCATCACACACTCTTAGTCCTTCAACTGCAAAAAGACCCGTTTCCTTGCGGTAACGAGCAGAAGATTGTAGCTTTACAATATCCTTTATTATTGGATTATCTTTACTTGAAATAATCTTGAATGATGACATTTTTATACACCTTTATCAAAAGAAAGTCGCCCGAGATAACTAAAATCTCGGGCGTAAATATTATTTTTCTAAAGCTTTTTTTGCATTCTTTGCAAGAGTAGCAAATCCGGCAGCATCATTTACAGCCAGTTCTGCAAGCATTTTGCGGTTAATCTGAACGCCAGCCTTTTTAAGACCATTCATAAATGTAGAATAGTTCATACCGTTGATTTTAGCTGCAGCTGAAATACGGGTAATCCAAAGACGACGGAAGTCACGCTTTTTAAGTCTACGACCGATATAAGCGTAATTACCTGATTTCATAACTGCTTCCTTAGCAGTTTTAAAGAGTTTTGATTTAGCTCCAAAATAGCCCTTAGCGAGCTTTAAAGTTTTATTTCTTCTTTTGCGTGTTGACAACGCACCTTTAACTCGTGCCATTTAAGCAACCTCCACTCTATTCCTTAGTTATAAGGCATCATTTTCTTTACCTTTGCAACGTTTGTTACATCGGTAACGACTACCTTACGTAAATTTCTCTTACGTTTTGTTGTTTTCTTGTTTAAAATGTGTGACTTGTAAGCATGACCGCGTTTTACCAAGCCTGTTTTTGTAAACTTAAAACGCTTTTTTGCACCACTGTGTGTCTTAATTTTAGGCATTTTTGAAACCCTCCTTAATTATTAACTTACTTTGACGATTTCGGCGCTAAGAACATAAGCATATTACGTCCTTCCATCTTAGCAGGTTTTTCGACACTTGCATATTCAGAACAGAATTCTGCAAAACGGCTCATAATTTCCAGACCGATTTCGGGATGGCCGAATTCACGACCGCGGAAGCGGATGGAAACCTTTACCTTGTCTCCCGACTTCAAAAACTTAATGGCGTTTTTACCCTTTGTTTCAAAGTCGTGTGTGTCAATGCTGAGTCCGAGACGAACTTCCTTAACTTCAACAACCTTTTGGTTTTTTCTTGCTTCCTTTTCGCGCTTTGCCTGTTCAAAACGGTATTTACCAAAATCCATTATCTTACAAACAGGCGGTACGGCATTAGGAGAAATGTTAACCAAATCAAGATTTTTTTCCGCCGCTGCCATTAATGCATCCTTAAGCGGTAAAATTCCTAATTGTGAACCGTCAGTATCAATTACTCGTACCTCTTTTGCTCTTATTGATTCATTAATCAATATTTCCTTGCTGCTAATATTAAAGCACCTCCGACACAGTATAATAACATCAAAAAAGCACGGACAACAAAGTCGTCCGTGCATAATAAACCCAATAAACCCTACGGTTTTTTCAAGTGAATTATTGACCCTTCAAGTTAATCTTTGGGGTGAGAACGACATTCTTGCTCTACTTTATTGTTACACCATTTTAACATCGTTTTTTTACTTTGTCAAGTGTATTTTTAAATTTAATCGATTTTCAGTTCTTTTATTGAGCGATATTGGAAATCTACATTGCTTAAAAGCTCGGGATTTTTAAGCGCAATAGCCACACCGCGTACAACCGAATGTGTCGGGTCGCCCGATACATGCACCTTGGTGCCGAAATATTCTTCTAAAAGCTTGGGCATACCGTTAATAAGTGAGCTGCCGCCCGTCAGATAAATTCCTTCGGTCATAATATCTGCTACTAAATCAGGGTCGGTCTTTTCAAGAACGGCGCGTATATCGTTACAAATTGAAAGTGCTGTATCAATAATAACATCATAAATCTCAGTAGATGTTATTTCGAACGACTGTGGCAGTCCTGTTATAATATTTTTGCCTTTTGCCACTACCGCTATTTCAACAGGGCGTTTAATAACGGTGCTTAACTGCTTCTTTATCTTTTCGGCGGTTAGGGGGCCTATTTCTATATTGTATTCTTTTCTTACATATTTTTCTATAAGCTCATCAAAGGTATAACCTGCGGTTTTTGATGAATCGCACTGTGCTATTCCGCCAAGGGACAGCGTTGCAATATCGGTAGAGCCAGCGCCCATATCTACAATTAAATTACCTTGCGGCTTTAAAAAGTCAATTCCAAAGCCTATTGCTACGGCTATCGGATTTTCCACTACCGTTACATTTCTGCCGCCGCTTTCGGTTACAACCTGCTCAACCGAGTGGTGCTGAAGCTCGGTAACGCCCGTAGGTAGAGCCGCCATAACACGCGGACGCAGAATACGCGCACCAAAACAGCCGTGCATATAATGGCTTAGCATTGCCTGGGCCAAGTCATAGTCGGCTATTGTTCCGTTTTTTATAGGATGTATACAAAGCAAGCTATCGGGTGTCCTGCCGAGAGTCTGCAAGGCTTCTTCACCAAAATAAAGCGGTTCCATTGTTTCGGCATCCACCGTTACAACGCTTGGTAGCTCCAAAACGATTTTTGAACCCGAAAATATTACGGTTTTAGAAGAGCCTAAATCTATACCTATATCGGTTGTTTTCATTCATATCACCAAATACATTATATTTTATATTCTACTTTTTTTCAATACCAAATACATTGACTACCGCCACACCGCAATAAACATTTTCAGCACCCGCAAAAAGCAGCTGCTTTGTACACTCATTAAGTGTAGCACCGGTACTTTTAATATCATCAATCAGTAACACATTTTTATAATGATATTGCTCGGTAGTATAAAACATACCGATTACATTACTGAATCTTTCACTGCGTTTAAGATTATGTTGGACCTTTCTAAATGGCCTTTTCCTTAAAAGTTTTTCATAGTCCAGCCCCAATCTAACGGCAACTGCCTTTGCTATAACTTCGCTATGGTTATAGCCTTTATAAATGCGCTTGAAAACAGATGTGGGTACCGATGTTACTATATCAAACGATATTTCGCCAAAATATTCCTTTATCTTTTCACAGATTTTCTCTGCCAGAAAATCAGATGAATCGGTCTTGTTTCCGAACTTAAAGCGGTAAATCATTTTCATTGAATTATCACCCTTATAAAACGGGGCAACACAGCCTGAAAAACGGTACACCCTATATTTGCATTCGCAGTGCTTTTTGATGGCGCCACAAACAGAACAGCTTTTATCTATATATTCCAATTCCTTTTCACATTCCGAACACAAAGAGCCATTTCTATCAATTATTTTTCCGCATACTGCGCAACGCTTAGGAAACATAAGCCATAATAAATATTTTATAAACTTCACTAATTTTTACCCGATTCTTTTATAAAATGCACAAGAGAGGTATATCTTAAGGTCTTGCGATCGTTTGCCGCCATCTGCCGAAAAATTTCTTCCCTGCCTACAACCACCAACATCTTTTTAGCGCGAGTTACTGCGGTATACAAAAGATTTCGGTATCTGAGCATCTGTGGTACATCGAAAAGCGGTAGCACAACACAGTCAAACTCACTGCCCTGACTTTTGTGCACAGTGACGGCATAGGCTAATTCAATCTGACCCAAATCGTCGCCTAAATATTCGGCGATTTTGTCATCGTATTTAACCTTCAAGGTTCCGCTACGCTTATCTACTTCCACTACCGTGCCGATGTCCCCGTTAAAAACACCGCTTCCGCTGTCGCCGTCAGGCTTGTACCATACAATATCATAGTTGTTTTTTACCTGCATTACCTTGTCGCCGCGGCGTATATACACGCCCATAAAATTCAGCTCATCCGCTTTTTCTTTTTTGGGATTCAGTATTGCCTGTAAAAGATTGTTCAGATTATAGCTTCCGCCATCCATTTTTCTTGACGGGCAAAGCACCTGTATATCATCTATCGGAGAAAAACCGTATGCAGCAGGCAGGCGCTCGGTTACAAGCTCGAGCACTGTATCAACCGATTCGGCAACACTGCTTCTTTGCACCATAAAAAAGTCGGAATTACTGTTATTACTTAAATCAATTTCCTTGCCACCGATTATTGCATGGGCGTTAACCACTATGCTACTGCTACTGGCTTGTCTGAATACGGTTTTTAACTGCACCGAATCGATTAAACCTGACTGCAGTAAATCATTTAATATATTACCTGCACCGACACTTGGCAATTGGTCGGCGTCGCCCACCATAACTATGCGGCAACCCCGTCTTAACGCTCTTAAGAGGCTTTCAAAAAGCAATGTATCAACCATTGACATTTCATCAACAATTATTACATCGCACTCAAGCGGGTTACGCTCATTACGACTGAAAATATGCTTGTTGTCTTCCGCCCACTCGCTTTCTAAAAGACGGTGAACAGTTTTGGCTTCATAGCCCGTAAGCTCTGTAATACGCTGTGCTGCCCTGCCTGTAGGCGCTGCCAGAATTATATTTAATTTTCTGTTTTCAAATATTTTAATTATGGCGCTGAGTGTTGTTGTCTTACCCGTTCCGGGACCACCTGTTAATATCAGCATTCCGTTATCTACTGCGGCATGAATAGCAGCTCGTTGCAGCTCACCAAACTTAATTTTAAGTACACTTTCAATTCCGTCAATTTCCAATTCATCTATAGGTGCCAATTTTTCAATCTGTTTTTTTACCGAAGAAAGCCTTGCCGCTATATATTTTTCAGCATTATAGTACTGCGGTAAAAAAACAAATTCCTTACCGTTTATTTCTTCTTCTGATATCAAAAAGCCGTCGTTCATTTTTTTAAGTGCAAACTCAATATTTTCTCTGCCAACACCCAAAAGCTCGGTTGCGACAGAAATTAACTTGTCCAAAGGTAAACAGGTATGTCCATTTCCGAGATTTTTCTTTAATATGTAGGTTATGCCCGCAGTTAATCTTGAAATACTGTCAGGCTCTGTTCCGAAATGCTCTGCAATTTCTTCGGTGCGGTCAAAAGAAAAATCCACCCCTTCTTCACAAAGCACATAAGGGTTGTCATTTATTAGCTTATCGGCACTGCTACCGAATTTTTTGAAAATTTTAAGTGCTTCATCCGGCGTTACACCAAAGGGTGAGAGTAAAAGCATAATGTCTTTAAGCCCGAATTGCTTTTGATATTCGGCATTAATAAGCATTGCTTTATTAAGCGATATGCCCTTGATTTGCGCTAAAAGTTCGGGGCTGCTTTCAATAATTTCAAGTGTTTCTTCACCGAATTTATCTACAATAAGACGCGCGGTAGCAGGACCTACACCCTTTATACTACCGCTTGATAAATATCTTAAAAGCGATGCCTTATCGTTTTTTATAATTCTTTCGGCAGTATCGGCCTTAAACTGTTCACCGTAGCTTGCATGAGTAATAAATTTTCCCGTGAGATTAACACTATCACCAACACATACAAAAGGCATTATGCCGACGGCGGTTATTTTTTCGCCGTCAGCATCCAATATTACTACCGTGTAACCGTTTTGCTCGTTTCTGTATGTAATTTTTTCTATTACTCCACTTAAGGCTTCCGACATTATTTACTCCTACACTCGTATTTTAAAAACTCAAAATTATCGGTGAAATATATGTTATTCCCCGTAAAACGCTCTCGACAAGCATTCTTTTTCTCTTCCGACAGTTGTCCTGTAAATGCTACCAGAATGTCGGCATATCGGCTTCCCTGCCACTTAAATTCTTCAATCAGAGATAAAAGCTGTTGCTCGGCTTCAGCGTCGGTTAACACCGTTATAACTATCTTTTTAGCGGGATTTTTGGGTTGCAGCACTTTATAGCAAACTATGTGAAAAAGCTCACTTATTCCAAAAACTGCAAGAATCGCCATAACGGTTATTAAAAAAGCTTCAAACATAAAACCACCTCACGCCATTATATGCAAAAGGGAATTTTATGTAACAAAGGGTTCCGATATGCCAAAACATACCGAAACCCGTATTTAGTATTATTTAATGCTTACAGATGCTTCATAGGTGCCAACCTGCCATAAAACCTTGCCCGAACGGGAAACAATTGTGACAGGAAGAATATACTCGCCCGCCGTTTTACCGGATATATCTATTTTTGCGTAAAGATCATCTGAAGAAAGATTGTTGATTACCGATTTTGGTCCGCATATTTTAACATTTTTAATTGAACTGTTAAGCGTAATTGACAGATTATTCGTGTTGTTATCACCGATTACACCTGTCACTGTAAAGGATTTTTGCACAAAATTCGACATATTGAAGGTTACAGTAACCGCAGTTGTATTATCAACGCTCTCAATACCGCCCGAAAGTTCTAAAGGCATCTCAATGCTTGCGTTGTTAACCGATATATCGTTAAGATTTATGGGCGGTAACTCAATTTTTTCTATTGTATCAATTGTTTCGGGTTCACCCATAATTTCTATCTGCGGGTCTGACAGGCTCCATTTAACCTGCTCTGTAAATCCTGCAGGTGCATTAATAAAGGTTGCAACGACTCGAACCATCTTTTTCTTGTAAATAACCTTCGAAATTTTTACTGTGGTTGCACTTAAAGTATAAAGAGAATTATCAAGCTTTTCTCCGTTTTTATCAAGAAGAACTATTTCGGCATCGTAGCTTGTTGTTTTACTTATTTTTTCATCTTTATCAACAACGGCTATTACGCTTTTGATTTTATCGGT
This sequence comes from Acutalibacteraceae bacterium, assembly GCA_045590755.1. Classification (GTDB taxonomy): domain Bacteria; phylum Bacillota; class Clostridia; order Oscillospirales; family Acutalibacteraceae; genus SIG565. Next base: position 7,610 of record JAZNRP010000031.1, read on the forward strand.
TTCGGTTTTAGGACCTAAAATTTTAATTTGCGCATCACTTGGATTATTGAATCTGAGTCCCCTGTCAATAAGTCCCGCCTGTGCTGCATCATCTGCCAATTTTATTCCGCCCGCTTCTATTTGTGCGGTGTAGGTGTCTTCCGATACATAGTCGAACTTTGTGGCTATTTCAGACGGTGAAACGCTAAGTATTGAATAATCTCCGCTTAATGATTTTTTTGTTGCATTAAGCGTTACGGTATACTGACCCGGAAGCACTACCGCATCAAGTGACGGTGTAACTACAATATCATCTGCCGTAAGGTTGCTTACAATGTATGCCGCACCCTTTACCCTGACGCTTACAGTACGCTCAAAAGCACCGCTTATTTCCTGTAGGGTATTCTCATCTGTAGCGGTTGCTTCTGTAGAGATGCTTATCGGAATACCCGAGATTGTGCGCTCTATGTTAGGTGTTTGATTTATTACAACAGACAGCCAAATAACAAAAGCTAAAACCACAGAAAAAATCGAAAGGGCTCTTTTGTTTTCTGTTAAATCTTTAATTGAAAATTTCTTCTTTTCCATTTTATACTCCAAACAGATTATTGTTTATCGGATTTTTTGAATACTCTACTCAACCATTCTTTGTAGAAGCCGCCTTCGTTTTCCTTTTCCTTAATCAAAAACTTATTAAGCTCTTCTCTCAAGGATATGGGGTTATAGTTACGCTGTATATTGCCTTTATGCGCAATAGATATATTGCCTGTTTCTTCGGAAACCACAACTACAACAGCGTCTGACAATTCACTCATACCTATTGCGGCACGGTGTCTTGTACCAAGCCCGGAATTCAAATCCCCGTTAGCTGTAAGGGGTAATATACAACCCGCCGACATAATTCTGTCACCGCGGATTACCATACCGCCGTCATGCAAGGGAGATTTCGGATAGAAGATGTTTTGCACAAGCTCGGTTGAAACCAATGCATCAACTGCAGTGCCTGTATTAATAATTTCACCGAGTGCTGTTTCGCGTTCAAAAACTATGAGTGCACCCGTCTTACTTTCATGCATATTTCCAACAGCCTTGCAAACATCACCTATAGACTTTTCTATACGCTCACGCTCACTGTCAATTAGCTGATTTTTGCCTATTTTTCTTAAATTGCTCCGTCCAACAGACTCAAGCGCACGGCGAAGCTCGGGTTGGAAAATTATAACCGCAACAACGAGTAACGACTCACCCACCATTGTTAACAACCACTTTAAAGTAACCAGATTAAACCAGTCGGATACAAGGAATATAACAAGCAGAACTATTAGACCCTTTACAAGTTGTCCTGCACGGGAGTCGCGCAAAAACTTCATTGCCTGATAAATAATATACGCCACCACTATTATGTCAATTATATCGAAAATTCTTATATTCGATACGGCATATAAAATCTGACTCCAAAAAGCATTTATACTTGCCATTTCACACATTCCTTTACTAAAATTTTCAACTCGCCCTATAAATTATATATTCATATATATAATAACATAAATAATTTTGAGTATCAACAGTAAAAGAAAAATTTATAAAAATTTTAGCACATTAACCAAATAATCTATATCTTTTTTTGTATTGAAAAGACCTGTGCTCACGCGGACAGTTCCTTCCCTTTCGGTGTTCAGTTTTTTGTGTGCCGTAGGGGCGCAGTGAAGCCCCGCCCTCACCGCAATATTTTTTCGGGCTAATAAATCTGCCGCTTCTACACTTGAATGTCCTAATATGTTAAAAGATAAAACGGGAACGGCAAAATCATTTTCGGGAAAGGGTGTATAAAGTATAATTTTTTTATTGCTTTGAAGCTTTTTGTACAGATATCTTATTAAATCCATTTCGTGACGGTATATGCTTTTAATTCCCCTTGCCTTCACAAAATCTATCCCCGCGCCTATGCCGAAAATTCCCGGCACATTGACAGTACCGCTCTCAAACCTTTCGGGCATTTCATTTGGCTGCACAAAATCAAGGGATGAAGTGCCTGTGCCGCCTTCTATTATGGTGTTTTTAAGCGGCCTTCGTGCTACCAGTATACCTGTGCCCATAGGCGCATAAAGTCCCTTGTGGGACGCTATACACAAATAATCTATGTTCATTTTTTGCATATCTATTGGAAGTACCGCGCCGCTTTGCGCCGCATCAACCGCAAACGGAACGCCCCTTTCTTTGCATATTTCGCCTATTTGGGCTATCGGATTTACGGCGCCCGTAACATTGGATGCATGGGTGCAAACGACTAACCTTGTATCAGGCGTTATAGCGTTTTTAAAGCCTTCGGCAGTCCTTTCAAAATCGCCGTGATGAGTAGTTACCACACTTATTTTCACATTTCGATTATCTGCCACTTTTTTAAGCGGGCGCATCACCGCATTATGCTCAATATCACTTGTGACTATGTGTCCGCCGTCGGTTGTGCTTCCCTTGATAACGCAGTTCAAAGCGTGGGTGCAATTAAGCGTAAACACCACATTTTCTTCACTGTCTGCCCCGAAGAAATCCTTTACCTTCGTTCTGACCGAGAAAATTCTGTATGCCGTTTCCATTGAAGTTTTATAGCCACTTCTGCCCGGATTGGCACTGTTCTGTCTTAAGGCATTCCCTACAGCATTAATTACACCGGACGGCTTTATTCCGCTTGTCGCCGCGTTATCAAGATAAATCATAAGAGTACTCCGTTCTGTTTGGTTTTATAATCTTTTAACATCGAGTACCTTTATTCCCGCCGAGCTTAATTTCTCGGCTATATTTTGTTTGTTCCCTACAGCAACAATTCCGTAACCGCAGCCGATTCTGTCTGCCGCGAAGGAACGTTCGACATGGGCCTTAATGCCGCTTTTACGCAATATATCACGACCGCGCACGGCATGGGTTACGGTGCCTGTGGCAAAAAGATATTTTTCCATTATTACACCGTCTGCAAGGTGCCGTTCTAGCACAAATTTTGCACAAGTACTTGTACAATACAGTTTATGTGGTAGATAATAAAATGTCACACTACCTTATGATTTCTTCCTTATATAGATTGATTACTACCACGAGTGCTAAAAGCGCAGTTATCATACCTAAAAATCCAAATAATTTTAACAAAACAAACATAAGTACAAGACTTATAAACGGCGGTATTCCGATATTTTTTCCAATGAACCGCGGTTCTAACATATGATGCGCCACAAGTGAACAGATATAAATTGCAATAAGCCCCACACCAAACAATATATTACCCCGTATAAATTCAATAACACACCAAGGCAACAACACAGTACCTACACCCAAAACGGGCAGTAGGTCAACCAAAGTGACGGCAAGAGAAATTAAAAATGCATTTTTGCTGCCTAAAACCGCAATGCCTGTAAAGCAGATTATAAAAATTATAATCGATATTATCGCATACCCTTTTATAATTTTAATTACATTTTCACCGATTACCCTTTTGATTTGCAGTGCTAACCCTTTTTTATCTTTTGGAATAATTGATACGAAAAAATTTTTCAGCGGCTCGTATTCATTAGCAAAATAACAGCTCGACACTACGGTAACCACCGCACCAAACAGAAATTTAGGTAAATATGACACCGCGCCTGATAATAGTCCTGACACCAGATTTGTAATGTATTCGCCAAACTTTAGCGACAACTCTTTAGTAAACGAATTAAACATCTGTAATGTGTTTTCGGGTAAATATGCTTCAAGAGTGCCTATCAGTGCCGAAATTCTTTCTAATGCTACCGATACAAAATTAATCAGTGCTTCGGTAGCAGAGTTTCTCCCCATCTGCCGCACGGCCACAGAAATCACAAAAAACAAAACAAGCATAATCAGGCCATAAGATAACAATACAGATAAGACATTCACCGCTTTTTGCTTTAAACCGAATTTTTTTGCTAAAGTGTGTGACGGTTTTCTTAAAATGCTAACTAAAATAAAGCTTATAATAAACGGGAATAACAAGCCAAAGGAAAACCGAAAAACGAGATAAATTATGAAAAAAATAAGTGCATAATATAAAACCTTTATAATAAATTCTTTCTTTTTTTCTGAATGCATATTTTCTCACCACAAATATATTTCCCAAAATTCTTAAAATACAATTGAAAATGTTTTGAGAATATGGTATATTATAGAAAATAAATATATAGGACGGTAAAAAATGATTGACATTGCCATTATGGGCCACGGCGTTGTAGGCTCGGGCGTTGCAGAAGTGATTTTTTCACACAGTGACTCCATAAAACTTAAAGCAAAAAAGGAAATAAATATAAAGTATATTCTTGATTTAAGAGATTTTCCGGGTTTAGAGTATTCCGACCGCTTTATCAAGGATTTTAATATTATTTTGAACGACCCCGATATAAAGGTTGTAGCCGAAGTTATGGGTGGCGTTCATCCCGCATACGATTTTGTTAAAAGCTGTCTTGAAAGCGGTAAAAGCGTTGTTACTTCAAATAAAGAATTGGTAGCCGCTAAGGGTGTAGAGCTTTTAAAAATCGCGGGAGAAAACAATGTTAACTTCCTTTTTGAAGCCAGTGTAGGTGGCGGTATTCCGATACTGCGTCCTATGGCTCAGTGTCTTAATGCAAATGAGATTACCGAAATTTACGGTATACTTAACGGTACTACAAACTTTATTCTCACAAAGATGGTTAAGGAAAACCTTTCTTTCGAAACCGCGCTTAAAATGGCACAGGATTTAGGCTATGCCGAAAGAAATCCCGACGCCGATGTTTTGGGGTATGATGCCTGCCGCAAAATCTGTATTCTTGCAGCTTTAGGCTTTGGTAAGCATGTTTATCCCGAACAGGTTCAGACCGAAGGCATTACCGAAATCACGCTTGAAGATGTTGATTATGCCGATAAATTAGGCTATGTTATAAAATTAATAGGTACTGCAAAAAGGCTTAGCGACAATAAAATTTCTGCCGCTGTATACCCGGCTCTTGTATCGCGCGATAATATGCTGTCGGGCGTAAATGATGTTTACAATGCCGTAAGCGTTAAGGGCGACGCCGTTGATGATGTTATGTTCTACGGACGGGGTGCGGGTAAATTCCCGACTGCCAGTGCCGTTGTTGCCGATATTATTGACTGTGTAAAGCACCTGCATGCCCGTAAATATCTCTCCTGGGATGATGGCTTTGATGGTTATGTAGAAAAAGTAGAAAACACCAAAACAAAGTTATTTGTGCATTTATGTGGCTGCAATGAGCTGACCCTTGAAGAAATAAATTCCTTGTTTGGCAAAACACAGTATCTTAATAACGGAATTGCTAAAGAAATTGTGCTTATAACAAACACCGATGTAGAAAAAGCTCTTCGTGAAAAAATTGCAAATATTAAAACTGCTACAGTTAAATCTGTTTTACATGTAATATAAGTTAAAACGCCCGTATCTTTCGATACGGGCGTTTTTTTAGTTGGTGGCGCTGAAATCAAATATATCGTCTACTGTTCTTGATTCGGCATCGCCACTCATATAGTTTTCAAGCACATTTGTGTAGGCATCGGGCGTTAATCCCACAAGGACGGTTTGTGCCGCGATAACGGTAGTTTGTGTGCTGAAGCCTGCATGATTCCAGGGGATTACTAAATTGCCGCCGATACTGACCTTTATGAGTATCTGATGTAATACCTGATTAATGCCGGCCGAATAAAAATTGCTTTCAAAATCTGTTACCACATTTACCGATATCTGCATCTTAAACTTAACCGACGGACCAAAGCCGAGCGTATATTCACTACCGAGCAAGGTGCCAATGGGAATGCTCACCGTATATTTGGTGTCCCCCGTAACCGCTTTTGCTATTTCGGATGATATAACACTTTTCAGCTTATTTATTTTTACAATATCAATTTCTAACGCCGTTATGTTCTGTTGATCGTTTTTTGTAAGCTTAACTATGTCATTATATGTAATTGATTGGGTATCCATTTGCTCGTTTATTACGCGATTGGCTATATTAAGCACCAATGTTACCGCCCTGTTTTTTGCACTGTTTATTATAATTTTTCTAACCGAAAAATACGAATACACCGATATAACAAGACAAAAAACGGTGAACAGAGAAATTATAGCCAGTACTCCCCGCCTTTTCCTTTTGCGATAGATAGGCATAAAAACACCCGCTTTCCGTAATACATAATACGGAAAACGGGTGTGATTTGTTAAAACTATTTATTGTGATGCTCGGCAAAGAATTTTATAAGCTGAGCGGCATTATCAAAGCCTATACGGCTATCAAGACATAAATCGTACATTGTGGCGTTGCCCCACTTTAAATCGGAAAAATAGTTGTAGTAGTTTGCACGCTTTTTATCCGCCTTGCGAATTTCATCCGCCGCTTGAGCCCTTGTGCATCCCCTGTATTCACAAACGCGGTCAATTCTGCGTTCAATATCTGTATGAATAAATACAGACAGTACATTTTTATAATCTCTGAGTACGCTGTTGGCACAACGACCTACAAATATACAAGGTTCATTATCGGCAATTTTCTTTATAATATCCGCCTGTGCTGCAAAAACACGGTCAATAAGCGGCATTGTGGGCGAACCCGCAAAGGAATGCTCAAATGAATATGCCCCGAGAGACAGAGAATACAAAAAACTGTTTGTGGGATTCTCATCATAGGTATTAAGTATTTCCTGACTGATTCCCGACTCCTTAGAAGCTAAATCTATAAGCTCCTTATCGTACATTTTAATACCTAAAAGCTCAGATAATTCTCTTGCGATTTCATGACCGCCGCTTGCATATTGACGACCGATAGTAATAATTAAATTGTCCTTCAAATGTTCCACCTCGATTTATAAATAGCAATCATATATCTTCATCATAATTATACAATAATTATGTATTATTTTCAACTAAAATATTTAATATCTATTGACTTTTCTTGCTGTAACAGTTAAAATAATTCTATCGCAAGAGTATCGCGGGGCGCGGCTGCCCCTATTAACAATTAAATACGCGGGTGAAGTCGGAGGCCAAGCGGGTCTTAGGAAAGACAAGGGTCTCTTACAACTCCTTGGCTCACAGAACGACATGGCTACGATCCGACTTCTTTTCTTGCTGTAACAGTTAAAATAATTCTATCGCAAGAGTATCGCGGGGCGCGGCTGCCCCTATTAACAATTAAATACGCGGGTG
>JAZNRP010000032.1:0-11692 GCA_045590755.1 Acutalibacteraceae bacterium
CATCACACCGTAGGTGTGTTTTTCTGTCGGCTTGATGATATACAATGCTTCGCATTGATTTACCACCGCCTTTATGATACAAAAATAAGCCGTGAATTTCACGGCTTATTTTTGTATATTTGGATTGTTTGTTCTGTCCAACAAATAATCAATACTAACTTTATAATAATCAGATAATTTGATTAATACATCAGCAGTAAGCGAAATTACACCTGTTTCATATTGTGAGTATGTGTTTTGTGAAACATTTAGAAAAGCGGCAACATCTTTTTGCTTTAGGTCCCTGTCTTCTCTTATGCCACGCAAGTTTTTGAACTGCACAATAATCACCCCATAATTATTATGCATTATCTGTAATAAAGATATTGACTTTTATCTGTAATACAGATATAATTATCGTGCGGCAATTCAATCATGCTTTTTGTGTTGCGCAAATTTTCTATTTTAAAGTATTTTTGGGGTGGTTATTATGAAGTTTTCAATTAGCAGAATTAAGGAACAAAAAAACGAAAATATTATCGTTGCGGCTACAATGGTGGCGATAGTAATTGCGGTATTTATTATTTTTGGATGGTCGTCTATTAAAAATTTTCTTTCTAAACCTTTAATTTGGAAAGGACAGGACAGTCTTACGGTAAGCTATATTTCGACTATAGCTGATAAAAATTCGGAAGAAGATTACAATATATTTTTGCATATCAAAAACAATACGCGTGAAGAAATTAATGAATATGATATATCTTTTAATGTTGAGGGAGTTGTTTTTGAATACCCAAGTTACCTTAATAAAGATATTTCTTCGTTTGGTTTAACAACTGCGAAATTTCCGGTTACAACAAGTGATACATCAGGGTTTTACGGAACTGAGACTAAGATTTCAGAAGAAATGCTTGAAAAATTATTGAGAAGTGAGCCAGAAGATATAAAAGTCTCTTGTAGAATCAAAACATTAAAGAACTATGACAAAACAATAGTAAATAACACAGGACTATTTAAAGATATTTTAATAGTTTTGGTGTCACTGTCTTTGGGTATAGTAGGTTTCTTTGGAAGTATTGAAAAGAAATGGTTAAGAATAACACTAAAGCTGTTTGCTATTCCTGCAGTAATATGTGCAATTGCTATTGTAGTGATATTATATGCTGTAACCTATTTGAATTCACCTGAAGGCAAGGCAGCTATGGAAGAAAGTAGAAGAAAAGCAGCGGAACAAGAAAAGGCAAAGGCGGCTGCTAATTATAAAAGTGCTGCACGGACAAGGGCTGCAGCTATTGCCCGTGGAGACCACAAGGGCGCCGCATATGCACAGGAAAGAATGGATAAGAGTATGGCCGATATGATATCTGACGGTAGTTCCAGTTCTGTGAAATATAAAAGTGCTGCACATACTAAAGCCGCCGCAACTGCTCGTGGTGATAGAAGAGCCGCGGCCTATGCTCAGGCAGAGATGGATAGGCAAATGGCAGATATGATAAATAAAAAATAATGAATTTTTTCTAATTAAGTATATAGTTGATAACCCCCCAAGCCGTGAATTTTACGGTTTGGGGGGTTATTTAATCTTTTGCTTTATAAATTATAATTAGTTACATTCAGCTACAAGCGGACCTGCAAGCTCGCTCAAGTAGAAAAGTCTACCGGGGAGAGTCGGAATATATGTAGAGGTAATATGCATGTCGGGTCCGTGGTGTAATGTTGTTAAGAAGCTCATACCTTGCCATCCCATACCTCTGCCAAGTGCGCCGTCGGCACCGCCGATAGCGTAGTCTGCTTTAAGGAAAAGACCGGGGCCGATTGTGTTAGCGGTACAGGGAACGAGTGTTGTACGGCTCTTAAAGCTTGTAATAGCGTTCTGCTCGATGGTAAGCGGATGGAGCTTTGCGCCGATTCTGTAGTTGGCATTTTTCCATTCTGCTTCAGAAGCATAATCAACTGCAAACTGCGGCTCCCAGAAAGCGATGTGGCACATTCTGCCGATACCGTAAACGAGAACTAACTTTGCGCCTTCAGCCTTTAATTTTTCAATCTTTTCGGGGTAGGTGGGAAGATTTTCTTTTGTCGCGAAATTACGCTGTGCTTCGGGGACGGTGTATTCGCCGAGCTTATTAAAGAAAGCTTCCTTCATGCTGTATTCAAATGAAGCAGGGTTGGTGTTAGGTAATGTGTTACCTTCGGCATCAGCCCACTCATCCATATTAAAGGTATAAACGTGGTCGCAAGGAACCTTCCATTCGGTAATGAAGTATGAAGCCCAACGGTACATACCCATAGGACCAACGGGGAGAATCATAGCAAGTTTGTTACCTGCTTCTCTTGCAAGTTTGATTTGCATTGCAATTTCATGACCCATCAATACGTCAAATTCATGAATGTCTTTACATTCAACGGGGTTAAAATCTTTGTTCCAAAAATCTTCTCTTGCTACACCTTTCTCGCAACAAGCGTCGATTTTAGCCATATCCCAACCAACAGGATAAAAGCCTTCCAAAAGGGAACCTTTAACTGTGCTCATAAAATCCATTTTCTTTTCCTCCAATTTTTATTTTTACGGTAATAACCGTTTAGTTGTGCCTTTTAAATAAACTCTGCATTGTCTGAAACCTTCGGCATATTCGGCACCGCATTGATAGCCTCGGTAACGAGCCCAAGATCTTACCATTTCGGTGAAATCAACGTTGTCGTGATCTCTCATCCAACCAACTTGGCTTTCGTGACATTCAAGCATATCAATTTTAAGGTCAATTTCATTTGCAATATCTACGTACTCTGTGGGGTTGAATTCAACGCCGCCTGCAGTGTCCATATAGTAAATAGGAACTAACTTTGCAGGGCCGTCTTTTTCGGTGCTGTAACGATGTTTAAATAATGTATAGTTTGGCAGAGTAGCCGTAAAACTTGCATCAAATACCAAACGAGATACAGCAGTGTGGTCAGGCATATAGTCATCAGGGTTATGTGTAATGATAAAATCAGGATTTGCATATCGAATTACGTCAACGAGTCTATCCCTTGCTTCTTTTCCGTTATTAAAGACTTCAAGGTCGTCAAAACCTGCCGAAATAACTTCAATACCCGCAAGTGAACCTGCTTTTTTTGCTTCATTTGCCCTTATAACCTTTAGTTCATCGGGTGGAATGACAACATGTCCCAAGCTACCGCTTGAAGCGTGACAAACAATAACCTTATCTCCGCGATTCACACATTTAATCAAAGTGCCTGCACAATAAGCTTCAACATCATCGGGATGGCAACTAATCACAAGTACGTTCATTTTGTTTCTCCTTTAGGGAAGTAAGCGTTTAGTTGTGCCCTTTAGGTAAACTCTACACTGTCTAAAGCCCTCAGCATAGTCGGCACCGCACTGATAACCGCGGTAGCGTGAGCAGGTCTTTACCATATCGGCAAAATCAATACCGTCGTGCTCTCTCATCCAAACAAGTTGACTTTCGTGGCATTCAAGCATATTGATTTTAAGGTCAATTTCTTCCGAAATATCAACAAACTCGGTAGGATTAAACTCAACACCTGCTAAGGTGTCCATATAGTAAATTGGAACTAATTTTGCAGGACCATCATTTTCGGTGCTGTAGCGATGCTCAAATGAAGTATAGTTTGGAAGAGTTGCTGTGAAACTTGCATCGAATACTAATCGAGAAACTGCGGTATGGTCGGGCATATAATCATCAGGATTGTGTGTTATGATAAAATCGGGGTTTGCATAGCGAATTACATCAACCAACTTATCTCTTGCTTCCTTACCGCTATCAAAGATTTCAAGGTCGTCAAAACCTGCCGAAATAACTTCGATGCCTGCAAGTGAGCCGGCTTTTTTGGCTTCGCCCGCGCGAATAACTCTAAGTTCATCGGGTGGGATTACCACATGTCCTAAATTACCGCTTGAAACGTGACAAACAATAACCTTGTCGCCGCGTTTCACGCATTTTGCCAATGTTCCTGCACAAGCAATTTCAATGTCGTCCGGATGGCAACCGATTGCTAATACATTCATAAACAAATCTCCTTTGTATTAAAATAAGGTCTCTATCTACATTTTATATTGACAAGCATTAAAAAACAATATACAATAAGACAATAAAGTTGCAAAAAAAGACAAATTGTTTTTTGAAAATTAAAAAATCCTAATTTGCAACACGGGAGAAAAATATGAGATATACAAAACTTGATACAGAAATTAATGTTACGGGAATTGTAAGTGCTTTCCGCTACACATTTCCAAAAGAATTTGAATACGGCGGTGAGAGCCACGACAGCTGGGAATTCGTATTTGTTGAGTCGGGCAGTTTTTTAGCCAAAGCTGATGATAAAAAATATGTAATCCGTAGCGGTGAGCTTATATGCCATAAGCCAATGGAATACCATAACTTAAATCCTTATCATTCTGACGCAACAGCAGTAATCTTCTGCTTTCAGTGTGAAGATAAAAAAATGGAATTTTTTGAAAACAAAATACTGTCGGTTGACCCGCATCAGCGTTTTTATCTTAACGATATTGCGGCAAATGCCAAAGAGTTTTTTGCCTACAAAGACCCCCTTGAAATTTCAAAAGATGGCTTTATGGAAAAGAGTGATAAGGCAACACTTGCTAATTCTCACTTTTTGAAAAACAGTATAGAATTACTTATACTGTCACTTTACAACTCAAAAAGTACCGAAATCAGAGAGCGAATTGACAGTTATTCGCAACACATTAAAAGAAAAAAACTAACGGGAGATATAAAGGAATATCTGCAAAAAAATATCGGCAGACCCGTAAGCCTTGCCGATATAGCCGCACAGTTTTCCTATTCTGTATCTACTGTAAAAACAGTATTTAAAGCAGAAACTGGCGAAAGTATTATCGAATATTATAATAAATTGCGACTTGACACCGCTAAAAAAATGCTAAAGGAAAAAAGCCGTTCGGTAGGGGAGATATCTGAAGTTTTAGGCTTCAATAGTCCGTCGCACTTTTCAAACTTTTTTAAAAGAAGTACGGGTACTCCGCCAAGACAATATTTTTAAAATATTAGTTCGCGTTTTTTTCTTCAGAAATACGGCGACAGTAACGGACGGGCGGTAAGCCCGTCATTTTTTTGAAAAAGGAAGAAAAATAATTTGGCGAAGAAAAGTTAAGTAGGTTTGAAACTTCCTGTGCAGAAAGTCCGCTTTCTAAAAGATTAATGGCTTCGTTACAACGGAGTCGCGCATAGTACATTTTAGGTGAAATACCCGAAAACCGCTTGAATAGCAGCTTTAAGTAACTTACGCTTATGTTATTAATTTTAGCAATTTCTTCAAGTGAGCAGTTATAGTATAACTTCTCGGTCATTGTGTTGATAATTCGGTGGTATTCTTTAGCGCTGCGGGAGCGAAGTAACGGGCGCTCGGTAGTATGATTGTTTGCAAGTTTAATTAAAAAGGAAGAAAGTCCCGCCGCACATTCAAGACCGGAAAAATCGTTAAAAGCATTTCCGTGATAAAAGGTATAAATTTTTGTAAATAATTCTTTGTACTCATTTTGTTCAGCAGTATTTAAAAAGAAGACACCGTCGGCTAATTTTTCGGGCATTACGCCGTCAATCGAAAAACTTATAATTAAAACATTTGTAGGTGTCTCTTTGGCCGACTGAATGGTATGAAATTCCATGGGCGCATGTAAAATAGCGTCACCGCTGTTAAGCGTATAAATTCTTGCATCTTCTGTTACATGTACGCTTCCCGACATTACAAAAACCATTTCCCAAAAGTCGTGTGTTTCGCCAGAAAAAATGAATTCTTCATTCCATACATAGGTGATTGCGGAAAAAAATTCATTTATTTTAAATAAATGATCAATTTTTCGCATTCTTGTGTCTAAAATCATAATAATAGCATCCTTTTTTGCATTGTATTAATTATTTTGTCATAGTAAAATGATTATAACAAGTATGTATGGCTTTGTCAACTTTACATACTGTATTTATTAAAAGAGGTGTACAAAATGAAAAAAGGTATAAGTATGTGGGCGTTTACCGACCGCACCCCCGAAGTTTGTTTTGCACTTGCAAAAAAGTACGGGTTTGACGGTGTAGAAGTGGCATTAGGTCAAGCTGGACCTGTACGCTACGATTCGACGGTAGAAGAATTAAACGAATACCGCAAAACCGCCGAAAGTTATGGCTTGTCTTTCTATTCACTTGTTTGTGATGACTGTTGGATGAACTCTTTAACATCTGATAGCGCCGAGTCAAGAGAAAAGGCGAAAGAAGTAATTATTAAACAGTTAGAAACAGCATCAATTCTCGGCTGTGATACCATTCTTGTTATTCCGGGTATGGTTCAGGGCTTGGATGAGGGTAGCGAAATAGTGCCTTACGATGTAGCTTATGATAGAGCACTTGAAGGCATCAAAGAGTTAGCTAAATATGCCGAAAAGTATAATGTAACAATAGCAGTTGAAAATGTATGGAACAAGATGTTGCTTACACCCCTTGAAATGAGAGATTTCATTGATAAAGTAGGTAGCGAAAAGGTTGGTTCGTACTTCGATGTAGGAAATGTTGTTATTAACGGTTTTCCGGAGCATTGGATTAATATTTTGGGTAGCAGAATTGCTAAAGTTCACTTTAAGGACTTTAAGCGTTCGGTTGGCACATTGGACGGCTTTGTTGATATATTAACGGGCGACGTTGATTATAAGGCGGTTATGGCAGCGCTTAAGGGCATTGGTTATGACGGTTGGGTTACTGCCGAAGTATTCCCAAGCGGCGATAACACCGAAGAAGTACTCAAAAATAGCTCAGAAGCTATTGATAAAATCTTAAAATATTAAGGAGAAAAGACTATGGTTAGAGTTGCATTAATCGGTTTTGGCGGCATTGCTAAAACATCCCATTTGGGTTCGTACTTACAACTTGAAAAAGAAGGCAAAGTAAAATTGGTATCGGTTTGCGATATCGACCCCAAGCGTTTTGAAGAAAAATTGCAGTTAAATATCGGTACTTCTGATATTGAACTTGATGAAAGCGTATCAAAGTATACCGATTGGCGCGAGATGTTAGCCAATGAAGAAGTTGATTTGGTTGACATTTGTCTTCCTACCTTCTTACACGCCGAAACTACCATTGAAGTATTAAAAATGAACTACAATGTTCTTTGCGAAAAGCCGATGAGTCTTTTCTATAAAGATTGCTGCAAAATGGTAGAAGCTGCAAAGGAAAGCGGCAAAAAACTTATGATAGGTCAGTGCTTACGCTTTAGCAACAAGTACAACTATCTTAAAAAGCTCGTTGCAGATAAGACCTACGGCGAAGTTAAATCCGCAGTATTCCATAGATTTAGTGGACCGCCTGTATGGGGTTGGGAAAACTGGTTTATGAACTATGACCGTTCACACGGTTGTATCAACGATATGCACATTCACGATATTGATATCATCCGCGCTATATTCGGCGAACCCGAGTCGGTATCTTGCTGCTCACAGGATGTTTATGCACACAAGGACATTGCTCATTCTACACTTCTTTACCCAGGTTTCTCCGTACTTGCTATGGGCGACTGGTCAAAAGAAGGTATGCCGTTTAGCGCAGAGTTCTGTGTTGGCTTTGAAAATGCTACCGTTCAACTCGCAAACGATACAATTACAATTTATCCCCGCGGCGGCGAAGCTTTTGTAGCTGACATTGAACCGGACGATTTCTATTTCAGCGAAATTAAGTTCTTTGTTGAAAATATTGAAAGCGGCGAAGAAAATACAGTAAATACACCTGAAAGCGCTGCCACATCGGTTAAACTTATTGAAACACTTATCGAAAGTTCAAACAAGAACGGCGAATTCTTGCCTTTCAAAGCATAATAGCAAAAGGGGATTATTATTATGAAACAGATGAAGCGTTTGACCTTTGAAGAACAAAAACGCAGAACTGAAAATATTGCCGAAGTTGAAAACGGCAATAAATCATTCCGTTACAGACATCGTATTAAGGATTATATGCCCGGTCAGGTTTATTACAATATGGGCGAATATCCTTCTCATACTCTTAAATTCGCACCTACCGAGTATGACCATAAGTTGTTACAGGAAATTGCCGATAACGGTGCAGATTTCATCCAAATCCATATGGAATGGATTGATATTATGCGTTATATTGGCGGCGATAAGTTTACTTGTCCCGACCCCGATGGTATGAAGGAGTTTGTTAAAGCGGCTCATTCTCATGGTTTAAAGGTTATTGCTTACATTAGTAGCGGATTCTTTGAAATGACCGACCCCGATTATACCGAAGACTTCAAACCCAGCAACCCGCTTATCGAAGTTTATTATCATTTGGGACGCTGCTCTGCAAGTTCACCTGAATGGATTTCCTACATTATGCCGAGAATCGAAGCCTTGCTTGATACATACGGATTAGATGGTCTTTATAATGACCTTGGCACACCCGACCTTGGCGAAGACAGTACACATCTGTCTCGCGTATATAACGAAGATATGATGTACCGTATTTATAATATGATTAAAGCAAGAGGCGGTATTTATAAAATCCATATTTCAGGACCGCACGGTATACCTTATGATGAAAAGGTTTACGACTATATTTGGGTAGGCGAGGGCTGCAGAAATTACGCAGAGTTTGAAAAAACACGCAATCACAAGCCCTATGTTGTACCGGTTATTGATAGCCGTCATATTCCGGATACCGACCCCGATGAGCAGTATACACACTTTATCCCGTTCTTGCAGTTCCCGATGCTTAAATATGGCAGACCTAAAACAGGCGCGTTGCTCGATTTCGAAATTGAAGGCATCGATTGGGCAGAAGAAATTGTTACACAGCACTATCGCAAGATTAAAGAATGGTATGAATCTCATAAAAACGGTCCGTACTGCTATTCTGAATGGTCAGCTACACCTGATAACCCGTTGGCAATAGAGTCTTGGTATAAATACTTAGCGCTCTATAAGGAAATGGTTACAGAAGGCAGCATCTGTCATATAGATATTAAGGAAACCGACCTTGTTAAGTCGGAGATTACTGAAAAAATTGCAGTTAGTACTTTTACTAACGAAAAGATTTATATGGCGGCATCTAATATGTCAAACGAAACTTATAAGCTTGAATTGGCTGATGAATGGACCGACAGACTTACAGGCGTTAAGTCAAAAGAATTTACTATAGAACCTAATAAAATGGCTCTTCTCGTAAAATAAATGTTAAAAAACTCGGAAGTGAAAACTTCCGAGTTTTTTGTTGATTGACACTCTATGGCTAATATTATAAAATATAAAGGTAGGTTTATATCAAAAATTAGGTGGCAACAAAAATGTATAAAACGGCTAACGATTATTATAAAGAAAAATTCGGTTGTAAGGTTTATAAGCTATCAATTGATGCAGGCTTTACCTGTCCTAACCGCGACGGGACAAAGGGGACGGGTGGCTGTATATTCTGCTCAAAATACGGCGGCGGTGAGTTTTCAGAAAGCGGTCACGATATTCTTTTACAGCTTGAAAATGCGAAGAAAAGGGTAGAGGGGAAGAATAAAAACGGCAAATATATCGCCTATTTTCAGTCTTTTTCCAATACCTACGCAGATACTAAAAAGTTAGAAAAGCTTTACAGAACGGCAATTTCGCCTGATTATATAGTCGGCTTGTCGGTAGCCACAAGACCTGACTGTCTGCCGACCGAAACTGTGGGTTTACTGAAAGAAGTTAATAATATAAAACCCGTAACGGTAGAGCTTGGTTTTCAGACTTCAAACGAAAAAACTGCCGAGTATATTAGGCGCGGTTATGAAAACAAGGTGTATTTTGATGCCGTAAAACGCTTAAAGGCGGCGGGCTTAAATGTTGTAACACATATTATAATCGGTCTGCCAAGCGAAACGGCAAGTGACGCAGTTGCTACTACTGTAGCGGCACAGTGTGCTGGTACCGATGGGGTTAAATTTCATCTTTTACACATACTACGGGACACAGATTTGGAAAAGGAATATAATAAAGGTAGATTCAATTGCCTTACTTTACCCGAATACGCAAAAATACTTAAAATGTGTATCGAAAAATTAGATAAAAATATAGTAGTTCACCGTATAACAGGGGACGGAGCTAAACGCGATTTAGTAGCGCCCGAATGGTCTAAAGATAAGAAAAAAGTACTTAATTACCTAAAAAACTATTTACTGATTGACAACGCGGTTTCAGAGTGATATAATGGCTTTCGTTGGATTTTTTTAGCACCACTGGAGGAATTTTTGTGGAAGTTTTACTTACAGTTTCCGTAGCACTTCTTGCGGGACTTTTAATGACTCGTATATTCAAACGCTTTAAGCTACCGTCGGTAACAGCGTACTTAATTGCGGGTGTGCTTATAGGACCCTATTTCATAGGTGCATTACATATTAAAGGACTTGGCTTTACTTCACATGATGCCGTAAGCAGCTTAGCACTTGTATCGGAAGTAGCACTTGGCTTTATTGCTTTTTCTATAGGCAACGAATTTCGTTTAGAGGATTTAAAGAAAACGGGAAGACAGGCATTTGCAATAGGTATTCTTCAAGCCTTGGCGGCAACACTTGTTGTTGATAGTTGCTTGTTCGGTTTACATTTAATAATGCCCGAGATTCTTACTTTGCCGCAGGTATTAACCTTAGGCGCAATAGCCACAGCAACAGCCCCGGCCGCAACGCTTATGGTAGTGCGTCAGTATAAGGCTCACGGTCCACTAACAAAGCTTTTACTGCCTATAGTTGCTCTTGATGATGGAGTAGGTCTTGTGGTTTTTGCAGTGTCTTTTGGTATTGCTAAAACGCTGGTTAGTGGACAAGTTGATGTAATTTCTATTATTGTTAATCCGCTAATCGAAATTATCTGTTCGCTTATTTTGGGCGCAATAATGGGTGTTGTTCTGACCTATCTTGAAAAACTGTTCAACTCCAACACCAACCGATTAAATTTAACTATTGGCGCGGTATTTTTAACCGCATCACTTTCTATGTTAGATTTACATATAGGCGCTGTTCATATTCAATTTTCTTCACTTTTAACCTGTATGATGCTCGGTACCGTATTTTGCAATATATGTGAATTATCGCACGATCTTATGGGTGCGGCTGATAAATGGACATCTCCGCTTTTTGCACTCTTCTTTGTAATAAGCGGCGCTGAATTACAGCTTGATGTATTCGGTAATTTGTTTATTGTAGTCATCGGTGTTATTTATATTCTGTCACGCTGCATCGGTAAATACTACGGCTCATTAGTCAGCGCTAAGATGACTAAATGTGATGATAAAATCTGCAAATATTTAGGCATAACACTTTTCCCACAGGCAGGCGTTGCACTCGGTATGTGTACGACTGCTATGCAGCTCGGCGAGCAAGGAAATTTAATTAGAAATATTACATTGTTTGCCGTACTGATTTACGAGCTTGTGGGCCCCTTGCTTACTCGCGAAGCCTTAATTAAGGCGGGAGAAATTAAGCCAAAATCACACGAAGTAATTAATCGCAGACAGGTAAAGCTTGATGCTAAAAACGCAAAATAAAAAGAAGCAACGACTAAATTAGTCGTTGAAGTGATATAGTGATGGTAGACACTAAAAAGAGTGTCTACCATCACTATTTTTTATGTTAAGATAAAAGGAAGGAGTTGATCGTAATGGGAAGACCAAAAGGCGGAACAAATATTACCCACAGCAAAGAGGAAAAGCTG
>JAZNRP010000033.1:0-108685 GCA_045590755.1 Acutalibacteraceae bacterium
CTTTCAAATCCAACCAATTTCAAGACAAAAAGAAAAACGGTCACAATGTGACCGTTTTCTTTTTGGTTGCGGAGGCAGGATTTGAACCTACGACCTTCGGGTTATGAGCCCGACGAGCTACCGGACTGCTCCACTCCGCGATATATGGTGCCGCTGACCGGACTTGAACCGGTACGGTATTGCTACCGAGGGATTTTAAGTCCCTTGTGTCTGCCTATTCCACCACAGCGGCATATTCTCTTTAATTTTCAGCACATAGAATATGTTAATTTATTTTACTCATTTTGTCAAGTGTTTTTTGCTAAAATAGGCGGGGCAAAGTAAATTATTTTACTTTGCGCCGCCATTTTTCTTATAAATTATTTAAAGTAGCGTACAGCGGCGCGGAACATATTAATATCATAGTTACCGGGGACATTTTTATAAAGTCCGTCTCCGATACGCTCACTGTGACCCATTTTACCGAATACTCTGCCGTCGGGGGATGTAATACCTTCAATGGCAAACATAGAGCCGTTGGGGTTAAAGTGAATATCATTTGTCGCGTTACCATTAAAGTCGACATACTGTGTTGCAATCTGTCCGTTTTCGGCGAGAGACATAATAAGCTTTTCGTCTGCAATAAAGCGTCCTTCACCGTGCGAAATCGGTACATTGTAAACTTCGCCCACATTGGTGTATGAAAGCCAAGGCGACTTATTTGATGCAATACGGGTGCGCACAATTCTTGATTGGTGACGGGCAATCGTATTAAATGTCAAGGTCGGACAGTTTTCATCGGTATCAATAATTTTACCGTATGGCACAAGACCGAGCTTAATAAGCGCCTGGAAGCCGTTACATATACCGCACATAAGACCGTCGCGGTTATCTAATAGGTCGGTAACGCCGTCCTTAATAGCGGCATTACGGAAGAATGCGGTTATAAATTTACCGCTGCCGTCTGGCTCGTCACCGCCCGAGAAGCCACCGGGAATAAATATTGCCTGAGACTTCTTTATCTCCTGTGCAAATTGCTCAACACTGCGGCTGATACCGTCGGATGACAGGTTATTAATAACCATAATCTTAGGTTCTGCACCTGCATCTCTTACCGCTTTAGCCGAGTCAAACTCGCAGTTAGTACCGGGGAATGCAGGAATAAGAATCTGCGGTTTAGCACTCTTAATAGCGGGCGCCTTATATTCCTTTGCAGAATATGAGAAGTTTTGCATTTTGCTATCATTATTTTTAATGTTACAGCTGTAAACACTCTCAAGCTTGTTTTCATAAAGACCTAAAAGCTCGTTTATGTTAAGTGTTTCATCCTTGTGAGTAATAGCGCCGTTATCTGTTACGGTACCAATAACACAAGCATTCTCAATATCTTCTGTAATTTCAAGCACAAAACCGCCGTAGCAATAACCGAACATATCTTCTACTGAAAGGGAAGCATCATAGCAAAAGCCAAGTCCGTTACCAAACGACATTTTCATAATCGCTTCCGCAATACCGCCAAGGCCTACTGTGTAGCAAGAAACGGCTTTACCCGAGCGCAAAGCGTCAGTTACAATGCCAAAATTCTTTATAAGGCTTTCGGCTATGGGGAGATTATTTTCATCAAAAGCGGGGCTTAAAAATACTACCTTGTTGCCAGCCTTTTTGAATTCGGGTGAGACAACATTCTGTACCTTACCTGTTGTTACGGCAAAGGAAACAAGTGTCGGGGGAACATCAAGGTCTTCGAACGAGCCACTCATTGAGTCCTTACCACCGATTGAGCCAATACCGAAATCCAATTGCGCCTTAAATGCGCCAAGTAAAGCGGCGAGTGGCTTACCCCAACGCTTACCGTCTTTACGGGGATGCTCAAAGTATTCCTGGAAGGTTAAGTAAACATCCTTAAACTCAGCGCCCGTTGCAATAAGCTTGGAAACCGATTCAACAACCGCTAAATATGCGCCGTGGTAGGGGGAAAGCGATGTAATAAACGGGTTATAGCCCCAAGACATAAACGAGCAGTCGTCGGTGTGCTTTTTCTCAACCGATATTTTCTGCACCATAGCCTGTATGGGTGTTAACTGGTTTTTACCGCCAAACGGCATAAGCACAGTACCAGCACCTATTGTAGAGTCAAAACGCTCGGACAGACCACGCTTTGAGCATATATTAAGGTCTTCAGCTAATTTTTTATAGTTTTCACTAAAGCCACCGCTGATTTCCTTGCTATAATCCTGTGATTTAGCGGGTGTAATATCAATATGCTTATCAGCACCATTGGAATTTAAGAATTCGCGGCTTATATCAACTATTTTCTTGCCGTTCCAGTTCATAACAAGTCGCGGCTCTGCCTTGACTACGGCAACGGGGAATGCCTGCAGATTTTCTTCTGCGGCAAGGGCTAAGAAGGCATCAACATTATGCGGCTCAACAACAACCGCCATACGCTCCTGTGACTCACTGATAGCAAGTTCAGTACCGTCAAGACCTTCATACTTTTTAGGTACGGCATTAAGGTTAATTTCAAGACCGTCTGCAAGCTCACCAATAGCAACCGACACACCGCCTGCGCCAAAGTCGTTGCAGCGCTTAATCATTTTTGTGGCAGTGGGGTTACGGAAAAGACGCTGAAGCTTTCTTTCTTCCGGTGCGTTACCTTTTTGTACTTCGGCACCGCAGGTTTCAACCGACTGTGCGGTATGTGCTTTTGAAGAACCTGTTGCACCGCCGATACCATCGCGACCTGTAGAGCCGCCAAGTAAAATTACAACATCATCAGGGCTTGGTACTTCTCTTCGTACATTTTCTGCGGGAGCGGCGGCAATAACTGCGCCGATTTCCATACGTTTAGCCGCATAACCGGGATGATATATTTCATCAACTATACCTGTAGCAAGACCAATTTGGTTACCGTAAGAAGAATAACCTGCCGCGGCAGTTGTTACAATTTTACGTTGCGGTAACTTACCGGGAATGGTTTCATTTACGGGCTTTAACGGGTCGGCAGCACCTGTTACGCGCATAGCGCCGTAAACATATGCTCTACCTGAAAGCGGGTCACGAATAGCGCCGCCGATACAGGTTGCCGCACCACCAAAGGGCTCGATTTCGGTTGGGTGGTTATGTGTTTCGTTTTTGAAGAGTAAGAGCCACGGCTCAGTTTTGCCGTCAACTTCTACATCAATTTTTACAGTACAAGCGTTGATTTCTTCGGATTCATCCAATTTATCAAGTTTGCCCTGTGCTTTAAGATATTTAACAGCAACGGTTGCCAAATCCATAAGGCATATCGGCTTTGTGCGGCCAAGTTCCTTGCGCACTGCGATATATTCATCATAGGTCTTCTGTAAAAGCTCGTCTTCAAATTTCACCGAGTCAATAACCGTTAAGAAGGTTGTGTGACGGCAGTGGTCAGACCAGTATGTATCAATCATACGGATTTCTGTAATGGTTGGGTTTCTTTTTTCGCCTCTAAAGTATTTCTGACAGAATGCAATATCATCAGCATCCATAGCAAGACCATAGTCTTTAACAAACTTTTCAAGTCCCGATCTGTCAAGGTCGATAAATCCGTCAAGCGTTGCAACGGTTGTAGGAATTTCGTAGTTTGCCTTCAGTGTTTCGTACTTTTCAAAACTGGCTTCCCTTGATTCAACAGGGTTGATAACATATTTCTTAATTTCTGCAATATCACTGTCTGTTAGCTTACCGTAAAGCGCATAAATCTTTGCAGTTTTAACTGTAGGACGGTCCTTACAGGAAATTATCTGAATACACTGTGCGGCAGAATCTGCGCGCTGGTCGAACTGTCCCGGTAAAAATTCAACTGCAAAAGCAGTAGCACCCGATAAATCTAATTCGTCATAAACACTATCAAGTTGCGGCTCGGAAAAAACAGTGCCCTTTGCATACTCGAATAATTCTTCTGTGATATTTTCAGCGTCGTATCTGTTAATTACACGAACTGAAGTAAGATTTTTTATGCCAAGCAGGGTAGTAGCGTCAGAAAATAATGCTTTTGCTTCGTGTGCCTGTTCGGCTTTCTTTTCAACATATACTCTATAAACCATTTATTTTCCCTCCGTTACTGCCATCATCGCTTTAGCGCCTATATCGCTGCGCTTATATGCATTGTCAAAATGAATGTTATTGGTCTTCAAGTAGGCGTTATCAATGGCTTCCTTTAATGTGTCGCCAATAGCGGTAACACCAAGTACGCGGCCGCCGTTTGTAAGCAGTTTGCCGTCCTGCATTTTAGCACCCGCAACAAATGTACTGTCCCAAACATCGTTTTCAAAGGTGATTTCATAACCTTTTTCGTATTTTTCGGGGTAGCCCTTAGATGCCATAATTACACAACAAGCGTGTCCGTCTTTGAATTTAACCTCTGTTTTATCAAGTGTACCGTTTGTAGTCGCTTGCATAATGGTAAGCAGGTCACTATCAAGTAGTGGTAAAACAACCTGAGTTTCGGGGTCGCCGAAGCGGCAGTTGTATTCAATTACTTTAGGACCCTTTTCAGTCAGCATAAGACCGAAATAAAGGCAACCTTTAAAGGTTCTACCTTCACTATTCATAGCATTAATAGTAGGAATAAAAATTTCTTCCATACATTTTTTAGCTATATCTTCGGTGTAGTAGGGGTTGGGTGCTATTGTACCCATACCGCCTGTGTTAAGGCCTGTATCGTTATCTCCTGCTCTTTTATGGTCCATTGATGATACCATAGGAACGACTGTTTTACCGTCGGTGAAGGAAAGCACAGATACTTCAGGGCCTGTTAAAAATTCTTCAATAACAATGTTGTCACCGCTTTTGCCGAACATTTTGTCCTGCATTATAGAAACAACGGCTGCCTTGGCGTCTTCTCTGGTTTCTGCAATAATTACACCTTTTCCCAGTGCCAATCCGTCGGCCTTGATTACTGTCGGGATGGGTGCGGTTTCAAGATACTTTAGTGCGGCCTCTATATTATCAAAAACTTCGTATTCGGCTGTCGGTATGCCGTATTTTTTCATAAGATTTTTTGAAAAAACCTTACTGCCTTCAATTATTGCGGCGTTTGCGGTAGGACCAAAACAAGCAATACCGTTTTTATTTAGTTCATCCACACAACCTGCAACCAGCGGGTCATCGGGGGCAACTACGGCATAGTCAATACCGTTTGCTACGGCAAATTCGGCAATTTTCTTTGTATCGGTGCCGTTTATATTAACAACTGTGGCATCTTTTGCAATACCGCCGTTACCTGGGGCGGCAAATATTTCGGTAATATTTTTATTACTTTTAAGTTTTTTGATGATGGCGTGTTCTCTCCCGCCACCGCCTACAACTAAAATTTTCATTAAAATTAACCTCGCCGTCTATTAATGGTGGAATAAGCGCATACCTGTGAAGGCCATAGCCATACCGTATTTATTACAGGTATCAATTACGGCGTCATCTCTTATAGAGCCGCCGGGCTCAGCAATGTATTTTACACCGCTTTTCTTTGCGCGTTCAATATTATCACTGAAGGGGAAGAAGGCATCTGAGCCGAGTGCTACGCCGTCGATAGCATCTAAATACTCGCGGATTTCCTTGTCTGTCAGTGGCTCGGGCTTAGAAGTAAAGTACTTCTGCCAATTGCCGTCGGCACATACATCTTCTTCGTTACGGTTGATATAGCCGTCGATTACATTATCGCGGTCGGGGCGGCCGAGTGTGTCCTTAAAGGGAAGGGCGAGTACCTTATCGTGCTGTCTAAGGAACCAGGTGTCTGCCTTTGTACCAGCAAGCCGTGTGCAGTGAATACGCGACTGTTGACCCGCACCTACACCTATAGCCTGTCCGTCTACAGCATAGCATACCGAGTTAGACTGAGTGTATTTAAGCGTAATAAGCGCGATAATAAGGTCACGAACAGCACTCTCTGGCATATCTTTATTTTCTGTTACTATGTTTTTAAGTAACTCTGCATTAATTTCGAAGTTATTACGGCCCTGTTCGAAGGTAATGCCGTAAACCTGTTTTGTTTCAATCGGGTTGGGAACAAAATTAGGGTCAATTTTTACAATATTATAGTTACCCTTGCGCTTTGTTTTTAAAATTTCAAGTGCTTTTGGGGTATAGTCGGGTGCGATAACACCGTCGGACACTTCTCTTTTAATAAGAAGTGCGGTAGTTTCATCACAGGTATCAGAAAGGGCTACCCAGTCACCGAAAGAGCACATACGGTCGGTACCGCGGGCTCTGGCATATGCACAGGCCAAGGGGGATTCATCAAGTCCTTCGATATCATCTACAAAGCAAGCCTTTTTAAGTTTATCGGAAAGCGGAATACCAACCGCTGCAGATGTGGGGCTTACATGCTTAAAGGATGTAACTGCGGGAAGGTTTAATGCGGCTTTCAGTTCTTTTACAAGTTGCCAGGAGTTAAAGGCATCAAGAAAATTTATATAACCCGGTCTGCCGCACAGAATTTCTATAGGCAGCTCGCTGCCGTCAGCCATATATATTTTAGAAGGCTTTTGGTTGGGGTTACAACCATATTTTAATTCAAATTCTTTCATTTCCTTTACTCCTTATTTATTTTTATTAATTATGATTTCACAAGGCTCACTGCCATCAAGCGGTACCTGACGGACAAAGAGAGATACCTTGTTGTCATTATTTAAGTTGTTCCATACAATATCGGCTAATTCTTCTGCCGTGTTTGGAAGTTTAACTTCTTCGGGTTCTCCGTAGAAAGACGGAATTGGATTACCGTCACATTTGTAGGTGTGAATAAAATGACCAATGCCATTTTCAGCCACATAGTTATAGAAGAAGCGGCTGCAAGCATTTTCTCTGCCGTTTGCAGATTTCAAAATGGATAACTTATATGTAAAGTTGTTTTTTGCAAAGTTATAATTGCAAACACCCGAAATTCTTGGGGTAAAGTTGGGAGCATCCGGCTCAAATTCGCGGGTATAAAGAGCATCTTCAAATGTCTTATTATCATTTATAAAATCAAATACTGTATTTGTCTGGTCGCCGTTTGTGATAATATCGATATTTCCGCCTTTTGTAGTTAAATAGGGGTTATAGATAATAAGTGACGGGTCAGAAAGTTTACTTTCATCAAAAGCTTTGGTGCGCATACCGCCGTCGAATCTTTCAAAAATACGGTTGCGGCTGTTTTCACTTCTGCCCATTATAAAATAGGCTATCATGGCGCTTTTACCGTCAGCCGATTTTCCTATTACGATACCGCGACCGGGGTAGGTATTTTCACTAAGTAATGTTTTTAAGTCAAATAACGACATTTTATGCTCTCCTTTATTTCTGTATGTTACTGCAGACCTTCTCAACCGATAGCGGCAGAATAATCCACTCAGCATTTTCCATAACCCGCTTTTGTAAAGTTTCGGGTGTGTCATCGGGTAAAATTTCAACGGCTTTTTGCATAATGATTTCGCCGCCGTCGGGTACTTCATTTACAAAATGCACCGTAGCGCCCGTAACCTTTACACCGTACTGTAGCGCGGCCTCATGAACGCGCAGTCCGTAAAAGCCTTTTCCGCAAAATGACGGGATGAGTGACGGGTGTACATTTATTATTTTCTTATCATATTTTCTTGTGAAGTTTTCACTTAATATTGACATAAAACCTGCAAGGACAATAATGTCAATTTTATATTCTTCTAACTTTTCAGTAATTGCTTTTTCGAAGGCATCCTGGTCCATATCGCATTCCTTTTTTGTTACAACAAAGGTATCAATATCTGCGCGTTTTGCTCTCTCTATTGCATAAGCGTCAGCCTTGTTGGAAATAACAAGGCTGATTTCACCACTTTTAATTATGTTGTTTTTTTGTGCATCAATTAATGCTTGGAGATTTGTACCCCCACCGGACACCAAAACCGCTATCTTAGCCTTCATCATAAGATTATTTTGTCCTCCGACTCAATTATCTCACCGATAATATAAGCTTCTTCACCGTTAGCTGTTAAAATTTCAAGAGATTTTTCGGCATCTTCTTTTGCTACCACGATGCTCATACCGACACCCATATTAAAGGTGTTGTACATATCGTGTTCATTGATGTTTCCTACTTCTGCTAAAAGCTTGAATATAGGCAGAACACGAACGGCAGATTTATCAATTTTAGCACCGAGTCCATCAGGAATACTTCTCGGAATATTCTCATAGAAGCCGCCGCCTGTAATATGGGAAATACCCTTTACCTTTACCTGCTCGAGTAAAGCGAGTACCGATTTAACATAAAGCTTTGTAGGTGTAAGCAAGGTTTCACCTATGCTTTTACCACCGAGTGCGTTAACAGGTGAAGTAATATCACTGTTTTCAACATCGAAAACCTTGCGAACAAGCGAAAAACCGTTGGAGTGAACGCCGCTGGACGCTAAAGCTATAACAATGTCACCGGCACGCATTGTTTTATTGTCAATAATTTTGGATTTATCAACAATACCTGTGCAATAGCCCGCCAAATCATAATCATCTTCGGGCATAAGACCGGGATGCTCTGCAGTTTCGCCGCCGATAAGCGCGCAACCCGACTGCACACAGCCTTCAGCAACACCGCTTACTATTTCTGCCATTTTTTCGGGAATATTCTTGCCGCAAGCAATATAGTCAAGGAAGAAAAGCGGTTTTGCGCCGCAACAGATAATATCGTTAGCACACATAGCAACACAGTCAATACCGATTGTGTCGTGTTTATCAAGCAACATTGCAAGTTTAATTTTGGTGCCGACACCGTCGGTACCTGCAACCAAAACAGGTTCTTTTATTCCTGTTAAATCAAGCCCAAAGCAACCACCGAAGCCACCGACATCGTCAAGGCAGCCTTCGTTTTTGGTGCGGTTAATATGTTTTTTCATAAGTTCAACAGCCTTGTAGCCTGCGGTAATATCAACACCTGCGGCAGCGTAGCTGTCCGATTTAGATTTCATAGTCATAAAAATTATTCCTTTCCGTTCCAACAGTATGTGCAAAGGTTTTCCTTGTCAATTCCTATAGCCTTAACAATTCCGTCAAGTGTCTGGAATTCGAGAGAAGTAAAGTTAAGCTTCTCGCATATAGCGTTTCTTAAATTCTTACCACGCTCTGTACGGCCGTCGATATATTCATCAATATATTTGAAGCCTTCTTCGCCTTCAAGCTCAACTATCACTCTGCGGGCAATCAGGTCCATATCGGATGTTGCGCGGGAAAAACCAAGATACTTACATCCAAACATAATTGGCGGACAGGCAGAACGCATATGAACTGCCGCAGCGCCGTTATCGTAAAGAAAATCAACCGTTTCTTTAAGCTGAGTACCGCGAACAATAGAGTCATCAACAAAAAGTAATTTTTTATCTGTAATAAGGTCGTGAATGGGTATCTGTTTCATTTTTGCAACTCGTTCACGCTCGGTTTGATGTGATGGGGTAAAGCTTCTGGCCCAAGTAGGTGTGTATTTGATAAATGCACGCGCAAAGGGGAAACCCGATTCACCCGCATAGCCTATAGCGTGCGGTGTGCCCGAATCGGGAACACCACCGACATAATCAATATCATCGGCAATGCCACTGAGTTTATCTTGCTCTGCCATAATTTTACCATTTTTGTAGCGCATAAGCTCAACATTCACGCCTTCGTAGGTAGATGTCGGGTAGCCGTAATAGCTCCACAAAAACGAGCAGATTTTCATTTTTTTACCGGGCTTTGCCAGCTGTGTCATATTATCTGCCGTTAATTCAACGATTTCGGCAGGACCCAGTTCCTTAACTAAATCGTAGCCGAGCTTAAAGCAGGCAAAGGATTCAAAGGAAACACAGTAGCCGTTATCGTTTTTTCCGATATTAATTGGCAATCTGCCAAGTCGGTCACGCGCGGCTATAAGTGAGCCATCTTCCTTTAAGATAAGAATGGAAGCGGTGCCGTCAATCTGGCTCTGCGCGAATTTAATGCCATCGGCAAAATCGCTTTTCTGATTTATAAGTGCGGCAACAAGCTCGGTAGAGTTTATTTTACCGCTTGTCATAGCGTTAAAGTGACCGCCGCTAAAGGACAGATACTGTTTTATAAGCGCTTCGGCATTGTTAATAATACCTATAACACAAATAGCGTAGGTACCGAGATTTGAATGGATGAGCAACGGCTGTGGGTCATAGTCGCTTATACAACCGATTGCCGATGTACCCTTCATTTCGTCGAAAACATCATCAAACTTTGTTCTGAACGGTGAATTCTGAATATTGTGTATTTCACGCTGAAGGCCTATTTCTGTATCATACGCCGCCATACCTGCGCGGCGTGTACCTAAATGAGAATGGTAGTCTGTGCCGAAAAAGACATCTGATATCGCGTCAACACGGCTTACTACCCCAAAAAAACCACCCATTATTTGCTCCTTAAAGTTTAATTTATGCGAAGAAAAGTTTAGATAAGGTCATCGGGTCGATATATTCGCCATCTTTATAAACGCGCATATTGCCTGAAGCTATTTCATCAATAAGCATAACGCTGCCGTCCTTATCATAACCGAATTCAAACTTGATATCGTAGAGTACAAGGCCCTTTTCCTTAAGGTCGTCGGCTACGATTTGTGTGATTTTTTGTGTCATTTCTTTCATATCGTCGTATTGCTTTTCGGTCATAACGCCGAGGTCAACAAGGCCATCCTTTGTTACAAGCGGGTCGCCCTTTTCGTCATTCTTGAATGTCATTTCAACATATGCGGGAAGATCTGCGCCTTCTTCGATATAATCACTGTAACGGCGGAAGAAACTGCCTACTGCTTTATGGCGGCAGATAACTTCAAGACCTTTACCGAAAACTTTACCAGGGAGAACTTCCATTGTGGTGTTTTCAAGGTCTGCGCCTACATAGTGGGTTTTAATACCTGCGGCATTTACCTTTTCAAAGAAGTAAATTGACATACGAAGGTTGACATCACCCACACCGTCAATTGTAAGACCTACCGAGTTTTCGCCCGGGTCAAACACGCCGTCTTTACCAGTGCAGTCGTCCTTAAATTTAAGCAAATAATTGCCGTTCTCGAGTGCGAATACATCCTTTGTTTTTCCTGTGTAGACAAGTTTCTTTTCCATTTCCTTTTTCTCCTTTATATATTAAAAATTTTGAATTAAAGTTTTGACATGATTTCAGCGTCTTTTTTAAGCACCTGCTCTGCTGCCGCTATACGCTTATTATCTAATAATACTGCGATTTCATTATCGGTCACAGAAAGTATCTGGGCTGCAAGCAAAGCCGCATTAGCGCCGCCGTTTATAGCAACCGTAGCAACGGGAATACCCGATGGCATCTGAACGGTGGAAAGCAAAGCATCCATACCGTCAAGATACTGAGATGCGCAGGGAATACCAATGATAGGAAGCGTTGTATTTGCCGCAATAGCACCCGCTAAATGAGCCGCCATACCCGCCGCACAAATAATAGCACCGTAGCCGTTTTTACGGGCATTTACTGCAAAATCTCTGGCTTCTGCAGGGGTGCGGTGTGCGGAATAGATATTTACGGTGTAGGGGATACCTAATTCATCTAAAATCGCAGTGGCTTTTTTGATAACTGGCAGGTCGCTGTCACTGCCCATAACAATACCTATTTTTTTCATAATTTTTCTCCCTTTAGAAATAAATTAAAAAAAGGCACATTAAAACACCCTGACAGGTGATTAAATGTGCCCAGACGGTCGGCTGAAAAAGCAACATTTTTCTGTTCCTTTGTGGTGCTCCACTATAACTCCGTCAGTTACAGAAAACGATTATTTTTGACAAATACAGTATACCATTTTTACTTTTTTCTGTCAAGGCAAAAAAGCCCTATTTTACTGTTTTCTGTGTTATGTTTTAGTGACCTGCTTCGGTTTCACAGTAAAGGCAACGATATACGCCGTTATTTTTGTCTGTAAGTTTAAAAATATGCTTGATTTCTTGCTCGGTAGTGGTGATGCAACGCGGATTTTTACACTTAATTATATTGGTAAGCTTTTCAGGCATCGGGATGCTCATTTTCTCCGCCAAAACACCGTTCTTTATAATATTTACGGTGGCGCCGCGGTCAACATAGCCTATAATTTCAAGATTTATCGGAATATCGGCATCAATTTTTATAATGTCTTTTTTACCCGACTTTTTACTGTTTACATTTTTAATTATGGCAACAGAACAGTCAAGACTGTCAAGTCCTAAAAGCTCGTAAAGGCGCATACCGCGACCGGCGGTAATATGGTCTATAACATAGCCGTTTTCAATGGAATCTATATTCATATTTTTGCCTCCTCTAATAGCTTTAGTATAAGTGCCATACGGATGTATTTTCCGTTTAATACCTGTTTAAAGTAGCAAGCACGGGGGTCTTCGTCTACCGCAACGCTTATTTCATTTACACGCGGCAGCGGGTGCATAACGCTTAAATCCTTCTTTGCGTTTTGCAGCTTTTTAGGTTCTAAAATATAGCTGTCGCGAAGGCGCAGATAATCCTCTTCGTTAAAGAAGCGCTCACGCTGAACTCTGGTCATATAAAGTATGTCAAGGTCAGCTATTGCGTCTTCAAGCGAAGAATTTTCGCAGTATTCTATACCGCACTTATCAAGCACATCGTGCTTTACATAGCTTGGTAATTTCAGCTCATCAGGGGAGATGAGTACTATTTTTATACCGCTATAGCGGGAAAGCGCGTTTATAAGAGAATGAACGGTTCTGCCGAATTTCAAGTCACCGCAGAAGCCTATTGTAAGGTTATCCAATCGGCCTTTTTCACGCTTGATTGTAAGTAGGTCTGCTAAGGTTTGTGTGGGGTGATTGTGACCGCCGTCACCCGCATTGATAACGGGGATGGACGCGTTTTGTGCCGCTACAAGCGGTGCGCCTTCTTTTGGGTGGCGCATTGCTATAATATCGGCATAACAGCTGATGGTTTTTGCGGTATCCGAAACACTCTCACCCTTAGCAGCAGATGATGAGTTGGCTTCCGAAAAGCCTATAACACTGCCACCGAGCTCAAGCATTGCGGCTTCAAAGCTCAGTCTTGTTCTGGTTGACGGCTCAAAAAAGAGTGTTGCCAACTTTTTACCTTTGCATTTTTCAGCGTATTTTTGCCCATTTTCAATAATATCGTTTGCAGTATCGATGAGTGATGCAATTTCTTCTACCGATAAATCTAAGATATCAATTAAACTACGCATACTTTTATCCTTTCGCACCATTGATTTCAAGATATTTCTTTATTCTTTCAACATTCTCTTTGTTTTTCTCATCTTCTTCGAGATATTCGATAATGTCGTATACATCAACTACCGAGTATACAGGGAAGCCGAATTCTTCGCCTACCTCTGCCATAGCAGATTTATCGCTCTTTCCTTTTTCCTTGCGGTCTACCATAACAAAGGTAGCGGCAACCTTGGTGCCGGGAAGACTTGATAAAATTGACATACTCTCTCTGATGGCGGTACCTGCAGTAATTACATCTTCAACTATTACTATTTCTTCGTTTTCTTGCGGCTTGTAGCCCACAAAAACGCCACCCTCTCCGTGGTCCTTTTCTTCCTTACGGTTAAAAAAGAAGGGAACATCAAGTCCGTTTTTAGCCAAGGCTACGGCAACCGATACTGCAATCGGAATACCCTTGTATGCGGGGCCGTAAAGTACGGTTTTTTTATTTCCAACCTTTTCGAAATAGGCCTTGGCATAAAATTCACCGAGTTTGCAAATCTGCTCACCCGTTTTTATGTCACCTGCATTTATGAAGTAGGGGATTTTTCTGCCCGATTTTGCAGTGAAATCGCCGAATTTAAGCACCCCTGCGCCTTCTAAAAACTCAATAAATTCTCTTTTATAGCTTTCCATCATAATTCTCCTAACCGATAAATTCTTCAACGCATCTGTTATATGCGGCTACGGGGTCTGCGGCGGCGGTAATCGGTCTGCCGACAACTATGTAGTCTGAGCCGATTTTTTTAGCCTCTGCGGGTGTCATAACTCTCTTTTGGTCGCCAATATCACCGTCGGCAAAGCGCACACCAGGTGTTATTGTTAAAAAGTCATTTCCGCATATTTCGTGTACCTTGCCTGCTTCAAGCGGTGAGCACACAACACCGTCAAGGCCTGATTTTTTGGCGTTTGCGGCATAATGCATAACTACCTTATCAATAGGCTCTTTTATAAGTAAATCTTTCTCCATGCTTTCTTGGTCAGTTGATGTTAACTGTGTAACGGCTATAAGCAGCGGCCTGCTGCCATCAGGCCTTGTCAGGCCTTCTAATGCGGCTTCCATCATACGAGTAGTGCCGCCCGCGTGGAGATTGGTAATATCAACATCAAGTCCCGATAACACCGCCATAGATTTTTTAACGGTATTGGGAATATCGTGGAGCTTTAAATCAAGGAATATTTTGTGGCCGCGTTTCTTTATTTCCTTAACTATTTCAGGACCTGCCGAATAGAAAAGCTCCATACCTATTTTTACAAACGGCTTTCTGTCGGTGAATTTATCAAGAAATTCGTACACCGCCTCAGCGCTTGAAAAATCACAAGCAACAATTACATCCTTACCCATTATTTAACTCCTCCTATAATATCACTTAAATTCTCAATGCCGTATTTATCTAAAACGCACGGTAGTTTTTCAATAATATCACGGCAAACATAGGGGTCTATAAGGTTTGCGGCGCCTATTTCTACCGCAGTTGCACCCGCCAACATCATTTCAATTACATCTTCTGCACTACTAACACCGCCCATACCAATAACGGGGATGTTAACGGCGTGGGCTACTTGATACACCATACGAACGGCTACGGGGAATATTGCTGGTCCCGAAAAACCGCCCATTTTATTTGCAATTACGGGCCTACGGGTTTTAAGGTCAATTCTCATACCGAGTAATGTGTTTATGAGACTTATGCCGTCCGCCCCTGCCGCTTCACAAGCTTTTGCAATGCTTACAATATCTGTAACATTGGGCGACAGCTTTACAATAACGGGCTTTGTAGTAACTGCCTTTACCGCCTTTACCACCTCTGCTGCAGCTTCGGGTGAAGTGCCAAAGCTCATACCGCCGCCGTGAACATTAGGACAGCTGACATTTACTTCAAGCCAACCAACCTGGTCTTCTTTATCTAATCTTGCACAGGTGTAGGCGTAGTCTTCTATAGCAAAGCCGCTTACATTTGCCATAACCTTTTTATTAAAGCATTTTTGAAGGCGCGGTAATTCTTCATTTATTACCTTATCAACACCCGGATTTTGCAGTCCGACAGCATTAATCATACCTGCCGTACATTCGGCAATTCTCGGTGTCGGGTTGCCGAAACGGGCGTCGCGTGTAGTACCCTTAAAGGAAAAGGTGCCGAGTATATTAATATCGTAAAGCTCTGCAAACTCGTAACCGAAGCCAAAGGTTCCACTGGCGGGGATTATGGGGTTACTGAGCTCTATACCGCATAAATTAACGCTTAATCTTCCCATAAAATCTCCTCCTTTTGCATTACGGGGCCATCCTTGCATATACGCTTATAGCCTGTAATTGTCTTGCAAGAGCAACCCATACAAGCGCCAAAGCCGCAACCCATTCTTTCTTCAAAGCTTAACTGACCCGAAGTGGTTGCAGTTTTATATATAGCCTTTAACATCGGCTCGGGGCCGCAGGTGTAAAAGTAGGAATAATCTAAACTTTCCATTTTGCTTGTAACAAAGCCTTTAACACCGTAAGAGCCATCGGCAGTGCAGACTGTTACATCGCAACCAAGGTCCTTGAACTCCTGCTCATAGAAAATTTCATCCTTTGTATTAAAGCCTAAAATGACAGATACTTTTTTTCCATTAGCAATTAGTTTTTTAGCAAGCATATAAAGTGGGGGAACACCCACACCGCCGCCGAGCAACAACGGCTTATCTCCCGAAAGAGTTGTGTCATAGCCGTTGCCAAGACCTGTCAGTATATCTAATTTTTCACCTACACCCATTTTGCCCATCTGTTCGGTACCGTGACCCACCATTTTATAAATAATGGTAACGGTATTATCGTTACAGTCGCAAACCGATATGGGACGGCGGAGATATTTGCCGTCTAATTTTATATTAATGAACTGTCCGGGTGCGGTGATATCTGAAGTATCACCCTTTAATACCATAAGCTTTACATTATTTGTAAGGTTTATGTTTTGTGTAATCTCAAAAATTCCCTGTTTCATTATTTACCTCACGCATCAATTGTGGAAATTGTAAGGGTTGTTTCTTCTAAAACATCAAGTAAAACCTTTACAGTATCAAGCGCTGTAAAGATGGTAATGTTGTTTTCAGTAGCAATTTTACGGATTTGCTGACCGTCACTCTCGGGGTTGCCCGAGTTTATATCTTTGGTATTAAGCACATAGGCAATATGACCTTGACGGAGCGCTTCCTGAATTTCATCACTGCTGTCACTTATTTTCTTTAATACATGTGTGCGAATACCGTTTTCCTTAAGATATTTTGCGGTGCCCTCTGTTGCTTGAATATTAAAGCCTAAGTTATAGAAGCGGCGAATAAGCGGTAATGCTTCTGCCTTGTCTCTATCGGCAATTGTGGCGAAAACGGTACCGTAGTTCTGCAAATGCATACCCGAAGCCTGAAGTGCCTTATAGAGTGCACGATTCAGTTTGTCGTCATAGCCTATGGCTTCACCTGTAGACTTCATTTCGGGTGAGAGATATGCATCAAGTCCGCGTAATTTATTAAACGAGAACACAGGCACCTTTACATACCAACGCTTCTTTTCATCTGGGTAGATGCTGAATATACCCTGTTCTTTAAGGCTCTTACCTAAAATTACTTCGGTTGCAATATCAGCAAGGCTATAGCCGGTAGCCTTTGATAAGAAGGGTACAGTACGGGATGAACGCGGGTTAACTTCGATTATATAGACATCTTCTTTCTCATCCACGATAAACTGAATGTTGTAAAGACCGACAATACCTATACCAAGACCCAATTTTTTGGCGTATTGGAGAATTGTGCCCTTAACCTTGTCAGAAATACTGAAGGTCGGGTATACGCTTATAGAGTCACCGCTATGAATACCGGTGCGTTCTACAAGCTCCATAATACCCGGGATGAATACATCTCTGCCGTCGCAAATAGCGTCAACTTCAACTTCTTTACCCTGAATATATTTATCAACAAGTACGGGCTTGTCTTCATCAATTTCAACCGCAGTTTTAAGATAGTGGCGAAGCTGTTCTTCATTTGCTACAATCTGCATTGCTCTACCACCCAGAACAAAGCTCGGGCGAACGAGTACGGGGTAGCCAATTTCCTTTGTAGCCGCAATACCGTCTTCAATTTTTGTAACGGCTTTACCCTTTGGCTGCGGAATATCTAAGTCACGAAGGATTTTTTCAAAGCTATCGCGGTTTTCAGCACGCTCAATAGCATCACAGTCGGTACCGATAATTTTAACTCCGCGCTTCATTAAAGGCTCTGCTAAATTAATTGCGGTCTGACCGCCCAAGGACGCAATAACGCCTTCGGGTTTTTCAAACTCAATAATATTCATAACATCTTCGGGAGTTAGTGGTTCAAAATACAGCTTGTCTGCTGTTGTGTAGTCGGTAGAAACGGTTTCGGGGTTATTATTGATAATAATTGCTTCATAGCCTGAAGCCTTAATGGTCTGTACGGCGTGAACGGTAGAGTAGTCAAACTCTACACCCTGACCGATACGAATAGGACCGGCACCGAGTACCACAATCTTCTTTTTGTCGGTAAGGCGTGACGCATTTTCTCCTGTGTAAGAAGAGTAGAAGTAGGGAATATAGGCGTTTGTGTGGCAGGTGTCCACCATTCTGAATACGGGGAACATATTGTTCTGCTTTCTTATATTGTAGACTTCGAGCTCTGTCTTTTTCCACAGTCTGCCTATATATTTATCGCTAAAGCCCATCTTTTTGGCGCTTAGCAGAATATCGGTATTACCCACATTTTCTTTTAAGGTGTTTTCCATATCAATAATTCTCTTGATTGCTTCAAGGAAAAATGCGGTAATTTTGGTGATTTCGTGAATTTCTTCTACTGTTGCTCCGCGTGCAATAAGCTCAGCAATAGCAAAGATATTGTCATCCTTGAATTCTTTAATATAGTCAAGCAATTCTTCCTTGCTCATATTATCGAACTTTGACATATAAAGGTGGTTAGCACCAATTTCAAGTGAGCGTACAGATTTAAGCAAGCATTCTTCAAGATTTGAGCCAATACCCATTACTTCGCCCGTTGCCTTCATCTGTGTGCCGAGTGTGTTTGCGGCAGATGTAAATTTATCAAAGGGGAAGCGGGGGAATTTGGCAATTACATAGTCAAGCTTCGGCTCGAAAGCGGCGGTTGTGTTGGCAATCTGTATGTCTTCGAGCAACATACCGAGTGCGATTTTTGCGGTAACACGCGCAATGGGGTAGCCACTTGCCTTGGAAGCGAGTGCTGATGAGCGCGAAACTCTGGGGTTAACTT
Organism: Acutalibacteraceae bacterium; assembly: GCA_045590755.1. Taxonomy (GTDB): domain Bacteria; phylum Bacillota; class Clostridia; order Oscillospirales; family Acutalibacteraceae; genus SIG565. The sequence goes on from JAZNRP010000033.1 coordinate 18,453, forward strand.
CAATAAGGTAGTATTCGCTTGAATTAGGATTAAGCGCAAACTGTACATTACAGCCGCCTTCGATTTTCAGTTCCTTAATAAGCTTAATGGCACTGTCATTAAGCATTTTTTCGTCTTCTTTCGAGAGCGTCATTATAGGCGCTACAACCAATGAGTCGCCTGTATGAACACCTACAGGGTCAATGTTTTCCATACCGCATATGGTTATAGCGTGGTCGGATGAGTCACGCATAACTTCAAACTCAATTTCCTTATAGCCCTTTACGCTTTTTTCAATAAGCACCTGATGAACGGGGGAAAGCTTGAAGGCATTAAGGCCTATTTCTATAAGCTCTTCTTCGTTTTCTGCAAAGCCGCCACCGGTACCACCGAGTGTAAAGGCGGGACGAAGCACTACAGGGTAGCCGATTTTCTTAGCCGCCGCCTTTGCTTCATCAAGAGAGTAGGTGATTTCTGACGGAATAGTAGGCTCACCGATAGATTGGCAAAGCTCTTTGAAAAGTTCGCGGTCTTCTGCGCGTTCAATACTTTCACTGCTGGTTCCAAGAAGCTCTACGCCGCATTCCTTTAATATACCCTTCTTTTCAAGCTGCATTGCGATATTAAGGCCTGTCTGACCGCCGATACCTGGAACAATGGCATCGGGACGCTCATAGCGGAGAATTTTGGCAATATATTCAAGAGTCAGCGGCTCCATATACACCTTATCTGCAATAGTTGTATCGGTCATAATAGTAGCAGGGTTGGAGTTGCAAAGTACAACCTCGTAGCCTTCTTCCTTAAGCGCTAAGCAGGCTTGTGTACCGGCATAGTCAAATTCTGCCGCCTGACCTATAACAATAGGACCTGAGCCTATAATTAATACCTTTTTAATGTCTGTTCTCTTTGCCATAATTTATTCCTCCATAAATACTTTTTGTCCGTTATATACTGTAAGATGACATTTACCGAATAACTTATCATCCTTAAATGGTGTTGCTTTGCCGAGCGATAAAAACCCATCGGGGTTTACGGTAATTTCTTTTTCCAAATCCCACACCGTGAAATCGTTACCAAGCGGTATACCAAATCTGTGTCGTGGGGCTGTTACCATTAATTCTATAAGCCTGTCCATTGTTATAATATCCGTTTTAACTAAATGCGTATACATTACGGGAAAAGCGGTTTCAAGACCTACTATGCCGAATGCGCTACTTGCTAATCCCTTGGATTTTTCTTCCTTTGAATGCGGAGCATGGTCGGTTGCAAGCATATCAATTGTGCCATCCTTTATACCCTCAATCAGCGCTAAGCGGTCATCGGGGGAGCGCAGGGGCGGATTCATTTTAAACCGTCCGTCTTCTTGCAAATTAGTATCATCAAGCACAAGATAGTGGGGTGCAGTCTCACAGGTTACATTAACACCGTCTTTCTTTGCTTGCCTTATTATTTCTACACTTTCCTTTGTAGATATATGGCAAACATGGTAGGCACACCCAATTTCCTTTGCAAGCTCCAAGTCGCGTTTTATGGGGCCCCATTCACTTTCACTGCATATACCTTTGTGGTTATGCGCTTTTGCATACTCGCCGTCGTGAATGTAGCCGCCACGAAGCAGTGAATTATCTTCACAGTGGGCAACTATTATTTTGTTTAATTTTTTTGCCGTTTTCATAGCCTGTCGCATAAGGTCTATACTTTGCACACCGCGACCGTCATCAGAAAAGGCAACCACAGTATTTTTAATTTCTTCCATTTGTGACAGCTCTTCACCATTCTCGCCTACAGTTATTGAGCCGTAGGGTAATATGTTTATGGGAGCCGCTTTTATTAAATCGGTCTGTAATTTGAGATGCTCGGAGTTATCGGGCACGGGGTTTAGGTTTGGCATTGTACAAACGGCGGTAAAGCCACCGTGAGCCGCCGCTAAAGAACCCGACAAAACAGTTTCTTTATATGAAAAACCCGGTTCGCGAAAATGCACATGCACATCGCAAAAACCGGGAAAAACAGTATATTTTGGGGAATTGAATTTGGAAAATAAATCATCAGACAACAAACAAGCTGCCACCGAATTTTCAAATGCTTTATCGGTGGAAGGTGAGTATACAGTTGCTAATAATTTGCTTTGCATAATAATTCCCTTTCTGTACAAAAATATAACAAAAACCTTGCTTTTCAGCAAGGTTGAGCAGGGTAAAACAGGCAGTCATAAAAAACTGCAATTTATGTTACTGTTCAATCTTGCCGATATCTCTGTATCGTCTTAAAGATTCATCCCGATTATTCTACCACAAAACATTGCCTTTGTCAATCATAGTGTTGCTATTTTTTACAAAAAAATCATATTTTAAAAACAGGTTTTCAAAAAGTACTATATATAGTAAAATATTACTTAAAATTTTTATATATAAATAATTGACCGAGCGGGTTTTATAGTGTATAATGTTTAGTAAGATTTTATAAGGGGTAATATTTGATGCGCTACAGTTTTGACGGTTGGCAGGGCTTTGAAGACGGCACCTGGACCAAGGAAATTAATGTAAGAAGCTTCTTAAAGCACAATCATGTACCGTATGATGGGGATGAAAGCTTTTTAGAAACACCTACTGAAGATACAATAAAGCTTTGGGAAGAAGTAATGGAGCTTTTCAAAAGGGAAAGAGATGCCGGTGGAGTTCTCGATATGGACACCAAGGTTATTTCTACTATTGTATCGCATGATGCAGGGTATATAGATAAAAACAGAGAAAAAATAGTCGGTCTTCAGACGGACAAGCCGCTTAAAAGAGCGTTAATGCCCTACGGCGGAATCCGTATGGCAGAAAAGGCCTGTAAGGACAACGGCTATGAGCTGGATGCGGATGTTAAGGAATTTTTCACAACCCACCGCAAGACGCACAATGCAGGTGTTTTTGATGCCTATACACCCGAAATGCGCAACTGTCGCTCAAGCCATATTATAACGGGACTTCCTGATGCATACGGACGCGGCAGAATTATCGGCGACTACCGCCGTGTAGCGCTATATGGTGTTGACCGCCTGATAGAAGACAAGGAAGCACAAAAGGAAACCAAGCAGTCGGCTATGTATGCCGAAATTATTCGTGACCGAGAAGAGCTTTCCGAGCAGATTCGCGCTTTACACGATTTAAAGACTATGGCGGCAAAGTACGGCTTTGATATTTCCTTACCTGCTAAAGATACTAAAGAAGCAATACAGTGGTTGTATTTCGGTTATTTGGCCGCAGTAAAGGAACAGAACGGAGCGGCTATGTCACTTGGTCGTACATCTACATTCTTGGATGTATATGCAAGGCGTGACCTTGAAAACGGCACCTACACCGAAAAGGAAATTCAGGAAATGGTAGACCATTTCATAATGAAGCTGCGTCTTATCAAGTTTGCAAGAACACCTGAGTATAATGCGCTGTTTTCGGGCGACCCGCAATGGGTTACCGAATCAATCGGCGGTGTTTCAATTTACGGTACACATCTTGTTACAAAAATGTCTTACCGCTATTTGCACACATTAAAGAATTTAGGTCCCGCACCTGAGCCGAATTTGACTGTTCTTTGGTCGGTTAATTTACCGATGAATTTCAAACGCTACTGCGCTAAAATGTCAATTGAAACTTCATCCGTTCAGTATGAGAATGACGATTTAATGCGCTTTACACACGGCGACGACTATGCAATTGCTTGTTGTGTATCTTCGATGAAGCTCGGCAAGGAAATGCAGTTCTTCGGCGCCCGTGCCAACCTTGCAAAGTGCTTGCTTTATGCAATCAACGGCGGTAGGGATGAAATTACGGGCAAACAGATTGCACCTGAATACAGAGCAATAACAAGTAAATATCTTGATTATGATGAAGTTATGGCAAGATATGATGAAATGATGGAATGGTTGGCAAAGGTATATGTCAACACACTTAACATCATTCACTATATGCATGATAAATACTGCTACGAAAAAATACAGATGGCGCTTCACGATAAGGAAGTAACACGCTGGTTTGCAACGGGTATTGCGGGACTGTCGGTTGTTGCTGACTCACTGTCAGCCATTAAGTACGCCAAGGTAAAGGTAATCCGTGATGAAACGGGATTGGCGGTTGACTATGAAGTAGAAGGCGACTTCCCGAAATACGGTAACGATGACGATAGAGTGGACAATATTGCATACAATATAGTTCACAGATTTATGGAGCATATTCGCAAGAACCACACCTACAGAAACGGAATACCTACAACATCAATTCTTACAATCACATCAAATGTTGTTTACGGCAAGAATACCGGCTCAACACCCGATGGTCGTAAGCGCGGCGAAGCGTTTGCTCCGGGCGCCAACCCAATGCACAACCGCGATACCAACGGTGCGGTAGCATCCTTAGCTTCGGTTGCAAAGCTGCCCTTCTTGGATGCACAGGACGGTATTTCAAATACATTCTCCATAATTCCGGGGGCTCTCGGTAAGGAAGACAGTGTTTTTGTAGGCGACATTAATGTTGAACTGGATTGCAGTAATGGCGCTTGCGGCACACCCACACTTTTTGAAGGATTAGACGATAAGGAGTAAATTTATGTCGGCAAACGATAAACAGATAGATAATTTAGTAACATTACTTGACGGTTATGTGAAAAAGGGCGGACATCACTTAAATGTAAATGTTTTCACAAAGGAAACATTGCTTGACGCTCAGGCACATCCCGAAAGATACCCACAGCTGACCGTTCGTGTCAGCGGCTACGCAGTAAACTTTATAAAGCTTACCAAAGAGCAACAGGATGAAGTAATTTCCCGTACCTTCCACGAGAACATCTAAAATGTTAGGACGGGTACATTCAATCGAAAGCTTCGGTACGGTTGACGGACCGGGCGTTCGGTTGGTTGTATTTTTACAGGGTTGTCCGCTAAGGTGTATATACTGCCATAATCCTGACACCTGGGATTTATCGGGCGGTAGCGATATGTCGGCGGATGAAATAATATCGCTGTATTTAAAAAGGCAGGAGTTTTACTCGGGCGGTATAACCGTTACGGGCGGTGAGCCGCTATTACAGATTGACTTTGTAACAGAGCTTTTTAAAAAGGCGAGAGAAAAGGGTATACACACCTGTATTGATACTTCGGGTATTACATTTAACAATAAAAGCACCGAAAAAATTGATAAGCTTTTACAGTATACCGATTTAGTTTTACTTGATATTAAGCATATAGATAATGAAGCGCATAAACGCCTTACGGGAAGTCCTAACACAAATATACTTGAATTTGCAGAGTATATTGATAAAAAGGGGACGGACTTCTGGGTAAGACATGTTGTAGTAGAAGGCTACACAGATAACGATGCTGACCTTTATAGGCTGGGCGAATTTTTAGGAAAATTCAAACACCTAAAAGCGCTGGATGTATTGCCTTTTCATAATTTAGGAAAGACAAAATACGAAAATTTAGGACTCTACTACAAGCTTCGCGATATGCCACCAATATCAAGCGATAAAGCGGTAGCTGCAAAGGTGCATATATTAAAAGGAATAAAAAGTATAAGAAAAGGGGTTAAATAATGGGTAACCAAACTTTACAGATACTTATTGCTATGATAGCTTATATGGCTATAGTAATTGCAATAGGTGTTATATTTGCAAAAAGGGCAAATAAAAATTCAGAAAACTACTTTTTAGGCGGCCGTACACTCGGACCTTGGGTTACTGCAATGAGCGCCGAAGCATCCGATATGAGTGGATGGCTCTTAATGGAACTTCCCGGTGTTGCTTACTGGTGTGGCTTAGCCGATGCGGCGTGGACTGCAATAGGTCTTGCAGTAGGTACATATTTTAACTGGCTTATAGTTTCCAAAAGACTTCGCCGCTACAGTGTAGTTGCTAATAACTCAATAACCTTGCCGGAATTTTTCTCTAACCGTTTCAGAGAAAATAAAAAGGTTATTATGACTATTGCGGCTTTGTTTATTCTCGTATTCTTTACAGTTTACGCTTCGAGCTGTTTTGTTACCTGCGGTAAACTTTTCTCTGCACTTTTTGGAACACCCTATATCGCAATGATGCTTGTAGGTGCGTTGTTTGTGCTTATTTACACAATACTTGGCGGATTTTTGGCCGAAAGCGCATCCGACTTTATGCAAGCGATTGTAATGATTATTGCCTTAACCGTTATTGTGGCTATAAGCACAGTAAAGGCGGGCGGCATAAACGCCGTTATCGAAAATGCAAGAGAAATCCCCGGCTTCCTTGAGTTCTTCGGTCTTGCAACACCCGTAGTAGAAGACGGTGTGCAAACGGTTGCAAACGGCAAACCTGTGTTTGGTGACGCCGCACCTTACGGTGTTCTCTCGGTATTCTCTATGATGGCTTGGGGCCTTGGTTACTTCGGTATGCCGCAGGTACTCCTTCGATTTATGGCAATCCGCAAGGAAAAGGAACTTAAAATGTCAAGAAGAATTGCTATGGTATGGGTTATAATTTCCCTGGCGGTTGCAGTATTTATCGGTATTGTAGGTCGTCAGTTATTCCCGACAGTACACCTTACAAAGTCGGGCGCGGAAAATATATTTATAACACTTTCCACTTCCTTCTTACCGCCGATTTTAGCAGGCTTTGTTATGGCAGGTATTCTGGCGGCTACAATTAGCTCGTCCGACTCTTACTTGCTTATTGCGGCGTCCGCACTCGCTAAAAACATTTATCAGGGTATAATAAAGAAGGATGCTACCGATAAACAGGTAATGACAGTAACAAGAATTACTCTACTCAGTATTGCGGCTATTGCGGCAATTATAGCGCTTGATGAAGACAGCGTAATTTTCTCAATAGTATCATTCGCTTGGGCAGGCTTTGGCGCTACCTTTGGTCCGTTAATGATTTTCTCACTTTTCTGGAAACGCATTACAAGGGCAGGCGCTATTGCGGGTATGGTATCGGGCGCAGGTATGGTATTCCTTTGGAAACTGGTTATCGCTTCTCTCGGCGGCGTATTCGCAATATACGAATTACTTCCCGCATTTATCTTCTCAAGCATTTGTATTATAGTGGTATCGCTTCTCACTAAAAAGCCATCCAGTGAAATTGAAGCAGATTTTGAAGCGGCAAAACAGCCGTTAGCAGAATAATATAAATAATTAATTAAGAGCCGATAGGTAAATCCTATCGGCTCTTTTGTTATGACGGAACGGCACACCGGTCGTTCCCTACGGTGTTTAATTAATGTTTATGCTTAATAAGTCCTACAAGCTTTGAAATTTCTAATATAACGAGTGGTACGAAGATAAGCGCTAACGCTATAAGATATAACTGGTAGGGAAGTGTAACCAAACCAAAGATGGTTTTAAGCGGTGTGAACAGAACTACTACCATAAGAAGCGTGGAAATGAGCGCCGCACGGTTTAACTGCCCGTTTGAGAAGGGACCTATTTTGAAGAGAGAGCGGTCGCTTCGCATATTGTATGCCTGAACTATCTGGCAAAGGGCGAGTACCGTAAATGCCATTGTCTGACCTGCCGCTTCTGTACCGCCAAACTGTTCACCTAACTGATAACCGGTAAGGGTTAATACGGCGAACATAAGGCCTTGAAGAACTACGCGAATACCGAGTCCGTGTGCGAATATACCTTCGTTTTTGGGCTTAGGTGCCTTGTCCATTATATTCTTTTCTACAGGCTCCATACCAAGTGCTATTGCGGGCAGTGAGTCGGTTACAAGGTTAATCCATAAAAGCTGCATAGGGAGAAGCGGACTTCTTCTGAAAAGAAGCATTGCTATAAATACAGTGAAAACTTCACCAATGTTGGTACCAAGCAAGAAGCCTACAACCTTGCGGATGTTTGCATAAATTCCGCGGCCTTCTCTTACTGCTTCAACAATTGTTGCAAAGTTGTCATCAGTAAGTGTCATATCGGCGGCGCCCTTTGCAACATCGGTACCTGTAATACCCATAGCACAGCCTATATCGGCGGCCTTAAGTGCGGGAGCATCGTTTACGCCGTCACCCGTCATAGAAACAACCTGACCCTTACGCTGCCATGCTTTTACTATACGGATTTTGTTTTCAGGCGACACACGGGCATATACGGCAATATTTTCAATTACTGCATCAAACTCGCGGTCGTTCATTTTATCAAGCTCAGCACCTGTAATAGCGCGGTCACCGTCGGTCAGAATACCAAGCTCTTTTGCTATTGCAGAAGCGGTTATAATATGGTCACCCGTAATCATAATAGGCTTAATACCGGCGCGTCTGCAGGTAGCAACTGCCTCCTTAGCTTCGGGACGCGGTGGGTCAATCATACCAACAAGACCTAAGAAGGTAAGGCCGTTTTCTAATTCTTCGCTTGTAATGTTTTCGGGTACTGCATCAATCTTTTTACAAGCTACAGCCAGAACACGAAGAGCATTTTCGCTCATCTTATCGGTAAATTCTTTACCCTTTTCTATGTCGCCGCTAATACAACGGCTTGCCATAACATCAAAAGCACCCTTAACTATTACATAAAGCTTTCCGTCAATATTATTAATTGTGGTCATAAGCTTTCTGTCGGAATCAAACGGGATTTCGGCAAGTCTTGGGTATTTGGTGTTTAAGTTGTTTTTAGCAAGTCCGTTTTTGTGGGCGGCTAAAACAATTGCTGTTTCGGTGGGGTCGCCTATGTGGTGTTCGGTACCGTCTTCAAAGGTTACCGAGCCATCGCAACAAAGTGTGGCAAAGGTAAGAAGACTCTTAATTTTATCTGAACAGTTATCGGTTATATCTTCGGTACACTCTTGACCTTCGGCATAGGCAGATACAAGCGTCATTCTGTTTTGGGTTAAGGTACCTGTTTTATCAGAACAGATAATTGAAGCACTACCGAGTGTTTCAACGGCGGGCAGACGGCGGATGAGTGCATTCTGCTTAACCATACGCTGTACGCCGATTGAGAGAACTATTGTTACAATTACGGGCAGTCCTTCAGGAATTGCAGAAACCGCAAGGGAAATAGAAGTCATAAATATTTCTAAAGGATGGATTCCGTCTATAATACCAACTACAAAGATGATAGCACAAGCGGCAAGGGCCATAATACCTAAGTATTTACCGAGCTGCGCCAACTTAATTTGAAGCGGTGTCTGTGTATCTTCTTCATCATCAAGCAGATTGGCGATTTTACCCATCTCGGTGTCCATACCCGTAGCGGTTACAACGGCTATAGCGGTACCGTATGTGATACTGCAACCCGAGAATACCATATTTGTGCGGTCACCAAGCGGTGCGTTTTTGTCCACAGGTGCTTCGGCATCCTTTTCGGACGGTACCGATTCACCTGTTAAGGCAGACTCTTCACTCTTAAGGCTTGAAGAAAAGATAATTCTTGCATCAGCCGGAACAAAGTCACCCGCTTCAAGCTTAATTATGTCACCGGGCACAAGGTCTGCAGCGTCGATAATTTTTTCTTCACCGTCCCTTATAACTCTTGCGTGGGGCGCCGACATATTTTTAAGTGCATCAAGCGCTTTTTCGGCCTTATTTTCCTGAAAAACACCTATAACGGCATTCAAAATTACAATTGCCAAAATAAGTATCGGTTCAAAAAATTCCTTTTCGCCCGAGGTGATTGATGTGATGAAAGAGATAATGGCGGCTAAAATAAGTATTATAATCATTACATCCTTGAACTGCTCAAGGAACTTTACGAAAATACTTTTTTTAGGTTTTTCTCTTAGCTTGTTTGCACCGAACTTTTTGTAAAGCTCGGTAACATGTGAACCGCTTAAACCTTTTTCGGTGTCTGTGCCGAAGGCTATAATCAGTTCTTCTTTGTTTAACGAATGTGGTGTCATAGCTAATTCCTTTCTTATATAAAATAATCCCAAGCATAGTTTTGGCTATGCTTGGGGTTTTATGCTAAATTAAGGGGTTCACGCATAGCCAATATAAGTTATACATGAGTCTTGCAAATTAAAGTTAGCCAAACCAAAAGGTCGGTGTTGTTGACTATACTCCGCAAAGATATGCGCTTGCTACTCCCTCACAGTGTTTAATATATCACATTTGTAAAAGTTTGTCAATGGTGATGATGGTGATGGTGGTGTCCGTTATTAGCCGAAAAATCGGGACTACACTCGGTATCGTGGCAATGCTCGTCACTCGTTTCAATTTCCACCGTTACATGAGCGATACCGTGTTCCTTAAGCTCTTCCTTTACAGCTTTTTTAATGATATGCGCCACTTTGTCGGTTACGACATGCAGTGTTGCAGCATTAGATACGCCGTCAAAACTCCAGACATGTAAATGATGCACATCTATAACGCCGTCAATCTCACTTAAATGCTCTTTAATTTCATTAGTGTGAATATTCTCGGGTGTTTTTTCAAGCAAAACATTAATGGCCGACTTAAAAATTTTCAGCGCATAGAAAAGAGAAATAAGTGCTACGCCGATTGATAAAATAGGGTCAATAACCGTAATATCGGTAAATTTCATAACAATAGCGCCGATAAGCACAACAATCCACCCTAATACATCTTCAAGCATATGTACGCTTACTGCCTTTTGGTTAAGCGACTCTCCACCGTGGGTGAAAAGGGTAGCGGCAAAATTAACAACGGCGCCAAAAACGGCTAAAATTATCATACCGTCATAGTTAATGGGTGTGGGATTTATAAGGCGCAACACCGCATTATAAATAACTATAACCGAGCCCGTGAGCAGTACAAGGGTTTGCACAAGGCTACCGAATACCGAAAACCTTATATAACCGAAGGTGTAATGCGAGTCGGGCCTTTTCTTACTGATTTTCTCAAGCAAAAAGGAAAAGCCGATACTCATACAGTCACCAAGGTCATGTACGGCATCAGATAAAATAGCAACACTGCCTGTAACGGCACCGCCGATAAACTCGGCAATACTGAAAAGTAAATTTAGTATAAATGCGGTTAAAATTTTAAGGTCAGATTTCATATAATGCCCCTTTTTGTGAGGTTAAATTTATTATCTGCTTTATTTATAATGTATCTTGCTAAAAATGCTATGCCAACACCCAAAAGTACACCGAAAAGCACATCACTCGGGTAATGGACATACAGATATATTCTCGATATTGCAATAAGTGTGGCCAATATGAGCGCTACAACACCGATTTTTTTATTGTGAAGTGTAATTGCAGTGGCGGCTTCGAAGGAAGCCAAGGTGTGCCCTGACGGGAACGAATAGTCGGACAAATGCTTTACTAAAATTTCAATATCAGTGTTAAGGTCATACGGTCTTATTCTGGCGATAAGGTTTTTGAGCAGTAGGTTGCCCGTTATAAAGCCGATAAGCAGGGAAAGACCCATACAAATACCCATTTTCCGCGTTTTTTTAAATATTATAAATATTACCGATAATATAATCCAAAATATGCCGCCATCGCCGAATTTAGTAATAAACGGCATAAATGTATCTAAAAACGGGGTGGCAAGATTTTCACGGACAAAATCAAGTAGATTTAATTCAAATTGGTTCAATTAAGTCTCCTCCGGACTTTTAATATCAATTATTCTGAATGTATTTCCATTTTTTTCAAGGAATACATATTTTTTAAAGTATATCTTATAGGTCATACCGTTACGCCTTAATACCTGAGTAAACTCAACGCGACAGCTGTAAATATTATCGGAGTATTTGAATACTTCATCATTAACTACACTAATAAAGCCTTCTACGGTGTGTTCAAGTATGTGGTCGGTATAGCTTGAGCGAATATTTTTATAAAAATCAGAGCTTGTATCAAAGTAAGCGGCAACCTGTGCTAAGGTGGCATCGCCCTGCATATAGCCTGCATACGCCTTTGAGCCTTCGGTGGCTATAGTGCGAACCTTCTTCTTTACAGAGTCATCAATATACTGATAAACCGAATAAGTATTACCGTCTTTATGAACATCCACTTTTTCTCCCGAATATTCGGCGGTGACAGTGACATTATCACTTAAAAGATTTTCGATAACCGCATTTTTTTGCTTTATTACTTGCTCGTTTTCAAGGTATTTTTCCACAAACTGCGGTATTTCGATTTCTTGGCACGATGCATCATCAATTACCTTGCCGTTAAGGAAAATCTTTGTTCCTTGTGGCATTGTGATATTGATTGTTTTATAATAATCCTTTTCAAGCTCTGAAGAAAGAACAGTATATTTAGGCAAAAAGGCGGCAGAAGAAGCATCCTTTTTCAAAAAGATATGTAAAACCTTTTTGCCGTCGGCTTCAATGCTGTATGCCGCATCAGCTCCTTCTGGGCGCTTTGAAGATACTACGGCAGACAGTGCTTTACCCGTAATATTTTCCGATAAAAAGGAGTCAATATTCTCTTTTGCTTCGTACTGTGAAATTTTAAGTCCGCAGTTTTCTATCAGGTAATCAAAGTCACCGTTTTTAAGGTGGGTATCAATAATACTGTTAATAAGATTTACAGGCTGCGCCGCTTCGTAGGACTTAAGCCAACCGCTCAGCCATATCAGTAATACAGATAGCGCCACACAGAAAACGGCAATAAAGGCAAAATATATTTTGTAAAAAAGACTGCGTTTAGCCATTATCTTGCACCTCCGAAACTATAAAGTAGGTGGGCATTCTTCGAGGTCTCATAAACGCCTTGTAGCGATTAACAAGACCTAAATTCTGGTAGGTATCAAGCTCTTCTTTGTTTACGGGGTACTTGTTGAAATAATCTTTATAATAAAGCATAGCCGATGAGCCACCGTCAAGCATTGCGGCATTAACTGCGCCGTATCTCGCCATAACGCCTATAACATCGTTTCTCGTAGCGCCTATACTGTCGGCAGTTCTGCCGTCGGTAACAAGCAGCAGTACAGTTCCGTCAGCGCGTTGACCTATTGCGGTGCGTTGTGCCGTTCCGCTATTGTTGTTGCCGTAGTGAAGCTTTACATTGTCACCCGACTGTTCAATAAGCACATTTCCCGTCTGGAAGCAAACCGCATCTCTGATACCGAGTGCATCGGCTTCGGTTTTGGTCATTGATTCGCGGCAGATAAGCCGATTATTCTTATCAAAGCCTATAAATGTACGCTTTGCGCCGTCGTTCCATACAGTTTTACCCTGTGAATAGGTAAGTCCCATAGGATGTGCGCCCGTACCCGTACCGCCGACATCGGCAAATTCACCCGCATTTATAGCGGCAATACAATTGTATTTAGCCACAAGGTCGAGCATACGCATACCCTCTGTTGCGGTACTGAAGTTTTCAGATGATACGCCGACACTGACGCGTGACGGGTCCTTTACAAGTAAAAGATACGCCTTAAATCTCGGCTCGTTTAAGAATATAAGCTTCATACCGTCTATAGCATCATCCCACTCGTTCGCATTCTCGGTAGTCAAGTAATCGTCTAAATGCATACTGTCGGTCGATACTTCTTCACTGCTTGCCATAATTTCATTTACTGTATCTTTTGGTAAGAAAAGCTCAGGAATCCATTTAGTAGCACTTGCTTGCTTTGCGGAAATTACCAGCATATTGCGAAGCGATTTACTCGGTCCGTAGCAGATAACAAGGCAGGCCGATATAACAGTTACTAGCGCCATAACTATAGCGGTACCTGTTACAAGTAATGATCGTAAAACAATTTTTTTAGCGCCTATTTTTTCTTTTTTCGGCGCGACTTTAGTCGCCCCGTTTTCCTTAAAAACCCAGCAACGCTGAAAGCGGTAGCTTGTAAGGAAGAGCAGTGTATCAATCACAATTTTGACAACAGTACTTATAAAGGGTGTGGTGTGTAACAGTGAGCAAATAACGGTCACGAGAACACCCGATACAGTCATTTGACACGCGGCTAATATAATATATCTGAAAAGAGTTTCCTTTACCGTCTTTTCGGACTCAAAAACGGCTTTTCTGTTTAATGTGAAATTAAGTATTGACGAGCAGATTCTCGCCATTAGCGTGGCTACGGCTTCTGCCCATGTGCCGAGAGCAGCCGTTAGTATTTTACAAAAAACATAGAAAAGCGAAATATCTGTTATAAAGGACAGAAAGGAGCTTATAAAGTACATAAAGATAAAGCGGTATATTCTAAGCGAATCCTTTATAGGATGGAAATGAGAGGTTTTATTTTCTTCAATGTAAACCGTTTCAATTTCCACTTCCTTTAATTCTGCGCCAAGCTGTCCGCATTTAAGAAGCATATTGGTTTCATATTCAAATCTGTCGCCCTTGACCTTCAAAAGCTCGGGCAGTAAGGCGGCAGGGAAGCCACGAAGACCTGTCTGCGTATCGGAAACCTTAATTCCGCACAGTAATTTGAAAACAAGGGATGTGGTTTTATTTCCAAAACGGCTGCGTGCGGGAACATTCTCGCCACTAAAGCTTCTGCATCCAAGAACTATTGTTTTATCATCGGTAATAGCGTCCTTTACCGCCAAAACATCTTTTGGTAAATGCTGACCGTCACCGTCCACCGTAATTACTGCAAAGTCTTCGGAGCAGTTGTTGAGTATATATCGGAAGGCAGTTTTAAGCGCCGCCCCTTTGCCGCGGTTACATCTGTGGCGAAGTACGGTTATGCCTTCCTTCTCTTTCGGGAAAAATCGGCGGTTATCGGGATTACTTCCGTCATCCACCAAAATAAAATCGGTAAAGCCGACAGATGTCAGTCCTTCAACCGTTTTTTGTAATTTTTCGTCGGGGTCGAGTGAGGGTATCACTATAAAAATGCGTTTTTCCATTAACATCATCCCTATATAAAAAATGCATAATACAACAATTATATTTTAACACCGCATATTATATATTTCAAGTAATATATAGTATATCGGTTGCGAAATTTGTCGCAAAATGGTATAATTATCTTGCAAGAATTTTAAGAAGAAGGCAGAATAATGACAAAGGCAGAGCTGCATTATAAAAAAATGACCGAAACACCGCTTACAAAACTCATCGTGTCACTTGGTATACCTACCACAATTTCAATGCTGGTTACCAATATTTACAATATGGCCGACACCTATTTTGTAGGCTCTTTAGGGGAGAGTCCGCAAGCCGCTACGGGCATTCTTTTTTCCTTGCAGGCCGTAATACAAGCGTTGGCGTTTATGTTAGGACAGGGCTCGGGCACAATGGTTTCAAGGGCTCTTGCCGATAAGGACAAGCGTGACGCCGATAAATATGTTTCAACCGCATTTTTTACGGGTATTACAATTGGTTTTATTTTTATGGTTTTCGGTCTTATATTTTTAACGCCGTTACTTAAAATGCTCGGCAGTACAGCTACTATTTTGCCGTATGCCAAGCAGTACGGGTGCTGCGTGCTTATTGGTTGCCCGATTGTTATAGGCTCGTTTGTGCTTAATAATAATTTAAGATATGAAGGCAAGGCGTTCTTCTCAATGCTCGGCTTAGTGTCGGGCGGAATAATAAACATTTTCGGTGACTGGTTGCTTGTATCGGTATTTAATTTCGGTATTTTGGGTGCGGGTATTGCAACGGTTCTGTCCCAAACGATAAGCTTTATAATATTACTAACATTTTTCTGCAAAAAAGCGCAAAGCAGTATAAAAATATCGGCAGTAGCAAGAGAAATTAAAACCTATTTTACAATCTGCAAAATAGGTTTCCCGGCGCTCATAAGACAGGGTCTGTCTTCCTTCTCGGGCGGATTGCTTAATAATCTTACCCGTCCGTTCGGGGATGCCGCAATTGCCGCTATGAGTGTTGTAAACCGTGTAGGCTCGTTTATAATGTGCGTAGGACTTGGCATCGGTCAGGGCTATCAGCCTGTTGCGTCATTTAACTATCAGGCAAAGAAATATAAGCGCGTAAAGCAGGGACTGCTTGTTACTATGGCGATAGGCGCGGTGCTTATATGCGCAATCTCATTCCCCGTAATGTTTTTTGCAAAGGACATTATCTATCTTTTCCAAAAAAGCGCGGCAGTGGCAGAGGTTGGTGTTGCGGCACTCAGATACACCTGCTTTGGTACTATATTTTTAGCGCTTTCAGTACCAATAAATATGTTTTATCAAAGTGCAAGGAAGCCTGTTATGTCATCAATTCTCTCGCTTATGCGCTCAGGCGTTATGTTTATACCTACACTTATAATAACAACAAGCCTGTGGGGCATTACGGGAATACAGATTTCTCAACCACTGGCCGACATACTTACAGGTCTTGTAAGTATTCCGTTTATTATAAACTTCCTAACAAAAAGTGAAAAAAAATTTTAAAAGCAGGGTGTTTCACTTAACCTATTCCATTATAATAATTGCTGTGAGTTTACTATAAGCTTGAATTTTAGCCCCAACATTTCTGCGGCCTTGCGGCACATAATCATACGCTCTAAGAATATTTCAAAGTAGTCCATAACGGCGCTGAATTCAGTGTCAATTTCGAGTGTCAATATAATACTTGCTTTGTCATCACTGATTTGAAGAATAGAAGATTTTACCGAATAGTTTACTCGGTCATGTATATCAAAGGATGCGATATCTCGGTTTCTCACGCGTGAACGGCGCACATCCGATTTGTCGGCTAAAATAAGCGCGGCCGAAACGGCATTAACGGGTGTGCCTGTTTTTTCATCGTGGTTGCCGATAGCCGATGTAATAAGTGCAATATCATCTGCAGGAACATCCATATGGTCAAGTATTCTAAATGCCAGAACTGCACCCGTCAGTGGATGGTCGTGGCGATTTACAAGGTTGCCGATATCGTGAAGATATGCCGCAATTTTTACAAGCTCAATTTCGTGTTCTGTGTAGCCTAAGGTTTCAAGTATATAGCCGGCAGTTTCTGCGGTGTGACAGACATGCTGAAAGCTGTGCTCTGTAAAGCCTAATGCTCTTAAGGACTCATCTGCACGGGTTATATAGGTGTTAATTTTAATGTTCTTTTTTAATTCTTCGTATTTCAAAATTTTACTCCTTAAGATTTGTTTTTAACGCAAAAATATTGTAGCATATTTTTATAATTTTATCAATAATAAAGGCCTTACTAATTGACAAAAATATACGCGTCTGCTATATTTATATAGTACAGAAAGGGGACTACAGTATGCAGGAAATATTAAAACATATTGCGCTACCCGAAGACACCGAAAGGGTAGTACTTGATACATATAATAAAATTCGCGATTTTGAAGAATATAAACAAATCCGCAGTATGCTGGAAGCTAAAGAGCGCTTTGCACAAATCAACAAGGTTTGTGTGAGCCTTGCGCAAAAAAGCGGCATAAACGAGTATACGGTGTGCATGGCGGTGCTTATTTGCAATGCCGATATTGCCCGTCAGCGTTACATTGATAGGGGCGTTTCTCTTGATGTTTTCTACGAAACGGCGAATGACCTAAGATATAAATTCGATATTTGTAAAAAATATATGGGTATACAAGGAATTTTTGTGTTTGAGTGGTTTGAAAAGTTTTACGAGGTTAAAATTTTTAAGCTTGGCAGATTGCAGTTCGTTGAAATACCCGTTTCCGATAAAAAGAATTATATAGCGGTACATATTCCCGAAGATGGAAGACTCTGTTACAGTGATGTTTTAGCATCATACAATGCGGCGTATAAATTTTTCCCGAAAACCCAAGGGGATTTAATGGTGTTTGTTTGCCATTCATACTTCTTTTTACCTGAATATAAAGGCACTGTTTATAAAGAAGGCAGTAACACCTACCGTTTTATAGAAGATTATACCGTTTTGGAATGCGAATACACCGAAAACTTTGGTGATGCCTGGCGAATTTTTGATATGGATTATACGGGAGACACATCGGTATTGCCCCGAAATTCATCACTTCAGAAAGCCTTCATTGAGCATATTGAAAAGGTAGGAAAATTCGGTGAAGGTAAAGGCGCATTTGCTTTTGACGGGGAGAAAATTAAAAATTTAACGGCAGAAGAGATTAAAGAAATAATAAGTTAAAAAAACCGACTCTGTAAAGAGTCGGTTTTTTGGTGTGTTTGAAATAATTCAATTATTTATTTTCCTTTGCTGTATTAAGTGTAGAAATAAGAATCTTTTTAATTTCAAGGCAATCGTTCAATAATGACTCGCCGTCCTTTTCGGTTATATATTCCGATAAAACAAGCAAACGCAACCAATACTCAGTTTCGGCGGTTTCTTTGAGTGATATTTGCAATTTTGCTATAAAATCCGCTTTGCTTATACCGTAAATTGCTTCGTTAGCATTAGCACCGATAGATGTGGCACTTCGTATTATTTGTCTTGCTATTACCGTTTCGTGTTTTTCTTTAGTAAGATATTTGTTTAGTTTTATTATTCTGGCGGCAAAAAGCAAGGTTTTATCTAATAAAATACTTTTGTGAGCCATTGTTAAACTCCTTTTTAGATAAAAGATAAAAGATAATAGATAATAATGAATAGTTAGAAGCGGCGGTAAGCCGCAATCTCTATTATCTATTACATATTATCTATTATCTCTTCTCTTAGGCGAGATTTATCTCGCCGCTTCTGGCACCCACAGTAGGAATCGAACCTACAACTAGCCCTTAGGAGGGGCTTGTTATATCCATTTAACTATGTAGGCAAATGCAATAATAAGATTTTACCCTATAAGCCGTGTTTTGTCAAGAAACACGGCTTATAGTTTTTTTACAAAAAGTGCAACCGTTTCAACATGCGAAGTGGCAGGAAACATATCAACGGGAGTGTACTCAATTAATTTGTAGCCTTCATTTTCAAGAATCGCCGCATCGCGTGCAAGAGTTGCGCAGTCGCAGGAAATATAAACTATTCTCTCAGGGCAGAAATTGTTTGCTATAGTATGAAGCAAGGCTTCATCGCAGCCTTTTCGCGGTGGGTCGACTATTACAACATCGGGGGTAAGCTTTTTGCGGGATAGCTCTGCCGCGGCGTGTGCGGCATCGCCACATATAAAGGTAGTGTTGTGAATTTCGTTAATTTGGGCGTTAACACGCGCATCTTCTACCGCATCAGGTATAATTTCAACACCGATAATCTCTTTAGCGTCCTTTGCCATAGAAAGCCCTATCGTACCCGCACCGCAGTATAAATCAAGCACAGTTTTGCCCTTTGGCATAGCATATTCTGCGGCCTTTTCATATAGCTTTTCCGCCATAGCTCTGTTTACCTGATAGAACGATAGCGGCGAAATTCTGATTTTAACACTGCATAGTATATCGGTAATATAACTGTCACCATAGAGAACTATGCATTTTTCTCCTAAAATTACATTGGTGTCGCGCTTGTTTATATTAATCTGAACACTTTTAAGGCTGTCGCCTAAAAGTATTTTTAGTTTTTCTATTAAAATATCGGAATGGTCAAGCGTGTCGCCGTTAATTACGATGACCACCATTATTTCGTTTGTGGCCGATGCCTGTCGCAGATAAATATGGCGTACAAGGCCTTGATGGGTCTGCTCATTGTAAACCGAAATGTTATTTATCTTAATCCAGTCGGTAATAACCTTTAATATGCGAGAAAATATTTCGGGCTGTAAGCGGCAGTCATCACTTTCAATTATACGGTGGGAATGCGGCGCATAAAAACCCGCATTACCACTCTGGGATACCGGGTACTGCGCTTTGTTGCGGTATCCGCAAATGTTTTCTGCGCAAATAATATCGTTGGGGCTCAAATCTATTCCGCCGATACGCTTTATTGCGTCATATACCTTGTTTTGCTTAATTTCACATTCACTTTTATATGTAATATGTCTGTAAACACACCCGCCGCAAGAACGAAACACCTTGCAGTCGGGTGTTTTTCTGTCTTCACTCGGTATTATTATTTCTTCCACCTTGCCGTAGGCATAGTTTTTTTTAACCTTTAGTATTTTTATTCTTACCGTATCGCCCACCGCCGTTTGCGGCACGAAAACAGCCATACCGTCATAGTGGCCTACGCCGCTACCGGTAGAAGAATAACCGTCTATACTAATTACAATTTCATCATTTTTATTCATATAAAGCCCTACAATAAATCTTCAAAATTTTTAAGTTCGCGTTTAAGACGCGCTACAGGGAGTCCTACTATATTAAAAAAGTCACCATCTATTTTTTTAACAAGGGATGAGCCATAGCCCTGTATGCCGTACGCACCCGCCTTGTCTTTATATTCTTCGGTTTTAAGATATTCTTCTATTTCACTATCATCTAAAGCGTAAAACTCTACAAGGGATATCTCCGAAAAGCTATAGGTGGTGTTGCCCTTACAAATAGCGCAACCTGTAACTACCTTATGCGTGTTGCATGATAGAAGCCTTAGCATCATTTTAGCGTCGTTGTAGTCCTTGGGTTTACCGAGCATTATATCGCCCAAAAATACGGAGGTGTCAGAGCCTATTACTATGTCTTCGGGATTTTGTTTTGAAATATGAAGAGCTTTTTGCACCGCTAAAAATTCGGGAGAAGATAAGGGATTAATACCTTTAGGTAAAATTTCTTCAATATCTGATGGCATACACTCAAATTCAGATACAACAAATTTAAGAAGCTCTTTTCGCCTTGGGGACGCCGACGCTAATATGTATTTCATATTTTCACTCCAAATTATCTCTAATCTCTGAATATTTTACCACAAACTTTGCAAAAGTTCATTATTTTCTTAAAAAAACCCTTAAAAAAGTAAAGATGTCGGTGAATGTCGCAAAATGAAACGCTATAATGCATGTGTGAAAGGGGAAGACCAGAGTGGCAAAAAATAAATCACTTAAAGAAATAATGCTTTCGCTCTTAAAGCAAAAGGCAAGTGAAAAAGAGTGTGAAATATTAAGGGACCTTGGGTTTAGTCTTAAAAACCCAACCAAAGAAACCGTCATTATGGCGTCTCTTTACAAAAAAGCGGCGGGCGGGGATTTGAGTGCTATTAAAGAATTGCGCTCAATCGTCAGTGATACGCACACCGATAATTTATATTCAGGGGTGGTGATGATAGTTGACGACATCAAAAATTAAAATTTCCGACATTGTAGGCGGTGGCTATGATGATTTTTGAAATGATAAAAACCGCTACCGTGTTTTAAAGGGCGGCAAGGGCTCAAAAAAATCAACCACAACGGCGCTTAATTTGATTTACAGAATTATGAAATACAAGGGAAGTAATCTGCTTGTGGTACGCGCTGTTATGAACACCCATAGGGATTCTACCTTTGCACAGCTTAAATGGGCGCAGGAAAGTCTGGGCGTTACACATTTGTGGCAAAACACCGTGTCGCCTATGGAAATGGTGTATAAGCCTACAGGGCAAAAAATACTGTTTCGCGGCTTTGATGATGTTCTTAAATTAGCATCAACCACTGTAAATAAAGGGCATCTTTGCTTTGTGTGGATAGAAGAAGCCTTCGAAATAGAGCGTGAAGAAGATTTCGAAAAGCTTGATTTATCGGTTCCGCGCGGCAGTGTGCCGAAGGGACTTTTTAAGCAAACCACCATAACCTTTAACCCTTGGAGCGAAAAGCATTGGCTTAAAAAAAGATTTTTTGATAAAACGCGCAAAAATGTATCGTGTTACAGTACAAATTATCTTTGTAATGAGTTTTTAGACGCTACCGACCGCGCAGTGTTTGAAGAAATGAAAAACACCAATCCGTCGCGGTATAGGGTGTCAGGACTTGGTGAGTGGGGTATAGCCGAAGGTCTTGTTTTTGAAAACTTTAGTGCAGAAGTACCCAACATACCAAAAGAACAGTTATGGAAATGGAAGCACTTTTTCGGTCTTGACTACGGTTATACAAACGACCCTACTGCCTTTATAGCCATTATGGTAAATACGGTAGACAAGCTGATTTACATATACGATGAGTTTTACAAGTGCCGAATGCTCAATAGCGAGATTGCCGAAATGATAAAGAAAAAAGGGTATGCCAAGGAGAAAATAAGAGCCGACTGTGCAGAGCCCAAATCAAATGATGACCTGCGAAGGATGGGAATACAGCGTATTATGCCATCGGTTAAGGGTAGTGACAGTATTATAAACGGTATTATGCAAATAAGCGAATATAAAATGTATGTAAATCCGAAATGCATAAATACACTCAAGGAGCTATCAAGCTATGTCTGGGAAAAGGGTACTACGGGTAACCGTAATATGCCAAGAGATAAGGACAATCATTTAATGGATGCGTTAAGATACGCTTTTCAGGATGTAAAATTTTTTCACCCTGACAGAGAAGACGGGGTAAAAAGGACCGCCAACGGCGGAATAACAAGAAACGATATAAACGGAGGATGGATTTAATGTTAACAGTAACACTTATTATGACAGGCTTTGCCTTTTTCCTTTTAGGAATTATTTTAGGTAATCTGTACGGCGGCAAAAAGGTAAAAAAAGCCGCAAAGCACAGCATACCCAATAAGGCAATTATCTCTGCCGATTATAAAAATTTTTATGATTATGACGGCAGTGAGCAAATATAAAGGAGAGTAAAAAATGGAAGAAATTAAAAATGATACCAATTCGGCGGCACCATCCGCAGAAATAAATGAAGCGGCGAAGGACACACAGGCCACCATACCTGATGTCAACAGTACGCAAAAGCAGGGTGGGGAAGTATGTGTAAAATTCAATAAGGAAATGCGCACACTTTCTCACGAAGAAGCAACCGTCTTAGCGCAGAAGGGCCTTAAATACGATATGGTAAGTGATGACCTTAAAAGGCTTAAAAATCTTGCCGTACAAAACGGCAAAAACATATCTGACTACATAACCGACATTGAAAATCAAGCAAATGAAGCCCACAAAAAGAAGCTGTTAGATTCTTGTTCGGGAAACAGTGAGATTGTTGAGCATATTTTGGAGCTTGAAGGCGCGACAGATGGCAACACATTAGCGGGACTTGAAGAAATATTAAGGGAATTTCCCGAAATCAAGTCAATGGCGGACCTACCAAGTCAGGTTTTAGAGACTGTAGAAATTAAGGGCGGAAATTTGTTTGATGCGTATTTACGATACCAACACAGGCAAAATCGCCAAGCTTTGAAGCAAAAGGAAATACAGCAAAGAGCCGAGAAAAGCAGTGTGGGTTCACAAATCGGACATACAGGCGGTATGTCCGAAGTAAATATGGAGTTCATAAACGGACTCTGGAACTAAATTCATATTGATAAGGAGAAAATCATGTCAATCAATTCATTAGAAACAGCAACAAGATATTCTGCGGAGCTTGATAAGCTCTTTTCACAGAAAAGTGCTACAGGCTTTTTTGCCGATAACACCTTCGGTAAAAAGTTTGTTGGCGCTAAAACCGTTATTATTCCCGATGTAAACTTTCAAGGCCTTGCCGACTACAACCGTGATACAGGCTTTACCCGCGGCGCTATAACGGTTTCCAACACATCCTACACAATGCAGATGGACCGCGCGCGTTCATTACAGATTGACCGTGAAGATATGGATGAAACAGGCATTGCAAACCTTGCAGGTAAAATCTTAGGCGAATATGTTCGCACCAAGGTAGTACCTGAATGTGACGCTTATGTTATCTCCAAACTTGCAGGTCTTGCGGCTACCAGAAACAACACATTGTCAGGCGATGTGGCTAAGCCCTTCGAAACACTTTTAGGTCTTATTAAGGAAGTACAGAGTGTTGTAGGCTATGACGAAGAATTGGTGGCTTTTGTAGACGGCAGTATTTATGCGCTGCTTCAGAATACACCCGAAATTTCCCGTCAGATTATTGTAAGCGATTTTAAGCAGGGAGATATCTCTCTTCGTGTAAATTCCATTAACGGCGTAGCTCTCATTCCTGTTGTAAGTGAGAGAATGAGAACTGCTTACGAATTCAGAGCAGGTGAAGCCGGCGGCTTTGTACCGTCTGCTAATTCAAAGGCAGTTTATATGATGGTATGCCCCAAAAAAGGCGCTCACCTTGTTCGCAAAACCGAAAAAATGCGCATCTTTACACCCGAACAGAATGTAGATGCTGACGCCTTTAAGTTCGACTACCGCATTTACTACGATGTATTTGTAAAGAAGAGCGGCTTAGACGCTATCTGGGCTTGGTTATCTCCTGATATTAACATTATAACGCATCCCGAGAGTATTACATTGACAAATGGTGTAATTGATGAAAACCTTATGGTTACGGCATTAGCTGAAACAGGAGAAGTTACTTATCAGTGGTATACTGCCGCCGATGCCTTGGGCAACGATGCAGTAAAAATAAAGGGCGGCACATTAGGAACATTAGAGCTTGACAAATACCTGGAAGAAGGCGAGTATTTCTATTTCGCAAAAATCTATGTTGATGGTATACATGTATCAACAACCAATGTTGTTACTGTTACTGTTCAGTAATTTAAAAGGTCCTGTGCTTTTTGCACAGGACCCGCATTGAAGGAGATGATTAGATGAATTATAGTCCCTCACAAATTTATTCAGAATATAAAAAGGGTGTCGAATTTAAAAGCAGTATGGGCTCAAAGGGACTGTACGAGCAAAATAAAATCAATGAGCGTTTTTATGTAGGCGACCAGTGGTTCGGAGCAAAGTGCGGAAATGACCGTCCTTTAGTGCGACACAATGTTATTAAAAGAATAGGCGATTATAAAATGTCGGTGCTTTTATCGGGACCTATAAATATTTCCTATTCGGCAGAGGGTGTGCCTGATACGGTAGGTATTCGCGATGCTGTAGAAAAACGCCGTAAGGACTCGTCCCGTGGTATAGAAAAGGATGTTGCAAACAAGGCAGACAACGAAGAAATAGCATTTGTTATGTCGGCGCTTAATGATTATCAGAGAGTTACCGCAGAGCGTGTAAGGTTTAATCTTCTGGTTGCAAAGGCGCTTAAAAACGCCTATATAGGCGGCACGGGAATTATCTATACATATTGGGACGGTTCAATATCGACAGGCCTTTATGCAGACGAAGGTAAAACTGTTGCCATAAAGGGTGACATTGCGTGCGAGTGCTTAAATATCGAAAATGTATATTTTGGCGACCCGTACAATGAAGAGGTACAGTCACAGCCCTATATTATTATTGCAACTAAAAAAAGTCCCGATGAAATTTACAGAGAGTCACTGATGTACAAAGGCGACAATACAGTGGATTTTGATGTAAATGAGTTTGACAAGGATGAAAAGGTAACAGTACTCACGCGTCTTTGGAAGGAATATGAAAACGATGGTAGCTATAAAGTATTTGCCGAGCGTGTAACCGAAAAAAGTATTATAAGACCCGCTTTCTGTATAGGGGTGCGTATGTACCCGATTGCAAAATTCTGTTGGGAAACAAGGCACGACTGCTCTTATGGAGATAGCGAAATCACCTATTTAATCCCCAATCAGATTGCAATTAACCGTATGATAACTTCGGGTGTATGGTCTGCAATGACAACGGGTATGCCCACAATGGTGGTTAACGGAGATATTATAGACGGCGAAATTACCAACGACCCAGGCCAAATAGTTAAAATTTACGGCTCATCCGATGATGTTGCAAATGCTATAAGATATGTGTCGCCACCCGATAACACGGGTAATTTTTCGGGTATTGTTGAGCCGCTTATTAATAATACATTATCGCAAAACGGCGCAAACCCTGCGGCGCTCGGCGATGTTAATCCCGATAACACATCGGCTATCATTCAGTTAAGAAACGCCGCCAAGCTGCCACTTACTATGCTTGAGACAAGATACTTTGCCTTCCTTGAAGAAATTTCGCGTATATGGGTGGAATTCTGGGTGATGCAGTATGGCCGTCGCCGTATAAAAGTAAACGATGAAAACGGAACCTGGTATGCGCTCTTTGACGGAGAAAGATACAAGGATTTAATAATTAATGTATCGGCAGAAATTTCATCAAGCGCATCCTTCACAGACGAAAGCACCGTCGGTGTACTAAACAATCTACTGGAAAAGGATGCCATAACACCCGCACAGTATTTAAAACGGCTGCCAAAGGGCTTAATACCCGATGTTGCCGCACTTATTAAGGAAACGGAGATGACAAAAAATGCAGATAAAGGAAATTTATAACGAAACGGTAAATCTTCTTGGCTATAACGATTTAGGCGAAAATCTTAACAACAGTGATATATTCACAAAGGATTTTCTCATCTGTGTTTCCCGTGTCATTACCGATTTAACCGATAAGGAAGTAAGCATTCGGTCGCTGAGTCAAGAAACAGATGTAAAGCAGGGGTTAAAATCTACAATAAGCTACGGTACGGCAATGTGGCTTTCACTTATTTTAGGCGATGGAAACCGTCACAACTTTTTTGCCGAGACCTATAGCCGTATGCGAACAAAATGTAAGACAACGCTTATTAATATAAGCGACACACTACCGCAGTAAAGGAGAGTCTGTATGATTTACCCTAAAATTGAAGTTAGCAAGGAAAAAAGCTTTACTGTAGACTCTTTCTCGCACGGCGTTGATTTAATGGATGCAAATGCCGTTATTAAAAACAGTAACAACCTTATATATAATGACGGTTTACTGACCACTCGCGGCGGGCTTAGAATACCCGAAAAAACACCTATTTATTCTGCATCTAAAAACTGTATTGACGAGCCGCATTTTTGCGAAACCACCATATCATATAACGGTAAAAATTGCAGACTGTTATATTTTTTGTATAATGATGAAATGACAAATGTGGTATACAGTTTTTATTTATTGGATGAAGAAACGGGTGCCACCAAAATAGCACCGCTTAGATTCTCAAGAAGTTCATCTACGGAATTTAATGTACCAAATTCAATTCTTGTGTTTTCCAGTGCACCTAAAAACGGGTGCGGCATATATGTATTTGCCAGTATGCTTAATAGTACAGAAGGGGATGACTATTCGGATGCTATCAGAATATATGAATTAAATTCTACTATGACCAGTTGGCTTATGATAAGGGAAAGTGAATTGTATATACCCGATTACTATATAAACGGCAGGGGCACGGTTTTTTTTGAATCGGGAATTGAGGTGCCGTCTCCGATTTTTAATGAGCCTATGAATATGCTCAGCTCATATTTTCGTTGTAAATTTACTGCAGACAGTGTCTCAAACACATTTCAGATACCTATAAATAAAATAAACGATAAATATTTCAACTTCTTCAAGTGTGAACTACTTTTGTCTGATAGCAAAACGCTCACTTGGACAGTGCTTCCCGATTCAGCCATCTCAAATGAAGTTGAATATAACGGTGAAAAAACAACTGTTACCTTTAACACAACAACCGGCTCGTTTCATTTTAATAACATTACACCTATAGGTGAAGTGGGCGTTAGCAACAATATTGTGGTAACCTTGAGCGTTACCAACCCCGAAAATCTTAAAAAAATTGCAAATATGAAAAAGGGCGTATGGTATTCTTCCGAAAAGGCGGGTACACACCTTTGTGTTACGGGAAACAGATTGTTTCCGTCCTTGCTTTGCATAAGTGGTGAGAATAATCCGTTATATTTTCCTGATAACAGTTGTTATTATGTCGGCGAGCCGTCCAGAAAAATAACCGCAATGGCAAGGCAAAATAAAGCACTTGTTCTATTTAAGGAAAAAGAAATTTACTGTGCAGATTATACATCGGGTAAACTTTCAATAACACATTTACATTCTAATATTGGTTGTGATTTACCAAACACAGTAGCTCTTTGTGAAAATAGACTTGTTTGGGCAAATACTGACAGACGCGTATACACACTGAATGCGTTAAGCGACTACGGCGTAGTTGCGGTATACGGAATGTCAAGGGCAATCAACACCTGGCTTGGTTCAGAAGATTTTACCGATGCTACTGCTTGTTACTTAAATAAAAGATATTATCTGTTTTTGAAAAAACGGGTATATGTGCTTGATTTATCGGGCGCATTACTTCAGAGTAATCGAGAATTTGTAACTGCGGCTTCGTGGTTCAAATGGGAATTACCAAAAACTATTGAAAACAAATTTGTTTATTCAGGTATTACTGCCCCAAATATTGTTTTTGCTATCGATAAAACAAAATATTTTATAGGCAATTTATCGGGGAATGACGGATGTGATGAAGTGCTTTATCTCAAAGACAGCACCGTAACAACCCAAAATAAGCTTATTAAAGGGGAATTGGGAACGGGCGTTATGTCGGGAGATGACTTTTTCTCGAAAAAAATATTTACAAAGGCTTTCTTTAATATGTTTGCCAAAAACAATGTGACAGTATCGTTTTTGGGGAATACGGGTGATAGCCTTAAAAATTCACTCATAAATATTAAATATAATAAGAACGAAGCGGTGACACCGCATAGGGTTTTACCGCTTATAAGAAGCCACTCACTTGCGGTGCAGGTTAATTTTTCGGGCGACTTTAAATTAAACGGAATTACCTACTTTTACAGAGAGGCCGTTTAATATAAAAAGGGGGACAATATGAAAAGGCTATTAATTTTAGTCGTTGTATGTCTGTGTTGTTTGTCCGCGTGCAATACGGAAAATGGCACAGAGCAAAATGTAATAAAAAACGAGCCGATAGAGCAAACCGAAATGGTCGGCGTCTGGATTACATACAGTGAAATGGAAGCCTTATTTAACGGTGATTTTGAAAAAAACTTTGAAGAGCTTGCAAAAAAATGTAATGAGTTTGGAATTAATAATCTGTTTGTTCATATTCGTCCCTTTTGTGACTCGGTATATAAAAGCGAGTATTTTCCGCAAAGCAGTTTTGCTGTAAATTATAGCCGCGATGCACTTGAATATATGGTGGCTACAGCACATAAATACTCTCTTAAAATTCACGCCTGGATTAATCCCTATAGGGTGTCCACCGCGTCAAACGATGTAAACACCTTGCCCGATGATAGTCCTGCAAGGGTTTGGCTCAGTGATGAAGATGAGCAAAACGATAAAAATGTATTGTTTACTGATAGCGGAATATATTTAAACCCTTCAGAAAACGATGTTAAAAGAATAATACTTTTAGGTATCAGAGAAATAATTGAAAACTACAAGGTTGACGGTATACATCTTGATGATTATTTTTACCCGACAGATGATGAGAGCTTTGATAAACCATCGTATGATGCTTATCTGCAAACCACCGAAAAACCGCTCGAATTAGGAGATTGGCGGCGGCAGAATGTAAGCAGTCTTATACATACGCTTTACTGCGCGGTAAAAGCACACAATAAAAATATTTTGTTTGGTGTCAGTCCAGCCGCCGATATTGACCGCTGCTACAACAAGTTATTTGCCGATGTTGAAGCGTGGGCGCACGGTGGGTATGTTGACTATATTATGCCGCAGTTATATTTCGGGTTTGAATACCCGATAGATAAATTTAAGTTTAATAATCTATTGCTTTATTGGTCGGCGATTTTAGAAGATACAAATGCAAAATATTATATCGGTCTTGCGAATTATAAAATCGGCACAGAAAACGAACCCGACAAAACCGAGTGGAACCAAAGGGAAGACATAATTGCGCGTCAGATAGAGCTTTTAAGGCAGGAAAAGGCAGATGGCTTTGTGTTTTTTTCCTACTCAACACTTTTTGGCGGTAATGATTTAAATATAAAACAAACCGAAAAAATAAAGGAATTAATAAATAAGGAGCAAAAATGAACGACGGAATAGTTTCTGCTTTAGTAGCTCTTGTGGGAACAATGATAGGAACCTTCGGCGGTATCGTAACTTCAGGGAAGCTCACCAATTACCGAATAGAGCAGCTTGAAAAAAAGGTAGACGCACACAACGGTTTTGCTCTTAAAATCCCAATTTTAGAAGAGCGCATAAAGCAATTGCAAAATAGAATCAATGAATTAGAAGAAAGGAGTCCCTTATATGAAAATTTCAAAATGGACAATAGTAAGAACCATTATGATGCTTTTAGTGATAATTAATATGCTGCTTAAAGCATTTGGTATTAATATAATTAGTTTTGATGAAAATCTTGTTTTGGCATCGGTTGAAGCAATAATCGAAGTCGGAACAATTGTATCGGCGTGGTGGTATAACAATTCATTTACCCAGAAGGCGAAAGCCGCAGATGAGTTTTTCAAACAGTTAAAGGAAGGTGACACTGATGTTCAAATTAGCGCTTAATGCGGGACATTATATAAACGAGCCCGGCAAAAGATGTCTTTATTCGCTTGATAAAAACGAAACAAGGGAGTGGACACTTAACGACAGAGTGTGCGATAAGGTGGAGAAAAAGCTATCGGCGTATGATGGCATACAGCTTATTCGTATTGATGATACAACAGGTAAAAAGAATGTAGCACTTTCTTCCCGCGCAACCGCGGCAAATAATTTCGGTGCAGATGTTTATATATCTGTCCATCATAATGCAGGTATAAACGGCGGAAGCGGCGGCGGTGCTATGGCTTATGTCTATACAAAGGTAGACGATTATACAAAGCGGGTGCAAAAGCTTCTGTATAATAAAATAATTGAAAAGACGGGTCTTGTGGGCAACCGCGCACAACCCTTAAGCTCGGCAAATTTTGCGGAATTAAGGCTTACCAGAATGCCCGCAGTTTTGCTTGAACTCGGCTTTATGGACAGCACAGTGGATGTGCCCATTATTTTAAGTGAAGACTTTGCCGAAAAGGCGGCTACAGCCATTACCGAAGCGGTTGTAGAGTTGGGAAAACTAAAGCTTAAATCTCAACCTGTTAAGGAAACCTTATATCGTGTACAGGTAGGCGCATATAAGGAAAGGGCAAATGCCGAAAATATGCTTAAAAAACTAAAGGCCGCAGGCTTTGAAGGCTTTATAAAGGCCGAATAAAAATAAAAGCATTACACTTAAAAAGTGTAATGCTTTTTAGTTTACAACTGCCAGTCAATCGGTGTAAAGCCGGATTTTTCCAGTAATTCATTTGTTCTTGAAAAGTGACGGCACCCAAAAAATCCGCCGTAAGCAGACAGGGGACTTGGGTGTACTGTAGTTAGCTTTGTATGTAACGGGTTATCTATAATTTTGGCTTTCTGTATTGCGTTGTTCCCCCATAGCAAGAAAACTATGGGTGTGGTTTTGCGATTAAGCTCATATATTATGCGGTCGGTTACATTTTCCCAACCCGATGCTTTGTGCGAGTTGGCTTGTCCTGCACGGACGGTCAGTACATTATTAAGCAGAAGTACGCCCTGCTTTGCCCATTTGGTAAGCTCTCCGTAGTGTGCGGGTTGGGTAATATTTAAGTCGCTTTGCATTTCCTTAAAAATATTTTTAAGTGACGGCGGCGGCTCAATACCGGGTTTTACCGAAAAGCACAGCCCGTGTGCCTGACCTTCGCCGTGATACGGGTCCTGACCGATTATTACAACCTTTGTATCTTTAAAGGGTGTGTACTTAAGTGCATTAAATATATCGTTCATAGGCGGGTATACGGTAGTGGCGCGGTATTCGTTTTTCAAAAATTCGCGCAATTTTAGATAATACGGCTTCTGCCATTCATCCGCCAGTATTTCATCCCAGTCATTTCCTATTTTTACCATATTAGTATCTTCCTTTGTATTCCTGTTTTAATATTTCTGCCATTTCTTCGGAGGATTCCTTACACCCGCCTGTCAGCCACATTTTTACTATGGCGTTAAAGCCGTTGCGAAAAAATTTGATATGATATCTGATATTACCATTAATGTGTTCTTTTTCTGCACGGCCGGTAGTTATGATTAAAAATTACTCCCACTCAATAGTGCCTATTGGTTTAGGTGTTAAGTCAAGAAGTACGCGGTTTATACCGTCTACTTCATGCGTAATTCTGTCTGTAATATGGTGTAAAAGGGGATAGGGTATTTCTTCGATGGTGGCCGATATAGCGTCGGTAGTGTTTACCGCGCGTATAATTGCAGGCCAACCTTCGTAACGGCGCTTGTCTTTAACGCCAACGCTTTTAATATCGGGCACTACTATAAAGTACTGCCATACCTTTTCTGCAAGACCGTTTTTATCAAATTCTTCACGCAAGATTGCATCGGCTTCTCTGAGTGCGTGAAGTCTGTCGCGAGTAATGGCACCAAGGCAACGAACACCAAGTCCCGGACCAGGGAGGGGTTTACGGTAAACCATAGCGTGCGGAAGACCAAGCGCTTCACCCACAACGCGAACTTCGTCTTTGTAAAGCAGTTTGATGGGTTCGATAAGTTCAAACTGCAGGTCATCGGGAAGTCCGCCAACATTGTGGTGGGATTTAACGGACATTGTTTTCATTTCTTCTAATATATCGGGGTAAATTGTACATTGTGCAAGAAAAGTAATGTCTTGCTGTTTTCTTGTTTCCCTTTCAAACACATTTATAAACTCTGTGCTGATAATTTTTCTCTTCTTTTCAGGCTCGCAGACACCGTCTAAAAGGTTCAAAAAGTGGTCGGCGGCGTCAACATAAACAAGGTTTGCATCGAGACCGTCTTCAAAAAACTTAATAATATTTTCTCCCTCGCCCTTTCTCATAAGTCCGTGGTTTACATGAACACATACAAGCTGTTTGCCGATGGCTTTAATAAGAAGCGCTGCGACAACAGAAGAGTCTACACCGCCCGTGAGCGCTAATAGCACCCTTTTGTCTCCAACCTGAGCTCGAATCGCCTTTACCTGCATGGCGATAAATTTTTCAGCTTGTTCAAGGGTTGTTATTCTTTCCATTGTTTCAGGGCGAATATTACTTGTTGGATCGAAAATATTATCTTCCAGATGCTTTCTGACAGCAACTTCTTTAAAATCGTGCAATGGAGAGCGTGCTTTTTCTACAAACTTAAAAACGGATTCTTCAAGTTTTTGCAAGAATTCATCCTGGGGATATTGCCATGCGTGTAAAATTTGCTCGCCATCCATTAAAAATTGAAACTGCCGAGTTATAGGATAGTTAAACAGTATGCAAGGAATTATATTTTTACTGTTTCCAACCGCATAACCTATCTCTTTTTGTACCCAATGCGACTGCTCCGAATCGGGTGTTAGCAGCAACACCATAACGGCAATATCAGTAAGTGCGGCAGGAATCTCCACTTCGTATGATGAACCGGGACCAATAGAATTCGGTGCCATCCAACAAGTGATATTTTTTGATCTCAAATATTCACAAATAATGTTTGCTGCCTGAATTTGCTTACTACTGTAGCTGACAAACACCATCGGGCGTTCTTCTTTTTTTACAGAAAAATAATTAGTCAATACATTTACAAAATACTGCGCTTTGGCCGAGTCTCTCTCATAAAAGGTAATACTCTCTATTTGGGGAATATCGTTCAGCATTTTAAAAGTTTGCGACATTAGCGGGATTACAACATCAGTAAAAGAAGATTGATAACCACTGGCGATCATAGGCATTACTATGTTTTTACAAGGAATACCCTTTTGAGCAATATTTTCAAACATATTATACATAGTATAAAATGCACCGGTAATAATGGTGTTGGAGTCTATTAAGAAATTTTGCTGTTTAGCGTGGTTTTGCTCATCGTTTAAAATTTCCAGACAAGCTATACGGTTAAAATTGGTTCCCGTACTATGTGATAGCCACGCGCCATATTGTTTTGAGTCATATTCGGGTTTTTTAGCATATTCACCCAATGAAATTCCCTTTTTATTAAGCAGGGAAGCCACCAATGAACCTCTTGCAGGAATATAAGAATTTTTGAAAGCCGAGCAAAGCAAAATATCATAATAGCGTTCTTCGTCACATAAATCCCCGTGATATACACTGATTTGTTTCTTGACGCCGCCTATAAGCATTGTCTTTTCAAATAATTTTAATCCCACTGTAATCCCCCTCTCATTTAAATGAGTATACGCACTGTTAATACAAAAATTATATCACAATACAGTTTTGTTTGCAATAATATTGCAAAAGCAAAAGCCTTTCGCAAAAATGCAAAAGGCTTTTTATATACATTAAATTACAAAAGAGATTCGTATTATTCCCATTCAATTGTGCCTATCGGCTTGGGTGTTAAATCGAGAAGTACGCGGTTAATGCCTTCAACCTCGTTTGTTATACGGTCGGTAATTTTGTGAAGCACCGAGTAGGGTATTTCTTCAATTTTGGCGCTCATAGCGTCAATGGTGTTTACCGCGCGTATAATTGCGGGCCAACCTTCGTAACGGCGCTTGTCTTTAACACCAACGCTTTTAATATCGGGCACTACAATAAAGTACTGCCATACCTTTTCTGCAAGACCGCAGTTATCAAACTCTTCGCGTAAAATAGCATCGGCTTCGCGGAGGGCATGAAGTCGGTCGCGTGTGATGGCACCTGTGCATCTAACACCAAGACCTGGGCCTGGGAAGGGTTGACGGTAAACCATACCGTGCGGAAGACCGAGTGCTTCGCCAACAACACGAACTTCGTCTTTATAAAGGAACTTAAGCGGTTCAACAAGTAGGAAATCAAGGTCTTTCGGTAAGCCGCCAACATTGTGGTGAGATTTAACCAAATCGGAGTCATCCGAATGTTTAATACTTTCGAGTATATCGGGGTAAATTGTGCCTTGAGCCAAGAACTCAACACCATCGAGTTTTCTGGCTTCTTCAGCAAAAACATTTATAAACTCTGCACCGATAATCTTTCTTTTTTCTTCAGAATCGGCAACACCTGCTAAAAGACCAAGAAAACGGTCGGTAGCATCAACATAAACTAGGTTTGCGTCGAGTCCTTCACGGAAGACTTTGATAACATCTTCCGATTCGTTTTTACGCATAAGGCCGTGGTTAACATGAACCGACACAAGTTGTTTACCGATTGCCTTAATCAAAAGTGCGGCAACAACCGATGAGTCTACACCGCCCGAGAGCGCCAACAAAACCTTTTTATCGCCAACCTGTGCTTTAATTTCTTTTATTTGCTCTTCGATAAAAGCATCGGCAAGAGCTTTGGTTGTAATACGCTCCATTGTTTCAGGACGCAAGTTGTTTTGCATATTCTTTACCCCCATATTAGTTAGTGTAGTTATCAAAGTAACCCTGTACCAAAACAACAGGTGTACCCTTGTCGCCCGAGCCACTTGTCAAATCACAAAGTGAGCCGATAAGGTCGGTAAGCTGTCTGGGTGTTGTACCTTGAGCCGCCATATTACCCACAAGGCTGCTGCCGTCCTTTGCTTTGATACTTTCAGAAATTGCTTTTTTAAGTTCTTCGCCCGATAAATCCTTAAAATCATTATCGGCAAGATATTTAAGTTTAAGTTCGTTAGGTGTACCAATAAGTCCGTCGGTAAAGGCGGGGGAAACAACAGGGTCTGCGAGTTCCCAAATCTTACCTTGCGGGTCTTTGAAAGCTCCGTCGCCGTAAACCATAACTTCAACATTTTTGCCGGTGGCATCTTTAATGCGCTTTTGTATATCAAGAACTAAATCTTTACACTCTCTCGGGAAAAGTTTAATCTTATCTTCGGTTGATTTATTTGAGCCGAGAAGACCGTACTTTTCGTTGCAACCGCTACCGTTTACGGGAGAAGTTAATATTTCATCAAGACCGCAAACAATCTTGGCACCTGCCGCCTTTAAAAGACGCTTTGTACGGGCGCGTGTGTGAATGTCACAGGTTAAAACGCAGTCGGTATAATCAAGAATTGCTTTTGCCTGATTTGCAAAAATAATTTCAACATCGCAACCGCATTCTTTAATAAGGTTTTCGTAGTATGCTACATAGTCAACACCGGTGAACTTAAGCGGATGAACACCGAAAACCTCACGGTAGCGCTCGAGTGACAATACATCAGAGTGCGGGTTAATACCTGCTTCGTCAATCTTGTCCCAATCGGCAAGCTCGTTACCCACTTCATCAGACGGGTAAGAAAGCATTAAAACGATTTTTTTAGCACCCTTAGCAATACCGCGCAGACAGATTGCAAAACGGTTACGCGAAAGAATGGGGAATATAACGCCAATAGTACCGCCGCCGAGCTTTGCTTTAACATCAGCCGCAATATCATCAACAGATGCATAGTTACCTTGAGAGCGTGCAACGATAGATTCTGTAAGAGAGATAACATCCTTATCTCTCAATTCAAAGCCTTCGTATTCTGCGGCTTCTAAAACACTGTTTGCAACTATTTCTGCAAGATTGTCCCCTTCGCGAATAATCGGGCAACGAATGCCACGGGAAACTGTACCTACTCTGCGTTCTTTAACATCCATTTTTTGTTAGTCCCTTCATAAATAGAATATAATAACCCAAAAGATTGGGAATTAGTCGAAAAGCGGTGTTGAGAAATATCTTTCTGCCGTATCGGGCAATACCGTTACAACCGTTTTGCCTTTGCCAAGTTTTTTAGCAAGCTTTATTGCAGCGGCTACATTTGTACCACTGCTGATGCCGCACATAATACCTTCCTTAGCGGCAAGGTCTTTTGCGGTGTTCATTGCTTCGTCATCATCAATAATGCAGACATCATCATATATATTTTGGTTTAAAATCTCAGGAATTATACCGTCGCCGATACCCATTTGCATATGTGTACCTATTGAACCGCCCGAAAGTATAGCGGCATTTTTCGGCTCAACCGCCCAGATAAGCATATCGGGATTTTTATCTTTCAGAGCCTCGCCGATACCCGTGATTGTGCCGCCGGTTCCAATACCCGAGCAAAAGCCGTCAATATGACCGTCTACCGCATCTAAAATTTCTTTTGCCGTAACTGAGCGCTGAACAGCGGGGTTCGCAGGGTTTTCAAACTGTTGAGGAACAAATACATTCGGGTCTTCATTCTTCATTTTAAGTGCAAGATTTAGACATTCTTCAATGCACTGTCCTATATTACCTGCATCGTGCACCAAAATTACTTCGGCACCGTAATGATTTACGAGCTTTCTGCGTTCTTCACTGACCGAGTCGGGCATAATAATCTTTACCTTATAACCCTTTACGGCACCTACAAGCGCAAGACCGATACCCTGGTTACCGCTTGTTGGCTCAACAATTATAGAATCCTTATTCAAAAGATTTTGCTTTTCGGCGGCAAATATCATATTGTAGGCGGTACGCGTTTTAATAGAACCGCCGACATTAAGGCCTTCAAACTTAACTAAAATTTCAGCAGAATCGCTGTCTACCATATTGTTAAGTCTTATAAGCGGGGTATTGCCTATTGCTTCAAGAACCGAATCGTAAATCACAAAATCACCTACCGTAAAGGTAAAATAAAAAGAATACAAGATATTATAGCAGAAATCAGTTAATATTTCAATAGAATATGCTACATATTTTTACATTTTTTTCAAATTTTTAAGTGTTACATTGCAACCGACAAAATAAGCATTTCCTGAATGTTTTTATAAATACTCTCATACTCTTCTATCGGTAACGGATTTTTGCCGAGTCCTACTTCTATAGTAAAAGCAGGGCGATTAAATTCCTTTATAAACCAGTCCTTAAAGCCGCCGCCCACCGCAAGACCTGTGGGGTAGTCAAGCGCATAGCCTGACGAAGTTGCAAGAATTTCCGCCATTTTTTTGGAGCGAGGGGGATTAAGACCATTATAATCCCAATAAATAACTTCGCCTTGTGAATGGAAGGCAAGCGCGTGGCGTATTTTCATAGTACGGCAAAGCTCGGCTATAGCGACTGTTTCAGGCTCACTGAATGGTCGGTTTCCTCCGTATCTTGTGGGCGCGGGACCGTAAATTCCCGCATCCTGTTCTAATCTATGTAATCTCTCCCAGTCGGCATCGAAGTTATGATTCAAATCCACTCCCCGAAGATTGGCGTTCCAATGCTTAGTATCTCCACGCGAAATACGGGAGACAAAACGCGCCATATTACCCGCACCCATTACCCCGTGTATGCTGATTTCTACACCATCGGGATTAACACACGGTACTATAATAATGGCTCTGCCGTGCATAACATTCTTAACATTAATACCCGCAATTTCGCCGCCGTTTTGTAGCTTTTCGCAGAGCTCTTCTGTGAATTTAAGCAGTAGTGTAGTTGTGATATGCTCACTTCCGTGAAAGGTAGCGGCAAAAAGCACATATTCATTCGCCCTGCCTATTTTAATGGCGGTAATATCACGCCCTGCCACTGATTTGCCGATAACACTTGTGTGAATAAATGGGTATTTTTCGTGTAATGCGGCAATAACTTTTTTAAGAGAAAAATAATCGTAATTTTTGTTTTCTGTAATTCCTGACATAAAAGCACATCCTTTCAAGGAAAGTATATGCAGAGAAAGAAAATGGCAGAATAAAAACATAGGATTACTTCTTCACTATTCACTATTACTTATTACTTGCCAAAAATCCCGTTCACAGGTTTTATTTAGTGAAAAGTGAAGAGTGAAAAGGTAAGAAGTAAAAATCCCGTCCACTTATGTGAACGGGATTTTTGGCACGCCATACCGGATTCGAACCAGCGACACCCGGCGTCGGAGGCCGGTGCTCTATCCAGCTGAGCTAATGGCGCTTATATGCTATTTTATATTATCTAAAATCTTCTTGATGGCACTGAAGGTTTCATCGCTTATTACATGCTCTATACGACAAGCATCTTCGGCGGCGATTTTTTCACTCACACCAAGATTTTGAAGTATCTGTGTCAATACATCGTGGCGCTCAAAAATTTGATTTGCCTTGATTTTTCCCGTTTCGGTAAGAGTAATATACCCGTCTTTATCAACCGTAATATAGTTCTGATTTTTAAGCAGACCTATTGCGCGGCTTACACTGGGTTTTGAAAAGTTCATATATTCCGCAACATCTATAGAACGCACGGCTCCCTTAGTTTTGCATAAAACGAAAATTGATTCAAGATACATCTCGCCCGATTCTTTAAGTGACATAATAAAGGTCTCCTTTAAAACCAAACTATTGTTAATATAATACCATATACATTAAAAAAAATCAATAATTTGAAACAGGGGAGAATATTTTAAAAAAGTCTTGACAAATAATGGAATATGTACTATACTAATATGCGGTTAGCAGCGGCTAACTGAACTTGATTTTAAGTCGAATGGTGGTACTTATGACTCTGAATGAAGCAAAAGAGGGAATAGAATATATTATCAAAGACATCGTTACCGACGATGAAGAACTTAATGATTTTTTATTTTCCCTTGGTTGCTACAGTGGGGAATCGATTACTGTTGTATCACATTTAAGAAGCAGTTGTATTGTATCGATTAAAGACAGTAGATATAATATAGATAAACATTTGGCAGAAGCTATTATAATTTAAAACATTGCTGTTTTAAAACAGCATTTTTTCACAAAAGCGAGTTAGCGGTGGCTAACTGCGAGAAATTAAAGGGGAGAAAATTAATGAGAATAGCATTGGCGGGAAATCCAAACTCGGGAAAGACCACAATGTATAACGCGCTAACGGGAAGTAACGAAAAGGTTGGCAACTGGGCAGGCGTTACGGTTGAACAAAAGGTTCATCCAATAAAAAAGACATATTATAACGGGGAAGATACTCTTTTAGCGGTTGATTTGCCTGGCGCATACTCAATGTCGCCCTTTACAAGCGAAGAAAGTATAACAAGTGCCTACATAAAGGAAGAAAATCCCGATGTTATTATTAATATTGTGGATGCTACTAATTTAAGCCGTAGTCTTTTCTTTACAACCCAGCTTTTAGAACTCGGTATACCCGTTGTTGTGGCACTTAATAAAAGCGATATTAACGAGAAGAAAAAGACCGTAATAAATACCGAAAAGTTATCTTTGCTGTTAGACTGCCCTGTAGTTGAAACTGTTTCAATTTCGGCAGAGGGTTTAAAGAGGCTTGTAGAAAAGGCGGTTTCTTTAAGGGGCGCCGCACAAAAATCACCCTATAAGCAGGAAGATATAAATGTTGCAGATAAAAGCGCTGCAAGAAATGCAGACCGTAAGCGGTTTTCATTTGTTAACAGTATAGTTAAACAGGTTGAAAAACGCGTGGTCTTCACAAAGGATAAAAACTTTGGCGATAAAATTGACGCGGTTATTACAAATAGATGGTTTGGTATTCCGATTTTTGCTGTTGTTATGTTCTTGGTGTTCCAGATTTCACAGGTGTGGTTAGGCCCTTGGATTGCCGAAGGATACGAGTTTGATAACGGCACCGTTATCCCCGGTCTTGTAACATTGCTCGAAATGTTTCAAGCGTGGGTTGGCGGACTGCTTGCAAACGCTAATCCGCTGCTTTCAGCCCTTTTAGTTGACGGTGTAATTGGCGGTGTAATCGCCGTTGTTGGTTTTTTACCGCTTGTTATGGTAATGTATTTCCTTATTGCAATACTTGAAGACTGCGGCTATATGTCGCGTGTTGCCGTAGTGCTTGACCCTATATTTAAAAGGGTGGGGCTTTCGGGCAAATCGGTTATTCCGTTTGTAATTACGGTTGGTTGCGCAGTTCCGGGTATTATGGCAAGTCGCACAATTCGTGATGAGCGTGAGCGCAGAGCCACAGCGATGCTTGCACCATTTATGCCGTGCGGCGCTAAAATCCCCGTAATTTCACTCTTTGCAGGTGCATTTTTCGATAATGCAGGATGGGTAAGTACCGTTATGTATTTGTCGGGTATCGCACTTATATTTGTGGGAGCTCTGCTCATAAATAAAATTACAGGGTATAATGCAAAAAAATCCTACTTTATTATAGAAATGCCCGAATATAAATGGCCGTCATTATGCGGTGCATTTAAATCAATGTGCAGTCGCGGTTGGGCTTACATAGTTAAAGCGGCAACAATTATTCTGCTTTGTAATACTTTAGTTCAGTTAATGCAGACATTCAGTTGGAGTTTCAAGGTAGCAGAAAGTGCCGATACTTCTATCTTGGCTACTATTGCAGGTCCCTTTGCATACTTTTTAGCACCCATTGTGGGTGTTGTTTCTTGGCAACTCGCCGCCGCGGCAGTTACGGGATTTATCGCGAAAGAGAATGTTGTAGGTACTTTAGCGGTATGCTTTGTAGGACTTGAAAATCTCATTGATACCGAAGAACTTATACTTCTTGAAGGTACGGGCGGCGCTGCAGCGGGCATTATGGCTATTACCAAGATAGCCGCACTCGCTTACCTTATGTTTAATCTTTATACACCGCCGTGCTTTGCGGCAATCGGCGCTATGAATGCCGAAATGAAGAGTAAAAAATGGATTTGGGGCGGAATAGGTTTTCAACTCGGCGTTGGCTATACAATAAGTTATCTTGTGTATACAGTCGGAACGCTCATTACTGCACCCACCACGCTTAATATTGCTACTGCTATGGGTGGCTTAGCCGTAGTTCTTGTGTTTGTTATTACTGTACTGGCACTTATTATAAATACAAATAAAAAACTTTTAGCACAGGTTAAATAATTATGGAAAATTATATTATAATCGCCGTCCTTGTTGTTATAATCGGCGCCATTATCGGTTATCTTGTTAAAAAGAAAAAACAGGGCGTTAAATGTATAGGTTGTCCGTATGCAAATCAGTGCGGCGGACACTGCGATAAAGGACAAAACAATAAAGAAGTTTAACAAAAATCCCCTTTGCAATAAGGGGATTTTTCGTTTTTTTTGATGACTTTTTCGACAAAATGTGATATTATAGTATGCGAGGTGTCAAGTATGTTTTTTATGAGTAAGGGTACCATACCCGAGGGAGTGGGTTTTAGCACCTTTGGTGTGGGACATTTAATATGGCTTTTCGCTATAATTGTAGGAATAGTTGCGGCGGCCTTTGTCTATAAGGGTTTAAACAGTAAGCACCGCAAAATTATGCGGCTGACCGTTGGCGCGTTAATCGTTTTTCTTGAGATTACAAAAGATATTTATCATATAATATTGGGCGAGTTTTCGTATGGCTATTTGCCGTTCCACCTTTGCGGAATTAACATTCTGCTTATAGCATTTGATATGATAAAGCCCACCAAAATTGTCCGTAATTTCTTGTATTATTTCGCCATTGCAGGCGCGGCATTAGCACTCATTTTCCCGAACTGGACACAACTGCCTTTTTGGAACTTTTCAAGCATACACAGTTTTTCAATTCACGCCTTACTCATTATGTACCCCGTGCTTTTGGTGGCAGGCGGAGAACTGACACTTGATGTTAAAACAATGCCTAAGTGCATATTGCTGCTGATTTTAATGGCAATCCCAATTTATTTTATGAATATGGCGTGGGGCACTAACTTTATGTTTTTAATGGAGCCCGATAAAGGTAATCCACTCGAAATGTTCGAAAAACTTTTAGGCAGTCATCTTTGGGGCTTCCCGATTTTACTTCCGGTTGTAATGTTTTTAATGTATATACCAATTGCTATAATTAAAAAGAAAAAATCCCCAAAAACCACACCCGCAGAAACCGAAGAAAAAGAAACGGTGACAATGTAAAAAACAAAAAGGACTTGGAAAACCAAGTCCTTTCTTTATTGTTGATTTTTTATTTTATAGGTGGTTTAATTGCCATATTTGCAATAGCACTTTTTAAATGGGTTAAAAATGATGAACTATTAAATCCTAAGCGTGCTATTATAAATTGTATTTTTCTTTTGTTGTATTTATAGAAGAAATCAATACTCGTCTAATTTTACCACAATCATTTTGTAGTCCGGAATATATATCGTTGTCAATAATATCAGTTTTTGAAAAAAGTTTAAGCCAATATTCAGTTTCGTAACATTCTTTAAGTGCAATTTGAAGTTTTGAAACAAAATCGGCTTTGCTTTGCGCATAATTCGCCTCGTGAATATTAGCACCTATACTTGTTCCGCTTTTGAGAATTTGGTTCTTTAAAACACCTTTTCCTTGAATTCTATCGGTTAAATTAACGATTTTTACTGCGAACTCGACCGAAAAATCTACCAAAAAATTATCAGACATATATATTCTCCTTTTAATGAAATGCGCTATGCGCATGAAATGATTTCATCATGAAATGCAACTTGCGTTGCATGAAATAAAATTTGCCATAAAGACCTATTAAAACAATGTGCCACATCAAAAGATGCGGCACATTTCATGCTTTAGCATTTAATTCACAGCGTGAATTTCATTTGCCGTAAGGCAAATTTCATTAAACAAATAATTCATGATTATTTATTAAGAGCTTCGTTAACTGCAACTGCGCAAGCAACTGTCATACCAACCATAGGGTTGTTACCGGCCCCTATAAGACCCATCATTTCAACATGAGCAGGAACAGAAGAAGAACCTGCAAACTGAGCGTCAGAGTGCATACGGCCCATTGTATCGGTCATACCGTAGGAAGCAGGACCTGCAGCCATGTTATCGGGGTGGAGCGTACGGCCTGTACCGCCACCGCTGGCTACTGAGAAGTACTTCTTGCCCTGTTCAATACATTCTTTCTTGTAAGTACCTGCAACAGGATGCTGGAAGCGTGTCGGGTTGGTTGAGTTACCGGTGATGGAAACATCAACGCCTTCCTTGTGCATAATAGCAACGCCTTCGCGTACATCATCAGCACCGTAGCAACGAACCTTTGAGCGTTCGCCGTTTGAGTAAGCAATTTCTTCAACTATGTTAAGTTCGCCTGTAAAGTAGTCAAACTTGGTCTGAACATAGGTAAAGCCATTGATACGAGAAATAATTTTAGCAGCATCTTTGCCAAGACCGTTAAGAATAACGCGAAGCGGTTCTTTACGGGCTTTGTTAGCGCTACGAGCAAGACCGATAGCGCCTTCAGCAGCGGCAAAAGATTCGTGGCCTGCCAAGAATGCAAAGCACTTTGTTTCTTCACGGAGAAGCATTGCGCCGAGGTTTCCGTGGCCGATACCAACCTTGCGGTCATCAGCAACCGAGCCGGGAATACAGAATGCCTGTAAACCAAGACCGATTTTTTCAGCAGCTTCAGCAGCGTTAGCGGCGTTGTCCTTAATTGCAATAGCGCAACCTACAACATAAGCCCAGCAAGCATTTTCAAAGCAGATGGGCTGAATGCCCTTAACGATATTATAAGCATCTACGCCTGCTTTATCGCAGATTTCTTTAGCTTCCTCAATGGAGGAAATACCGTGTTTGTTTAACTCGGCGTTAATTTGGTCAATTCTTCTTTCATAACTTTCGAATAAAG
The DNA here is from genome assembly GCA_045590755.1 of Acutalibacteraceae bacterium. GTDB lineage: Bacteria > Bacillota > Clostridia > Oscillospirales > Acutalibacteraceae > SIG565. The sequence goes on from JAZNRP010000033.1 coordinate 62,332, forward strand.
CCATTTTTTCTTCCTCCTTTAATTATTCGTGGCGCGGGTCAATGAGCTTAGCAGCGTCATCAACGCGTCCGTACTGACCGCTGGCCTTTGCTAATGCTTCATTAGCGTCCATGCCTTTAGCAATCATATCCATCATTTTTCCTAAGTGTACAAACTTGTAACCGATAATTGTACCTGCTTCATCAACAGCACATTTTGTAATGTAACCTTCAGCAAGTTCAAGGTAACGCGGTCCTTTAAGAGAAGTTGCATAGGTTGTACCAGTTTGTGAGCGTAAGCCCTTACCTAAGTCTTCAAGACCGGCACCTATCTGGAGACCGTTTTCGGAGAAAGCACTCTGAGTACGACCGTAAACAATCTGTAAAAAGAGTTCGCGCATAGCTGTGTTGATAGCATCGCAAACCAAGTCGGTATTAAGCGCTTCAAGAATGGTTTTGCCAACAAGGATTTCGGAAGCCATAGCGGCAGAGTGGGTCATACCCGAGCAGCCGATGGTTTCAACCAAAGCTTCTTCAATCACACCGTCTTTAACATTGAGTGTGAGTTTGCAAGCGCCCTGTTGCGGTGCGCACCAACCAATGCCGTGTGTAAGGCCGGAAATATCTTTTACTTCCTTAACCTGAACCCATTTTCCTTCTTCCGGAATCGGAGCAGGACCATGGTATGCGCCCTTGGCAAGCGGACACATATTTTCAACTTCTTTAGAAATAATCATATATGTACTCCTTTCGGTATTTTAGTCGCATTTACAAAATTCGACCGGACACAAACAATTATATAATAAAATTCGAAAAAAAACAACACCAAAATGTTAATTTGTGAAAAAATTATCATTATTGAGTTTTAAGTGCTAATATGATAATATATAATCACCAAAAGGGGAGTGTTTTTATGAGTTTTTCTGAAATCAGCGCAAAGGAAATAAAAGATAATATTATAAAAAGTATAGCGGACGAATGGATGCTTATAACCGCAGGCAATAAAGATGATTATAATATGATGACGGCATCGTGGGGCTTTATGGGCGAAATGTGGGGTAATGACAGTGTGATTGCTGCCGTCCGCCCACAGCGTTATACAATGGAGTTTATTGATAAAAACGATTATTTTACTTTAAGCTTTTACGGTGACCAAAAGCAAATCCACAAGGTTTGCGGCTCGGTGTCTGGTAGGGATGTAAACAAGACCGAAATGACGGGGCTAACACCCGTATTTAGTGATAATACTGTGTATTTCGATGAAGCACGGCTTGTAATTATCTGCAAAAAGCAGTATGTAGCGCCCCTTACCGCCGACGGATTTATTGACAAATCGTTATTAGAAAAGTGGTATAACAACGATTTGCACAATATGATTATCGGTAAAATTGAAAAGGTTTTAATAAAAGAGTAAAAATAAAAAGCCGTTTGGACGAAAATCCAAACGGCTTTTACACTATTTCATTAAAAGACTGATTATTTTATTAAGTAGTTTAATTATAATATTTTTTTCATCCTTTTCTGTTACACAGTCGCTGTTGATATTAGCATCAAAAGTGTTTTTAGAAGTTAATTCGCATTTGTCAATAATTACGCCTGCCAAAGCCGAAGATATTTTATCGGCAAATTGTTCCGTCAAAATAATGGGTGTATCGGCTGTACTGTCCATAAAACCACATTCCATTAATATTGCGGGCATGGTAGTCATCCTACACTCACCAAAATCGGCTTTTGATAGGGGAGATGCACGGTTTCCCTTTAGACCTGTTGCATTGACGGCTGCATTGTAAAATAATTTTTGCCAAGTTCTTGTTGTTTCATCTACATTAAGATAGGTATAAGCCATTATACCGCCGCCGCTTCCGCCGTTTATTCCTGCATTATGATGAATTGAAAGGTATAAATCCGCCTTGAATGAGTTGGCACTTTTTGCTCTTGTGGCAATCATCTTGTCAACCTGACCTGTGGTGTCATCCATTCGTTTAACTTCAATACCGTCATACTGTGATAGAATATTCTCTATTTTACAGCAAATTCTGTTATTAAGCACCCATTCACGAGTCTCGTTTTTGTCGATGCTTTTTAAGCATCGCTTTCCTGCAGTGTTTGCACCGTGACCTGCGTTTAAGGCTAATTTAAACATCAATTTCTTCCTTTCTTAATTCCTGTAAATAATTTTGTGCCTTCAAGGCGTTTTGACTGAAACTGTTGTTGTACCACCAGGCTGCTATTATTGATGATATTTCAATAATTAGCTCCAGAAATTCCGCAATTTCGTTTTCGCCTATCTGTAAAGGGTCAAAGCCGAGCTTACGAAGAATAATATTGATAATTACCAAAAATATTAAAATAGTTCTGAAAATAGTTGTTTTTGAAATTTTCATTTAGATGTTCTCCTTTTCTAACCGTTCTCCGATACTTTTTATCTGTTCTTCAAGAACGGGGATTTTGACGGCAAAATTATTGTGGGCATCCACCTTTTTTTCTAATTGTTCTAAGCGGTAGTTTGTAAGTTTACCTGAAGTTACAATTCCACCGAAGGTGCCGAGTACGGTGCCCAAAAAAGATATAATTGCTATTATTACTGTATCGGTCATTATACTATTTAACTCTCTTCCAGCAATAAACGGCAACATACGGCGGCATATTGTTATGTGGCTGGTCACCGCCCGTATTCAAGATATTTTCCGATGACCATACAATAGGATTATATGATACTGAACCCGTATAGACCTTAGAAGTTCCGGCATTACTATGCTGTGCAAATTTGTGAGTGTGACTTGGCATTTCGTTAACTGTTAATTTATGAGTTGCCGCACCGCCCGAAGAACCCGCCGAGTAAGTATCACCTGCACATAATAGGAAAGTATCCTTTATGCGATCCCACTCTCCGCCGAATAAGGTTTCAGGGGAAGCGGAATTAATGCTCATATAGATGGAACCTATGGGATAGGTTAAATCAAGAAGGCTTTTTTCGTTTATCTGTAAGGTTCCATTGTCTTCTCTCGGAACACAGTTTATACCTACCATATTGTTTCTTATAGATAATTCGGGACGTGAAGTCTGCAGAAAAACGGTATACGGGTAGCTGTCGAAGGAATCTTCTATAACGAGTTCAAAATTGAAGTTTTTGTCGGTTGCCAACTGGGCAATCAGCGAGTTATAAGAATAATTTTTAAGAGAACTGTTGTTATCGACAATATAGGTAGGTTCTCCAAAGTCTGTAGCGTCGCTTTCCTTATGTCGCCAGTAAATGCGATAAGCTGAATTTATAGCGATTATTTCTGAAACTTCTGCATTAAAAATCAAATAAGTGTTTTCGTATACATCGTTTTGTCGGTGCAACTGTAAATTACTGATGGTAGGCTGTGAGTAATTATATATGGTGCCAAGGGTTGTTTCCTTTTTATCAGCCGAAGAATCGTTTTTTCGGCTATCTTCAACCCAACCGTAAATTTTTTCGGCGTTGGGTATGTCGGTTATGGTAAAATCGTTGCTTTCGCTCGCATACAATTTTTCTCCTATTTGTACGTGATATTTTTTTATTGAAGCAGAGTTTTTGGCTTCCACATTATGAAAGGTGATTTTTAGCTTCGATTTTGTAAGTATAATATCTTTTTCGTTGCCTACAAGATTTTTAACAGTTTCGTTAATCTGAGTATAAGAAATGCCGTCACATGAAGGATTACTGTCTGTAACCTTGGCTGTGAAATTAACCGATTTTTCGCCTATATATGTACTGTCATTATAGGTTTTTGCAACTATTACCGATGAGAAATACGGACTGTTAGGGCATTGCACATAGAGAGTACTATCAGTTTGCCATTCATAACTTTCGGCAATATTTTCAGCGATGGTTTGGTAAGTGCCGTCCGCTTTTTTTAAGAGTATGGTATGCGTAAAGCTGTTACTAACGCGGTTGGTATTAATAACAATTTTTTCACCTATGTCAAATTCAGATTTGCTGAGAGTCGGACTACTCACCCTTGGAATTGTGGGCAATGTTATGTTGTAGTACTGCTCGCTTGTAGAAAATGCAAAATGGTTTATATATGATGATAGCTTAAGTGTACAGCTACCGTCTGGGTTATGCGGTACGGTAATATTTTTTTCGAATAACTTTGTGTAGCTGTACTCGGTTATTTTTTGCGAGTCAGATACCGCATTTGAATACAGAGTGCCTTGTATGCGGCAGTAACAGGTACCCGAGCCTGATGTTGTGTAGCCCGAATTGTTTCTCCATGCCTGTACCTGAATGTTCATAGTAGTTGAATTGTTTTCTATGCTCTGTGACGAAGTGTTTACAACTATTCTGTAATTAACTCTTTGGTTGCTGGTTGTCATTGTCTGACTTATATAAGTTGCCATTAATTTTCACCTCCAATAAATACAAAATCTGCACCGTCGTTACGCTTTATAATTTTTACCGCACCGACAGTTAAATCATCTTCAATTATGGTTTTTTGCAGCTTGGTGCCTACAGCAGAAACATTAATTCGCTCATTCTTATTTTTGTCAAGCACCTTAAAGGAATCGGGTGTCATTTGTGTCTGCATATCGCAGTCGGTATTACCTACAATAATACCTGTGTCGTCAATTACTACCGAAGTGGTAACCACCTTTGATACTCCTGAATTGAGAGTGCTTTCAATATTTGCGGTTTTACTCTCTAAATCAGACTGTGCATTTTGCAGCTCTTCTGTTTTTGTTATACAGGCGGTTATATTATTGTTGGTCTGCTCGATAGTACTTTGTGAAAAATTATTACTGTTATTAAGGGCGCTGATTCTTGATAATGTACTGTCTAATGTGCGTTTTAGCTCATTTGTTTTGTTGTTTTTCTGCTTTATGCTTATATTAAGGCTTGTAAGGTTGTTTTTTTCAGCACTACCTGTTGCAGACACACTTACTTTCATACCGTTTTGCAGTTTATTCATGACAACAGATTTAATAATCTGATCGTCTGATGTTCTTATGCAAATAGTGTCACTTATTTCGGGCACCTTTTCGCAGTCGAATAGTTCACATTCAAATGGCATATATGTAAAATTATTGATTTTGTTGAAGATATTTTCAGCCGCCTGTTTTATTGTGGCACTGTTATCGTTTTCTGCGGTCTGCTCACCCGTGCCTATGTAAAACAGCGGATTACCCTCAATAATGTATGCGTTATACTCCGCATCTTCATCGAGCGTGTTATCATAAATAATTGTACCTATGTCATCTTCGGTTGAGCGAATCTGTAGCTTATTAATAATCGGTGTGTTGGTTTCTAAAACCGAGTAGCTTATATAATCGGCATTAGTTATTATTTTTTCCTCATCAATTTCATTTGCAGTATCATAGAACTTTAACTCTGCTAAACCGTCTGTATTTATGTATGCAAAGCAGCCTGCGGCTTCGGCAATCCAGTAAAGCATATCTCTGCCCTTTATATCGCTGCCTTCAAAATTTTTATAAAAAGTGAGTTCTCCGTTTGTAAAAGCGGTATTTGCCGCAGCAACACCGACAGATTCGCAAAGCTCTACAAACAATTCGCTTAGGGTAAAGCTGTCTTTGAGTTTCCCTATAAAAGCATCTACCGTTTTTTCAAATTTCATCATTCGGTCGTATGCTGTTATTTTCCAACCTACATTTTTAATGTGCTCGGCAGTCTCCACCGTAAAGTAGCCTATTTTTTTACCGTTTCGAAAATATACGAATTCTTTACCTTGGGGATTGGGTATATTGTTTTCAAGGTCAAGTATATTAAATTCCACCTTTGCGGCAGGACAACTTCCAAGAATAAGCCCTTCGCCGCTGTTTACCGACTGTGTAAGCGTAACTCCGCCCTGAATATTGGTATCATTTAGCAATAAATCGTTGCATTCGAAGACATTTTGGTGTATAATATTATCAGACATAAAGCTTCCCCCTTACAGTTCACAAATTTCAAACTGCACAGCGGTATATATACCGCCGTTTTCATCTACTCGGGACAATACTCCGCCGTAGGATGTGCAGTAGGCATTTATTTGTTTTTGTTCTGCACAGTAGGGGAACTTAAATACAAAGGTTTTTCCAAGCAGTAGGTCTTTCATATAATCATATTCTGCGGCGGTCATAATGTTATACTGTAAAGAATATTTATGTACAGCGGACCTTGTCCATCTCACATGCATAACACCGTCATCGGTTGCACCTGAATTTTCGTCAAGCATACTTTCCACTGTTTCGGACATTTGCAGATGCGGCTCGTAAATGCTCTTGCCGTCAATGGTATAGTTTTGTGTTAATTTATTCATATTGTTTCACCTCACACTAATATCGGGCTTAAACCCGTCTCTTTAGTCTTTCCGTTTATATAACCGATTGTGAACTCACCAAGCACGCGTTTATCAAGTGTGATAACGGCCTTTTGGTTGTTGGCTTGTCCGCTTCCAAGTGCGGCGCGCACAGCGTTATACACGCCTGCGGATACCGATTCAACAATCTGGTCGTTATTTACAACTGCAGTTCTGCCGCCTATTGTACCTACAAGCTCAGGGCCTGCTTCTCGCGCAATAAACATCTGTCCCATTGATGGGAAACCACCGGTGGCGAGTTTTGGTATGGCAATAGATAATTTTTTAATATTGACTCCGGGTATTAGATTTAGACCGTCTATAATTAGATTGAATGGTGCTAGGAATCCCTTTATCATTCCGTTTAAAGCGCCAATAACAATATTTACCATGGATTTGACACCATCTCCTATTCCCGACCATAAATTAGAAAAGAAATTAGAAATAGGTTGAATTACTTTATCACTTATGAAGGAAACAACGGTGCTAAAAATATTTTTAATAAACCCAACGGCCACATTTATACCATTTTTAATTGCTTCTCCCATATTGATAAAAAAGTTCCTAAATCCTTCGCATTTATTCCAAAGCAAAACAAAAGCAGCAACAAGTGCAACAACAGCTATTACTACTAGAGCAATAGGATTTATTGACATAACAAAGTTTAAAGCGGATTGTAGCGCTGTCCCAACCTGAGTAATTACATTCAAAGCGCCTTGTGCTGCATTTTGCGCCCATGTCGCGACTGTAGCGGCCGCTGTTTGTGCTGCTTGTGATACCCATGCGGCTATATTTTTAAATAATTCTATTGTATTTTGTACGAGCGATGAGTTTAAGACTTTTACAGCGGTATCATGAGCCCAGGTGGCAATAGTTGACGTTGATGTTTGTGCGGCTTGGGAAACCCATGCAGTCGTATTCTTTATTAATTCAATAGTGCTGTCTTTCAATGTGGATGATATGTTTGATATTCCGTCAACTAATGGTTTTATATTTTTTTGATAGTTTTTGCTAGCATCATTTAAACCGTTAAAAATGCTTAAGCCCTCATCCAAGCCATTAAAGAAGTTTTCAAAAGGTGTGGAATTAGTGATTTCTTGTGTAATTGTTTTTAATTCTGTTAATATTTGAGTAAGAGTATTGACATTTTCCAATTTTATAACCTCCTAAATTTTTTAAAGTGAGATGAAAAAATGAGTTATAATTATTCAAAATTAGAGAGAAACAAAGTATATGCTGACCCCGAAGAAACTGTGGCAAGGTATAAAGTTGCTTGTACGAATCATGATGAATACGGATATAAAAATGCTGGCTATTTAATTTTGTATTTAACAAAAGACAAATTTATCATACGAAGTCTCTATGACCCTGATATTTTTAGTCTAAAAGGATATGCTGAAGTATATTTTGAAATACCTTTTACATCTATTATCAAAATCACATGTTGCGGTGAGGAATTTTCACAAATTATTAGTTTATCCGATTTTCCACAATCCAACTGTAAAAAAAATAATATATCTATCGAGTTTGCAAATGGTCAAAATATCGTGCAGAAATTATATTTTAGTATAAACTGTTATATATCACTTTCCAAAAATGCAAAAGAGTGTCAAGAACTAATACAGTTGTTTAATAAGACGGTATTCAACACGAATAACGGTAACTTAAAATCGCAAGAAGTACCACTGTTTGCAGATAAACTCTATGTACGTTCACCAACTCTAAACATTAATGGTAAATTCATTTTTAAAGCTTATAACAAAAAAATCGTTTTTAATCCTTACTCTGACAACTTTGAAGTTCTTTCTATACCTATCGATAACATAATTTCATTTACACTGGAGCAAAATTTCGAGGGCATGGGTACTGCATTATCTCAAAATTACTATTTAAAACTTGTATATAAAGATAATTTCAACCAACAAATTACTTCATTTATTCAGTTTTATTTGCTGAATTTGAACAATGCATATCCTAAGAAATATATTGATTTTCTAACGAAATTGGTGGATATAGGTATAATCGAGGCAGAGACAGGGTGGAGGTGACAAGGGGACGGTTCTCTTGTCTCCTTTTTTCTTGACAATTTTTAGCAAATATGTTATTGTTTATATGGTGATTATAAATGCCTAGAACGGCTCGAAAGAAAAGTGACAGTGGAATATATCATATTATGTTGCGTGGGATTAATAGGCAACAAATATTTGAAGACAAAGAAGACATGCAACGCTTCATCGAAACTTTATTAAGATATAGAGAACAGTGCGAATATGTTGTATACGCTTATTGTTTAATGGGAAATCATGTACATATTTTGCTGAAAGAGGGTAAAGAAGATTTAACCCTTATACTAAAGAGAATTGCCGGTAGTTATGTGTATTGGTATAATTGGAAGTACCGCCGTATCGGTCATCTTTTTCAAGATAGATTTAAAAGCGAACCAGTAGATGATGATGGTTATTTTCTGACAGTTTTGCGATATATTCATCAGAGGTGACAAGGGGACGGTTCTCTTGTCACCTTTTTGTATATTTAAATATGTTTGTTTTTAGCTTTAGAAAAGGCTTCAACACGTTCTTTCATAACCACCCAATTTTGTTGTTCTTCCTTTTCAAAAAGGTTAGGAAAAGCCTGTTCAATGCTTGGGAATTGTTTGGGATTGTTAAAGCCAACAGCGCAAAGGGAAGCACCTGTGTATACTATATAGGCTAACATTTTATAAAAATCTTTTTGGCGGTCGGATTCAATTTCGACCGCCGTTTGTATTTCATGCGGTGTGAGGTGTGAAATTTCATTAAAATTTAAGCCCGCCCAGATAGCCGAGCGGGCAAGGCTTTCCACCAAATCGTTTTTTAGGTCAGGTTCTACTCTGCCTGACCTTTCCTGAAAAAACCGGAAACCTCGAATAAGCCGTTAATTTCCTGCATAAGTTCTTCAATAGAATGACCTTCATCTATATAATCATCAAACAATTTGGCAGCCATATCAAATGTGAAACCTGAATTCAAGGGCTGCATTGCACCCCAAATAATTGCGGTGACGGTTTCTATCATATTTTCTTGGATTTCTTCAAGCGCCTTAAAAAGCGGTTTCCCGAGTTTCTTTTCTATTGACATAATAGACGATGCGGTTAGACGCATATTGTATGTTTTTTCGCCGACAGTTAGTGTGTAAAACTTATTCATAAATGATTTCCTTTCTTTTTTCAGAGTATTCCGCGGCAGATTTGCCGCGGAATTGTTTTATAAATTAAGCGGGGTTACCAACGGTAATATCGCTTTGCAACATCATAGTTGCACTAAAGGTGAGAGCGCCGTTAATTGCGCCTGCATCCATTTTAACTGCAGGTACGGCAGTGAACTGATGAGAAGTGCCATCGGGATATTCGAGTTTAAATGTTGCGGATGTACCTGCATCAGCAAGACCCTTGAGCACGCGGTAGTTTGCACTCGCTGAAGAATTGTCATAAAGGAACTTGAAGACAAGGTCGCCAAGGTCATTAATACCAGGTACATAGCGCTTTGTTTTATCTGATAAAACTGTTACATCGATTTTTTCGGGTGTGCCGCCGAATTCGGGAACTTCCATAAGATATTCAATCTCGGTAAAATCTGCGGCTGTGCCGTTTTTGTAATAAAATTTAGTGTTGTTTGCAGAAAGTCTGTTCATTTTTGTTATCTCCTTAATTTTCTGTTATTTTTGTTATGAATTCCACAGGAACGCTGACAAGTGAATTATCTTCAAGTATAACAATTCCTACGGGAATTGCGCGGCTTGAATCTTCATCGGCGCTCTGCATGGAAATATTTATCAAAGTACCGTTTTTTTCGGTACCTTCGTATTCTTTTGTTGCAGGATTCCAATATCTATCCAGCAAGCATTTAACCTGAATATTTTCAGTCATTCGGTTTCCTCCGTTCTTTTCTATTTGCCGTTTACTTAGAAATTTCTTCCCGCCTAATCTTCAAGGTCAATTTTCGACAAATCGGTGTCGTTCCGTTCGGGATTTATTTCTTTTTCTAACGAACAAAGCTCTTGGTAAAGCTGCAAGTGTACCGATGCCATACAGCGTTTTAACTTTTTTTCAAAGTCCCGTGCTAAGCGTTCGCGTTCGCGTTTAAGTCGGGATGCCACTATTTTGTTTAGTTCTGTTTGAGTAAAAAGTTTTTCAGCCATAAGTAACTCCTTTTAACGTCAGTTGACGGTTTCCATGCGGCTTTTAACGCCTTCAGCACGTTTTGGGCGATTTGCAATGCTTTTAATAACAAATAGAAAACAGTGTGCAGTTTTGTAAACCTTAATCTTGCAAAAGGTTTTTTAATGTTTCAAGGCCCTTTTTTCTTGCCTTACTAACTGCCTGACGGCTTATATGTAGCTTTTCTGCTATTTGAGAATCGGAAAACCCATAACCGTATCGCAAAACAAGAATTTTTCTTTGGGTGTCTGTTACAGCAGACAAGCATTCCCTAATAAATATTTTATTTTCGGGGTTATATGTATTTTCGGGTATATCGTAAGTAAGCTCATCACAATAAATTACCGAAAACTGCTTTCTTTTAAGCATTGCATAATATTCATTACGTAAGCATACAGCAATATATCTTTTAACATCTTCAGAGTCATCTCTTTTGAATTTTGATGTATCAATCTTAAAAAGGATTTCAACGAGAAAACCACTTAAATCTTGAGACGCTTCGGTTTCACCAATACGCCCGCCATACAGGAGTATCAGCTTATAAAATGTCTCATATATTAAATGAAAATTTTCCATCTGATGATTTTGATATTCTTCTATAAGTTTTAGTAATTCCTTGTTCGACATCCGTTTCCACCTCTAAAAACAAAAAGTGGATTTTTAGGGATTTTGCAAACCAGTAAAAATAAAAAAAGCAACCTCAACAAATGAGGTTGCTAAATATTAAATCTTAATATTTAGGCTTTTACAAATTATGCTATGAAATGACACGAACTGGTTTGAACTTATAAAACCCAATTTGTTTTATCAAATCTTAACATTTACGGTATGTCGAAATTTCGTGCAAATGGGTGAAACAGAAAATATTAATATAGATAGCATAAAAAATGGTTACTGTCAGACGGCTTCTGTCGCAAAACGGTATTGTTTGTAGTTTGCTTGACTTATTGTAAAAATTAAATTATAATATATACTGTATGATTAAATGCGCTGGTTATACCCTTTTTAAATATTACATAAGATATGGAGAAATTTCGGTATGTATAAAGGCTTTTTCAAACGGCTTTTTGATGTTATTTTGGCGGCGGTGATTTTTGTTGTTGCGTCACCCATTCTGCTGCTCGTAGCACTTGCTGTAAAAATTGACTCTAAAGGCCCTGTAATCTTTAAGCAAACGCGCTTAGGCAAGAACGGCAAAGAGTTTAATATGTACAAGTTCAGAACAATGGTTGTAAACGCCGAAGCGGCGGGGGTGTACTCTGATAATAATGACCCGAGAATCACAAAGGTGGGCAACTTTTTACGAAAGACATCCCTTGATGAATTACCGCAGTGCATAAATATTATTAAAGGTGATATGAGCTTTATAGGCTTCCGTCCGCCGCTTACATATCATCCGTGGCCGTTTACCGAATATACAGAAGAACAAAAGCGAATGTTCTCTGTGCGTCCAGGTATTACGGGCTGGGCACAGGTTAATGGTCGCAAAACGGTTGAATGGCACAAGAGAATAGAGCTTAATGTATGGTATGCGGAAAATGTATCGTTTCTACTTGACTGCAGGATTTTTCTTTTGACCATCTTTAAGGTACTTAAAAATTCCGATAACGAAAATATAGGCGCTTCACTCGTTACTACAGACAGTCAGCAAACAGAAGAAGTTACAAAAGATACTGTGACTAAAAATTAAAAGGTTAGAAGGATAAGGATATGTCGCTAAAGCTTATGTACATAACAAATGATTCTGATGTAGCCAAAATTGCCGAAAACACCGGCGTGGACAGAATCTTTGTTGACCTTGAGTATATTGGGAAAGACATCCGTCAGGGCGGTATGGACACTGTTCAGTCAAGGCACACAACCGATGATGTAAAAAAATTATCACAGATTCTAACAAAGGCAGAGTTGTTGGTTCGTGTTAATCCGATTCACGAAGCCGCAAGGGATTACGGCGCATCAAAGGAAGAAATTGAGGCTGTGGTTGAAAACGGTGCAGATATTATTATGCTGCCGTATTTCAAAACGGCAAGAGAAGTAGAAACATTTATTTCTCTGGTAGGTGGCAGAGCGAAAACAATGCTTTTGGTAGAAACGCCCGAAGCGGCAGAAAATATTGATGAAATTCTAAAAATAGATGGTATAGATGAAATTTACATAGGTCTTAACGATTTAAGCTTAGGTCTTGGTATGAAATTTATGTTTCAGCTTTTAGCCGACGGTACGGTTGATAAGCTTATAGAGAAATTCAAAGCAAAAGGTATACCGTACGGCTTTGGGGGACTAGCATCTCTGGAGGGCGGTTTACTGCCCGGTAAAATGGTGCTTAAGGAGCATTACAGGCTCGGCTCTACAAGAGTTATTTTGTCCCGCAGCTTTTGTAATACATCCAAGATTACTAATTTAGATGAAATCAGTAATGTGTTTGAAAACGGCATTAAGCTAATACGCGAAGAAGAAACTGTATGCGAGAATGCCGAAGATTATCTTTGCAACAAGCAAAAAGTAAAAGAAGCAGTAGAAAGAATTGTTGAAACGCTATGAAAAAGTTATTGATAACGGGCGCCTGGAAATACACAGATGAGCAATACGAATATTTAACCTCTTTAGGGTATGATATTTGCTTTATGCAAAACGAAAAGGATGAATTGCCCGACAGTGCTTATCTTGCGGAAGCTATAATTTGTAACGGCTTGTTTTTGTATCACGATATTGATAAATTCACTGCACTTGAAGCAATACAGGTAACAAGCGCAGGACTTGACAGACTGCCTATGGACAGAATAAATGAGCGTGGCATTAAGGTATTCAACGCGCGCGGTGTTTACAGTATACCTATGGCGGAGTATGCGCTGTCAGGAGTGCTTGATATTTACAAGAAAAGTCGATTTTTCTATGATAATCAGAAAAAGGGCGAATGGGTTAAAAACCGCGAAGTAGTTGAGCTTTTCGGCAAAAATGTTTTAATAGTGGGTGCGGGTAGCGTCGGTACAGAATGTGCAAAGCGCTTTTCGGCATTTGGCAGTAATGTACGCGGCGTGGACCTTTTTCCACGACATGACGCCAATTACATAGAAATAGTCCGTCTTGATGATTTAAAGGATGAGCTAAGAAACGCCGATATAGTAGTCCTGACTTTACCGCTAACTAAAGAAACAGAGCATCTCTTTAGCAGTAAAATGTTTGACTGTATGAAAACGGGAGCGGTGCTTGTAAATATAGCGCGCGGCGGTGTTGTAGATACTGCAGCACTGTTGACCGCATTAAACGACAAAAAGCTGTCTGCCGCGGTTTTAGATGTATTTGAAGAAGAACCGCTAAAAAATGACAGTCCGTTATGGAGTATGCCTAATGTTATAGTAACCCCGCATAATTCTTTTGTAGGGGACGGAAATAGCGACAGGCTATTTAGTGTTATAAAAAACAATCTGAAAGGTTAGCTTTTATGAAAAAAGTATTGTTGGTAGCCACCGTTCAAAGCCACATAGCGCAGTTTCATAAGCCGCTGATTGCTTGGCTTACCGAAAACAGCTATGGCTTGGATGTAGCGGCAAGAGATAATTTAAGCGAAAAGCCTAATTTGTTTCTTGATATAAAGGGTGAAAAGTTTAACATTCCCTTTTCGCGTTCTCCGTTTAGTTTTAAAAACATAAAGGCATATAAACAGCTGGCGCATATTATAAATAATGGGGATTATGATGTTGTTCACTGCAATACGCCTGTAGGCTCTATACTTACAAGAATAGCGGCAAATAAAAAACGCAAAAAAGGTAAGCTAAAGGTTATATACGAAGCCCACGGCTTTCACTTCTTTAAGGGCGGCTCTAAAAAGAATTGGGTGTTGTGGTACCCAATTGAAAAATGGTTTTCAAGATACACCGATACCCTTATTACAATTAATAAAATGGATTATGCCGTAGCACACGAAAAATTTAAGGCAAAAAGTGTCAAATACATCCCCGGTGTCGGAATTGACCTTAGCCGTTTTGAAAACACCGATACGGCAACCGATATAAAGGCCGAGTTTTCTTTACCCGACAGCGCTAAAACGGTAATGTCGGTAGGCGAGCTTAATAAAAATAAAAATCATCAGGTTATAATCAGGGCATTGCATTACCTGAATGATAGCAATATACACTATTTTATTGCGGGTAACGGTCCACTTAAGGACGAGCTTATAAAACTTGCGGCCGAGCTTAATGTTCAGAGCAATGTTCATTTTTTGGGCTACAGACGGGATGTTCCTGCTCTTTTAAGGGGCGCTGATGTATATGCGTTTCCTTCTCTTCGCGAAGGCTTGGGACTGGCTTCAATCGAAGCTATGGCGGCAGGTCTTCCAATACTTACATCGGACCGACACGGGATTAATGACTATTCCGAAAACGGAAAAACAGGCTTTAAGTATCATCCGCTTGATTACAAGGGCTTTGCTGACGGAATCAGGCGAATAGTTTATGATGATATCTTTAAACAGACGGTAGGAGAATATAACAAGACCGTTTCAAAGAATTTTACGGTGGCCGCATCAATGGATGCCCTTACTAAAATATATCGGGAGATTTTAGGTGATTAACAATATGGTTACGGTAGTAATACCCATATATAACACAGAAAAATATTTGGAAAAGTGTGTAACTTCGGTAACGAGTCAGACATTCAAGGATATTGAAATTCTGCTTATAAACGATGGCTCACTTGATAATAGCGGTGAGCTTTGCGATAAGTTAGCAAAGACGGATAGCAGAATTAAAGTAATACATAAAGAAAACGGCGGTGCAGCGTCGGTAAGAAATATGGGCATTGAAACAGCTAAGGGCGAGTATATAATGTTCCTTGATTCTGACGATTGGCTCGACCACGATGCGCTTGAAACATTGGTAAGCCACGCTATTACTAACCAAACAGATGTAATAAAGTTTAACTATGTGCGTGAGTTTGCAAATAAGCAGTTACCAAAGCGGAACACCTTTTTAGAAGAAAGGGTGTATGAAGGGGACGAGTGCAAAACAGTCTGTCGCCAGATTTTAGGCCTTACAGGCACCGAGGTAGCTCACCCAGAAAATATGAATTTCTTGGCATCCTGCGGATTTAATATGTATCGCACAGAGCTGTTGAGAAAAAGCGACACCAGATTTACCAACATCAAGGAAATCGGCTCCTTTGTAGATGGATTGTTTAACTTCTGTGTTTTTATGGATGTTAACAGATTTGAGTTTATAGATAAGCCTTTTTATCACTACAGAAAAACAAACGAAACCGCCGCAACAGTAAATTACAGAAAAAATTATGTTGCAAGGCAACATGTTTTGTTTGAAAAACTCAAAAATAAGATTTTTGAAGTGAATGAGTGGGAATTTTTCCGCGAAGCCTATAACAACCGTTTGGTTTTCAGCACAATGGAAATTTCCTTCAATGCGCTTCGTAATAAGGCACCTTTCAATGTTAAATACAACGAAATAAGAAGCGTATTAAAGGATGAAACCTTTAAAGCCGCCTATAAAAATTTCAGCTTAAAGTATTTAGGACTAAAATGGAAAATCTATTTTTTCTTTATCAAACATTCTTTAAGCCTACCTACATATTTAATGACATCTGTAATTCTTATGCTTAAAAATAGGGGTGTATTATGAATAAACCGCTTATAAGTATAGTGATTCCGCTTTATAACGGTTCAAACTATATTGAGCAAGCAATAAATAGCGCGCTATCTCAAACCTATAGTAATGTTGAGATTATTGTGGTTAACGACGGCTCAACCGATGACGGCGACGGTAGAGCAATCTGTGAAAAATACAAAGATAAAATAGTGTATTTTGAAAAAGAAAACGGCGGTTGCGCGTCAGCTCTCAATTACGGAATTAAAAAAGCTAAAGGCGAGTTTATTTCCTGGCTTTCCCACGATGATTTATATGCTCCACAAAAGCTGGAAAAGCAAATGGCTATGTATTCCATCTTTAATCTTGATATGGAGAATACTATAATCAGTAGTTCGGGCGCACTTATAGATTCAAACGGCAATAGAATTGCGCATCCCGGCCGCAAAGCCAAAGGCTTTTATTGCTCAGATAAGGCGTTCCGGTATTTTCTGTTTGGATGTTGTCCAAACGGGTGCGGACTTTTAATTCCAAAATCTGCATTTAATAGATTTGGCTTTTTTGATGAAGCCATGCGATTTGTGCTTGACTGGAATTTGTGGCTTAAATTTGCATTTTACGGTATGGATTTTTATTTTGATAATGAAAAATTAGTCTATAACCGAGTTCACAGTATGCAGGTGACTGTAAAACAAAAGGAATTACATTCGACCGAAGCCAATATAACCGTCCGACAGTTGTTTGAAATTATGAAAACCGCTAATGCAAAGGCTTCTTTTTTTCAAACACTTTATTATTATTCAAGTTGCTGCAATAGGGGAGACAGTACCGCAATACACCGTCACCTTATTGAAAACGGTATTAAAATAAATGCTGTTAAATGTAATACAATTCGTATAAATAACAGACTGAAGCGACTTGCAAAAAACATTTATCATAAGTTTAGATAAAAGGAAAGAGTATTTTTAATGTTTTTACTTCTATCACTACCGATATGGGTTGTTGTTCTGAATTTCTTACTAAAACCCGAAAAAAATGAGAAAACACGCGTCAGAGCGTTTATGCTGCTTACATTAGCGGCCTTGATTTTTGTAATAGGTTTAAGAAGCCGGTATACCGGTACGACCGATACGGAAATATACATGACATCATTTCTAACAGCAAAAAAATATGCACATTTTAATGAGTATTTTAAATTCGATGGTAATTGGCTATTTTCGGAAATCGGATTTAGTTTTTATACCTGGTCCTTGGCTAAAATATTACCGAGCGCACAATGGTATATGCTCATCAGTACCGCTATAATGATGACATTAGTAGCACGGTTTATCTGGAAAAATTCCGAAGATAAAGCGATTTCCTGGCTTACCTTCATTTGTCTTGGCTCAATGACATTTATGATGAATGGGCTTAGACAAAGCCTGGCTATGTCAATTTGTCTTTTGTCGTATGAATACGCCAAGCGTAAAAGAATAATACCTTTTTTACTGTTGATTTTCATGGCTGTATTATTCCACAAAAGCTCGGTTATCTTTATATTTGTTTATATAATTTGTAATATGAAGTTTAACTGGAAATCGGTAAGTGTATTAGTTGCCGCAGTTGCGGTTATTCTAAGCTATGCCGATTCGTTCGTTATGTTCTATGATGAGCTTACCGAAGAAACCTACTTTGGTGAAGGGGTATTTGATAGCGGCGGACTGGTTACAATACTCATATATATGTTAGCAATAGGCGGGACACTGTTGCTTTCAAGACATCTTAAAGAAAAGGAAACCTTTAGCCCGTTTGTTTTATCTGTATTAGGCCTTGTGATTTATCTTTGCCGTTTCACATCTGTTCAGATTTATGAAAGAATAAGCTTTTACTTCTTTTATTTTTTAATGCTGTTATTCCCGGCGGCATTAAAAGACATAACCCCCAGATATAAAAAACTTATTGAAATTATATTTATACTACTTGCAATTTCCTTATTTATTTACCGAATCAATAGCGGAGCATTTGCAGATTTCAAAATGTTTTGGGAAAAAGGGATTTAATAAATCTTCTATTTATCGGAGGATGGTATGACAGTTTTACACATTAATGCTGTTTATAAAATAGGTAGTACGGGAAGGTTTGTCCATGAACTTTGTGAGCAAGCGGATAAAAAAGGAATAAAAAGTTTTGTTGCCACAACAAAAGGTCCCAATAAAGAAAATGTATATAAAATAGGAAACAAACTTGATTGGAAAGCACACGGCTTTTTGTCAAGAGTGTTTGGGAAACAGGGGTATTTTTCCTATTTCAGTACAAAGCGTTTTTTAAATGAAGTAGATAAAATCAGACCAGATATTATACATTTACATAATTTACACGCAAATTATATTAACCTTCCTATGTTAATGAAGTATATAGCAAAAAAAGAAATACCATTGGTAGTAACACTGCATGATTGCTGGTTTTTTACGGGGAAATGTTGTCATTATACTGCCGATAATTGTTTAAAGTGGCAGACAGAATGTCAAAAGTGTCCCAGTATAAAAAAATATAACAAGAGCTGGTTTTTTGACAGAACACATTTTTTGCACAGTGAAAAAATAAAACTGTTTACTTCTATAAATAATTTATATGTTGTAGGTGTTTCTAAGTGGATTTCACGGCAGGCAGAGAAGGCACCTGTATTTAATAATGCAAAAGAGATTAATTGCATTTATAACTGGGTAGATACAACTGTATTTGCACCTAAGGATTACACAGAGTTAAAAAATAAATACAATCCTGATAATAAAAAAATAATACTATGTGTGGCAAGTATATGGTCTGCCGAAAAGGGATTTGACAAGATTGTTGAACTATCACAACTTATAGGGAACGACGAACAAATTGTTGTATTAGGGCGAATAAGTGAAAAAAACAAAAAAAGACTGCCTAATAATGTAGTTTGCGTGCCCAATATATATTCAACAGAAGAATTGGCACAATTTTATTCTATGGCAGATGTGCTTTTTCAACCATCATTAGAAGAAACCTTTGGCTTGGTCGTTGCAGAAGCAATGTCTTGCGGAACCCCTGTGGTTTGCTTTAATTCAACCGCCAGT
This sequence comes from Acutalibacteraceae bacterium, assembly GCA_045590755.1. Taxonomy (GTDB): domain Bacteria; phylum Bacillota; class Clostridia; order Oscillospirales; family Acutalibacteraceae; genus SIG565. The sequence continues at coordinate 81,499 of JAZNRP010000033.1, forward strand.
CCTGAATTGGTGAACAATGTCAGGGGTGGCGTAGTATCGGATTACAGCATCCAGTCGGCACTTTGCGAAATAAGACGGGTTTTGGAAAACGGTAAAGCATATTATAGTGGTAATTGTCGTGAATATTCAACCCGTATGTTTGAAAAGAAGAAAAACACTAACAAATATTGTAAGCTCTATGAAGATATTTTGAAAAATAATACCTAATAGAGATAAAAATTACAAAGAGTTATAGATATTTACAAGGGGCTTTTAAGTGAAAAAATGACAGTAGTACTTTTAACTAATTTTCTTACGCATCACCAAACGCCGTTCTGCGATGAAATGTACAAAAAATTAGGTGACAATTTTCATTTAATTGTAATGCGCTCTACAGATGAAGAACAAAAAAATCTGGGGTATAAAGAATTAAACGAATTGTATCCTTATGTAGTCAGGGTGTATGAAAGCGAACAAGAAGAAAAACGGGCTTTGAAGCTATGTGAAGAAGCCGATGCTGTAATATTCGGCTCAGCGGACCATAGGTATATAGAAAAAAGGCTACAGCAAAATAAATTGACCTTTATTTATGCAGAAAGGCTATTTAAAAAAAGTGCTTTATATGCTCTGCTTCCAAATGTAATAATGCGAATGCACAAAAAATATGTAAAAATGAAAAACAAGAAGCAGTATTATCTGTGTGCAAGTGCCTATACATCCAAAGATATTAATATGTTTACAAAGACCCCTGATAAATTTTTTAAATGGGGGTATTTTCCAAAAACAAACAGATATAAGGATGTCAAAAGGTTAATTGAAGAAAAGAAAAAGAACTCGATTATCTGGGTTGCAAGATACATAGACTGGAAGCATCCGGAGATACCTGTTGAAATTGGAAAAAGGCTGAAAAAAGACGGTTATGATTTTGAAATAACTATGATTGGAAACGGCATCAAATTAGATGAAATTAAACAATCAGTAAAAGAACAAGGACTGGAAGAGCATATTCATATTTTAGGCAGTGTACCGTCGGATAGTGTCAGAGAGTATATGGAAAAATCACAAATACATATATTCACATCTGACAGAAACGAAGGCTGGGGCGCCGTTTTGAATGAATCTATGAATTCGGCATGCGCAGTTGTGGCAAATCACGCTATAGGCTCGGTGCCTTTTTTGATTAAAGACAGCGAGAACGGTTTGATATATAAGGACAAAGACATAGACAGCCTTTATAAAAAGGTGAAATGGTTACTTGAAAACAGTGATGAGAGAAAAAGAATGTCAGAGAGTGCCTATAAAACAATAGTCGAGGAATGGAATGCCGAAAACGCTGCACAAAAAATTATAGAATTATCGGAGTGCATTTTAGGTGACGGAGATGCACATAAATTGTTTAATAACGGCGTATGTAGTAAAGCCGCAATGCTGAAAGATAATTGGTATAATTAAAAAAGCATATTAAAAGGGGTAATTATGAGAAAAGTCGAATTGAGTGAACTTCAAGATTTAGTTTATGATATATTCGTAGAATTTGATAGAATTTGCCGAAAACACGGCATTAAGTATTCTATGGAAGGCGGCACCTTGCTTGGTGCTGTAAAATATCAGAATTTTGTTCCTTGGGATGATGATATTGATGTAATTATGCTGCGCGAAGAATATGAAAGGTTTTTAACTGTGGCACCTATCGAGCTTAAAGAATGCTATTCGGTTCAATCATATAACAATATTAAGGAATTCCCACTGAATTTTGCAAAGCTGTGTTTTAACGATGCCAAAATATATGATTATGAATACAGTCATATAAAAAGTATGAATCACGGTATATTTATTGATATTTTCCCAATAGATAATGTAAAGCCTTCTTCGTTTAAAAAGCATTGCTCAATGAGCGGGGTTTTGACAGGTGGCAGAAAAGCAAAACTAAGCTTTAGTCTGGCCGGTTTTCCGACAGCAAAGAAAATAATATATAAGACTCTGGCGTTATTACCTATCGAAATGTTGATTTATTTACACAGAAAGGTATGTACAAAGTATGATAAGAAGAAAACAGGCTATAGGTATGAAATTTGCAACCCCAACAGAAACTTCAAACCCTTGAAGGCTGAGTTGTATGATGAGTTGGTAGAATTACCGTTCAGAGATAAAAAGTTTTATGCGGTTAAAGAGTATGATGAGTTTTTACGCTCACGCTTCGGCCAAAACTATATGAATGAATTGCCCGACCAAGAAAAACGCAAGCCGTCCCACTGCTCGAATATTTTTATATCATAAAAGGAGAGCTTTTAATGTATGAAGCAGTATAAATCACTTGATGTGGCTAAATTTATATGCGCAATACTTATTATTGTTTTACATACAGCGCCATTTGCAAGCTATAGTAAGGCGTTAACCTTTGGCTTTAGAAATATAGTTACGGTAATAGCTGTACCTTTTTTCTTTTTAACAAGCGGATTTCTCTCCTTTAAAAAGTTAGATGCATTAGGAAGCAATGAAAAGAAGGAATATATTAAGAAATATCTTTCACGCATAGCGGTTATGTATCTGATTTGGAGTGCGGTATACTTTATTTTCGTTATAATAGAATGGGTAAGAAAAGGCTTTACAGTGCACAGTGTGTTTGAATATGTAAAGGACTTCTTTTTTGAAGGTAGTTATCTTACTATTTGGTATTTGCCCGCATTACTTTCGGCGACGATGTTTATATATCTGCTGCATAAAAAGTTAAGCTATAAAACTATTTTTATGGCTTCTTGCTTTATCTATATTTTTACATTAGGCGGTAGCTCTTATTATGGGCTGGTAACAACCGTTCCCTTTATAAAAGCCATTTATAATGCTTATTATAGTTTTTTTGATACAATCAAAAACGGCGTTCTGTTTGGTATGATTTTTGTATCTCTTGGCGCTGTAGTACAGGAAATAGAAGAAAAAATCGCGGCTGATAAATCTGTTGTAAGGGCGATTATTCCAACTGCAATTTTCGGATTGTTACTTGCAATTGAAGAATTTGTTATAGCGTATTTTAATTGGAATATAAGGGGAGTAGACACCGTTATAAGTCTTGTTCCGTTTACATACTTTTTTGTAAAGCTGCTTCTTGTAATAGATTTTCAGGTAAGGGACAGTGCTTGTGTTTTAATAAGAAAATACAGTATCCTTATGTTTTTAACCCAAAGAATACCGCTAAGCATTATTGAAATGTTTATGTCAGATACTGTTATAGCACAAAATTCTATGTTATATTTTATTACGGTGCTTATATCAACCTTCCTTATTTCTTTCCTGATTATAAAGGCTTCAAATAAGTTTAAGGTTCTAAAAAAAGCATATTAGGGAGAAAATAAATGTCAGGTTCAAAGCAAATCAAGGGTGGTGCGGTTTTGTCGTATCTCTCTATCATAATTAATATTGTTTCGGGGCTTATATATACCCCTTGGATGATAGGGACAATAGGGAAAAGCCAATACGGATTATACACCTTGGCAAATTCCTTGATAACCTTATTTTTGGTGGATTTTGGTTTAAGCTCTGCTACAGCCCGTTTTTTATCAAAGTACAGGGCCGAAGGCGATAGGGAAGGTGCCGAAAGGTTCTTGGGCGCCGTTTACAAGCTATATATACTTGTAGATGCGGTAATACTTGTAGCACTGACCGTAATATTTTTATTGATAGATAAAATATATGTCAATTTAACACCTAATGAGCTTGAAGCGTTTAAGGTTGTATATGTAATATCTGCACTGTTTAGTGTAATAAACTTTCCCCTTGTTACCTTTAACGGTATTTTAATTTCTCATGAAAAGTTTATACCGCTAAAAAGTATCGATATAGCATACCGCGTATTCAATGTTGTTTTTACTGTAATAGCCTTACTTTTTGGTGGCGGTCTTTATGCGCTGGTTATGGTTCATGTACTGGTAGGACTGTTTGTCCTGCTTTTGAAATTTATTGTTATTAAACGCACCATACCAATAAAGGTTAATTTCAAAAAAACAGACAGGTCTATTTATAAAAGTATTTTTGGATTTTCTATATGGGTTACGGTGGCTTCTCTGGCGCAGCGCCTTGTTTTTAATATAACACCATCTATTCTCGGTATAGTTGCGTCTTCAGCGGCAATTGCCGTTTTTGGAGTTGTTAGCACAATTGAAGGTTATACATACATAGTTTCTACCGCTATAAACGGAATGTTTATGCCGAAAATTTCGCGTATTGTAATAAAAGAAGATTCAAGAGAAAATCTTTCAAAGCTTTTACTGTCGGTTGGAAGATATCAATATGCAATAAACGGACTGATAGTTGCGGGCTTTGCCGCTGTCGGAAGGCAATTTATAAATTTGTGGATGGGACCCGATTATATTTCGGCCTATTATGGCATCCTTTGGGTAATTGCACCCGGACTTATTTACAACACCCTACAGATTGCAAACACCACACTTGTAGTTGAAAATAAGGTAAAGCTACAGGCGGTTATATCAATAATTACGGGTGTGGTAAATGTAATTTTATCTTTCCCACTGTCTAAAATGTTCGGTGAAATTGGCGCCTGTATTTCAATTTGTATAGCATATACGCTAAGGGGCATTATTATGAATGTCATTAGCCATACTGTTTTGAAATTAGATATTTTGCGGTTAGCCAAGGAATGTTATTTAAAAATGTCTGTACCAATATTTCTGTCTATAGGCGTTGGTATAGCTTTAAACAGTTTGTTTAACCAAGAAACCTGGTTGTCATTAATTATAAAAGTAGTTATAATCATAATCTCGTATCTTATTACGGCTTATTTTGTGGGTCTTAATAATAACGAAAGAAAAAAAGTAAGGGAATTTGTAAAGGCCAAAATTTTGAAAACAAAAAAGGAACAAAATTAAAATGATTGTTTTTGTGGCGCTTCTTTTTATGCTTGCATTATATAAATGCAAACCACTGTTTAATAGTAGTTTCCATACTGGCTATGCATCTATCGGACAGTCCCGCTCAATAAACGGTATTTTCATAATGCTTATTTTGTTAAGCCATACCTTTGCTAAAGTGACGCCCAGCGGTGTATTTGATGTAGCCTATCAACCGTTGCGAATATTTTTAGGTCAGTTTGTAGTGGTTCCGTTTCTTTTCTATTCGGGGTACGGAATTATGGAATCCTTATCAAAAAAAGCTTCTTATTTAAAAACCTTTCCAAAGAAAAGACTTTTAAAGCTGTTTATCAAATTTGCAATTATTACCGTTCTATATATTGTAATGCATCTGTGTTTGCAAAGTGATTATTCGGTTACCAATATACTCTTGTCCTTTAGTGGCATCACATCTATCGGCAACGGTGGATGGTATATGCTTTCCACATTTTTCTTCTACATAGCCGTTATAGTTTGCTTTAATTGCTTTAAGAAAAATAGGGCTTTGGCGGTAATGGCAGTCACAGTTTGCCTTGTAGGTTTGGCAGTAGTGCAAATACTGCTTGATTTTCCAACCTACTACTATAACACTACCGTATTTTTCGCGGTAGGTATGTTTTATTCGTTACTTAAGGGTAAGTTCGACGCCCTTGTTATGAAAAATAACATTGTGTGGTGTACGGTTTTTATTTTAAGCACAGTGGGCTTCGCTTTCCTTAAAGCCCTTATAAATAAGTCTGTGCTTTTTTACCCGATATGGTGTGGGGTGGGAATGCTAATGCTTCTCTGCCTTACAATGAAGGTTAAAATACAAAACAGAGCTTTAGATTGGCTTGGTAAAAATGTCTTTTACATTTTCACTTTACAGGGAATTTCTCAAATTATTTTCACAAAATTTTTAACTAATAATGTCTTAATTTATATTTTGGTTATAGTTGTTACAATTTTACTTACTTATCTTGCGGACCGTTTATTTAGTTTGGCGGACAAAGTAACAGACAACTAAATCGACATAAAAAGTTTCTCTGAGATTTTTCAAGAGAAACTTTCTTATAATGAGTTTTATTAAAAACGGGGGGATTATATGGTAGCCTTGTACAAAAAAAGTCAGATATGGTTTACTATGTGTCTTATTGCGGTGTATGTAATAGGTACGAGCGTTTCTGACTATATATCGTCGGCTTTAGGTATCGAAAAAATGGTGACCTGTTTTTTTCATATAGCTATGTCCTTTTGTATTTTTTTGTGGTTGCGTAAAAATGGGCTTTTACAAAATTACGGTTTGTGCCACTTAAATATCAAGGCGTCGAGTTATCTTTACTTTGTCCCACTCGCAGTATTGTCAACCGTTAATATCTGGTTTGGTTTTGTGGTGACAACACCACTTACAGAAAGCGTTTTTTATATTGTCAGTATGCTTTGTGTGGGCTTTCTTGAAGAAGTAATTTTCAGGGGATTTTTGTTCCGTGCAATACTTCCGACGCGTAGCGCCATAGTAGTTTCAGGCCTTACCTTTGGAATAGGGCATATAGTCAACATTTTCAACGGCAGCGGTGCAGGAATAATAGAAACTCTTTGTCAGATTTTATATGCTACGGCATTCGGATTTTTGTTTGTAATAATTTTTTATACAGGGGGCAGTCTGTTGCCTTGTATTATTTCGCATAGCGTAATAAATATGCTCAGTTTATTTTCAAACAATGCGGCATTTACAGGTAAGGTTAACATAATATTGTCAATATTTATATGTGCTTTTGTATTTTTTTACTGTGCCGTTTTTAGAAAATTATTGCCGCAAAATCTAAGAAAATGGTGGTAGTTGGGATTTTGCAAAGCTAAATATATTTGACTTTATATAAAAAAGTGGTATAATTGTCTCATTATCAGTATTAAAAACTGATATGTATCACCGAGCATTTCGGGGGTAAAAGGGGAAAAGAAATGTATAAGGTAGATAATGCGGTTATAATGGCGGCGGGTACAGCCAGTCGTTTTGCACCTATTTCGTATGAAAGGCCCAAGGCTCTTATAGAAGTTAAGGGTGAAGTACTGATTGAAAGACAGATAAGACAGCTTCGCGAAGCGGGTATACAGGACATATATGTAGTTGTAGGCTATAAGGGCGAAATGTTTTATTATCTCGAAGAAAAATTAGGGGTGCATATAGTGGAAAACCCCGATTATAATAAAAGGAATAATAATTCAAGCATTTATGCTGTAAGAAATATTTTAGGCAATACATATATATGCTCATCGGACAACTATTTTTCTAAAAACCCGTTTGAAAGCGAGGTTTCTGACTGCTACTATGCGGCAGTCTATTCCGACGGCGAAACAAAAGAATGGTGTATGGAATACGATGAGAAGGGTATTATCACCAATGTGACAATAGGCGGAAGTAATGCGTGGTATATGCTCGGTCATACATTCTGGAGCAAGGAATTTAGCAGTAAATTTTTAGAAATTCTTTTAAATGAGTATGAAAAACCCGAAACCACCGATTTGCTGTGGGAAAGCATATATATAAATCATATAAATGAACTCAGTATGAAAATACGCAAGTATTCAGATGATGTTATATTTGAATTTGATACGCTTGATGAACTAAGAGAATTTGATTGTACCTATGTGTCCGATACACACTCTGATATATTAAAGGCGGTTTCAAAAGAGCTTTCTTGCAAGGAAGCGGATATTACCGCGGTCATAGCGTATAAGGATGATACCAACGAAGCGGCAGGCTTCACTTTTGAGTGCTGCGGCAAAAAATATAAATATTCTTATAAGGAAAAGGCTATAAGGGGATGTTAAAATGGCAAAAGAAATTTTGGTAGAAGATATTTCTAAGGTAAAGGAACTTCTTCTGAAGGTGTTGGGAAACGGCGAGTATGCCGAAATTTCCCGTATGGGCGGTCTTACAAACCATACCTATAAGGTTGTAATGCCTGACGGTGCGGAATATGTAGTTCGCATCCCCGGCGAAGGTACAGAAGAACTCATAGTGCGTTCTGACGAAAAGAAAAGCACTTCTCTTGCGTGCGAGCTTGGCGTAGATGCTGAAATGCTTTACTTCGGTGACGACGGCTCAAAGGTAACAAAGTATATACCGGATGCCGTTACAATGTCACAGGAACTTCTGCATGAACCGCATCATATCGAGCAGGTTGCCGAAATCTTCAAAAAGATGCATAACTGCGGTGTCGATACGGGTGTTCCGTTTGAAGTCTTTGAGATGGCGGAAGGCTATGAAAAAATCATTCTTGATAAAAATGTTCCTATGTTCAGTGACTATGCCGAGAAAAAGGCAGAAATTATGAAGATAAAGAACGAAATTGATAATTCGGTTGATATAAAGAAGGTTCCTTGTCATAACGATTCTCTTTGTGAAAACTGGGTAGAAGGCAACGGCAGAATGTATCTTATTGACTGGGAATATGCAGGTATGAACGATGGAATGTGGGATTTAGCCGATGTATCCATTGAAGCTGTGTTTGATGAAGAATGCGATATGTATTTATTAAATGCATATTTAGGTCATGAGCCGAGCGCTATCGATAAAAAGCATTTCTTAGCCAATAAGATTTATGTTGACTATCTGTGGACCTTGTGGGCGAAGGCCAGAGTTCCGTATGATGGACAACCTATGGAAGATTGGGCACAGGAAAGATACGCAAGACTCAAGGGCTTCCTTGACGAATACAAAAAAATATAAAATTTTAGGGGGAAATTAATATGTTTGCAGGTATTATTGCAGGTATTACTTGGGCGGTAGCAACCGTTGTTTTGGGTATAGCTTTAGGTATGACACCGTTTTTGTCAACCGAACAGGCTATTTTCTTGGCACCGTTTGTAAGTACATTTTTACACGATGCGTGTTCGGCTATCTGGTCATGCATCTATAACGGCGCAAAGGGTAATCTTAAAAATGTGTGGAAGGCATTCCGCACAAAAAGCGGTAAGTATGTAGTTTTAGCCGCTGTAATCGGCGGACCTATCGGTATGACAGGTTATGTAATGGCGGTAAATTATATGGGCGCATCTATCGGTGCCGTTGCAAGTGCGGTATTTCCCGCTATCGGCTCTATTTTAGCCTACATATTCTTAAAAGAAAAAATGAAATGGTATCAGTGGGTTTTCCTTCTCTTCACACTTGTCGGCGTGTACGGACTCAGCTACTCACCCGAGCTTAATATTCAGAATTTCTGGTTGGGTATACTTGGCGCCGCAATGTGCGCTTTCGGTTGGGGTATTGAAGCAGTAATCCTTGCTAAATGCCTTACCGACCCCGAAGTTACCGATGAATACGCTTTGCAAATCAGACAGACAACTTCAGCCCTTGTTTACGGTATAATTCTTTTACCCGTTTTAAAGGGTTGGGGCTTCACCGCAGAACTGTTCACCGCCGGTACAGGTTGGCTTTTACCGACCATAGCTATCGCAGGCTTGTTCGCAACAGTTTCTTATCTGTTCTACTATAAGGCAATTTCACAAATCGGTGCATCTAAATCAATGGCGCTCAATGTTACATATTGCGCATGGGCAATAGTGTTCACCGTTATTATACTTAGAGATTTTTCAGTTCTGTCTCCGCTTACAATCGGTTGTGCAGTAGTTGTTCTCGTATGCGGTATCTTTGCCGCCGCCGATTTTAAGGAAATCTTCAAGAAAGACAAATAAAAAACCTATATTAACCCCCCTGAGACGATTTGCTTCGCCTTAGGGGGGTTGTAGTTAACAACCTATCGGTAAATTCAAAAGTTACAATATTGTAGTAAATATTGTAAAATTAACGGTTTTATGGTAAACTTTGATTACCAAAATTATGTAAAGTGGTTTTGGTAATAGCTATCGGGGATTTTGCGTTTCTTTTGCGGCTGCTTCGGTAGCCGCATTTTATGTTTTTAGGAGGAACAAGATTTGAAAAAGGTTTTATCAGTTGCTTTAGCTTTGTTGATGTGCTTTTTGACATTCAGCACTGTCGGCTTAACAGCCAACGCTGCAGTTGTTACCATCGATACAATATCAGTAGGTGATACCTGGCACGGAAGCTGGACAACACAGGAAGAAAGCAAAGTAGTTAGGCTTAATATTGAAGAAACCGGGTTTTATAAATTCAATATTACAGACAATAAACAAACACTAAACTGTGTTATGGTTGCGGAAATTGAGGACATTACAGCGGAGGAATCTGTTCTTTCTACCATTTGCGTAAATTTCGACGGTGAAGGCAATTATATAATTCCTATCAGTTATACAACCGAAAGTGTTTATTTGGCAGCCGGCCATCAGTATGAGTTTAGATGCGGCTATGTGGATGTTGCAAGTGAAGCTTTAGTTGCGGGAGATGTTTCTGTTTCGTTTTTAAAATCTGATGCAGATGATATATATACAATACCCAATTGTTCGGTAACAAGTAGTAATTTAATGCTACAGTTCACCGATTTTGATGATAAGGCATGGTTAAAATTCACTTCATCTTCGGTAGGGGACTATAGCCTTAATTTTTCATCGTATATGAGTGCGTTTGTTTCGGTATACGATGCTGAAACCGGCGAAGAACTGTATGAAAAAGATACAGAATATTTGGTTACACATACTGAAGAGTGGTACAACAGAAATAAAATTGTATTTAATTTAGAAGCAAATAAAGAGTATTATATTCTTGTTGATTGGTATGATGATTATATAACTACCACAAAACTGTCAATGACCAAGAATGCAAAAACGCTTAAAAGCGTTGCTGCTAATAGTTGCTTTTATACTGTAACACCCTTATGGTATGCAGAAGAAATAGATGAGACCTGTTTTAATTTCAAGGTAACATATACCGATAACACTACACAAATATTTGATGATTATGAGGCATTGTGCATAGCAGGTTATGACAAACCGTTTGTTTACTATGCAGGTGATACTTTTGATGTTGACGGCAAAACTTATCTTGATGGCGGTAATCAACCAATTAGTACACTATATGCGGAAAAAACAACAACATCATATATTTATATTAAAACATTGGTAGAGTATTGTGCACATTTAATGCCAAAAGGGGAAGATGATATTTGTACAATAAACTACGAAGGTAGCGAATCCCAAGCATATTTTTGGCATATTAGGGTAGATGAGACGGGTTATTATGGTGTATGGCGATATAATTCCGACGATTTTGACACGAACTTTTTGTATTACAACTGGGCTTTAATTGATGAAAACAATAATGTTTTAGATATTGAAGACGCCAGATTTGTTCTGCAAGCGGGTAAAGATTATGTCCTTAGATTTGAATATCAATACCACCCGTCATATTCATGGAACGATATAGAATTCTGGTTAGAAAAAGATGATAGTATGACTCTCCGCAAAGGTTGGGTAAAATTAAGCGGTAAGTGGTACTTCTACGAAAACGGCGTGAAGGTTAAAAACTCCTGGCGTAAGGACTCAAAGGGTTGGGTACGCTTAGGTGAAGACGGTGCAATGCTAACTAACAAATGGTGTACCGATTCAAAGGGTTGGTGCTATGTAGGTGCTGACGGCTATGCCGTAACTAACTGCTGGAAAAAAGACTCATACGGTTGGATTTGGCTTGATTCCGAAGGCTCAATGACCAAGAATAAGTGGCTAAAAGACGGCGGCAAGTGGTATTTCTTGGATTCTAACGGTTATATGGTAACAAACTCCTGGCGAAAGGACTCTAAGGGTTGGGTACGCTTAGGACCTGATGGTGCAATGCTGACAAACAAATGGTGTACCGATTCAAAGGGTTGGTGCTATGTGGGTGCCGACGGCTATGCTGTTACTAACTGCTGGAAAAAAGACTCTATAGGTTGGATTTGGCTTGATAAAGAAGGCTCAATGACCAAGAGTCAGTGGCTATATAACGGCGGCAAGTGGTACTATCTTGACGCTGACGGCTATATGGTAACAGGCAGACAGACAATCGGCGGTAAGGTTTATAACTTTAATTCAAGCGGCGTCTGGATTTCATAAATAACAAAAAGCGGTAGGAAACTACCGCTTTTTATAATTCGTTTTATTTTAATAAATCCCCAAGCCGCCTTGATTTTTCGGGGTAAGTATGGTATTATAAAATTTGTTATTATTGGTCGAAAAACATATTTAATTTTAATTGGTTTTAAGGGGAGAAAAATATGAAATTATATATAGACCCGGGAACAGGTAGTATGCTTTTTACAATACTCATCGGAGTATTGGGCGCGGCATTCTATTCCTTGCGTATGATGTTTATAAAACTAAGATATAAAATAGGCGGCGGTAAGGTTGATGCCGCTGTTAAAAAGACACCGTTTGTAATTTTCTCTGATGATAAAAGATACTGGAAGGTTTTTGAGCCTATTTGTCGAGAAATGGACAAGCGCGGCTTGGAAGTAGTATATCTTACAGGCTCAGAAGATGACCCTGCACTTAGCACTGATATTAAAGGCGTTAAAGCGGAATGTATAGGGAAAGAAAACAAGTCGTTTACAAGGCTTAATTTTCTCAATGCGTCGATTGTTCTGTCCACCACACCGGGACTTGATGTTTATCAGTGGAAGCGTTCTAAGGAAGTTGACTGCTATGTACATATTCCCCATGCGGCCAGTGAAATTACACTTTACAGAATGTTCGGAATAGATTATTATGACTCGATTTTACTTTCGGGGCAGTATCAGGCAGACGATATAAGAAATCTTGAAAAAATAAGAGAGCTCAAGAAAAAAGAGCTTGTTAAAGTTGGCATTCCCTATATGGATGAAATGGCAAAAAGACTAAGCGCTTCGGGTCCTGCGCCCGAGCATCCGCGTACTGTTCTTTTAGCACCGTCGTGGGGTAAGAGCGCACTTTTCAGTGTATATGGCTCACGAATTCTTGATGTACTGCTTAAAACGGGCTATCATGTAATTGTGCGTCCGCATCCGCAGTCCTTTACATCTGAAAAAGAATTGTTTGATAAGCTGATGAAGGATTATCCCGAATCTGAACAGCTTGAGTGGAACAGAGATACCGACAACTTCGAAGTACTCAGACGCTCTGATATTTTGATTTCAGATTTTTCTGGTGTTATTTTCGATTTCACATTAATTTACGATAAACCCGTAATTTATACCGACCCACAGTTTGATGTAAGTCTTTATGATGCTTGGTGGCTTGATACACCGCTTTGGACTACAGGCGCATTGCCGAGATTGGGCGCAGAGCTTACAGATGAAAATCTTGAAAATCTCAAGGAGCTCATTGATACCTGTATTGATGACCCGAAATACAGTGAAGGTCGTAATCAGGTAAAGGCAGAAACCTGGGAGCATTTTGGAGAAGGAGCAGTACGGACTGTTGACTTCCTTGTTAAAAAATATGAAGAACTGACCGCGGAAGGAGTTGCAGAATAATGTCTTTTATTTCAATTCTTGAAACATTATTTATCGGACCTTTGAAACTCATTTTCGAAATCATCTTCCGCATAGCAAATAGTATTACGGGACATCCCGGTCTTGCGATTATATCTTTAAGTCTTGTAATGAATATACTTGTTTTGCCTTTATACAGACGCGCCGATGCAATGCAGGAAGAAGCGCGAATAATAGATATGAAGCTGAGTAAAGGCGTTGCACACATTAAAAAGACCTTCTCGGGCGATGAAAGAATGATGATTCTTCAAACCTATTATCGCCAGAACAATTACAAGCCGACAGATGCTCTTAACGGCTCGGTTTCTTTGCTTTTGGAAATTCCGTTTTTTATGGCGGCCTATCAGTTCTTATCGCATCTTGATATTCTTGACGGCGTTTCGTTCGGACCTATAAAGGACCTTGGTGCGCCCGACGGACTTATAGTTATCGGCGGAATAGCAATAAACCTTTTGCCAATACTTATGACGCTTGTAAATGTTATTTCAAGCGCTATATATCTTAAAGGCTTCCCGCTGAAAACAAAGATACAGCTTTACGGTATGGCGCTATTCTTTTTGGTTTTCCTTTATACAAGTCCGGCGTGTCTTGTATTCTATTGGACACTCAACAATGTATTCTCTCTTGTAAAAACTATTTTCTATAAAATTAAAAATCCACAATTGGTATTAAAAATACTTACAAGCATTGTAGGTGTTGCATTAGCGGCATACGGCGGCTTTATCTATCAAAGCGATTCTATCAAGCGTAAAGCGTTTATTATATTCATAGGCGTTATTTTACAGCTTCCGTGGATTATTTCTGCACTTTCCAAACTGTCAAAAAAGGAAAAGGTACAGAAGGAATATGCACCCAACCGCAAACTTTTTGTACTCGGCGGTATATTCCTTACGGTTCTTGTCGGCGTTTTGATTCCGTCAACCTTTATTGCGGCTTCTCCGCAAGAGTATGTTGATATATCATATTTCCACAATCCAATGTGGTATATCGTCAGCTCTACTGCTATGGCGGCAGGCTTCTTCCTTGTTTGGTTTGGCGTCTTTTACTGGTTGGCAGACAAAAAGTGGAAGGTTATGTTTGACAGACTAATCTGGATTTTGTGCGGCGTAATGTTTGTGAACTATATGTTCTTCGGAACAGATTTAGGCATTATTTCCTATGTTCTGAAATATGAAAACGGCGTATTCTTTGAAATAGCAGAGCAACTGATAAATGTCGGGGTAATTCTTGCTATTAGTGCAGTTATGCTGTTTATTGTCATAAAGTTTAAACGCATTGTGGCATCGGTTTTGATTATTGCATCGTTGGCTCTGGCAGGTATGTCGGCGGTGAATGTTGTAACCATCAACAATTCGGTAAGTAAAATAGCACAAAGCGAAGAAGCCCTTGCAATGCCTTCCTTCAATCTTAGCAAAAACGGCAAAAATGTAGTGGTAATAATGCTCGACCGTGCTATGAGTTCTTTCGTTCCGTATTTGTTTAACGAGCAACCTGAGCTTGAAGAAAAATTTGACGGTTTTGTGGCTTACACAAATACCATTTCCTTTGGTGCATATACCAATTTCGGCACACCTGCACTTCTTGGCGGCTATGAGTATACGCCTGTAGAAATGAACAAGCGCGACACCGAATTACTTAAAGATAAACATAACGAAGCGCTTAAGGTAATGCCCGTTTTATTTAATAATAATGGTTTTGATGTTACGGTTTGTGACCCTGTATATGCTAATTATCAATGGATTCCTGATTTATCTATATTTGACGAATATCCAAGCATAAAGAAATATATTTCGGCAGGTAAATTTGGTGATATAAACCAAAAGAAAACCGTAGTAGCAAACAACCACAGAAACTTTTTCTGTTTTGGACTTATGAAGACAATGCCGTTGTTTATTCAACCTACTGTTTATAATGACGGTATGTACAATCAGGTGTCTTCAAGTGCAGAAACTGTAGTTTATTCGAGTCAGTCAATGCAGAGCGTTTCGGTTGCAACAGGTCTATCGTCATACTTTATGGAGCCGTACAATGTTCTTAAAAGTATGTCTTATATGACTGAAATCACAGATAGTCAAAACGGCGGCTTCTTGTTCTTATCAAACGATTTAACACACAATCCGATGATTTTAAGCGAGCCTGATTATACCCCGTCATTGAATGTCGATAATACAGAATTTGATGCGGCAAATACAGACAGATTTACCGTAAACGGCGAAACAATTAATATTGAAAATACCACTCAAATGAGTCATTATCATACAAATATGGCGGCGTTAAAAACACTCGGTGAATGGTTCGACTACTTAAGAGAAAACGGAGTTTACGATAATACAAGAATAATTATTGTTGCCGACCACGGCCGTGATTTAGCAATTTCAGACAAACTTATTATGCATGACGGCAGTGATAAGTATAATGGCAGAATGGGCTTAATGGATATGGAATTCTATCATCCAATGCTTATGGTAAAGGATTTCGGCAGCACAGGATTCAGTATATCAAATGAGTTTATGACCAATGCCGATGTACCCACACTGGCAGTTCAGGGTGTTATTGAAAATCCCTTAAATCCGTTTACGGGTAAGCTTATAACTAATACCGAAAAGACTGCCCACGAGCAGTTTGTATTAATGTCGTATGATTGGAAAATCGAGTCAAATAACGGTTACACCTTCTCAAGTGGCTATTGGGCAAGTGTTAAGAACAATATGTGGGAGAAATCCAATTGGACCTTCTACGATGGTAAACAAATTTTAAAAAAGCATAGCGTAAACTAATAAAAATCCCGAATGGAAGTTCCATTCGGGATTTTTTTATTTCGAGGGGATGAGTTCTTTTTCTTCTGTTTTTATTTCATTTTCACAAATTTTTGTTTTGGTCAAAAGCCGCTTTAACGCAAGTGCTATAAGCAACATAATGTAGGCGGCAAGCGAAAACGCCGTAATGTAAATTATAAGACATAAGGGGAAGGGTACAACTGCCTGAACTAAAGAGTAAACCGGCAAAGACGGCTCACAATGTGGGCTTATGTAAAACATATTAAAGGTTTCGCGTTCTAACAGACCGCTAAAATAAGCCACTTCGTTCATAATTGATGCAAGTACTATGCAAACGGCAAAAACCGAAATCGCACCAAGCATAGTTTTGTGCTCAGTCTTTACATAGCCCGTATACAGTAGGTATATGCCAACCGTTATCATAAGTCCGTGACAAATCATAGTTTGTATATTTATACCAATTGTGCTGATGAATACTTGCGGCGGGTATACCATAACACAGAGTCCCGCAAAGACTGAAAAGGTTGCAAGGTATGCACAAAGTGCGCGGTGAACCTTTCCGTTTTTAAGCAGTCCTGCAAGTAAACCAATATACATAGGCGTAGAGCAAAACTGAAAGGGGAAGGCATACCATTGGTAATCAAAGGTTATGCCACCTTGATAACCAAAGCTGTAATTGATCTGCTTGTATATTTCTAAAACAATGGAAATAATGGAAGTGATTATAAGCAGGCGCCTTACAAAGCGTTCATCTCCCTGCGGACGAAATTTACAAAGGAACACCGCCGCAATTATTGATAGTGCAAAAAACAGCAGATGAAACCAACCGTACATCTGTGGCTCTGGCATATCTGCATCCATTATCTCAAGCATTTTGCGTAGAAATTCCATATTGTCAGCCCCTTAAAAATAAGTTCGACCTTTTATACGCTAATTTTACAATATTTATAAAATATTTTCAATACCCATTTAAAAATGCGTTAAGGGATTGAGATTGCAAGTAAAAGATAGTATAATAATTATAAAAAATAAGTATGGGAGAATGAAACTGGATTTAAACGCGTTAATTAAGTTTATATGGTAAAAGGAGTAAAAATATGAAAGATGAGTGTTTAATTTGCGGCGCGCCGCTTAAATATTTGGAAGATGAAATGCAAATAGAATGTGCGCTTTGTAAAAAAAGTGCAGTCACTAAAACCGTTTGCCAAAACATTCATTATGTATGTGATGGGTGCCATACAAAAGGTATTGACTTAATTATCGGTGTATGCCTTGGAGAAACATCTAAAAACCCCATTAAGATTTTACAGCGTCTTATGGCTTTGCCGTTTTGCCATATGCACGGGCCTGAGCATCATATTATGGTGGGCAGCGCTTTGCTTACCGCTTATAAAAATGCGGGTGGCACAATCGACCTACATAAAGCACTCATAGAAATGCAGTCGCGCGGCCAACAGGTTCCGGGCGGCGCTTGCGGATTTTGGGGCGCTTGCGGAGCAGGTGTAAGCACTGGTATGTTTGTATCAATCATTACAGGTTCTACACCGCTTGAAAACAAGGCGTGGGGACTCTCAAATTTAATGACTTCACAGGCGTTAAAGGCCATAGGTGAAGTGGGCGGTCCGCGTTGCTGTAAACGGGATTCATATCTTGCTATAACCGCTGCGGTGGAATTTGTAAAAACAAACCTGCAAATTGATATGGGACTCACAGATATTAGGTGTATACATTCATCACAAAATAATCAGTGCATTGGCGAAAGGTGTAGGTTTAAATGAAAAAGAAAATTGCCTTTATATGCGTACATAACTCTTGTCGAAGTCAAATTGCCGAAGCGTTAGGCAAGCATTTAGTAGGGGAGAAATATGACTTCTATTCGGCAGGGACCGAAACCAAACCGCAAATAAACAAGGACGCAGTGCGCTTGATAAAGAAACTCTACGGCATTGATATGGAACGAACGCAATATAGTAAAACCTTTGATAAAATCCCCACACCCGATATAGCAATATCAATGGGGTGTGATGTCGGTTGCCCATTTATAAATAGGGCATTTGATGATAATTGGAACCTTCCCGACCCCACAGGGCAAGATGATGAAACCTTTATTGCGGTTATAAAGCGGATTGAAGACAAAATTAAGGATTTGTAAAAATAAACGGGAGAAGCCAATTTTGGCTTCTCCCTTAATTATTTATTTAATTAGATATGATGCAATATATTCTGTGTCGGCGCCCACCGTAATTTTTGGGTTTTTGAATGTAAAGGCGGCATTCAAACCAATTTCATTTGCGGCAAGTGCAAAATGGCAAAGCGCAATACCGATATCTATTTTTTGCATATCAAGTGCAGCAGTGGCAAATCCTTTGCTGCGTTTTAAATAAAAATGCACATAATTATCACTAACAATTATTCTCCAGGGCTGTCTGTTGACGGCCGACGGGGCTAACCGTACCATCTCAAGCGGATACAATAAATTATCGGCTTGGTCTTTTGTCAGTGGGGTATCAAAGTTATCTTTAAAAAACAATTCTTGAAAGTTTAGGCGCTCATCCGCCTTGATGACTTTTCGCATCATACTTTCTTTAAGCGACATTTTTTTAGCAGGGTAGCCGATTGGACTGGCACAAGGCATTATTTCATCGGCCCCAAGATTCATGGCTTTTTCAAAAGCCGAGCGATTCATTGTTCCGCCAAGCCATACCGTACCGATACCAAGCGACTGTGCGTATAGCACCAACATTTCAAATGAGTAGCCAAACGCCACATTTGCTTCAGGTGTCGACTTTATCTTGCCACCGATATATAAATCCGTTCCTGTTACCACAGGGCATATAAGCCCGTTTTCCTTTGCATTAAGTAATTTGAACTCAACGGGTATTTTATACGGATTTTCTATGGTTTCAATAAACACCTTCAGCTTTTCTATTTCAGCAAAACTTATCTCTTTGCCGTTAAAGGTGCGGACACTTTTTCGGTTTTTGATTATATCTGTGATATGCTCCATAGGTTTCTCCTTTAAGCTTTTAAATATATTATATCACACACCAATAAATCCTACAACTATATAAAATAACCGCTAAAGCAGTAAAACTTTAGCGGTTTTTAACCTATTTATTAAATGATACAGGTGTTGTATTGCCTGAATTAAACGCGTTAGGACCAGGGTCTGACATTGAAAAATACATTCGCGCGGCCTTGGTTGTGCCAAAATCTCGGTTAGAGCCCGAATTTTGCACCTTGTTAAAGGCATCGCGGAACATTTGGTTGTGCGCTTCTTCGCGGTTTAAAAGGAAGTCGATGGTCTCGCGCACCTTTTTATCATCAATTTGTCGGTAAAGATACTCGTAAACCACCTTTGCGCGTTGCTCGGATGCGATGTTGCTCAGCAAATCGGCGCACAGGTCTCCCGTAACCGTTACATAGTCCGCCGTCCAAGAATAACCCGAAGCATTAATAAGTCCGGGGTTAAGTCCGATTTGCACATGCGACTGAATTTCGCCAAGCGGAACCGATGCCGCATCAACATCGTGCCCGTTTAGTAGATTGATGGTTTGCGCCACCATTTCCATATGACCTAATTCTTCGGCCGCAATGTCAAGAAACAAATCTTTTATTTCAGGGTCTTTTATTCTAAAACTTTGCGACATATACTGCATTGCTGCCTTAAGCTCGCCATTACCGCCGCCCAACTGTTCTTGCAAGAGTGCCGCATATTGCGGATTCGGTTTTTCAATCGCTACAGGATGGAAAAGTACTTTTTCGTGTTTAAACATTTCATTACCTCCATTTATTTTGTATTAGATATTCTTTCCAATTTCAAAATGGATATACAAATGTATTAACAAATTTACTCGTGTGGAAGTAAAACAGCTCAAAACACCCCAAAAGCATAAAATTGACCGAAAGCAGAGAACAAACCTCTATTTTCGGTCAATTTTTTGGTCGAGGTGACAGGACTCGAACCTGCGGCATCTAGTTCCCAAAACTAGCGCCCTACCAACTGGGCGACACCTCGATATTAAGTTTTTATTTGCAAAGTAAAATTGCTCTTTAGTTTTGGTAACCCTCTTGCGGTACCCAAAGTTCATTACGGCGTAGGTTCCGCCTATGAACTTTGACCGCGGCGCTTCGTTATGCTCGCTGTATCTCACACCGTGAGCGCTCGCAACTTCACTCAAAACTAGCGCGCTTCGGGCTGGGCGACACCTCGATAATAATTATTAGTCACAAGTAGGTATTATATCTTATTAAATAATATTTGTCAACTGTTTTATTAGTATTGAAAAATTATTAAAAATAAGTATAATATAATAGTAATCGTATGTAATTTGGTGGTGTTCCGTTATTAAAGTTCTATGTATTGGGGATGTGTGCGGCAGTATTGGTTGTGATATGCTAAGCCGACACTTAAGCAAGCTTAAAATTAAATATGGTATAGATTTTACTGTTGTAAACGGCGAGAATTCTGCTGACGGCAACGGTGTTACACCGAACTCTGCTGAGCATCTTTTCAATATAGGCGCTGATGTTTTAACGGGTGGCAATCATTCTTTTCGACGGGAAGAGATATTTTCGCTATATGAAGACAATCCTTTTATTCTGCGGCCCGATAACATAAGCACACATAACTTCGGCAGTGGCTACTGCATAGTAGACAAGGGCAAATACAAAATTGCCGTAATAAACCTAAGCGGCAGAATATATCTTGAACGCCAGGAAGCAGATAACCCCTTTACCGCGGCAGATTTACTTATCGCGCGTGCAAAACAGGATGGTGCCAGTGTAATTTTAGTGGATTTTCACGCCGAAGCCACAAGTGAAAAAAGGGCGTTAGGCCTTTACCTTGACGGCTCGGTATCAGCTGTGTTTGGCACCCATACCCATGTACAAACACACGACTGGCAGATACTACAAGGCGGCACCGGTTACATAACCGACCTTGGTATGACGGGACCGAAGCAATCGGTGCTGGGGGTTAAAAGCGATATTATAATTAACAGACTTCGCAACAATGATATGAGTCGTTTTGAACTGGCTGATGGGCCGTGTATGATTAACGGCTGCATATTTGAAATAGATGAGAAAACAGGAAAAACCGTTGATGTGATGGGAATTTTTATTGAATAATTACAGTTTTAATTTATGAAAGGTGGTGGGCAGTTGCATAAAAGAATAATAGCGTTGGTTTTAGGTGTTGTTATGGTTTTATCACTTTGTTCATGCGGAAAGAGCACGGATGAGCCGAATAATGATGGTAACCCTAATCAGTCAATTTATGTAGGGGACGGAATCAGTCTTGCTTGTAATACTGCCGATTCCTTTAATCCCTATAAGGCCGCAACCGAGCTTAACAGACTGCTTTGCTCCTTGCTTTACGACTCACTTATTTTACTCGACAACGAGTATAATGCAGTAAATGTTTTGGCGGAAAGTGTTACAACAGAAAACAATATTTGTATAGTTAGGCTGAAAAAAGCTCAGTTTAGTGACGGAACTGCCTTAACCGCAGAAGATGTTGTATATTCTTATAATCTTGCAAAAGCATCAAGCGGCTATAGCGGTAGACTTAGTAGCATTATCGAGGCTACTGCGGATGGCAGTGATACGGTTAAGTTCAAATGTAGCAGATACGATGCTTATATGGTGAATTTGCTTACTTTTCCTATAATTAAACGGGAAAGCGACCTACTTAAAAACGAAGATAATGTTGAACTACCGCCCATAGGCTGTGGAAAGTACATTTTAAATAGCGATTTAAGCGGCCTTACCGCAAATTCTGCGCATCATTCGGGGGTAGCGACGGTGAAAAGCGTTAGACTCATTAATACCCCTGATAAGGAAGCTTTATCACATGCAATTGAAATTGGTGCGGTAGATATGTATTACACCGATTTATCTGATTGTAACATACTGCGAATGAGTGGTGCCAGAGTAAATACGGCGCTCAATAATTTCGTGTATATCGGAATTAATCTTGACAATCCAGTATTAAAAAACAACTATATGCGACACGCCCTTTCTGCGGCACTCGACCGCCAGAAGATTTGCGAAGACGCATATTACACAAATGCGGTAGCGGCTACAGGTGTTTTTAACCCTGCATGGAAGGCTATAAAGGGTATACAAAGTATACAACCTACAAGTAAAAGTGAGATTTCTATTGCCAATTTCAAAAAAATAGGTTATAATAAAACGAATAATGAGGGATTTTTGGTTAATGCCAATGATGATGTTATAGCTTTCCAACTGTTAGTTAACAGTGAAAATGCATTCAGAAGCAATGCGGCGAAGCTCATAGCTGAACAGCTGGCAGCGGTTGGTATAAAGATAAATATTGTAAGCGTACCTTATAATCAATATGTTACGCGACTTGAAAGCAAACAGTTTGATTTGTATCTTGCAGAAACCTATATAAATGATAATATGGATTTAGCTCCGTTACTCTGTACAGGTGGTGCTATAGCCTATGGTATCCCTGCAGAAAACAAAGTGGAAACCGAAAATACAACCGAGCAGACCGACCCTGTAGAAGCAACGGCAGTAACCTTAACACAGGTTATTAACGGATTTTATAGCGGTAAAAATACCGTTTCGGACATTGCGGCAATGGCCGTGTCAGAAATGCATATAATACCTGTTTGTTACCGTACGGGAATACTGTTTTGCGGTAGTGAAATAAGTGAACCGTCGGTAAATTCAAGCGGAAATATATATGGTGTATTAAATACACTTACACTAAATTAGAAATAACTTCAAGGAGGATTTTTTATATGATTGCTTACGAGACCAGATTTGGAACTGTCAACATCACAAATGAATATTTAGCAAAGCTTATTGGCAATGCGGTTTCATCCTGCTATGGTGTTGTCGGTATGGTGCCAAGCGGTAAAAGACAGCGTTTGTTCGGCTTGTTGTCCAAGAAGGAATATATCAATAAAGGTATTGTAGTAAGGGGTAATGAAGAGGGGATTTCTGTAGACCTTCACATTGTTGTTTCCTACGGTATGAATATAAATGCTATTGCAAAAAGTATTGTAAACAAGGTGAAGTTTACGGTTGATGAAGCAATAGGTATTAAGGTAGATAAAGTAACCGTTAAGGTAGACGGTATCAGGGAATAGTTACAGCCTATATTGTAAGGAGTTGTTTTATTTGTTTAACGGAAATGTGCTGCGCGATGCTATAATTTCGGCAGCGAACAATATTGCGAATAATAAGAAAAAGGTTGATGACCTTAATGTATTCCCGGTACCCGACGGTGATACAGGTACAAATATGTCACTTAGTATCGGTAATGCAGCAAGGGAGCTTGAAAATCTCCAGGATGAGACGGCAGGTAAGGTGGCGTCTGTTGCGGCATCTGCACTGCTTAGAGGCGCAAGAGGTAATTCGGGCGTTATAACATCACTGTTATTCCGCGGTATTGCAAACGGCTTAAAGGGTGCTGACACAGTAACTGCTGAAAATTTATCGGTTGCATTCCGCCTTGGTGTTGAAGCAGCATATAAGGCTGTTATGAAACCCACCGAAGGCACAATTTTAACAGTAGCGCGTGTTGCCGCCGAGTATGCAGAAGAAGCATTTAAATCAGGCAAGGACACAATGGGTGTATTTGAAGCGGCTATGGAAGGCGCTAATAAGGCACTTGAAGAAACCCCTGAGCTTCTTCCCGTGCTCAAACAAGCGGGCGTTGTTGATGCAGGCGGACGCGGCTTTGTAGTAATACTGGAAGGTATGTACTCGGTATTTAAAGACGGAAAGATTGTTGAAGCAAACTCGGCCCCCCAGACGGCAGACACTGAAGAAGATGAGTGGGAAAGCCGAAATGCCGCAGGTGAGTTTGAAACCGAAATCACCTTTACTTATTGTACCGAATTTATAGTTAATCGTGAGCCTGACTGTACAAGAGAACCGCTGGAGCTCCGCGCGTTCCTTGAAACTATCGGTGACTGCGTTGTAGTGGTTGATGATGAAGAAATTATCAAGGTTCATGTTCATACCGACCATCCGGGCAAGGCTTTGGAAGAAGGAATAACCTTTGGTCAGCTTGTTAAACTCAAAATCGAGAATATGCGCGACCAGCACGAACGCGCCAAGCACGAAACCGCAAAGCAGACTAAAAAGGCTCCCAAAAGCGCTTCCCGTGAAGAAGTGTTCACCCCTGTAGAGCCCACTAAGGAAGTAGGTTTTGTATCGGTAAGTGCGGGTGCAGGCCTTGAAGAGCTTTTCAAGGATTTGGGAGTTGATACTGTAGTATCAGGCGGTCAGACAATGAACCCGAGCACCGATGATATTTTACGCGCAATTGAAGCCACACCCGCAAAGACGGTGTTTGTGCTTCCTAACAATAAAAATATTATTATGGCGGCTGAGCAGGCAATACCGCTTAGCTCCCGTAAGGTAATAGTGCTGCATACACGCACAATTCCGCAGGGCATTACCGCTATGCTGAACTTTGACCCCGATGCTGATGATGATACAAATGCCATTACAATGGGTAAGGCAATTGAAAGCATTTCAACAGGTCAGGTGACCTATGCCGCAAGAAACTCTAATTTCGACGGCAAGGACATTAAGGAAGGTCAGCTTTTAGCACTTGATAACGGAAAGGTATCATTCACCGAGACCGACCTTGAAAAGTGTATGCTAAAGCTTGTAAAGCAACTCGTCAAAAAAGATAGTAACTTCTTAACCGTTATCTATGGCGAAGATGTTACCGACGAAAAAGCGGCAGAAATCGAAGCGGCTTTAAACCGTAAATTCTCAGACAAGTTAGAAATCACATTAATAAACGGTGGTCAACCGGTTTATTATTTCATCATTTCTGTAGAATAGGATTTTTAAGATGTTATCAGATATTACAGATATCAGATATTTAAAGGGTGTTGGCGAAAAGCGCGCTCGGCTTTTATCAAAGCTGGGCGTGGATACCGTCGGCGCTCTTTTGTCTTTTTACCCGCGTTCATATAAGGATTTAAGCAAAATTAAGCTGATTTATGATACAAATCTTGATGAGACAGTCTGTGTAAAAGCCAAAATTTTAACCCCCGTTACAGAGCATTATATACGAAAAAACATGACGGTATATAAATTTACGGTCGGGGACTCAAGCGGTGCTATGAGTGTGACGCTTTTTAACACTAAGTATACAGCAGAAAAATTGCACGAAGGCTCGGAGTATCTTTTTTACGGCAAAATGTCGGGTGGGATATTTAAAAGGGAAATGTCATCACCTGAAATATATGAAGGTGGTAATAATTCTATAATTCCAATTTATTCCTGTGTTAAGGGCTTATCTTCAAAATATATTTCTTCTATTATGAAAACGGCAATGCAAAACTGTAAGACAGAAGAAATTTTGCCTGAAAATGTCAGAGAAAAGTATAATCTTTGCGATATAAACTTTGCCCTTAATAACATACATTTTCCAAAAAGTCAGTCGGCGCTCGATAAAGCTAAAAGGCGCCTTGTTTTTGAAGAACTGTTTTTACTGCAAAGTGGTATGATGCATCTAAGGAACAAAAGACGCGGTAAAACGGCAGTTCAAATTAAAAAAGACTATACGGATGAGTTTGTCAGCAAACTCCCGTTCACACCTACACAGTCACAAATAAAGTGCATAAAAGACGGCATTAAAGATATGTCTCAACCGGTACCGATGAGTCGACTTTTGCAAGGGGATGTCGGAAGCGGAAAAACCTTGGTTGCGGCGTCTCTTATGTTTAATGCAGTTAAAAACGGGTATCAGGCGGCACTTATGGCACCTACAGTTATTCTGGCTGAGCAACACTATAATAGCTTTGTTAAATTTTTTGAAGCTACAGGCATTCGCACTGCCTTGGTAACAAGTTCTGTTACTGCGGCAAAAAGAAGAAAGCTTGCTGACAGTATAAAGCGCGGTGAAATAGATGTTGTAATAGGCACTCATTCGGTACTTAATGAACAAATACAGTTTGATAATTTAGGTCTTGTCGTTACTGATGAACAGCATCGTTTTGGCGTGGCACAGCGGGAAGCACTCACAAAAAAGGGGGACTGTCCGCATACACTTGTTATGTCGGCAACACCCATCCCGCGTACACTGGCTATGGTAATTTACGGGGAGCTTGATGTGAGTGCTATTACCGAGTACCCAAAAGGAAGGCAGCAAATTGAAAGCTATAGCGTTTCAAGGGAGCTTCGCAAACGCGTATATAACTACATAAAAAAGCATATAGACGAAGGCAGACAGGGCTATATTGTATGCCCCTTGGTAGAAGAAGGAGAAACAAACCGTATTTCTGCCGAGGAATACTATAAAACACTTAGCGAGAATCACTTTAAAAATTATAAGCTTGGCCTTTTGCACGGCAAAATGAGTGCAGCAGCAAAGGAAAAGGTTATGCGCGAATTCGTTCGCGGAAATATTGATTTGCTTATTTCAACTACGGTAATCGAAGTGGGTGTGGATGTACCCAACGCCGCAATTATGGTAATAGAGGATGCCGAAATGTTCGGCCTTTCTCAATTGCATCAGCTGCGCGGCCGAGTAGGTAGGGGAGAGCATAAATCCACCTGTATTCTGATTTCATCAGCGGCAACCAATAGTAGACTAAAGGCAATATGCCGTACAAATGACGGATTCAAAATAGCCGAAGAAGACTTAAAACTTCGAGGCCCGGGGGACTTTATGGGTAAACGCCAGCATGGCTTGCCACAGCTAAAAATTGCCGACTTAAATAAGGATTATGAAATTTTAACAAAAAGTCTTAATGCGGCAACAGAACTTATTCAAACAGATACCGACCTGTCTTTACCTGAAAACATAAATTTAAAGAAAAAAATAGAAAATATGTTTATTGTCACCTAAATTTTTAAAAATGCTTGTAACAGTATAGTACGAAAAAACATCACTCGCTTTGACGGGTGATGTTTTTTTTAGCGATTTTTAGGCAAAAACAAAGTTTTATTATTGATTTTTCAAATACCGTGTGGTAATATATATTATGTATAAATGTACAATGGAGGTAGTATCTTATGAAATCTGTTTTAAAGCAAATTTCCAAGAAAACGGTATCAGTGATACTGGCATTAGCAGTAATAATAAGTTCAGTTACTGTAATGATGTCGGCATTTGCTGCACCGG
>JAZNRP010000034.1:0-2575 GCA_045590755.1 Acutalibacteraceae bacterium
ATAAATTAAAGGTTATTTTCCTTGAAGATTATCGCGTTAGCCTTGCAGAGATTATGATACCTTCTGCAGACATAAGCGAACAGATTTCCCTAGCCTCTACAGAAGCAAGCGGCACAGGAAACATGAAGCTTATGATGAACGGTGCTATCACGCTCGGTACAGAAGACGGTGCCAATGTTGAAATCCATAAGGCTGTAGGAGATAAGAATATCATAATATTCGGTATGGAAACACCCGAAGTTATGCGTCTGAAAAAATCAGGCTATTCACCAAAAGGCCATTATGAAAACAACCCCACATTAAAGCGTGTTATTGATTTTATAGGTCGCGGCATTAATGGTCAGACCTTTGATGATGTATACAAGGCCGTAACCACATATGATACCTATATGGCTTTAGCCGATTTTGAAGACTATTGCAATGCACACAATAAAGCCGATGAATTATACCGTGATAAACTTGTTTGGAACAATATGTCACTTATGAATATTGCAAAATCGGGTATTTTCTCTGCTGACCGTTCAATAAACGATTACGCAAACGGAATTTGGAATATTAAACCCTTAAAATAGGCGGAATTATAATGAATTACTTTCCTTTTGATTCACGAAATCCTATTTATCGTTCTACTATAGGCGCTGTAGCTTCGGGGGATTCCCTGAAGCTACGGCTTTTGTTGCATAATGACGCTTTATGCTCTGCGGCTTACTTAGTAATAAAAAACGATGAAACAAATTCAATTTCTGAAATTCCTATGAAGCCTGCAGAATATCTTTGCGATTATCGTTTTTGGGAATGCGAAATCAATTTAGAAGAAGGACTGTATTGGTATTCCTTCAGATATGAAAGCGCACACGGTAATTTCAGAGTAACTAAATGCGCCCACTCTGTAGGGTATGTATCAAACGACGGCGGCGAGTGGCAACAAACCGTTTACTGCAAGGATTTTAAAACGCCCGACTGGCTCAAAGGCGGAATTATTTATCAGATTTTCCCAGACAGATTTTTTAATTCGGGTAAAGCTAAAAACAATGTACCAAATGACCGATATATTGTAACCGATACATCAAAAATACCTGAGCACCGACAGAAAAACGGCATTTGCTCACTTGGTAATGACTATTACTGCGGCGACCTTAAAGGTATTGAAGAAAAGCTGGATTATATTAAAAATTTAGGGGTTAACTGCATTTATCTTAATCCGATTTTTGAAGCGCACTCAAACCACCGCTACAACACCGCCGACTACTTAAAAATTGACCCGCTTTTAGGGAATGAAAATGATTTAAAGAAGCTATGCAAAAAAGCAGAAAAGTCGGGTATTAAAATAATACTTGACGGTGTATTCTCGCATACGGGTGACGACAGTATTTATTTTAACAAATACAAAAGATACAATTCTGTTGGCGCGTATAATTCAACGGCTTCAGAGTATTTTAATTGGTTTAACTTTAAAAATTGGCCCGATGATTATGAGTCCTGGTGGGGTGTTGAAACTCTGCCAGAGACTATTGAGACAAACAAAGAGTTTTGCGAATTTATTACGGGAAATAATGGCGTTATAAGGCATTGGATGAAATACGGCATTTACGGATGGCGTCTTGATGTTGCGGATGAGCTTCCCGATGAATTTATCGAAAAAATCCGTACTGCGCTAAAATCTGTTTGCAGTGATGCTTATTTGCTCGGCGAAGTTTGGGAGGATGCTTCTAATAAGGTAAGCTATAACAGTCGGCGTAGATTTTTAATGGGACACGAGCTTGATTCGGTAATGAATTACCCCTTTGCAAACGCCATAATTAATTTTTTACAAGATGGCAACGCTGTAAAATTTGCCGATACCGTTTTAGAAATTACCGAAAACTACCCTGCCGATGCTGTAAATACGCTTATGAATCATTTAAGTACTCACGATACCGCAAGAATTATAACCCGACTATCTGATAGCTACAGAAATATCAGTGACCGAGATTGGCAATCCCACCAGCATTTAAGTGACGGTGAATATATTGCGGCTATTAAAAGAGTAAAGATAGCTACAGTTATTCAGTATACCCTACCCGGTGTACCATCTGTTTTTTATGGCGATGAAGTTGGGCTCGAAGGCTATGGCGACCCGTTTTGCCGTGCCGCATTCCCGTGGAATAATATAAATGAAGATTTGCTTAACTTTTACCGAAATCTCGGCGAAATCAGACGAGCAAGTGAATGCCTTAAAAACGCAGAATTTATACCCGTACATTCAGAAAACGGCTATATGGTGTTTATGCGGCGCAGTAATAAAGATGCAATTCTTACCGCCGTTAATATAACTGACCGTGATGTCTGGGTTGAAATGCCGAACGAATTTAAAAAATCCCCCGCCGTATTTTTCGGCGAAAAACCTAATGTTGATGGTTGGATTAAAATTTCGGCAGGCGGCTTCGGGCTATATAAAATTGATTTTTAAAATACAAAAAGCGGTAAGGAAATTGAACAAGTCCAGTAAAAACGGACAATAGAAAAAAAGCACCTCCTATGGTAGAATTAAAAAGCTACCATAGGAGGTTTTGTTATGTCAGGAATAAAAGGTATG
>JAZNRP010000035.1:0-4264 GCA_045590755.1 Acutalibacteraceae bacterium
TGCGGGTAATCTTGCAAGACTGGATTCCGTAAACGCCCTTATTTCTTCCTTACTTCAAAAGGATACGCTGCTTGTGTCGGTGCTTTCCTGCCAATTTATAAGCAACGTTCCGTCTGCGATTTTGCTTTCCAGATTCACAAGCGATTATGCTCCCCTGCTTTTAGGCGTAAATATAGGTGGAACAGGAACACTTATCGCTTCCCTTGCAAGTCTTATAACCTTTAACGAATTCAAACTTTTGCACTCCGAACAAACCAAAAAATATCTTTTTATTTTTACGGCGGTAAACACAGCATTTCTTTTCATATTAACTCTTGCTGCAAAGTTCTTTTTTTAAACTAAAATATACCAAAACAAAAAGCGAGGTGAATTCGCCTCGCTTTTTTCTGCTTTTATAGGTTTAATTATTCCATTACGATAGCAATCTTAACGCCGGTTAAAGAAATGTTCTTTTCCATAGCATCAACATACTGCTCTAAGGGATAATGGTGGGTCACAAGCTTTTCAACGGGAATATCCATTTCTTTTGCCTTCTTTAAGAAGCCAAGAGTTTCGATGTATTCGTTAGCGCCGTATACCCAAGAGCCAACCAAGGTAATTTCTTTATTGCAAAGGTCGAAGTGGGGGTTCATTGTGCATTCACCCGCATTTACAAAGAAGCCCATTTCGCAGTATCCGCCGCCGCGACGAACATACTTATAAGCGTCAGCCGCTGCCTGAGCTACACCTGTGCACTGGAATACAAAGTCTGCACCGAAGCCGCCGGTTAATTCCTTAACTTTAGCAACTCTCTCTTCAATAGTGCCAAGCTCTCTGAAGTTGATTACTGCGGTAGCGCCCATTTCTTTAGCAAGCTCTAATCGTGTATCAACACCGTCAACTGCGATGATGTTTACAACACCTGCCGCTTTAAGAACTGCAATCTGCATAAGACCGATAGGTCCGCAGCCCTGTACAAGCACAGTAGAGCCAAAGTTTATAATATTTGTAGATTTAGCGCGGTTCCAAGCGTGCACGCATACACAAGCGGGTTCAATAAGCATTCTTTCATCAAGTGTCATGCCGTTTACTACGAAGATAGAGGAGTTCTTGCGAACTAAAATATGCTCTGCAAACCAGCCGTTGTTGTGATGCTCGTTGTCGTCTTCAATAAGACCGTAAACGCCAAGTCCTTCGCAAAGGTTGGGGAGCTCGGGGTAACGACGGCAGTAGTCGCATTCTCCGCAAAGAAGAACAGAGGTTACAACCTTATCTCCGACCTTAATCGGGTCGCCCTTAGTATCAACCGTAACGCCTTCACCAATTGCTACAACTTCACCTGTTCCTTCGTGACCGAGAACGATTTCCTTGTAACCAAACGGATTATAACGGTATTCGTGAACATCGGTACCGCAGATGCCGCAGCCTTCTACCTTAACAAGAATTTCGCCGGGGCCGGGGGTAGGGATTTCAATGTCGCGAAGCTCAACAATTGCTTCGCCTTCAACGCCGTCTACAATTTTCGGTTTTACGAGATATGCTACCTTTGATGTTGCCATAGTTATGTACTCCTTTACTGATTTGGTGTTTTGGTGCAAGCGCCATGCTTAAATTATAATAGATTGTTAAAAAAATGTCAATCTTTATTATGAAATATTTTATATATAATATGAAAAAGCGGTAGGGAGTATGTCCCCGCCGCTTTTTATAGAGAAAACAATATGCATAAATGGGCGTTGGTGTCAATTTATAGTAGGTGTTGGCAAAATAAAAACGGGCGATTTGTGAATCGCCCGTACAAACTAAATTATAGTTTTAGCCCTTATCGTCGATATTAACTTTTTTACCAAGGTATACAAATAATAGGGAAATCGCCAAACCGATAACAAGCATAATGGCTCCAGCTAAATTCGAACCATCTTTTGGCAAGGTTAAGAAAATTCCACTGACAGAGCCTATCAAAAAGCCCAAAACCATAAAATGTGCCATACCGCTAAATTTTGCAAAAATAAACTTAATCAGTTTTGAAGATACTATCATCGAAAGCACAAATGCCACACCGACAACGGCTATGGTAATTATATCGAGAGATTTAGCCGCGGCAATAAGATAATCGTAAACTCCCATAACAATAAGTATCATAGACACACTCATACCCGGTACAAGACTTGCAGAGCCTGCCAAAGCTCCGCTTAAAGCAATGTACATAAGGTTAGTGTTTTCGTGAATAACCTGTGTTTCGCCAACGCCTTCGCTCATTATTCCTACAACAAGTGCCACGGCAATCGCCGCAACAGTGCCTAAGATATAATACCACTTAAACCTGCTTTTTCGAGCTTCCTTATAAACCATAGGCAGATTTCCGACTATAAGTCCGATAAACAGCATAAATACCGCTTTTTCATAGGTTTCAAAAAGATAGCTGAACATCAGTATAAATAAGACTAAGCTTATTACGGCGCCTATTCCTAACGGGAAGAGAAACTTAAAGTTGTTTTTAAAGTTTTTAAAGGGATTTGAAGCTATGCTGAGAAGCTTATCGTATATACCCATAATAATTGCCATTATGCTTCCGCTAATCCCGGGCGCAAATATACTTATTCCCAAACAAAAACCGCAGAGAACACGATACAAAAATGATTTCATAATACACCTCACAGTATATATTATATAAAATGATTGCAGAAAATTCAAGTATAAGTCATAGCATTTAATCTACATTTTTATACACCGTGTATATACTGCATAAATCTCCTTTAATTTTAAGTACAAGCAACTCGATTTGAAATTAAAGGAGAATTTTACACGCGAAGCGTGGCGGTCGACAAGTGCGCCACGCTCCAAGTGAGCACAGAGTCGGGCACCGCAAGAGGAAAGGTGAGAAGAATCGAGACTTGTGTTATAATGGGACAAAAGTCGAAAAAACGCATAAATACTAGGATTTTGGCAGTTTTTGTTGGACTAAATTTGTACAAAAACATAAGATACATAGCAAAAGCGAGGTGAATTTCACCTCGCTTTTGCTATTATTTTACAATTGCTTTCGGAATAAAACCGATTTGTTTTTCAATCCTTGAAAACTCCTCTATGAGCGTTTCTCCGTAGATCCAAACCTCCTCGCGCCACGGGTGCGAGAGATAGCCGAAAGCACCATATTTTTCTATAAAAAAGTAATAATCACCATCCGGATAAAATTCGTGAAAATAAGCGATGCCATCACGGTTAAACCGAGCTGTAGAAGGTTTGTTGCTTTGCATATTTTCGGGATTTCTTGGATCGTACAATATAACATTGTGACACCAATCAATCGCATATAACTGATAACCCTTCGGCAAACAGTTTGCAAGAGTGGTTGGTGCCAATTCATATAACAAATCTAATTGCACATCGGTCATCTGGGAAATATCGTAAACCACAAAAGGGCGATTGAGTGAAAACGGCAAGAAAAAGTTCTCATCGCAGCTCGGCCAAAAGCGCAATTCATTTTCTATAAAATTATAGATATATTCTTCATTTTCTTTTGATAAAGTCATAAAACCATCCCTTTGATTTGTTATATCACGACATCGCCAAAAAGTAAATTATTGCAGTATAAATTCCCTTTAATCACAAATAATAGTATCACGATTTGAAATTAAAGGAGATTTATATATGAAAGCAACAGGTATTGTGAGAAGAATAGAGGAATGCGTTATTTTAGGGCAAACCGTCTGAAACTCGCATAAACACTAGGGTTTTCGCTGGTTTGCCCTATTGAACACAAGCCCCTAATTTTATGGGTTTTGGGCGATTTTGGAAAGGAGCATAGCAACATTCTAAATATGCGTCAGAAATACATAGATCTGAGCAGCAAAAACTAAATATTCAAACTGTCACAAAGCCGGATGGGTATTAAAACTCGTTCGGTTTTCTTTTCTTTATGCAATCTTAATGCGAAAAAAAATCCTCTAACACTGCCTTAAATTGAAAAAATGTATAATTAAGACAACAAAAGGGAGATAAGGAGAAGCGTTATGGCGGATCTGATACATAAAAAGAGGGGTCTAACCTCGTTTCAAATCATCATACTCGGCTTTGCAGGAGTCATACTTGTGGGCGCGTTATTACTGATGCTCCCCATATCAACTAAAAGCGGTACCGTAACACCGTTTAACGAAGCGTTATTTACCTCAACCTCGGCAGTATGCGTAACGGGACTGGTAGTTCAAGATACCGCAACCTATTGGTCGGCGTTTGGGCAGAGCGTAATTTTGGTGCTGATTCAGATCGGCGGTCTTGGTGTCAT
>JAZNRP010000036.1:0-2424 GCA_045590755.1 Acutalibacteraceae bacterium
GAATTCATTTTCAGGTGAATAAAGAATCGCACCGTAATACGAACCGTCGCACAATATGTACAAATATCCGCGAGAGTCAATCGCCGTTTTAATAGGGCGGTATTCAAAACCGTCCGGAATTAAATTTGAATCGGGCACTAAAAACTCATCTATAAATTTTCCGTTATAATCAATTTTAAGCACCCTTGCATTTTCTGTATCAGAAATATAAATTTCTTTACCTGAAACAAAAATGCCCTTTGCTCCGGTGAATGATAACTCTTCTCCATCTTTTAAAACACTGCTGATAGTCTTAATATGATTGTAATCTTTATCAAGAATATAAATTACAGATGCTCCGCCGTCTAAAATATAGACATTACCGTTATCATCCGAACATACATCAGAAAGTGTAGTAAATGATTTAATACTAAAATATTCAGCATCAATTATAAAATCAGGCTGATACATTGGTTTCGAATAAACCGCCTTTTTCTCAGTTCCGGAATAATTCTCCCAATAAGTATAGCTTTCGTAAGGAATCTCATCCGGACTGCTTGCAAGAACAGGAAAGGCAGACATTAAAACCATAAGCACCAAAATCAATGCTATCTTAGGTAATATTAATTTGTATTTCATACCTCTACTCCTATTCCTTAATACCCGCACTGCTCATTGCTTCCACAACATTGCTTTGAGAAATCATATAAACCAAAATCGGTGGAATCATCATAATAACAGTTACCGCCATTGCGCTACCCGAACGGGCAATACCTCCCGAAGTGATTTGTGCCATAACCTGTGGCAATGTTTTTAACTGCTCACTGAAAATAGTTCCCTGCGGTACGGCAGACCAAACATCTCTGAAGCCAAACAAGGTCAGTGTAAGAAGACAAGGCTTTACAATAGGTATTATTATTTTAAAGAAAATACGGAAATACCCAGCTCCATCAATTTCAGCGGCCTCCATCAAAGCATTCGGCACATAACCGTCTATATACTGCTTCATAAGAAATACACCCATTGTTGAAGCAAGATACGGGAATATATAAACCCCGTATGTATCAATCATTTTAAGATTAGAAAAAACTAAATACTGCGGAACAGCCAATGTATACGAAGTGTACAAAAGAGCAAACTGTATAATCATAAAAATTATTTTACTGCCTTTAAGGTTACCCTTTGCCAATACAAATGCCGCCATTGTTGAAATAAAAACATATAATGCAGTAGTTATAATACTCACAAATAAACTGTTAGATACATACCTTGAAAGCGGTATTTTAAGATTCGAAAGCAAATTAGGTAATGATAGATAATTTTCAAATGTTGGACGCATTACTACAACAAGTCTCGGAGGGAAAATCATAATCTCATCCAAAGGCTTAAACGAAGATGTAACGCAATATATAAGCGGCAAAACCGAAAACAAACCGAAAGCACCTAAAAACAAAAAATAAAATACATTTCCCGCCTTAGAGCGTGTAAATCGTTTAACTGCGCTTGCTTCGCGCTGTATCTTGACTTTGTTGCTTTTTTGAAAAAAGAATTTTTTTCTCTTCAGTGGACTTTTCATCGCTTACTCCTTCCAATCACTTGCCTACCATATCAAGCAATTTGCCAATGACAATTCTTGTAATTGCCATCATTCCAAACAGGAATACAGCAATAGCCGATGCATAACCCATCTCATATCTGACAGTACCAACATCCATCATGTGTGCAACAATGGTATCTGCCGCATGGTTAACACTTGGGAATCCCGCCAACTCTACCGCAACAGTTCCAGCTGCAAAACTGGCTTGAATTTGCATAACCGCACTGAATAACAAAATGTTTTTCATTGATGGGAAGGTAATATACCATAATTCCTGCCATCTGTTGCGAATACCGTCGATAGAGCCCGCTTCATACAATTCGCCATTGATATTTTGCAAACCCGAAATATTTGCAAGGAACGAAACACCCATACTTTGCCAAAGCTGGACAATAATAATAATTGTCATAATATAATTTGCATCTTTAAGCCAGATAATCGGTTCTGTGATAAGTCCGAGTGATAGCAAAAAGCTGTTAATATAACCGTAACTATCACCCGAAAAAATAATTTTCCATATAAAGTAGGCATTACCCACCAATGCGGGGGCATAAAACAGGAATGATAAAAATGTTCTTACCTTTGGCGAAAACTCATTAATAAACCATGCTAAAACGAAGGACAGCATAAAACCCATAGGTCCTGTCACGATAGCAAATAATAATGTGTTTTTAAATGCGGTAGGAAATACATCGTCATCCATAATCATTCTGAAATAATTATCAAGACCGATAAAATCAAACTTTCCGACCATATCATAAGAGAAAAAGCTTAACACGATAGAGGAAAAAATCGGAATAACAGTAAATATACAAAATGCAATTAAAAATGGTGCTATCATTATATAT
>JAZNRP010000037.1:0-21224 GCA_045590755.1 Acutalibacteraceae bacterium
AAGTTGTTATTTCTGCTCCCGCAGGTAACGACCTTCCCACCATCGTTTACAGCGTAAATGAGAACACCCTTACAAAGGATGACACCATCATTTCTGCTGCTTCCTGCACCACCAACTGCCTCGCTCCTATGGCAAAGGCTCTTAACGATTATGCTGCTATCCAAAGCGGTATCATGAGCACAATCCACGCTTACACCGGCGACCAAATGATTCTTGACGGTCCTCACAGAAAGGGTGACCTTCGTCGTGCACGTGCAGGTGCTGCAAACATCGTTCCTAACTCTACAGGTGCTGCTAAGGCTATCGGTCTTGTAATTCCTGAACTCAACGGCAAGCTTATCGGTTCTGCTCAGCGTGTTCCGGTTACAACCGGTTCTACCACAATCCTTACCGCTGTTGTTAAGGGTGCTGATGTAACTAAGGAAGGCATCAACGCTGCTATGAAGGCTGCAGCTTCTGCTTCCTTCGGCTATAACGAAGACCAGATTGTTTCTTCTGATGTAATCGGTATGAAGTACGGTTCACTCTTCGATGCTACTCAGACAATGGTTGCTAAGATTGCTGATGACCTTTACGAAGTACAGGTTGTTGCTTGGTACGATAACGAAAACAGCTACACAAGCCAGATGGTTCGTACAATTAAGTACTTTGCTGAAATCTAATAATCGCAAAAATTTAAACGCCGTGGATTTAATCCACGGCGTTTTTTATTTGTAAAATTTTACATACTCTCAGGAGCGTCAATTTTAAGCATTGTTAAAATGTTTTTAATAACAATACCTGTATCACGGCAGAGCATAACGCGGGCTTGCATAAGTCCTTCTTCAATACCGCGTACACGACAGGCATTGTAGAATTTATGGAACTTGGTTGCAAGTTCAGTTACATAGTGTGTCATTTTTGCGGGGTCGTATGTTCTTGCAGCACTCTTAATTTCTTCTGTAAGTGTTGATAAATGCACAATCAAATCGCGTTCTTCTGCACTACTTAAAAGGTTGAGTTCATCTATAGTCGGCTGTCTTAAAGCAATACCGTCGGCTTCAAGATTACGCAAAATACTGCAAATTCTCGCATACGCATACTGAACATAATATACAGGGTTTTGGCTCGACTGCTCAACCGCTAAATCCAAATCAAAGTCAAAATGACTGTTAGCTTCACGAAGATTGAAGAAAAATCTTGCCGCATCAATCGGTACTTCATCTAACAGAGTAACCAAGGTAATGGCTTTACCCGAACGCTTTGAAGCCTTGATAACCTGTCCGTCACGCACTAAGCGCACCATCTGCATTAAAACCACATCCAAGCGGTCTGCTTCTACGCCGAGCGCCGTAAGAGCCGCTTTAAGACGCGGCACATAGCCGTGATGGTCTGCGCCTAAAATATCAATTGCCTTGTCAAATTTTCTTGTTACAAGCTTGTTGTAGTGGTAGGCAATATCAGGCACTACATAGGTTGGTACACCGTTTGAGCGTACAAGTACAAAGTCATCAGAGCCAAAATCACTACCCTTAAACCAAAGTGCATCTTCACTTATATATGTGTGACCGCTTTCTTTTAGTAATTCAACAATACGGGTGGCTTCGCCGTTTGCGTGTAATGTGCTTTCCTTAAACCAAGTGTCATACTCTATTCTGTATTTAAGAAGGTCATCGTGCAATCCTTGAATGTTTTTCGGAAGCGCAAAATCAACTAAGGCTTTTCTTCTTTCTTCAATTGATACAGATAAATACTTGTCATTATGTATTTGAGCAAATGCATTAGCATGGGCAATAATGTCGGCACCGTGGTAGGAATCTTCAGGCATTTCTACACTGTTATCAAAAATCTGCTGATATCTAAGGTCTAACGATAAACCGAATTTATTAATCTGATTTCCCGCATCATTAATATAAAATTCACGCTCTACCGAATAGCCTGCCGCTTGAAGTACTGCCGCCAAGCAATCGCCTAAAGCTCCGCCACGGGCATTACCTATATGCATAGGACCTGTGGGATTGGCAGAAACAAACTCAACAAGAACGCGCTTGTTTTCGCCAAAGTTACTTTTGCCGTAGTCTTCTTTAAGATTGTCAATATCGGCAACAATATCGGAGTAATATTTAGCATTCAGATAAAAGTTAATAAAACCCGGACCCGCAATTTCATATTTTTCAATATAAGTATCATTAAGGTCGGCGTTTTTCATAAGTGTTTCAGCAATTTTTCTGGGTTGAGAACGGAAGATACGCGCCCAGGACATAGCGGCGTTTACCGCATAATCCCCGTGTTCACGGTTAGCGGGGATTTCTATAATAAACGGTGTAAGCTCGGCTTCGGGCAATTCACCCAAAGACACTGATTTGAGAGCCGCATTTATAATACAATTTTTAATTTGTTTTTTAGCAATATTTACAATCTGTGACACTGTCATTAACCTCTTTCACTGATATTTCTACGGTGTTGCGACTTATGAGTCCGTTATCAATATCAACCGTATAACTCATTTTAAGCTCTCCGCCGTCCGATTTTAAATTATTTTTAATGTATTCTCCAAAAATGCCAATTACAATTTCACCCTGCGGTATAGAGTAAAAGCATTTATTGCGCTTTCCGCTTTCAATAACCATTTTGCTTTCAATAGCGCCGCTTCGGTTCATTGTTATTCGGTTTTCGTCTGCTTTAAGGGTAGTCTTAACTGTTGAGCCTTCAATGGTCTTGCTCTCTTCATATGTCAGCATATATTTACCGTCACGCTCTGCCAACTTACCAAGTGTAGTAAATTCTATAACATCGCAGTCTTTTTCATTGCTTTGTGTGCCCTTAATGTTAATTAAAACATCCTTCATATTTTTTCAATATCCACCTGTTCTGCATTGCTGCCATTGATTTTTTCACCCAAAAGGATTTCGGCCGTTTTTTCAAAAGAATTTGTCATATCACTGACAAAAAACTTATTAACACCCTTATTATTATCTTCATTTAAAAGATTATTATTTGTAAGGTAGTCCTTTACGGCATCTGCCGTTGCCGTGCCCATATTAATAAGTGTAACATTATCTCCCATAATTTCACTTATAACATCAGATAAAATAGGGTAGTGGGTGCAACCTAAAATTAGCGTATCAACATTTGCTTTTTTAAGCGGCTCAAGATAGATTTTTGCAGTTTCATAGACTGCGCCGTTTTCAGAACTTACCCAACCTTCTTCAACAAGCGGTACAAACAAAGCACAGCTGACTTCGGTTACATCAATATCAGGACTAAGCTTTAATAATTGACGCTTGTGTTCTCCACAACTGATGGTTGCAGGTGTGCCAATCACACCTATTTTTCTGTTTTTAGTTGCATTGATAGCAGCCTTAGCCGCATAAGATATAACTTCAAAAAAAGGGACAGGCAAATCGTTGCCCGTATCAGCGGCTACGGCACTTACTGTACCACAAGCGGCAATAATAATTTTAACATCATTCTGTAATAAAAATTTTTCATCCTGAACGGCATATTTTTTAATAGTTTCGTAGCTTCTGGTGCCGTAGGGGACACGCCCTGTATCACCAAAATATACTATGTTTTCGTTTGGGAGTTTTTTGGCAATTTCTTTCATAACGGTCAATCCGCCAAGTCCAGAATCAAAAATACCAATGGGTCGTAAGTCTGCCATTAATAAAATCTCCTTTCTAAACATATAAATACACTTTATAATAACATATTTATATATTTACTGCAACTAATTTATTAAGAAAAAACAAAAATATTGTATTGACAAAGCAAGAAAATATGGTATAATTATTCTTGCTGACACGGACCAGTAGCTCAGTTGGTTAGAGCAACCGGCTCATAACCGGTCGGTCCGGGGTTCGAGTCCCTGCTGGTCCACCAGTGTTAGCGTATAGATATTTATACAGTGTTCAGTGTAAATCTCTGTTGCATTGAGTGTCACGCATCAAACTTCGCGTTAGCTCGTTTTCTGCGGCAGGGACATTCGTGTGAAAAAAGTTTTACCGGAACCTTTTTCAAGACGAAACTGCTGGTCCACCAGTGTTAGCGTATAAATATTGGTACATATTTAGGGGTATAGCTCAGTTGGTAGAGCAGCGGTCTCCAAAACCGCGTGCCGAGGGTTCAAGTCCTTCTGCCCCTGCCAAAACAAAAACACCACCAACGGGTGGTGTTTTTGTTTTGTTTTAGACAGTGGAAGAACTTGAACACCAAGGGGGGTAAGGAGCGTAAAGAAAACAGTCCGGTGGACTGTTTATGTAATAAAAATATCACTGTGCCGTAGGCACAATGTCACTAAATATGTAGAAGTTCGAATACATAGTTAAAATATTTAATAATGTTGCAAAAAATAATTTTAAGTGTTATAATACCCTTAACAAAAGAATAAACACAGTTCATCTTTAAGGCCTTCATTGCCTTTGGTTGTCGGGAGTATTTATTACTTTCGGGGATAAGGAAATTGCAGTGAGATTCTGCAGCAACAGCCATTACCGTATCTCTTTTGCTTGTAGCATAAGTCAAGTCGGAATGCTTATCGTTCTGTGCTATGTAAAAGTCTCTTGGGCAAGGTGGGGAGATATTGCAATGATAAAGGATAGAGTGACTGTATCCTTTTTTCTGTATATTCCGCACCCACTAAGAAGGGTGCTTTTATTTTATCCTTTTGGCAAATATGAAAGGATGTTTTAATTATGAAAAAAACAATTAAATCAGCATTAGTAATTTTCTTATCGGTGATTTGTGTTCTCTGCTTGGTTTCGTGCAAAAATACAAATAACAAACCATCACTTTGGGGTTCTGCTGTATATACAGAAGATACCGAATTCGGCACAGGTGCTACAACCGTTAAGGTAGAGGTAAAGGCAGAAGATAAGTCAGTTACATTTACTGTAAAAACCGACAAAACGGTATTAGGGGAAGCGTTATTAGAACACAAGCTTATAGCTGGTGAACAAGGTGACTATGGCCTTTACATAAAATCCGTTAACGGAATTGTTGCGGATTATGATGTGAATCAGAGCTACTGGGCGTTTTATAAAAACGGCGAATATATGATGACGGGTGTTGACACCACCAAAATAGCAAATGGGGAGCATTACGAGCTTGTTTATACGAAATAACAACTATAAACATACCGAAAATCGACCCATACTAACTGTGTGGGAAATGTGTTTGTTTGCTATATTCGGCACATTGATGTTTGCTTCAAAAGTTATTATGGAAGTATTGCCAAACATACATTTGCTCGGGATGTTTACGATGATTTTTACCGTCACCTTTCGTAAAAAGGCTTTAATACCCATTTATGTCTATGTATTTATAAACGGCTTATATTCAGGCTTTAGCTTGTGGTGGATTCCGTATCTCTATATATGGACTACGCTTTTTGGAATAACAATGCTCATTCCACAAAAATTATCTGAGAAGGTGCTATGCATTATTTATCCGATAGTCTGTAGTATACACGGCTTTGCCTTCGGAATATTATATGCACCCTCACAGGCACTTTTATTTGGCCTTGATTTTGAGCAGATGATTGCTTGGATTATTGCGGGTTTCCCGTTTGATATTATTCACGGAATCAGTAATTTCTTTGTTGGGATGTTGGTTTTACCCATATCAAAGCTACTAAAAAAAGCACTAAAAAGACCTTACAGTGAATAATGTAAATTGGTATTTGAATTGCAAAATATTTTCGAATTTTTTTGGTTGTTAGAAACGCTTTGTTGTGTTATAATATACTAGAAAGGATGGGTAATATTTATGGAACCTAAAAATAGTTACAGAATTTTTGATATTGACCCGTATTTATTGCCCTTCAAGGATGATATTGATTTACGGATGGATTTATATCATAAAAAGCGGAAAGAAATTCTAAAAAATACAAAAACATTAAAAAATTTTGCAGACGGCCACAAATATTTCGGTTTCCACCGTACAAAAATGGGTTGGGTGTATAGAGAATGGGCACCCGCCGCAGAAAAGATGTTTTTAACGGGCGATTTTAATAATTGGAATACAGAGAGCCATCCTATGACTCGTCTGGAAAACGGGGTATTTGAAATACACCTTTTAGGTTGTGATGCATTAGCGGTCGGCCAAAAGGTACAGGCTATAGTAATTCATGCAGGTCAGATGCTTCGCAGAATTCCTTTATATGCCACCCGTGTTGTACAAGACAGTAACACATACCTTTGGTGCGCCGAAATTGAAGAAACGCTTTCTGATTTTCCTTGGACCGATGATGCTTTTGTACCCGAAAAACAATTGTTTATTTATGAATGTCATATAGGTATGGCGGGTGAAGACGGAAAGGTAAGCTCATATAATGAATTTACCGAAAATGTTTTACCGCGAATTAAAAAATTAGGCTATAATACTATACAGATTATGGCGGTTATGGAGCATCCGTATTATGGCTCGTTCGGTTATCAGGTTTCCAATTTTTTTGCCGCATCATCGCGCTATGGTACATCGAATGATTTGAAAAAATTAATTAATACCGCACACAAAATGGGTATTGCGGTGCTACTTGATGTTGTGCATTCCCACGCCGTAAATAACACCAACGAAGGCTTAAACGAGTTTGACGGTACCGTCTACCAATTCTTCCACGAAGGTGAACGCGGAAACCACTCTGCTTGGGGCACTAAGCTTTTTAATTACGGTAAAAATGAAGTTATACATTTTTTACTGTCTAATTTAAAGTTCTGGATGGAAGTATTTCATTTTGACGGTTTCCGTTTTGACGGTGTTACTTCCATGCTTTATCACGACCATGGACTCGGCAGTGCCTTTACGGGCTACGAAATGTATTTTTCACTTAATACCGATACCGAAGCCGTAACCTATCTGCAGCTGGCAAACGAGCTTATACACTCTGTAAATAAAAAGGCCATTACAGTTGCCGAAGATATGTCGGGAATGCCTGGTATGTGTCTGCCTATAAATGCAGGCGGAATCGGGTTTGATTACCGACTTTCAATGGGTACGCCTGATTTATGGATTAAAATGATAAAAGAGTACAGCGACGATAATTGGGACCTTGGTAAGCTTTGGTGGGAGTTAACATCCCGCAGACCCAAAGAAAAAAATATCGGCTATTGCGAGTCTCATGACCAAGCACTTGTTGGCGACAAAACAATTATGTTCCGACTTTGTGATGCTGAAATGTATCACCATATGAATAAGTTTGACCCGAGCTTAATTATAGACCGCGGTATTGCGCTGCATAAGATGATAAGACTGATTACCGCATCCGTATCGGGTGAAGGCTATCTTAATTTTATGGGTAACGAATTTGGCCACCCTGAATGGATTGATTTTCCACGCGAAGGCAACGGCTGGAGTTATCACTATTGCCGCCGTCAATGGAGCCTTGCTGATAATCCGAATTTACGCTACCGTGAGCTTAATAATTTTGATATGGCAATGATTGATTTTCTTAAAAACAGCGGTATTATGGACAAGAAAGCAGTAAATCAGTGGTTGCATCAGGATGATAAGGTGATTGTTTTCACAAAGGGCGACTTTGTATTTGCCTTTAATTTCCACCCAACTAAATCCTTTGACGGTTATTTTGTACCTACAGGTAAATTGGGTGAATACAGTGTGGTATTGTCTACTGATGACGGTGAGTTTGGCGGTCATTCACGAATTGATAAAGAATGTAAATATAATGCGACAAAAGTAAACGGTAAAATTGGATTTAATGCTTATTTACCTTGCCGTAGTGCAGTTGTTTTGAAAAAGATTAAAAAAACAGACATTAAATAATGTCTGTTTTTTGTTTATGTGACAACAGAACCGTCCCCTTGTCTCTTACCCTTGTCTCTTATTTTGTTTATGTGACAACAGAACCGTCCCCTTGTCTCTTAGAAATTCATTGAAGGCACAACGGCTTATA
Source organism: Acutalibacteraceae bacterium (assembly GCA_045590755.1). Lineage (GTDB taxonomy): Bacteria > Bacillota > Clostridia > Oscillospirales > Acutalibacteraceae > SIG565. The sequence continues at coordinate 7,889 of JAZNRP010000037.1, forward strand.
AAAACTGGATTACCTTACGCGGTAATAATTCTGATGTAGAGCAGGCAACCAAAAATTACAAGGCCCGTCTTGAAACAAATTACAAAAAAGCCGGGAAAGAATTAGCCGACAGTGATATTATTGCTAACTTTATGGCAGAGCGCTTTTTCGGTGGCGACTTGGAAGGGGATGCAAAGGCTGATAGTGAAGCAGAATCACTCTTAAGAGAATTTGCAAAAAATGATAAATGGTATCATAATATCATTAGATTCGCGCGTCAAATGATAAGCCACTTTAAAGGTGATAAAATTCAGGAAGACTTCTACAAAATGGAACGAATACTTCTGAAGGCGCGTAAGGAAGTGCAAAAAAATCCTCCCACCAATACAGGCGGAAGGAAGTATAGCGTGGGTAATGAAACAGTTACAGTAGATATGGGTGAAACAGAAAGATATAAGATATTAAAAAATAAAAAAATACAACCTCAAGAAATTGAAGTTGATAAAGATTTCGATATTGATTTTAAGTTTCTTGAAGAAAATATTAAAAGTATTGTAGAAAAACCGCTTATAAAAAAAAGGAAGGTGACAAGGGGACGGTTCTGTTGTCGCTTTGCAAAAAAAGGAGAACGATGCATCGTTCAAGACTGGGACCGTTAAAAACGGCGCTCCCAGCGATGCACCGTTCTCTACATATAGAGACTGGCGTCATAGGTAATACCGCACTTGACGAAAACCAAGCGTCGACATACCTGTTACCAGCCTTCAATATTGGTATATCAGAATTTTTCTCAAGAATCAACCCAAAGGATGAAAACTTTTTAAAGTGTTGTGACAAAGGGAAGGTTTTGTTTTTGTAATTCTTCTAATAATTCTAAAAGCTCCAACTGTAGGTTTTCTTCCATCTCAATTAAAGAAGATAGCTCTTCTAATTTTTTATAATCCGATAAATTTTCGGGGTTGTTAATTTCGGTATTTAGGCACCGAAGCCGTTCTTCACTTTGGGCTATTTTTTCTTCGGTTTTCTTAATTTGCCTTTCTAATTTTGCCTTCTCTTTTCCCGGTGTTGTGTAGGATTTCTTTTGCTTTGGTTCTTTTAAGCTTTTCTCATTGTAATTTTCAGTGTTTTGTTTTTGCTTTTCTAAATATTCGCTATAGCCGTAAGGGTAGAAGACAACATTATCATCATTGAAAACTAAAAGGGATGTGGCAATTTTTTGTACAAAGTATCGGTCATGTGATACAAACAAAACGGTGCCTTCATATTTTTCTAAAATATCTTCAAGAGCTTCTTTGCCGACAATGTCCATATGGTTTGTCGGCTCATCAAATATAAGAAAATTTGGACGCTCATTAAAAATTTTACAAAGATTAAGCCGCACCCTTTCACCGCCCGATAACGCGGAAATCTCCTTAAAAACTTCTTCACCCGAAAATTTGAATGCACCAAGAGAAGAGCGAACTTCGGTTTGTGAAAGAGAAGGAAAACAGTCCCAAAAATCTTCAATTACCGTTTTGTCAGACACGGATGCTGCAATTTGTTGGTCAAAATAGCCTACAGTTACATTTTGACCGAAAGTAAATTCACCACCAAGACTTTTTAGCCTACCTGTGACTGTTTTAAGAAAGGTTGATTTACCCGTACCGTTGTTTCCTATAATACCTATGCGGTCCAATCTTTCTATTTTAAGATTAACCGTTGCGAGTGTGCTTGCATAGCCAATTTGAAGATTGTTACAGGAAAGCACATCCTTAAAGCTTTTAACCTTAGGAGTAAAACTACAGTGAAAGGTGCTGTCATCGTCATTTACAGGTGCATCTATCAGCGTCATACGCTCAATTGCCTTAATTTTTGACTGCGCCATTTTAGCTTTAGTTGCTTTATATCTGAAACGCTCAACCAGTGTCTGTAGTCGCTCAATTTCCTTTTGCTGAGCGCCGTATTCCTTTAACTGTGTTTCCTTTCTGTTCTTTTTTTCCTTGGCAAAATAGGTATAGTTTCCGTCATATCGGTGCATTTTACCGTATTCAATTTCATAAACGGTATTTACTGTATTGTCCAAAAACATTCGGTCGTGCGATACAATTACTACACTTTTTTGATAGTTCTTTATATACTCTTCAAGCCATTCAACCGATTCCATATCAAGATGATTTGTAGGCTCGTCAAGTAAGAGAATATCTGGTTTGCTAAGAAGTAGCTTTATAAATGCTATTTTTGTTCTCTGACCGCCCGAAAATTCAGACAGCGGTTTTAGTTTATCAGACTCGGAAAATCCGAATTTTTTAATAACCGTTTCGTATTCTTTTTCAAAATAGTAGCCGCCAAGTAGGTTAAACTTTTCTTGCAGAGCAGTAAACTCTTTAATTTTTTTATCACTTTGGTCTTTTTCAAGCTCGGCTGCTAAAGCTTCAAGGCGAAGCTTTAAATCAATTATATCAGTATATACTTTTCTAATTTCTTCGAGTAATGTGCAGTTATCATTTTCAAAAACAACTTGTGATAATGTGCCGATTGTTTTAATACCCGCTTTTATAACAGAATGCGGTGTTGTATCGTCGCGGTCAAGCTCTAATTCGCCCGATATAATTTTAAGAAGAGTGGTCTTTCCGCATCCGTTTCTGCCTACAACGGCCAACTTTTCGCGGTCTTTAATTTCAAAATCAATCTTACTGAGTATTAAATTGCCGCCATAGGAAAAACTGCCGTTTGTAATTTTACATTGCACATTATCACCGCCTTAATGTCACAATCTTACCATAAATTCACAAATTGTTCAACAACATTGCTTTTAAAATTAATAAAATTATTATATAATAAAGATATGTAAAATTTATTTTTAGGTGGCAAAAATGGAAATATCTTCAATAAACAATGCACTGATCCTTTATAAAAGAATATTTTCGGCAAATACAGCAACAAAACCGGTTATTGAATTTAGCGATAAAAAGCCCGATTTTGTGTATAGCGAAGTTTGTAACCCCTTTTCTCGTGTAACACCTGAATCCCAAGGTGTGTCATCTGCGCATCTTTATAACTTCTATAAAGAATTAGCCGAAGATAAAACACTTAATATGCATAATATTATGGTGCTTAAAAATGGTAAGGTTATTTCCGAAGTGACCTTTGGTAACAGTGATTTATCGGTTTGGAAAATGTCATTTTCAGCTTGTAAAAGTGTTGTTTCGTTAGCAATTGGTATGCTGGTAGATGAAGGTAAGCTTGATATTAATACACCGATACTTGAATTTTTTCCTGAATACAGCAATGCAGTTTTAAAGGTAAGGCTCAGAGAAATAACGGTTAAAACATTGCTTACTATGTCAAGCGGCAGTAGCTTTAATGAATTTATTTGTATGGCGTCTGATAATTGGGAAAGGTCATTCCTTAAAAGCAATTTTTCACTAAGGCCGGGGACTACATTTAACTATAACAGTCTTAATACCTATATGTTATCAAGCATTGTTAAAAGGGTAAGTGGTGTAGGCCTTAGCGAGTATCTGGAAAACAAATTGTTCGGGCCGCTTGGTATTTATAATTATCATTTTGAAAAAAGTCCTACAGAAATTGAAAAAGGCGGTTGGGGTTTATATATATTGCCCGAAGATTTTGCAAAAATTGGGCAGTTAGTACTACAAAACGGAGTGTGGGATGGCAAACAGATTATAAGTGAAAATTGGATTAAAGATTCCACCGCCAAACAAATTACCACACCCGAATTTTGCGGCGATTTTGACTACGGCTATCAAATCTGGACGGGTGAAAACAGTAATAGCTTTTTGTTTAACGGTATGTTTGGTCAAAATGTTTGGGGATTTAAGGATTCAGGGGTTTTGATTGTATCAAACGCGGGCAATAATGAGCTGTTTCAGCAAAGCACTTATTATAAAATAGTAAACAAGTATTTTTCGGTGGATTTCCCCAAAATTTTACCGGAGAGTATACGGGAAAACAAAACACTTATAAATTATACTAAATCGCTTTCAAATCGGCAAAAAAATGGCGGTTTTCTACAAAAACTGACAATGCTCTGGCGTGAAAGCAGTTTTAATATTAAATCTGACATAATAGGGAAGGAATTTGGCATCGTGTCAGAAAACGCCGCAACTGTTGGCTTGTTACCCAAATTCTTGCAAATAATCAGATGCAACTATTCAAGCGGTTTTAAGTCGGTTAAATTTATGTATGTTGACGATATATTAAATATGGTTTACTGTGAAAACGATTCGGTATTTAATGTAAAATTAGGGGTAGGCGACTTTATTACTACAGAGATAGATTATTACGGCGAAAAGTATCTGGTGGCTTCAAGCGTTAATTTTGGAACCGATGAAGACGGCGATAAGGTAATAACGGTTATCTGTGATTTTTTAGAAACATTTTCAAGCAGAAAAATCAAAATTTACTTTAAAAAAGGCAAGGTTATATACCGTCAATTTGAAGCACCTTTTGATGATTTATCAAAAGAAGAGCTTGATAAAATCAAGGCAGGTGTCGGCAAGAATAAGCTTCTTAGTGCGGTGCTTGGCAAAATTGATGAGGATTATATTTCTTACAAACTGCAAAGTGTATTTGAACCACAAATACGACTTATTGAAATTTGATGCAGTTTGTACTTGATTTATTATGTCGGTTAGTATATAATTTTAGAAAATATTAGTGTTATAAAGGAGAAGTTTATGAAAGATTTAGCCGAATATTTTGGTTGTCTTGTTTTTAACGACAAAGAGATGAAGGCACGCCTTTCTCCCGAAATTTATAATTCCCTTAAAAAGACCATTGATGAAGGCGCAAGGCTTGATTTGTCAGTGGCTAATGCCGTTGCAAGCGCTATGAAGGATTGGGCGGTTGAAAAGGGAGCTACACATTACACACACTGGTTCCAGCCAATGACAGGAATTACTGCCGAGAAAAACGACAGTTTTATTACACCCACAACAGATGGCGGTGTAATTATGGAGTTTTCAGGTAAAGAGCTTATAAAGGGCGAGCCTGATGCTTCTTCATTCCCGTCGGGCGGTCTTCGTGCTACCTTTGAAGCACGCGGCTATACCGCTTGGGACCCGACTTCATATGCCTTTATTAAGGACAGGGCTCTTTGCATTCCTACGGCTTTCTGTTCCTTTACGGGTGATGCGCTTGATAAAAAGACTCCTTTATTGCGCTCAATGGAAGCAATAAACAAACAGGCGCTTCGTGTACTTAAGCTTTTTGGAAATGAAAATGTTAAATGCGTAAAAACCTCGGTTGGTGCAGAGCAGGAATATTTCCTTATAACTAAGGAAATGTACAACAAGCGTAAGGATTTAATGTTCACAGGACGCACCCTGTTTGGAGCAAATCCGCCTAAGGCTCAGGAAATGGATGACCATTATTTTGGCACCATTAAGCCAAAGGTTGCGGAATTTATGGCAGACCTAAATGAAGAATTATGGAAGCTCGGTATTCTCGCAAAAACAGAGCATAACGAAGCCGCTCCCGCACAGCACGAATTAGCACCGATATTTACAACAACAAATATTGCTACCGACCATAATCAGTTAACAATGGAAATTATGCAGAAGGTGGCCGCACGACACGGTCTTGTTTGTCTGCTGCACGAAAAACCCTTTGCGGGTGTTAACGGTAGCGGTAAGCACAATAACTGGTCATTAGCAACCGATACCGGAGTTAATCTTTTGAAACCGGGCGCAACGCCGTATGAAAATGCACAGTTTTTACTTTTACTTTGCGCTGTTATTCAGGCGGTTGATGATTATCAGGATTTACTTAGAATATCTGTTGCAACAGCTGGAAACGACCATCGTCTTGGCGCTTTAGAAGCTCCGCCTGCAGTTATATCTATATTCTTAGGCGATGAGCTTACAGCCGTTCTTGAAGCAATTGAAAAGGACATTCCTTACAATGCGGTTGAAAAAACACAGATGAAGCTTGGCGCTCATGTATTACCTAAATTTACAAGAGATAATACTGACCGCAACAGAACCTCTCCCTTTGCATTCACGGGCAACAAGTTTGAGTTCAGAATGTTAGGCTCATCAAACAGTATTGCGTGTGCAAACATTATGCTTAACGCCGCTGTAGCAGATTCTCTCAAACAGTATGCAGATATACTTGAAAATGCAACTGATTTTGATACTGAATTACATAAACTTATTAAAGATGTAATTTCCAAGCATAAGCGCATTATATTTAACGGTAACGGTTATGACGATACTTGGATTAAGGAAGCAACAGAAAAAAGGGGATTGCTTAATTACAAAACAACACCTGACTGTCTACCGCATTTTTTGGATAAGAAAAATGTTGAAATGCTGACCTCGCAAAAGGTATTTTCTGAGCGTGAAATAAATTCGCGTTGTGAAATTCTTTTAGAAAATTATGCAAAAACCGTTTTAATTGAAGCCACAACAATGTCCTATATGACAAGAAAGCAGATTTTACCCGCAATTGAGTCATTTATCGGTGAAATTTCATCTATAGCGCTTTCTAAAAAGTCACTTGGAAAGAAAATAAGCTGTGCATACGAAACAGAATTACTTGAACGCTTGTCGTTCCTTACAGAAAAAATACTTGAAGCAGACAAGGTTCTTGAAGGTTCAACAAAGCAAATTAAGTCAATGAAGGATGTCTTTGCACAGACAAACGCTATCAGAGATAAATTACTCGGCAATATGGATGCGCTTCGTGCATTGTGTGACGAAGCCGAGACCATTACGGCAGATAAATATTGGCCGTTCCCGACATATAGTGACCTGCTTTTCAGTGTGCGCTAAAAAATTTGTGACCTTCCGAAAGGAAGGTCGTTTTTTTATACAATAAATCGGCCCTTGTAAAAACATGGTAAATTTTGTCACTAATTTTAGTGCAAATTACATAAATTCCAAGAAATTCCAAAAAAATTTCCAAAATATATTGAAAATTCTAAAATTATGTGGTAAAATGTGGTTACAAAATTTAGAAGGGACGAAATATTATGGAAAAGAAATTAAGAGTTCTGGTAGCAGATGATACTACAGAACTTGGAAACACCTGTAGAAAAATACTTACCGAATACGGAATGGAAACAATGCTTTGCGAAAAAGACGGTCTTAAAGTGTTGGATTGTGTTAGAAAGGTAAAGCCTGATGTTGTGGTTGCCGATGTGTTTATGCCAAACCTTGATATATTAGGCGTTTTAGATAATTTAAGAAATTCCGAAATGAGAGAAAAGCCGCTTGTTATGGCAATGTCAAGCTATGACAACCCGCGTCTTGAAAAGGAAACACTGTCCGCAGGGGCATGTTACTATTTTATAAAACCGTTTGATATAAAAAATATGGCCGAAAGAATTCATATACTTACAAAGCATATTGAAGAAAACCGGTCTACTGCACCCGTACAAGTAATGCCAGACAATAATGATTTAGAACTTATGGTTACCGAAATTCTGCATCAGATAGGCGTACCTGCACACATAAAGGGTTACCACTATTTAAGAGAAGCAATTGTTATGTCGGTTAATAATAATGAAGTTATTAATTCGGTTACAAAAATTCTTTACCCGACCGTTGCAAAGCGTCATAAGACAACTTCTTCAAGGGTTGAACGCGCTATCAGACACGCTATAGAAGTTGCTTGGGACAGGGGAGATGTGGATGTTCTGAATTCCTATTTTGGCTATACTATTCAAAACAATCGCGGAAAACCCACAAACAGTGAGTTTATTGCAATGATTGCAGATAAGCTTAGATTAAGATTAAAAATCAGTTAATTTAAAAAGCCGGAGTAATCCGGCTTTTTTGTATATAATTTATTTTATGCTAAATAATATTAAAAAATAATTTGGTGATAAAATGAATAGGGAATTAAGTAATTTCAGAAATAAAAAGTTGTCTGAAAATATTGATGAAAATATTAAACTGTTAAGTGAAATATTTGAGAATGATGCGGCGATAAGAAGCAGGGAGATTGTAGTAAACGGGTGCGAAAAATTCCGTTGTGTTTTATACTTCGTTGACGGAATGATAAATACAGACACAATAACTGATGCCGTTGTGCGACCGTTACTTACTTCCAACACAGAAAATTTGCAGAATAATCTTGTTGATTATGTAAGAACACAGATATTGTATGCCGATGAAGTATCGGTATGTGATAATCTTGAAAAAATGCTGACTTCCGTTTTGTATGGAGACACCCTACTTATAATCGACGGAAACACAAGCGCACTGCTTATTAATACTAAAGGTTGGCGCAGTCGCGGGGTTGCTGAGCCCGAAGATGAAAGGGTATTGGAAGGTCCGCGCGAAGGCTTTGATGAAGCGCTGATGAAAAATCACACTCAGCTACGCAGAAAGCTTCCTACACCCGATTTGTGTATAGAGTATGTAAGTCTTGGCAGAAAGACCAACACAAAAATATTTATTTGTTATATTGAATCAATAGTTAACCGAAGAACGCTTAATATAGTCAAAGAGCGAATAAAAAAAATAGATATTGACGGTGTGCTGGACAGTAACTATATAAGTGAATTAATAACAGATAATAAATTTTCATTATTTCGTACCATCGGCAAAACCCAAAAACCCGATGTTGTCGCAGCAAAGCTATTAGAAGGCAGAGTTGCTTTGATGGTTGACGGAACGCCAATGGTTTTAACTGCCCCTTATTTTTACCTTGAAAATTTTCAGTCGGACGATGACTATTATCAAAATTTTTTAGTATCTGCATTAGGTAGGGTATTAAGATATATTTGTTATTATTCTGCTATGTATCTGCCCGCGTTATTTTTGGCGTTTGCGGTTTATAATCCACATTTATTACCGTTTTCTTTTTTACAGTCAATTATTTTATCGCGTGTCGATGTACCGTTTTCCACCTTCGGCGAATGTATGATTTTAATAATAATTTTCGAAGTTTTAAAGGAAACGGGAATTCGTATGCAACAAAGTGTCGGACATGCACTAAGCATTGTAGGGGGCTTGGTCGTGGGACAGGCAGCGGTTGAAGCAGGCTTCATCAGTGCGCCGATTTTAATTGTGACGGCGCTTAGCGGAATATCAAGCTTAATTGTACCTAAATTGAAGGCGTCGGTATTTTATTTTAAAATACTGTTCGTTATTTTGGCAGGCACATTAGGTTTGTTTGGATTATTTATAGGTATTACGCTTTTTCACATTCATCTTTACTCACTTGAAAGCTTTGGTATACCCTATATTTCGGCGGGAATAGAATTTAGTTATTCTTCACTTAAAGACAGTATACTCAGAATTAATTGGGCGAATATGATAAAGCGCCCCAGCTATTTAACAAAAAACTTAATGCGTCAGCAGAAAAGGAAATGATATGAAAATATTAAAATTTTCGGTATGTATTTTACTGTTACTTTTGCTTTGCGGATGTAAATACGGTGCAGATTATGTTGACCCCGAAGAGCGTTATGTTGTAACGGCTTTGGGTTTTGAAAATAATGATAATGGTATACTTGTTATAATGGAAACAATGAGTGCAATTGAAGACAGTGAGAACCCTAAAAAATTGTATTACGGTTTCGGCAGTGATGCAAGTACGGCGGTAATTAATGCCGAAACTACGGTCCCCGCAGATGTAATACTTAGTCAGTGTCCGGTAATTCTTATCGGGGACAGTGTAATGGGAGACAACTTAAAAAATATATTTGATTTTTGTGTTTCAAGCTATGATATTTCGCTATCCGTTCAGGTGTTAAATTGCGAAAATGTATCGGAAATTCTGTCCGTTAAATCGGGTGAAATTTCGGTGGGACATAAAATTTTAAGAATGCTGAATCACTTTGAAAAGGGAACAGATATAACCAAAATCGGCAGATTTTCAAATGTTCTTGCAAATGACAACAAAAGCAATACCTTTTGTATTCCAAATTTAATTACTAACGACAATAATTTCAATGTCGATAGTTTATCAGTGTACGAAAACTATTTTAAGAAGCAGAAAACTGCTTTAAAGGACGGAAAGGAAAATGAATAAAGAGTTATCACAAAAAAATCAAATTTTCAGTATATTAGCAGTTTTTTTGTTTGGAAATTTAATTATATCTTTTCCTAAAGGAGAAGGCTTAAAACATAGTTTTTGGGGTTATATTGCCTGTTTCACTTTAAGTGTATTTATTCTGCTTTTGCTTTCGCTGCTTCAGTACAAGAATATTAATTTCGGTATTGAGTGTTTTGAAGGTCTTACGGGAATGAAAGTGATTTTTAAAGGGTTACTTGTATTGTTTGCTTTACTATGCCTACTTGTTTGCTGTAAGGATTATGTTGAAATGGTGGATGAAATCCGTCTGCAGAACACACCACGATGGGGGATTGCGGTAATATATATTTTGGTTGTCCTACTGCTTTCGCAAACTAAAAAACGGGTTATTGCAATGTTTGCTTTTGTAAATCTGATTTTTATAAGTATTGGCGTAATATTAATGTTTTTGTTTTCGCTGCCGCTATTTAATTTTGATTACTTTATTGAAAGTCTGGATTTTAATGTAAATAACGCCGTAACGCAGGGGCTTACCTTTTATATTCATAGCTTCGGGCAATTAATTCTGTGCCTGCTTTTTTTTGGACACCAAAAAAGAAAGTATGCCGTAAAGAATGGACTTTACGGCATACTGATTGGCGGAACGGTATTTTTAATATGCTTTGTTAATATTATTTTTGTCATAGGCAGCGATATAATACCAAAACTTCATTTTCCGTATGCCAATGTTACGGGGATGATAGTAACAGGGGAAAACTACAATAGACTTGATGCTATAACATATTATATTTATTTTATATGTGATTTAATAAAGGCTTCTATACTTTTGAAAATTATTACAGAGTGTTTTAAGAAAAATAAAACTAAAAAATGGATAGTCATATTTTTTTCTTTGCTTATATCTGTCATATTTTCATCGTCTGAAACACTTGGCGGATTATTGCGCAGTGATGCAGTTAACCTCACACTACTGATTTTAGAAATAATTTTTCCCCTAATTTTAATCTTTGTATTAAAGAAAAAGACTAAGCCTGTGCCGCAGAAATAATAGCATCATATCGGTTAGCGATAGCATTCCAGGTTACAGGACCTACAGAGCCGGTTGTGGGTATATTGTTTAATGACTGAAAGGTGTATACCGCATCTCTGGTAGCATCTCCGTATACACCGTCCACTGTAACATTAGGTATATTGCCGTCAGTAGTGGCTATAAGCGATAAATAGGTTTGCAAATCGCGAACATCGTTTCCCGTAGCGCCCGGCGTTAAAAAGTAACCGGGGTAAAGCTTGGCAAAATTCTCCTGATAGCCTTCGGGTAAATCGCCGTAAATGTCGTTGTATACTGCTATAATACTGTTCCAGGTTGATTCATTAACCACACCTGTAACGGGCAATCCGTACTCGGTCTGAAAGCTTTTGACGGCATTTACTGTATTTACATCAAAGGTGTTGCTAATTGGAAAAGTATTAAGATTAGGGTTAAAGTATGCAATAACATTAAGGTAATACTGAATGGTCGTTACAGGGTAGCCGCTCATACCTTGGCTTAACTCTTCGGAATACTGAAGCGCTGCTTCATCAAAAGATATACCTTCGCCGACTAGCTCGCCTAATCTTTTAACTCCGTTGTATAAATCTTTAATTCGGTACCAGGTTTGCTTATCAACATTGCCTGTAACAGGAATATTAAAAATTTCCTGAAATTTTTCAACGGCGTTTTGCGTCTGAATATCAAAAATTCCTGTAGTAATATCAATTTTCGGAATTGCAGGGTAATTGCGCGCAATCCGGTTTAATTGCTGCTGAAAAATTTTTACATCGTTTCCCGCACTACCGACAATAAGCGGTGAGCCGGGGTAGGATTCTTCTATGTTTTGTACGGGCGCGTTTTCTACTAAATCAATGTCGTCGCCGTAATAGTATTGCAGTATTTCGAAGGGTGTGTAGCCACGCTCTGCTAAGTCAACTGTACCCCATTGTGAAAGACCGGGACAGGTCGAAGTTGTGCCGTTACAAAATTGTGTAAAAAGCGGTTGAATTTCATTCTGCCGTACCACATAATCATTATAAATTTCATCAACAATATTGCTAATTACTTCAAAAACTTCTCGGTTTTTAACAAAAGATTGGTCAAATGCCGTGGTGGATGTTATATCAAAATCATACCCTTTAGACGGGTACCATTCTGTAAATATTCTGTTAAGTGCAAATGTGATTATTGCATAAATATTGGCTCTCAGTGAGCTTTCGGGCCAGGTTGGGTATATTTCACCCGATGCAACATTTTTAACATAGTCAATAAATGGTATAGTTACATTTTCGGCGGGCTGGTCGGGTGTACCTAAATGAACGGTTATCGTTTCGGGTATATAAGGAATAATTAAAGCCATACTATCACCTAAACCCTTGTATCAGTAGGTAGAGTAACAATTTGCATATCATTATTATCTATGGCAGAACGAAAAAGCATATCATAGCTTTGAAGTGTTGTTATATTTTCATAAATGGGTATATTTTTTATCAGCACTGAAACAAAATTATCAGCTTCAATTTTAGCATCATAAAACTTAGTTATATTACCTATGTTACTTGTAGGCGATTCAGTGAACTTTTTATCAAATGCATCAAGGGTGATGGTAGGCGACTTACCGCTTTCATCGGTACTTTCGGCTCTTATTATTGTATCTCCTTCATAAATTGTAATTAGTGCATTAGGTACGGGGAAGGTACCGCGTGAGTGTGTTATATTAAAAATCAATCTGCCGCGGTAAGGCTCATTATCGTTACTTATAGTGGCATTTGTTTGTATGTAATTCTTGCTTCGTTTTTGAAATTCTTTTAGCTCTAAAATATATTCTTCAATAGATTTTTCCATACTCAATCTCCTTATAATGTTTTATTCATTATATGCCTAAATTATTGTATGGTGCAATGTGAAGAAGTATTAGGTGATAAGTAAAAATTTAAAGAACTTTTTTAGTGAAGAGTGAAGAGGTAATAAGTAAAAATTCCAAGAACTTAACGTCCTTGGAATTTTTGGTGCGAGTGTTCTTAACGGATTTGTCAATCCAACTTGAGATATGGTTTAAAGTATTCCATTGCTTCCGCTGTAGATACTTTCATTTTATTATCGATAGATAAAAATGCTCTGGGAAGATTATGAAATCCCCATATATATCGTTTTACGGTAGTGCGATAATTTTTACTCTTTGAGGTTAAAAAAACGATACATTCCGCAAGTGAAGTTTTCATAAATATAGCAAGTTCAATGTAGTTATACGAAAAACTTGAATCGCTATGTAATGATGATAAAAGAATATCCGTCATATTCTGAAGTAGTGTAGTTATAATAATATCCATCTTGATG
>JAZNRP010000038.1:0-52213 GCA_045590755.1 Acutalibacteraceae bacterium
TTTCTACAATTACCAACGCATCCAACTCAAAACAAAACTGACTCCCCTTGAAAAGAGAAGTCAGTATGTTGCTTGAATTTTAATTTAAACTACCATATGGTGCTTTTTTGTGCTGTCTGCACAAATTGGGGCAGTTCAAAAGTTCAGTGCTTTTTTATTATTAATTATTTACTTCAGGCTTCGGAAAGAACTTATTTAAACTGCATACCGCTTCATACACTTCAAATACACGGTGAATTTGCGGCTCAATCTGACGCACATAGTCCTTCCATTTTTCATACAGAGTATATGCTAACTCGGCCTTACCTTCAGCTCTTGCTATAAAGGCATCAGATAACAGCTCTGCATAGGTTAAATAATATTTAAGATATACCCAGGACTGTAGGGCTGGAATATCTGTTATATCAAGATTACGCTCTACGATATCAGCAAAATCATTAATTACAGGTTTAATTTGCTTTAATGCTTTTATCTGTGCCGCCTTATCTACTGTGCCATCGGGCGCGGCGGCACCATCGTAACCGTCGGAACGAAGTACTGCCTGACCGCGAAGCGCGGGTGCATCGAAAAGCTTACCTAAGGTGTCGAAAAGCTCATAAACCAAGCCGCCATCCTTACCGTAGCAACGGTTATAGTAATCGGCGCAGATATCTTCAAAGCTTTCTGTTTTATTCCAGAGTGTACGCGCCATAACTTCCATAACAATACCCGACGGGAAGAAAATTCTCTGTTCCTGGCAGCTGTTCATACCGTTAACGCCAATATCTTCAAGACCCACCATATCTTCATACATAATACGGGCAATGTGCATATAGCTCGGGTCAGAGTAATGTGCCCACATAAGATGGTAGTCAAAATCAAAACTATCACCGCCGAACATTTTCTGCCAACGGCGAAGTCTTGCTACATTTTCTTCTACGGCATACGGCATGGGTAACTTGTTGCGCACATAGGGTGATAACTGATAATTATCTAAATCAATTGATTTATCTAACTTGAAAGAGTTTGAATAATCTCTTGTTATCGGCGCAAACATTAAAGTAAAGCGCTCAGGATTGTTTATGCGAACCTTTTCGGGTTCCCAAAGTAAATCAACATATATAAGGAATACTACCCTTGTATTAAGTCCTGCGGCAGTTAACTTTTCATCCAGCTCATTAAGCATTGTTACATACCAGTCTGCCGGTACCATTTTCTGACAGTTTTCGCATTCGCAGTGGTTGTTCAGTCCGTCTGCCAACCAGAAATGCAGATATGCGGTTTTCGGATGGGTTTTACAGTATTCTACAACCGCATCGGTCATAGCGTTTCGTACATACGGCATTGAGTAGCACAGGTTTGTGTCCCCCGGTGCGCATCTCGGCAGGGGTTCACGCTTACCGTTTATAAGGGCTATATACTGCGCATATTCAGGACACGGCTTAGTTACACCGCGTACCCAGTTCTTTCTGTCATTTATATTAAAGGCATCAACACAGTTCCAACCGTGACCAATGGTATGGTACATAAGTCCGCGGCGGAATACTTCTGTTTCAATAGCATTGGTTAAGCCTTCCATCTCATCATCTGTAATGGGTTCTTCTTCCAATGTGGGATTTTCTGTATGATGGTACCAACGGCGGTAAAATCCTCTTGGAGTACCAAATTGGGTAAAATAACCGTTCATAGCATTTTTGGGCAACCAGTCAATAAGGTCGCTTATATGCTCATAGTTAGGAGCGCCTTCAATACAAACGCCGCGGTGACGGTATGAGGCGGCTTCACATATTTCTACACAGTCCTCCAAAGCGTTTTTCTTAGGGATTATATCACCGTCGATTCCCGGACGGACAAACGAGCAACCTACTTCCCGCAAGAAACGGTAAACGGCAAGCAACACGCTTCGTGTGTTAGAGCCTGTAATATAACCCTTACCGCCCGAAAAAGAAATAGCAATTGCATCGTCAAGCTCGGCATCTTCAACTGTTGGCACCTTGCTTGCTAATTCATCGTTAATACCAACATACAAAACCCTGTCGCTAATCTCGTAACCCGGTTTCCAAAGTATTATGTCCACAATAGCTGTGGAATCCATCATACGAATATATTTTTTAAGCTCGGACACTGCAAAGTCTGTAACACCATCCGTGCCGCACTGAATAATTCTCCAAACATTCATAATTATCGCTCCTTTTTTACATCAGACGGCTTAATACCGTTCTGTAAACAAATGCTTTTCTTTGCCGTCAATATCGCGGTAGCCCACAATCTGCGCTAAATTTACATTATGCATACTGCGGAAAACATTGTCGTCAACATTCGGGTTTATTTTTCTTAAATCATTGATAATTTGTTTTGTTTCCTTGCGCTTTGAAATCGCTTCGTTATCCATTCCCGCTTCGGTAAATTTACAGGCACACTGCAAAAATTCAAGCGAATTATAATTCGCCCACGATATTATATCGCGTTCCTTAACCTTGTAAAGCGGTCTGATTAGCTCCATACCTTCGAAATTTGTGCTATGTAATTTAGGTAACATTGTCTTAATTTCGGAAGAGTACATCATACTCATAAGTAAGGTCTCAATAGCATCGTCAAAATGATGACCTAACGCTATTTTATTACAGCCCAATTTCTTGGCTTCGTTATATAAGTAACCGCGTCGCATACGGGCGCACAGATAACAGGGCGAGTCTTCCACTTCGGTTACAATATCGAATATATTGCTCTCAAATATGTGTATCGGTATATTCATAAGTTTTGCGTTGTTTTCGATAAGTTCCCTGTTCTCTTTTTTATACCCGGGGTCCATAACAATAAACTCGAGAGTAAAAGGCACTTCACTATGTCGGCACAGTTCCTGCATACATTTTGCAAGTAACACCGAATCTTTGCCGCCCGAAATACAAACGGCAATTTTATCGTTTTCGTTTATCAGTTCATATTCCTTAACCGCACCGATAAAATTATTCCATATACTTTTGCGGTATTTTTTTATTATACTGCGTTCAATTTCAATATGCCGTTCCATAACTCTCCTTAATAAAAAAGACTCTGCATCTACTATTATAGATGCAAAGTCTTTTTATTTCAAGTGTTAAGCGGCTTTTACTTTTTTATTTGTAAATAATTTAATAAGAAATATTGTAAGAACCATAGAAGCAATACCTATCGGCAAGCAAATCCACGCGTTTTGGATGAACGGTGCGATAATAAAGTTAACAAACGATACAGCCGCAACGGTTATCGCATACGGTAACTGGGTAGATACATGATTTAAGTGGTTGCACTGTGCACCGGCAGACGACATAATTGTTGTATCGGAAATCGGTGAGCAGTGGTCGCCGCAAACCGCACCCGCAAGACAAGCAGATATACCAATAATCATAAGGGTATGGTCGGCAGGATTCGGGAATATTGCGGTAACAATCGGGATGAGAATACCGAATGTACCCCAGGATGTACCTGTTGCAAAGGAAAGCACACAAGCAACAAGGAATATTATTGCGGGAAGAAGTAAATTGAGTCCTTCCGCCGCATTTGCCATAAGCTGTGCTACAAATACCTTTGCGCCAAGCATAGTGGTCATATTCTTAAGGGCGGTTGCCATAGTAAGAATCAAAATTGCAGGTACCATTGCCTTAAAACCGGCGGGGATACAGTTCATAGCCGCTTTGAAATTAACAACACGGCGGATTATGTAGTAGATAATAGCAACAATAAGTGCTATCAAAGCGCCCCACGGCAGACCGACTGTGGCATCGGTGTTTGAGAATGCATCAATAAAGTTCATACCGCTAAACGAATTACCGTTGCCGTTGTAAACGAGTGCCGCAATACAAACTGCAATGAGTATAAGTATCGGTAAAACAAGGTCAACAACCTTGCCCTTCGGATTTTCTTCTATACTATCTTCTTTTTCAATACTGTCCTGTCCGCTTGTGAAAAGATCACCCTTTAGGGCGTTGTCTTCGTGAAGCTTCATCGGGCCGTAATCGAACTTCATAAGTGTGATTGTAATGATAAATACAAATGTAAGTAATGAGTAGAAGTTATACGGAATTGCTTCTATAAAGAGCTTAAGTCCTTCGCCTTCTGCCGCGTAGCTTGAAACTGCAGCGGCCCAGGAAGAGATAGGAGCTATCATACAAATAGGTGCTGCTGTCGCATCTATTAAAAATGCCAATTTAGCGCGTGAAATCTTATTTCTATCACATACAGGGCGCATAACCGAGCCAACTGTTAGGCAGTTAAAGTAGTCATCAATAAAGATAAGTACGCCGAGCACAAATGTTGCAAGGGATGCGCCTATTCTTGAATGAATGTGCTTTTCTGCCCAACGGCCAAAAGCCGCAGAACCGCCCGACTTATTAAGAAGTGCCACGAGCACACCGAGAAGTACCAAAAATATAAAGATACCCGCTGTGCCTGATACTGCATCAATAAAGCCGGTGTTTGTAACTGTATCAAGTGTTTTTGTAATGCTAAAGTTTGCCGAGAAGAGACCGCCTACAACAATACCTATAAACAAAGAAGAATAAACTTCTTTTGTGATAAGCGCCAAAACAATAGCGATTATCGGCGGTACAAGTGCCCAAAAAGACGCATATAACGGGATTTCTTCCCTAACAACGCCTAGTGCGGATGCCGAGTTTTCAGCAAAGTTTTCGTCGGAATTGCTGTTGTCGGTATATGCATCGAGATACTCTGTAGCGGAATCAAAATCAAATGCCGCCGCATCTGTCGCTTCTGTGGCCGATGCCGAAAAAGCAAACAAAGTAACCGATAACACAAGAACCATTAATAGTGTTAATATTTTCGCGGTTTTGTTCATAAAAAACCCACCTTTCGACAAAATGTTAACACAATATTAATAGTTTGTCAATGATATTTTCGGTTGCTATATATTTAATTTTATTATATAATATATTATATAATGGTGTTTAGGAGTAACAAATGAACAGATTAAAATCTTTTTTGAGTAGAATATCGGCTTACAATATGATAATGCTTACCGTGGCGGGTATTATAAACGCTGTCGGCGTTACTTTCTTTTTGGCGCCCGTAAAAATCTACGATAGCGGCATTTCGGGTACTTCTATTTTACTTTCACAACTGACGCCCGAGTTTTTTACTCTGTCATTCTTTCTTTTAATACTCAATATTCCGCTATTTTTGTACGGACTTAAAAAGCAAGGCTCACTTTTTACCTTTTATGCTATTTATGCCGTATTTATCTATTCGCTTGTGGCATTTATTATAACAGACATTCTACCTATCGATGTTAGCTTTGCCTCCCCGCTTGCTAAACAAGATTTGTTGCTTTGCGCACTCTTTGGCGGTGTAATTTCAGGTATAGGCAGTGGTACTGCCATACGTTTCGGCGGTGCCATGGACGGCATTGAAGTTATGGCGGTAATTTTTGCAAAGCGTATCGGTATTTCGGTTGGTACATTTGTTATGGCCTATAATATATTGCTTTACATTACGGGTGGAATTATTCTTGGCGACTGGATTTTGCCGCTTTACTCAATTGTGGCTTATGCCTCAGCTCTTAAAACGGTAGACTTTATAGTTGACGGTATTGACCACGCTAAATGTGCCATAATTATTACCGAAAAACCCGATGAAATCTGCCAAGAACTATCAAGCACTTTTGAATCGGGCACCACCAAAATAAAGGCAGTTGGCGGTTATTCAAATACCGAAAAAACAATGGTGTATTTTATAGTTAACCGCTTTCAAGTTGTGCGACTTAAGGAACTTGTGCATACCATTGATGCCACGGCTTATATTACAATAAGCGAAGTAACCGATGTTTTTTCTAAAAACCACGATAAATAAGTTGAAAAGTTAAGCAAAATATAGTATTATATATATAATTTTAGGGATATAAGGGGAATTATTTTATGGCACTGAGAGCAGATGGTAAAAGAGTTAAAAATGCGGACCCGATGTATACAGTAGCACCGTTTATTATGGACAAACGGTATGACTCAATGAATATGATTGAGCTTGACATACCTGTAGAGCCCATTCAGAAATACATAAACAACAAAAGAAAAGAAAATATAAATATTTCTCATATGGCAGTAATTTTAGCCGCCTATATTCGCACCTTGGCGGAGTTCCCGTCGCTTAACCGTTTTATCGTTAATAAGCGTATTTATGCGAGAAATGAAATTGCCGTAGGTATGGTTGTACTGCAAGGCGGTAAGATGGACAACGGCACAATGTCTAAAATGTATTTCGATTATGAAAATACCATTATGGATGTTAATAATATAATAAACGACTATGTTGATGCAAACCGCAACAACGCACAGAACAACTCAACCGAAAAGCTTATTAAGTTTTTACTGAGTCTGCCGGGTATTTTACCTATAGGTGTTGCTCTGTTCAAGTTTTTGGATAAACACGGTTGGTTACCCAAAGCTATAATTGATGCAAGCCCCTTCCACACAAGCCTTGTAATTTCAAACCTTGCATCAATCCGCACAAACCACATCTACCACCATGTTTATGAGTTTGGTACAACAGGAATTATCATTACTATGGGTAATTCTCGAGAAAAGGCAAAGCGTGTTGGTGGCGAAATAGTACACGAAAAATGTATGCCGCTTGGCATTGTTATGGATGAGCGTATATGCTCGGGCAGTTATTATGCCTTGGCGTTCAGAAAAATGAAAAAATATCTCACCAACCCTGAGCTTCTGGAATTACCGCCCGAAGTTCTAAATATCGAAACACCGCAAAAGAAAAAGAGCAAATATGCCAAATTTTAAGCAAAACAGATATTAAGGAAGTATAAATTATGGAATGGATGTCACTTAACACTTTAAGAGAAAAATATCTCTCGTTTTTCGAGTCTAAAGGTCATTTGCGTTTGGGTAGCTTTTCGCTCGTTCCCCAGAACGATAAATCCCTTTTACTTATAAATTCGGGTATGGCGCCGATGAAGAAATATTTCACGGGTGAAGTTACCCCGCCTTCGAAAAGGGTTACCACCTGTCAGAAATGCATCCGCACCCCCGACCTTGAGCGTGTAGGTCATACCGCGCGTCACGGCACATATTTTGAAATGCTTGGTAACTTTTCCTTCGGCGACTATTTCAAAACCGAAGCAATACACTGGGCTTGGGAATTTTTAACCGAAACACTTGAAATCCCATCCGACCTTCTCTGGCCGTCTATTTATGAGAGTGATGACGAAGCCTATAATATCTGGCTTAATGAAATAGGCGTACCCGCAGAGCATATTGTAAGACTCGGTAAAGCCGATAACTTCTGGGAGCACGGCACTGGTCCTTGCGGCCCGTGTAGTGAAATATATTTTGACCGCGGCGAAAAATACGGCTGCGGCTCACCTGACTGTAAGCCGGGTTGCGACTGTGACAGATATATGGAAATCTGGAACAATGTATTCTCCCAGTTCAATAATATGGGAGACGGCACCTATACCGAGCTTGAAAACAAAAACATTGATACAGGTATGGGACTTGAGCGTCTTGCCTGTGTTATGCAGGGTGTTGACAACATGTTCGAGGTTGACACCATCCGCAATATAATCAACAAGGTTTGCGAAATTTCGGGCAAGACATACGGCAAGGACAAGAATAACGATATTTCCATTCGTGCCATAACCGACCACGCCCGTGCCGCTACATTTATGATAAGCGACGGTATTATTCCGTCAAACGAAGGCCGCGGTTATGTTTTACGCCGAATTATACGCCGTGCTGTAAGACACGGAAAGCTCATCGGTATTAACCGTCCGTTCTTTATGGAACTGTGCGATGCCGTTATAGAAGAAAATAAATCGGGCTACCCCGAGCTTATAGAAAAGAAACAGCTTATAAACAAGGTTATTAATAACGAAGAAGCCGCGTTCAATAAGACAATCGACCAAGGTCTTGCAATGCTTGAAGCACTAACAGAAAATACCAAAACCCTTTCGGGTGAAAATGCCTTTAAGCTTTACGATACCTACGGCTTCCCGCTTGACCTTACAATTGATATTTTAGCCGAAAAGGGCATATCTGTAGACGAAGAAAAGTTCCGTGAACTTATGAATGAGCAACGCACAAAAGCGCGCAACGCCCGTAAATCGTCTGATGGGGAAAGCTGGAAGAGTGACGGCATTACGCTTGATGGTATTAGCGCTACCCTATTTTGCGGCTACACCGAAAACAGCACCGAGGCTACTGTTTTAGCGCTTGTTAATGGTGGTGAAACAATAGACACCGCAGCTACGGGTGATAAGGTAATTGTAGTTCTTGATAAAACCCCGTTCTATGCCGAAAGCGGTGGACAAACGGGTGACACAGGTAAAATCGCCTGTGGTAATGCTACACTTTCTGTTTCCAACACTACAAAAAATGGAAGTAATATATTTACGCATTTCTGTACGGTAGACAGCGGTATAATTTCGGTTGGGGACACTGTAACTGCAGAAATCGATGTATCTCGCCGCGAAGCAATACGCCGCAACCATACTGCCGCACATCTTTTACAGGCAGGTCTGCGTCAGGTTCTCGGCACACATGTTGAACAAGCAGGTCAGTTGGTAACCGATAGCACTGTCAGATTTGACTTTACACATTTTTCTGCTTTAACAAACGCTGAAATTAAAGCAGTTGAAAACTTTGTAAACAATACAATTCTTGCGGGCATTACCGTGCAAAATAAAGAAATGCCTATTGAAGACGCCAAAAAATTAGGCGCTATGGCACTATTTGGCGAAAAGTACGGCGATACTGTTCGCGTAGTTGCAGTAGATGATAAATCGATTGAATTCTGCGGCGGTACACATATAGATAACACCGCAAAAATCGGCCTTTTCCGTATTACTTCGGAATCGGGAATTGCCGCAGGTGTTCGCCGTATTGAAGCCGTTACAGGCAACAATCTTTTAGCGCTTATTGACCGATATTTTGATACTGTAACTACTGTTGCCGCAACACTTAAAAGCGGTAATATAAACGATATAAATAATAGAGCTTCGGCTGTTATGGCAGAGCTAAAAGATAAGGAAAAACTCATCGAACAGCTCGAAAGCAAGTTAGCACTTGGTAAGCTTGATAAGATAATGGAAAATGCCGTAGAGATTAATTCTATTAAGCTTATCACCGCTAAAATTCAAAATGCTACCGCCGATGAGCTTCGCACCTTGTGTGAAACCATAAAGGCAAACAATCAAAATGCCGTTGTTGTTTTAGCAGGTGTTAAGGATGGCAAAATCACATTTGCCGCCGCATCCGATAAGGATGCCATCGCTAATGGTGCCCATGCAGGCAACATAGTACGCGAGGTTGCTAAAATTACAGGCGGTAACGGTGGCGGCAAGCCCGACTTTGCAATGGCGGGCGGTAAGGACGAAGCCAAAATTGATGAAGCCTTAGCAAAAGTTCGCAATCTTCTATAACCTACATTGAAAGGAAATTTTTATGGACTGTTTGTTTTGCAAAATAGTAGAAGGCAGTGTTCCGTCAACAAAAATTTATGAAGATGAATTTGTTTACGCCTTTGCAGATATTGACCCACAAGCCCCTTTTCACGCAATAGTAATCCCTAAAGAGCATATTTCATCAGCTGATGAAATATCGGGTGAAAACAGTATTTTGGTTGCCAAGGTTTTTGAAGCAATAGCAAAAATTGCAAAGCAGGAAAACCTTGAAAACGGCTACCGCATAGTTAACAACTGCGGTAAGGACGGCGGCCAGACGGTAGGTCACATACATTTCCATCTTCTTGCCCGTCGCAATCTTGCTTGGCCACCCGGTTAAGTAAAAATATTAATTTTGGGGTGTGTAATATGGCAGAAACTTATAAAATTAAAATTGCAGGTCTTGAAAGAGAACTTCGGCGCTTCCCTGTTAGCGATAGCCTTGATATAGCGGCATTTATACTTTTTGGAGATACCGAAATTACCGTTGCCGCGGCAGGCGAGCTGCTTAAAAAGGTTCCCGAATTCGACTTTATACTGACACCCGAAGCTAAGAGTATTCCCTTAGCTTATGAAATGTCGCGTCAATCGGGTAAGCCCTACATAGTAGCCCGTAAGGGTATGAAGGTTTATATGGGTAACCCCTTGCATGTAAGCGTGCGTTCTATAACAACCAACAAATTACAGGAGTTATATTTAGGTGACAGTGATGTCGAGCTTATAAAGGGCAAACGAGTACTTATAGTTGATGATGTAATAAGTACGGGTGAATCCCTTATTGCAGTGCAGAAATTAGTAAGCGATGCAGGGGCAATAGAGATAGCCGCCTGTGCAGTATTAGCCGAAGGCGACGCGGCAGAACGCGACGATATAATATTCTTAGAGCCGCTGCCTTTATTCTTTAAATAATAACAGTGCCCCATTATATTGGGGCACTTTCGTTTTGTTATGCTTTCAATAAAAAGACCAATGGTTGTCGCCGCCATTATTTCAATAATAATTTCTGTAATACTACTTAATACTGACAGACTGCTTACAGTACCGGTTATAGCCCTTTTACTGTGCTTAATTATAACATCCTTTGCCTATCGACGCCTTTATGAATATATTATACTTTTTGTTTTAGCACTGCTCGTTGCCCTTAGCTTTGCAGCAACTCTTTACACAAAAATTATTCCTGCAGAAAGTGTAAATGAGCTTAAAACAAAAATTACCGCCACCGTTACCGATTCAGTCTTTGTTGATGACTATATTCGTTATACCGTAAAGGTTACAGAGTGCGCGGATGAAAGAATAACGGGTAGCAGTGTTTATCTTTACAACTATGAAACCAGCGCTACCGAAGGGGACAAAATAGTAGCCGATGTAAAAATTTCAACCCTTAAAAATAAAGGGCGCTTCAGCCACTATTCCAAAGATATTCTGTTTAGCGGTTCTATTACTAAAATGCACAGTATAGTTAAAAATCATAGTGTATTGACACCTATAATGAATTTACGAGCTACTATTAAAAATATAATATTCGGTAATTTGCCGTACGATATCGCCACCACAATAAATGGTATGACAGTGGGTGACCGCAGTTATGAAGAACTTTCCTTCAGTGAAATGGTTAAAACCTGCGGTGTCAGTCATGTTATGGTGGTTTCGGGCTCACATATGGTAATAGTTTGCGGCAGTGTATATAAACTAACAAGTAAACTAAAATTTCCTAAAAATGCTTCGGCACTGCTTACAATTCTTGTAACCATATTATTTATGGCGCTTTGCGGATTTTCGCCATCTGTATTACGCGCAGGCTTTATGTACATATTTATGATGACAGGTATACTTTTCAGAAAAGATACCGACTCGCTAAATTCTCTAAGCATTGTAACAATTATTTTGCTTATTGCAAATCCCTTTATACTGTATGATATAGGCTTTATACTCTCTGCCGCATCGACTGCAGGTATTATTGTGCTGAATCCCCTGTTTCTAAAGCTAATGAAGGCTGATAAATGGAAATTCCGTCCGCTTAAAATAATAGCAGAGCTTATCCTACTTACAGTATCGGCACAGATTGCCACCTTGCCTATCTGCATTTACTTTTTCGGCTTTGTATCGCCTTATGCCGTACTTGTTAATCTTCTTATTTCCTATGCCGTAACGGCGGCGGTTATATCGGCGTTTGTGGGTATTATTCTATATGCCCTACCCGCCGCAGAGCCGCTTTCCTTTATAAGCTTCAAGCTTTGCAGTTTTGTAACTTCTTATTTTAATAATGTAATAGTCTTTTTTGGGCAGTAAAAACCAACCCCCGTATGTCATACATACGGGGGTTGTTAGTTTAGAAATTAATATTTCTTGCGTGCAGTGTAGGTTGTGTGAAGGTCGTGGTGTGCCTTGTGGCCGCCGAAACCGTCATACCATTCACTGTAAAGCTTCTTAACTACGGGTGACTCGTGTGACATACGAAGCTCACTTGCAGAGTCGATATCGTAAAGAGCCTTTGCACGAACTGCCTTAAGGTCAACAGTATCGCGTACATACTGCGGCTGAATGGGCTGACCGCCGCCGTTTACGCAACCGCCGGGACATCCCATAATTTCGATAAAGCCCCAACCGTCAGGATTGCCGTTTTTGAGCTTATCCATAACAACCTTAGCAGCTGCAGCGCCTGATGCTACGGCAAGCTTTAATTCCTTGCCGCCTACAGTAACTGTTGTTTCCTTAAGTCCTGTAGTGCCGCGAACAGCGTGAAGCTCAATTGCTTCCTTAGCGCCGTTAAGCCAAGCATTAGCGGTACGAACTGCCGCTTCCATAACACCGCCTGTAGCACCGAAGATTACGGCAGCGCCTGTATCTTCGCCAAGCGGATTGTCAAATTCCTCATCGGGAAGCATAGTAAACTTAATACCTGCACGGTCAATCATACGGGCAAGTTCACGGGTTGTAAGAGCGATATCTACATCAGGTACACCCGCTGCAGACTGGTCCTCTCTGCCGATTTCGAACTTCTTAGCAGTACAGGGCATTACAGATACACAAACGATATCTTTCGGGTCAATACCCATTTTTTCTGCGTAGTAGGTCTTAATTACCGCGCCGCCCATCTGCTGCGGAGATTTACAGCTTGATAAGTGAGCCAATAAATCAGGGTAATAATATTCACAGAACTTAACCCAACCGGGTGAGCAAGAAGTAATCATCGGTAATGTGCCGCCATTTGTCAAGCGCCCAACAAGCTCAGTAGCTTCTTCAACGATTGTAAGGTCAGCAGCAAAGTCGGTATCAAACACCTTGGCAAAACCAAGTCTGCGTAAAGCTGCTACCATTTTACCTTCAACATTTGTACCAATCGGCATATCAAAGCATTCTCCGAGTGTTGCACGGATTGACGGTGCAGTCTGTACAACAACATGCTTTGTCGGGTCAGCCAATGCTGCCCATACCTTATCTGTATCATCCTTTTCGGTAAGTGCGCCTGTCGGGCAAACCGCAGTACACTGACCGCAGGAAATACAAGGTACATCGTTGAGTTTAAGGTTGAATGCAGAACCGATATTTGTATCAATACCGCGGTCATTAGCGCCGATAACGCTTACATACTGCTCATTACAAACAGCAACACAAAGACGGCAGAGAACACACTTGTTGTTATCTCTGATAAGGTGCGGAGTTGAATCATCAAGTTCATACTGTGGTCTGTAGCCGCCAAAGGTGTCTTCTTCAACACCGTATTCGCGGCAGAGCTTCTGCAATTCGCAGTTTGTAGAACGAACACAGGAGAGACATTTCTTTTCGTGAGTTGAAAGAATAAGCTCAAGTGTGGTTTTGCGTGCCTTCTGTATCTTTTCGGTATTGGTCTGAATTTCCATACCTTCTGTTACAGGGTACACACAAGCAGTCACAAGACCGCGAGCACCTGTAGCTTCAACAACACAGATACGGCAAGCGCCGATTTCGTTCTTTTCCTTCATGTAGCAGAGTGTCGGAATTTCAACACCTGCAACGCGTGCGGCTTCCAAAATAGTGGAGCCTTTAGGTACGCTAACAGCAATACCGTTTACTTTTACATTTAACATTTCCATTATAAATAGGCTCCTTTCTTATTGTTTGCTTATTGCTTTGAACTTACAGTTCGCAATACAAGCGCCGCACTTAACACACTTAGCGGCATCAATTGTGTATGAAGGTAATTTATGACCTTCTGCAACATAGTCGGTTTTTACAATGCAGCTTGCAGGGCAGTTTCTCGCACAC
The DNA here is from genome assembly GCA_045590755.1 of Acutalibacteraceae bacterium. GTDB lineage: Bacteria > Bacillota > Clostridia > Oscillospirales > Acutalibacteraceae > SIG565. Next base: position 13,670 of record JAZNRP010000038.1, read on the forward strand.
AAACCGCAACCGATACACTTATCTTTATCAATTGTAAAGGTAAGAAGGTCTTTACAAACACCGGCAGGACACTTCTTATCAACAACATGAGAGATGTATTCTTCACGGAAGAATCTAAGGGTAGCAAGTACGGGGTTCGGTGCTGTCTGACCGAGACCGCAGAGTGAGTTTGCCTTAATGTACTCACAAAGCTCTTCAAGTTCATCGATATCTTCAAGTGTTCCCTTGCCTTCGGTGATTTTATCAAGCATTTCAAGAAGTCTCTTTGTACCTACACGGCAGGGTGTACACTTACCGCAAGATTCATCAACAGTAAATTCAAGGAAGAACTTAGCCATATCAACCATACAGGAGTCTTCATCCATTACGATAAGACCGCCCGAGCCCATCATACAACCGATTGCTAAAAGGTTATCATAGTCAACTTCGGTGTCGATAAGACTTGCCGGAATACATCCGCCCGAAGGACCACCTGTTTGGGCTGCCTTAAACTTTTTACCGTTCGGGATGCCGCCACCGATTTCTTCAATAATATGACGGAGTGTTGTACCCATCGGGATTTCAACAAGACCTGTATTTTTAATTTTACCGCCCAAGGCGAATACCTTTGTACCCTTTGATTTTTCGGTACCCATTGAAGCGAACCAATCTGCGCCGCGAAGAATAATCTGCGGAACATTTGCGAAGGTTTCAACATTGTTTTCAACTGTCGGACGACCGAAAAGTCCCTTAACTGCCGGATACGGCGGACGGGGTCTCGGCTCACCGCGGTTACCTTCAATAGATGTCATAAGCGCAGTTTCTTCACCGCAAACGAATGCACCGGCGCCAAGACGGATGCCAAGGTCAAAATCAAAGCCTGTACCGAAAATATTTTTACCGAGCAAACCGTATTCTCTTGCCTGGTCGATAGCAATTGCAAGACGGGAAACAGCAATCGGGTACTCAGCACGAACATAAACATAACCCTGAGTTGCGCCGATAGCATAACCTGCAATAGCCATAGCTTCGATAAGACAGTGCGGGTCGCCTTCAAGTACAGAACGGTCCATAAATGCACCTGGGTCGCCTTCGTCGGCGTTACAAACAACATATTTCTGGTCGGCTGCATTTGCCGCTGTAAGAGCCCATTTACGACCTGTCGGGAATCCACCGCCGCCGCGGCCGCGAAGACCTGAATCAGTGATGCACTTAATTACATCTTCAGGTGTCATTTCGGTAAGGACCTTACCAAGTGCCTGATAGCCGTCCATAGCAATATACTCATCAATAACTTCGGGGTCAATAACACCGCAGTTACGCAAAGCTACACGGGTCTGAGATTTATAGAACGCTGTGTCGCCCAAAGCAATGTTCTCATGAACTTCAGCATTTTCATCTTCCTTATATTCAAGTCTTGTAACAACACGACCTTTAAGAAGATGCTCTTCAACTATTTCTTCTATGTCTTCGGGTTTAACACAGCTGTAGAAGGTGCCATCGGGATGTACAATAACAACGGGTCCCATAGCGCAAAGACCGAAACAACCGGTCTGAACGATTTTAATTTCATCAGTAAGACCGTATTTTTCAAGGTTTTCTTCAAAAGCTGTCTGAATGCTTTTACTTCCCGAAGAGGTACAACCGGTACCGCCACAGATTAATACATGTGCACGAATCATTTATAATACCTCCACTAAAACTTATTTATCGGTAAATACGTATTCGTTTACGATTTTACCGTTCTTTATGTGTTCTTCGATAACCCTTGCAGCCTTTTCAGGATTCATTTCAACATAGGTTACCTTTTCCTTGCCTGCTTCGTATACTTCAACAACGGGCTCGTACTGGCAGATACCGATACATCCTGTCTGGCTTACCGAAACCTTACCTGCAAGACCTGCAGCGTTAATGCCTTCAACAAAAGCACTAAGTACAGGACGGGCGCCGGCTGCGATACCGCAGGTTGCCATACCTACAACAATACGTTTTTCGCCAAAGCCTTCACGAAGAACAACCTTATCCTTCATTTTGTCTTTGATTGCTTGAAGTTCAGCCAATGTTTTCATAAATCTCTACCCTTTCCTTAATATAATCTTTTAAAGATTGATGTATTGTTCGTTTAAGAACTCTTCAATCCATTTAATAACTTCATAGGTCGATAACGGGACTTCATCTCCCAGCGTTTCACGAAGAAGCCGTGTGTCTAATTCGACAAAATTTTCTCCCTTCGTGTGCCTGAATAAAAAGTCTGTATCGGGGTGCCCTTGGATGAGTGTGGTAACTGTTGCCACAATATCACCAAGCGGCGTAAAATCAATGTGATTTTTATAAAAGACGGCAGTAAGCGTTGTGCCGTGATTTTCGGGAAATTCCTTTTGGCATTTTGAGTCAATTGTCAAACTGCCACCCGTCTGCTCAGCCACAAGCTTGTAAAACGGGATTCCAAGCCCTACTTTTCTTGTTGTGCGCGTAGTGTAGAACGGATTAATTACCCTTTTTACAGTTTCTTCATCCATGCCGCAACCATCATCCTTTATGATGACTGTAAGCGTCTTATCAGTTTCATCAATAATAATCTCGGTAAGCGTAGCGCCGGCCTTAACCGAATTTTCGGCAATATCAAGAATATTAAGTGATAATTCCTTCACCGTCTTAACTCCCTAAATAATTCAGCCCGTATTTCTGCCGAGTTACTCTTTTTAGCACCAAGTTCAAAGTAATTTTCCTTGTCCTTAATGCCTTCAAGATAATGTGCATCGGAGCTTATTATAATTTTCTTATCAGTAAGCTTGTATTTTTCACGAAAAGACTTAATTTTGTCGGTATCGTAAATTTCAAAACAGTTAAATTGCGGTGTTTCGGGTATGGTACCCAGTACCGTAATTATACTGTTTGCTTGTCTGTCAATATGTGCGGGGTAGCAAACTCCGCCGTATTTTTCTACTAAACTTGGTACCTCATCAAGAGACACCGTAGTAGCAACCGACAGTAAAAATTCTTCGGTGCCTATCACCGTATCGTCTTCGCCCATTATAAGCTGCTCACCGAAAATATCTTCGCGGTTTTTGATTTTTAATCGGCGCGAATCAATTTCCTTGTCGAACAATAGTGCATTCTGGAGCTCTTCAAAAAGGCAGACGACATGAATTTCTTCTGCAGTTGTAAGCTCCATACCTGCTACTGCTGTAACACCGTATTTTTTTGCCGCTTTGAAAAAAGCAGGACAGTTTTTACAGGTGTTATGGTCGGTAAGAGCTAAAATATCTATTCCCGAAATGGCAGCCATACCCACTAAATTGTAAGGTGTGTTGTCATTATCAGCACAGGGAGATAAACAGGAATGTGTGTGTAAATCGTAGTAATAACGGCTCATATAAGTTCCTTTATTTTCGCCGCAACCTGGAAGGAAGTAAGCGGTGTGGAAAAAACATTTATGCCGTTATCCTTTGCGGTATTCAAATCGGCTTCGCTAAGCGTTACCAATTCCGCCAGAATAACACAGGAAACATCTGCAAGGGATGCTACCGCCACAGTGTTGCTGTTGGACATTATGGTTATCCACGCGTCGTCGGTATTTGCCCTGCCCATCACCCAGGACAGCAGGTCTCCAATATAGCCGCCGCGTACAACCCTGTCGGGCTCAGGCATACACAGTGCCGTAAGGAAATTATGTTTAGATAGCTCACTTACCGTCATCTGTCTACTCCTTGTTATTTTTAAGATATTCCTGTATCTTGTCCTTGTGTTTCATTATACAGTCATTTATATCTGCATTACCCCTTACGACATCTTCGGCAAACGCGCGGCAAGTAGGTGCGCCGCAAGCGCCGCAGTCAATTCCGGGTAAACCGCTTTTAAGCTTTTGTATATCCGCCATCATTCTCATAGATTCTGCCATACTATCGCTAAGTCTTGATATAGGACGGTAGGTTGAAAGACCTTCAAAGAAATAATGCGCGGGTATGTATTTTGCTTCTTCTTCGCTTAAATTGTTCTGCGAAACGGGTAAATAACTGCGTAGTCCCCTAAGCTTTGCCTTAGCAATGAAGGGGTTTTGTATCGCAAGTACACCGCCGACACATCCGCCTGTACAGGCATTAAGCTCAACAAATTCAAGATTGGGTATGTTCCCGTTCTCAATTTCATCAAGCACTCGGTTAACATTCTCAATGCCGTCTGCCGCCATATAATTATCGTTAAATATAGCAGTGGCTTCACCGCCTGACGATGCCCAACCGATACCTATTCTGCCCGAATGTGAATTAATGGTAGGTTCCTTGCCGCGATTCATCGCATTTATCAGTAAAAAGTAAACATCGCTTATTGATATAACCACATCTACTTTACTTTGGTAATTATCAAGTCCGCTTTTAACATAACTCATCTTCGCAGGACAGGGAGATATAAAGCAAACACCCACATCTTCATCCTTAAGCTCTGGGTGAAGCTCTTTTATTTCCTGTCTGCATAAATATGCCGCAATTTCCATAGGCGGCAGCAAGTGAATTACATTGTCTTTAAGGGATGGAAATCTGCTTTCTATAAGACGCACAACCACAGGACATGCCGAGCTTATTGCCGGCTTTTGTATTCCTTCGGTTTTAAGATAATTTCTGGTGTATGCCGATACAAGCTCCGCCGCGCGAGATACTTCATAGACATAGTCAAAGCCAATATCTAAAAGCCCTTGTAAGACATAATCTATTTCTTCAAGATTTTCAAACTGCGCATACAGTGACGGAGCAGGAAGCGCCACCTTGAACTTGAATTTCTCTATATCAGAAATATTGTCAAGCACTGCCGACTTTGCCTTGTGTGGACATACCCTTATACATTCCCCACAGTCAATACATCTGTCGGGATTAATAACGGCGTGACCGTTTCTTATTCGTATGGCTTCTGTAGGACAGTGTTTAAGGCAGGTAGTACATCCTGTACATTTTTTAACATCCAACGCTACCGAATGTCTGTTGTGTTCCATAGGCTCACCTTAGATATTAATTTTCATAGTTATGGTCGTACCGACGCCCACAGTAGAATCTATCCGCATTTCATCCGAGTATCTTTTCATATTCGGAAGTCCCATACCGGCACCAAAGCCGAGAGAACGAACTGTGTCCGTAGCGGTTGAAAAGCCTTCCTGCATTGCCTGATTGATATCTTTAATGCCGGGGCCCTTATCGGCCAATACTATTTCAATACAGTCTTCACTGACCGTAACGGTAGCCTTACCGCCACGGGCGTGTATAACCATATTTATTTCGCCTTCATACATCGCTATTGATGCTCTTCGTATAGTTTCGGGTGGTATACCCAATTGCCTGAGATTTTTCTTTAGTTGGCCCGACGCCTGACCTGCAGTTGTGAAATTTTTTCCATCAACTACGAAATCAAATGTCAGCTTATCACTCATACTTTTTCTTTACTCCCGTAAGGCCGTTAGAATAAAGTATGCCGCAGGTATCGTACATACGCTTTTCGGTTGCAAGCAATACAATACCGCTTTCCTTTGCTAAATTAATCATCTCATCATTTGGCATTTTTCCACGGACAAAAACTATACAAATCATATCCATCATTTCGGCTGTTCTGACAACCTGTGGGTTAAGAAGACCCGATATTAAAACCGACTGGTCATTTACATAGGCTAAAACATCGCTCATCATATCGCTGCCGAAAGCGGCGTATACCTGCTTTTCTAAAAGCTCTTCCCCATAGATTACCTTGGCATCCAAAAGCTCTTTAATCTGACTTATTTTCATACAGATTTTTCCTTCTTAAAAAGAATTAAAGGTCTTGATATTTTGCGATTATACCAGGGATATCATCCACTACCAACTTGCCGTAAACATCTTCGTTAACGGTAAGTACGGGAGCAAGACCGCAAGCACCGATGCAACGGCAGGCGGTAAGTGAGAACTTTCCGTCTTCTGTGCATTCGTCTGCGCCGATACCCAGTATTTCGGTAAGCTTATCCATAAGCTCGCCCGCACCCTTAACATAGCAGGCAGTACCAAGACATACCGATATATTGTATTTGCCCTTCGGAGACAGTGAAAACTGAGCGTAGAATGTTGCAACGCCATATACCTTTTCAAGCGGAACATCCATACCTTCAGCTATCATAAGCTGTACTTCCATCGGGAGATAACCGTAAATTCCCTGAGCTTCCTGCATTACAGCCATAAGGTTGCTTTTGTCATCCTTATACTTCGCAATAACAGCCTGAAGCTCTGCTTCCTGTTCGGCTGTGCCCTTAAAAGGAAGTTTGCTGATTTTCTTTTGCATGATAATCCTCCTTATAATATAAAAAGTTACAATGTCGCACCCCGTTTTTACGGGTTTTTACAAGACATCATACACCACAAAATAGTATAACATATCTATTCTCTTTTTTCTACCCTTTTTTGATAAAATTTTGACAATTTTTTATTTTGAATTTATGACCCAAAAATACCCTTCGCTTAAAGCGAAGGGTATTTTTTATAGTTGTGCTTTTTCAATTATAAAATCTACGACTCTTTTGGTGTTTTGTCCGTCGTTAGCAAAATTAACATATGCGTTGATTTTTTCCCGCTCTTCTTTAAGACGGTCAACACCGTTAGCCAAATTATCAATAAAGGCTATAAATTCCTTTAAGTTGTAAACCTTTTCGGCTCCCGACATATACATTTCATAATTATCAACAAGCCCGATATTCTTTTTGTATTCCTCAATATCTTCCCAAATTACCGCAATCGGTTTATTGCATATTAAATAATCAAAATATATCGAAGAATAATCGGTAATCATTGCATCACAGTTTCCAATGAATTCATACGCCAAAATTTCATGCTCGGCATAAAAGTCATCATTTATGAATCGTATATTACTTAAATTCAACTTTTTTATATAGGTCATATTCTGAGCAAAGTGCGGTTTTAAAACAATTAAAATGTTATTTTTCTTGGCGCACTCATTAAGCTTGAGAGCAGAATCAATATCATTGATTATTGGCAGTGCGCTCTTGCCGTCAGTATTGTCGGCGGCGTCTTTATGCTGCCTAAAGGTTGGATACCAAATAATGATTTTATCACATTCAGTATTAAGCATTTTTTTGATATTTTTCTTACAACCGGTCAACAAATCATTTCTCGGAAGACCTAACGGCACCATTTTTTCTTTTGGAAAATTCAATTCATAGGACATAACATCTATCATATTCGGCGATGAAACCAAGCAATAATCAATCTTTTCAGGGATGTTATAATAGCTTCTTACGCTTTTGAGAGCGGTGCCATGGGTTAAATAAAACGCTTTTTGCGAGTCCTTTTTAGGTATCAAAAAATCATTACAGGAAATAAGACATTTCGAAAAACGGATTTTACTTCTTAAAATTTTATTTTCCTTGGGCAAATCGGTATTTAAATAAAAAACATTATCAAGCTTTTCTGGTATCTTGGTGCCGTTTTTTACTAACCAGTACATTTTATATTTTTTATTATAACCGCGCCGCACCAGCTCGTTAAAAACAGATAGTGTGTTATCGGAAAGTGCCGGTATACTTTCAAAAACAATAATATTTTTTCTCGGTAGCAGCTCAAGCGCAATTTGTCTGAGAATTTTTTTAACTTTAGAAAAAATCTTCATAAAAAACTCCATTTATCTGGAAAGAAATTTTTTGGCATAATCAAGCACATAGCTGAAGCTGGGGTTTTTAGTTACATAATTCAAAAGTATATAAATAATTGCGCCCGATAAAATTTGTATAATGAACAACAATACTGTATTTATATTTAAAAGACCTATAAAATACACCGCGGCCGCCATAACCACCGAAACAATTAAATTATGAAGCAAATCAAACAACTGCTCCTTTAATCCATAGCCCAACAGCTTTTTATTAGGGAAGGAATTAATGTAGCTTGCAACAATTGTATTGAATGCGCAAGAACAAGCAAGATAAATCGGATTTTTAGCAAACAGAATAAATAAAAATGTTACCACTAAATAAGCAGACTTTTTAATGATTTCCATTTTTAAAACCAAATCACTTCTGCCTAATGCATTAATCACCTGAAGATTACCTGTTTGAATCATTGTAAACATATAAACGAAACAAAAAACTAAAATATACGGAAAGGCTGGAAGCCATTTTTCAGTTAAGAAAATAGAAATAAACTTATCGCCGACAACCGCAAAGCCCAGCATCATAGGAAATACAAAAAAGGAAGAAATCTGCATAAACCTTCTTGTATAGGAAAGCAGCTGTTGTTTGTTATCCTGCGCATTACTCATTACAGGAAATAAAACGCTTGAAAATGACTCTCCGAAGGTTGAGTTAATTATGCTCGGGAAGCTTTTACCTTTGGTATAAAACGATAAATCCGATGTTGTAAACTTAAGCCCGATAATTAACGGATTTATTTCATCATATATTGTTGCTACAAAAGAAGCCGCAACAATTTTCCAACCAAAGTTGAAAATATACTTAAAACTGTTTTTTACGATTTTTAATTTTATTTTAACCCGTGTAGTAGCAAAAAGAATTACCGTATCGATAAATGAATTGGACATCTGCTGAACAACTAATGCCCATGGACCAAAGCCCTTAAAAGCCAACACTATGCCTAAGACGGCAGAAATTGTTATTCCGACAATTGTAGACCAGAAAAACTTTCTGAATTCCAAGCTTTTTGAAATCTTAGCGCAGACAATTGACTTAAAAGAATTAATAAAGAAGGTCAAGCCCATTATTCTGAAAACAGGAACTAAAATTTGCTTGTCATATGCGTCAGCTATAAACGGCGCAGTAAAAAAGACAATTATATAAAGAACAGTAGCAAACAGAAAACTGATTGTAAATGTTGTGGAATAATCATCTTCATTTGCATCTTTTTTCTGAATTAGGGCAGTGTTAAAGCTGCCGGAAATAAATATACTCGCAAAAGCAAAGAATATTGAAACAATACCGACAACACTGTAATCATCAGGTGTCAGCAAACGAGCCAGAACAATTGATACTGCCAATGATACAAAACGCGAAAGCGTTCTTTCTGAAATTTTCCAAAAGAAGCTTGAAAAGACTTTGTTTTTCGGGGATGAACCTTTACTCAAAAAATCACCTTAATCTGTTTTTTTAGAATGATATCAACCGTTTGATTAATATTTTGAAATCGGTAAAAATACCGAATGCAATCCACCTGAAATGCATCGCACACGGACATTTTAAGTACCTTTCCATTGATAAAACTTCTGTGTCTGATTTAATTTCTTCAGACGCTTTATTTAATTCATCAAAAAGCTGTTCTTGAAGCCTTTTAATTGTATTTTTAAATTTCAAGTGCTTTCTTTCTCTGTATATCTGCGCTATAAAACGGTAAATGGTCTTTAGTTTACGGTCTGCAACAATCGGGAAATACTGTGGGTATTTATCTTTGATTAAATTCATAAGAGATTCCTGACAAGAGATAAACACCAATCTTTCTTCGCTAAAGCCGCTATAGTCGGTACTGCCCATTCGCTGCAAATAATAATATAAACTGTCCTTAATAACAGCCGCCGATGAACAACGGCTTAAAAAGTGCGGCATTATGTATGTGTCTTCAACACATCTGAAGTTTGGGAATTCAAGTCCTGCAATTTTCTCTCTTCTGAATAACTTGCAAACAGGACCTGCACCTATATAATGCGGTGCCGAAATATATTCGAGCATCAGTGTTTGGTTGTCTAATACTTTATCTTCTGAATACCATTCGGCATTTACCAAGCGTTTTCCAAAATCGTATATAATTCCGCAAAGCGCAACATCGTGAGCACCACCGTTTGTAGCTTTAACTAATTTTTCTATCATAGTTAATTCAATATAGTCATCGCTATCAACAAACATTATGTACTCGCCTGTAGATATGTCCATCCCTTTGTTTCGGGCGACCCCTTGTCCTTCGTTAACCTTATGAATAACCTTGATTCTATCATCGTTTTCGGACCATTCATCACACATTTTAGATGAATTATCGAAAGAGCCATCATCAATTAGTATAATTTCTAAATTTTTATAGGTCTGATTTGTTATAGAAGAAATACATTTATTTAATAGCTTCTCAATGTTATATACAGGAACAATGACGCTAACAAGCGGAGAAAAACCCATAATACACCTTCTGTTCTAAATAATATTACAGCTTTATTTCACATATCTTATGGCGGTTAACCTGTTTTTCTTTGGGTGGAAGCTGCATATAATCACCATATGCCGCTGTAAGCCATTTATCATAGTCTGACGGAACAGAAAATTCATAGCCTTCAAACATTTTTCTCTCAAGCGGAAAATAAACAGCTTCACTGAATAATAAATTTCTGTACCCTAAGTTACTGGCAAAGCTTGTATAAAGCGTTGCATCTGTGTTTTCATCAATGCTCATAAGAGCCGTGCGCCACTTATCTATTGTTTTAACACCAAACAACGATATTACTCTGCAAGCGGCTTTGGTTGTAAGCTTAATAGGCTTGGAAACCTTTAGCTTATATAGGATTGCGGTTGTTAAAAGATGAATGAAATGTGCTTTCACGCTTAAAGCTTTTACATTTTTGACCTTATCAAGCGGAAAAACATCAATCCACACCCCGTGGCAAATATCAAGACCCGCCATATCGGGTTCTTTCATTATGGTTCCTTTTAAGCGAACCTTAACAATAGGAATCGGATAATTAGGCTGAAGTCTTGTTGCCTGTATCTGATAAATTTCAGGGAGATTTTGTGCAATAGAAAGAAATTTTTCAAAGTCCTTTCTTGGCATAGAAATATCAATATCGTCATCCCAGGGAATAAAGCCACCGTGTCTTACAGCGCCCAAAAGGGTACCGCTGGAAAGACAATATTTAATATCGTTTTTATCGCAAAACTCAGCAACATCCTTCAAAATAGAAAGCTGAGTTTGCTGAAGCCGCCTTAATAGCTCACCCTTTAATGAAATACACTCGGACATTTATAAGCCTCCAAAGAGTTTTTTCCATAAATTTATTACATTCGTACAACTAAAACGATTCAATTTGCTATCGGCGTTTTCGGAAAAGCTTTTTCTCAAGTCATCATTTTCAATAAGCTTACAAATTGAATCCGCCATACAAGAAATATCAAACGGTTTAATCAAAAAGCCGTTAACGCCGTCATCAATAATATTACGGGGGCCGTACGGAACATCAAATGCCACCGTGGGCAAATGATACGCCTGTGCTTCGCCAAGCACCAGACCAAAGCCTTCAGAACGCGATGTCATAACCAATATAGCGGCGTTCTGATATGCAGCTTCTAATTCCTTTGCCCTGCCATTAAAACAAACATTATTTTCAATATGCAGTCTTTTCGCAGCTTCCGCCAGACCGTCATACTCCGGACCGTCGCCATAAAAATCCCACGACCAATCGGGATGACGCTTAAAGACCTGCGACGCTGTTTCTAAAGCCATATCAAAGCCTTTAACATGAAGAAAATTACCGATTGACAGTATTTTCTTTGAATTTATATTATACACCGATTTAGAAGAATCGGGACAAATATTTGGTATGCACTGTATTTCACAGTGCTTCTTAACGCTCGTTTTCAGGTCTTCACAGTCCTGGGGTGTAAGCGTAATATAAGCATCGCCGTATTTTAGTGCCAATTTTCTGAGAAGATGCATTCTTTTATTTTCAACATCATATTTGACACTAAAATGCTCCCAAAACACCTGTTTTAATCGCGAACAAAGTAGCTTTAAAGGCAAGGTGAATATGCCCAAAGATACATCGACATTTACCAGTATATCAATTTTATTTCTCCTGATATAGCCTGATAACATAAATATATTTTTCACAAGGGAAAAAACACCGCGGTATGCCGTATTATCTAAGGCGCTGTAATGAATGTTTTCTGACAGCGGATAAAATGATGGCTTACCGCCATCCCGTTTACTTAAAACAAACACATCATATTCACTATCCAAAGACAGCGCGTTTGAAACCAACTGAGTCATATGCTCAGTACCGCCGCCCCTACTCATAGACCCGGAGAAAAAGCAAATTTTTTTCATAAAAAATCCTTTTGAAAATTGTAATTAAATATTCAAATATGTTTCTTGCAAATTGGAAGCTAATTTTTTAACATCAAACCCTGCATCCTTAATCTTTTCACAATAAATGCTTCTGTCAGTATTTGAAAACCGGTTGATGTGCAATAATGCTTCATCTGCCCATTTTTCCACACTGTCAGTTAAAGGCAATTGCTTCACCAAATCCGTAAGGGCAACCTCGCTTGAAACGGTGTCGGATGTCAATATCGGAAGTCCCGATGCTTGCGCTTCAACCATAGCAACCGAGAGTCCTTCGTAAAGTGACGGGAAAAGCAGTAAATCCATAGCCGAAAAGTATTGGGGCATATCACTTCTGCTGCCAAGAAAATGAACATTATTTTGAATGTTCATTTCATTAACATATTGTTCTATTTCGTTTTTCAAAAGACCTTCACCGATAAGCAATAAATGAGCATTTTCTTTTTTCTTTAATATCTGCTCGAAAATTTCTACTAAAAATTTATGGTTTTTCTGTTCTGAAAATCTACCGACATGACCGATTATAATTTCATTACCTAAACCAAGCTCTTTTTTAATTGTATTTCCCTTTGCCAAACTAAATCTAAATTTTTCAGTATCAATTACATTGGGAATAACTTTATAGTTGTTTTTCAGTTTCCCTTTATATAAGGTTCTGCCTGCAATATCGGCGCAGGCATACGCAGTAGTTACACTGCTTGGGAAATACATTTTGAAGAAAGAGAGAATAATTTTTTTGAAAATATTTCCTGATGTATATGTATTATGAGCGTGAGAAATTCTATTCTTTACTCCCGCGCGTTTTGCCTGCCTTAAAATCATACCGCTTAAAATATCGTGATGGGAGTGTACGGTTTTATACTCGGGATGAGCTTTGAAAAATTTATATAAATTTTTCTGATATTTAATAGGTCCGACATGGGAAATGCCCGGCACACAGTACATACGGCCACCCATAGAAAGAATTTCTTCTGCGTATTTTGATTCAACTCGGTTATGACATAAAAAATCAAACTGCACCTTACTTCTGTCAATATTGCGATAAATATTCATAATTAAGGTTTCAGCGCCGCCCAAGTCCATAGTGCCAACAACCTGTAAAACTCTTTCCATTAAGTCAGCCCCTTTTCTCGTTATAAATTACCGAAAATCCATTCAAAGTAATACAGCGTCGCACTGTTCACTATTTCGTAATACCAATAAAGGCCGTATAACACAATTATTCCAACCTTAAATGCCCATTTGTATTTTTTATCGCAGGATTCCATTACACTGCTAAGCGCCAACGGAACAAATAAGGCGGTATATGCACCTAATCTTGCAAGATATGCGCTACCCGATGTTGCAACACGGACGGCGGCATTTGCCACCAGCATATAAACATTGAAAATTTGTTTTTCATTTAGCTTCTTGGTATAAGCAAAATATATGCCAAGCGCCGCAGGACAACAACCAACGAGTACCCTGAAAATACTAACTGCGCGTGTTGAATATTCATTAAGAATAAATTCAGAGTCGTTCATCCAACCGATAAACTCGAAAATACTTTCATAGCTGAGAGAAACGGCAACCGTTATAGCAATAACGGCTATAAGGCGCTTTACAGTTATCTCTTTTGATGCTAAAAAGTAAATAAGTATAAAGAAAATGGCGGATTTATGAACCAGAAATGCCAAAAGGCAAATCAGAACGAACCTGAAAAATTTACGGTTATAAATAAAAGGTCTTCCAAGGAACACGATAGTTACTGCCAAATACTGCCTTATTCCATTAAATGTTCCGTGCCAGCATCCTAAAAATATAAACAGAATGGTAACAAATGTAAAATCAACCGTTTCCTTATACATACTGTATAATGCCAAGCCGATGGTTAAAAGCGAAGCAACAAAAAACATCGGAAAGGATGATTCAGACCATATTCCGCAAATTTTACCGATAATCGGAAAAATAGGCTCATCCCAGGTCAAAAGCTCGTTCCAAGGTGTGCTGATATATTGTTCGTATAAATCCATATATGCTTTATAGTCTGTACCAACTCTATATCTGCAGCCTGCAACAAACACCAAAATAGCTATTGCCAAAAACAGAAATAGCCTTGTATCAAATATTTGTTTTGGTTTTAATGAGATATCATCTTCAGAAACGCGTGTTCTGCCGCATAGCGTTGCAAGAAAACACAAAAAAACAGAAGAAGAAATTGTAAGAAAATATGTTAGCATTTATTAACCTCTTGCAAATCAAACTTATTTAGAGCGTTTATATCTGTGTAAAGCCTTGTAAATAAAAGAAGGCAACATACCGATAATTATAGGCTTAACACTGAAAATAATCCAATAAAAAGGTAATTTTAGATGCTTTATAGCATAGCGCATAACATATGCTTCGTTAAAGCGGTATATAAGCTTCTTTCTCTTCTGAGCGCTTCTATCATCACGCATCTGATATAGAATCTCTTTTATGTTAACACCCTTATAACCTTTTGCGTACATCTTCACCCAGAGATGATAGTCTTCAACTCTCAAAAGGCGCTTTTCTTCAGAGTACCCCTCCACCGCCATATAAGCTTCCTTTCTTACTAAGCAAGCCGCGTGACAAAACGGCGTACCCTTGATGAAAAGTCGCTTTGTCGGCACAGGGTTTACATGGGTTCTTCCCCACACACCGTTTTCATCGAAAAACTCCATATCGGTGCTGACAATTGCAATGTCGGGATTGTTTTCCAAAACCGCAGCTTCCTTTTCGAGTCTGTCGGGATAAGAAATGTCGTCGCCATCCATACGGGCTATGTATTCACCCGACGCCACCGCAAGACAACGGTTTAAGGTATGATTCAAGCCCTTATTAACATCATTTTTAAGTAATTTGATTTTTTCGGGATATTTTTCCAAATACTGCTTTGCGAGAGAATAGGTGCTATCCTGTGAGCAATCATCACAAAGTATAAGTTCCCAGTTTTGATATGTCTGATTCAAAATAGAATCAATAGCAGCTGAAAGAGTGTCGGCGCAATTATATATCCCCATAATTATGCTAATTTTCTTACTCATTATAAACTGTAAACCTTTCTTTTTATATTGTGGAATTCTTTAGTACAATCGCTTGTGTTAATTTTAAGACTTTGCAAAAATTATTTTTTTCGGCCCTTATAGAATAAAGTGCGTAATATGAAAAACAGCTTTTCCATCCAAATTCTGTAGCCGTGAAAATACAGATTTTTAATTTCAACATCTGCACTCACAACCGACATATTGGCATATTCCATAATTCTCTTATGCACTGTATCAGATTTTCTCATCTCGTGTGGGAAGCTTAAAAACAGTTCGAGAATTTTTCTGTTATTCATAGGCATGGTTGTGCGGTGATATAGCTGTTGCGACGAAACAACAGAAACGCCCCAGCAACCCATACGAATTTCCCAATAGAAAAGGTCGGTGTGCTCAAAGTTAAAGAGCGGTTTGTCCAATTTAATTTCTTTAAGGAAATTGTAATAAATATTATCAGACCATTTAAGTAAAAACGGATGCCCAAAGAATCGGGTTTGGAAGATACTTCCGTGCCGCTCGTTTAAGGTTTTTGGCATTTTAAGCATGTATTTTCTTTCGAAAAATACGCGAGCCACCTCCGAAGCCCAAGATTTAAGCTCAATATCGTACGCATCCAAATCGTGCAGGTATATAAATTTTCTTATTTCGTTATCCGCTAAATTAACAAAATAATTGGTGTTATGGTGCAATAATTTTTTAATGAAATCAAAATCCTTAATTTCACTGTTCTCTTGCGGAATCTTGTAAAAAACATGCTCTAAATTTAAGTTATTACATATCTTTTTAGCACCGTTGGCGTCAATTAGCTCCTGTGGTTTTGAAAAGAAGCTGAAGTAAGAAAACTTATCATATAAACCGTTGGCACAAGCAAGGGTTGTCTTGCTGTCGGTGCCACCCGAAAGAGAAATAGCACATCTTTCCCACTTTTTAGAGCAGCACTCAATTCCACTGTGAATTAAATCTGCAATTTTTTTGATGTTTTCTGTGAATTCTTGTTCGGTTTTAAATTCGGGATGCGGCATTACAGGATAAAACCTGTTAATAGAAAACTCGTTATCATACAACAAATAGGTGTTGGCGCCTAAGCGCTTAATCTCTTTATACGGAGAAATGTTTCCGGGTAAATGACGGTTACCGATGTTATAGCATCTCGAAGTAACAAGCTTCTCCACCTTGGGATTCATCTTTAAATCACATAAATCCGCAATTAACTGTGGATGCTCGGTTATGTATATATTTTCTTTCACTTTTCCGAAATAGCAACCCGTCAGAGAACAAGCATCCTGACAGGCGTATATCTTATCGCCGTCAATTAAAATAATTACATGAAGACCGGTTAATTCAGAAACCTTGTCAAAATATTTTTCCAGGCCCGAACCGTAGGCTTCAATTAAATCTTTACATAGGTCGTTTTCTTCATATTTTTTATCAAACGGATTGTACGCATGTCCCACTATTGCAACCGCTTTATTATCCCCAAAAGTATAATAAGCCGTGTGCTTTTCCTGAACATAAAGAAAATACTTACCAAGTTTAATTTCGCGCCATAAATTGTAAAAAGGATATTCCGCTAAATTCTCAATGGGCTTATCGGTTAAAAGATAGCCCCTTCTAAAAAGAAGCTCGCGATGCTTTGGCTCGTTGTCCAGAACCGCTTTGATTTCATCCTTAAAAATTTGAACGCTCACTATAAACCCTCCGAACTATATAAAAATAATCATAATAAAGGCACTGAAAGCCGTAATATATCTGTCCATCGCCATCAAGTTATAATATAGACATAATATCACATAATACAAAGATATTATATCATAAAACACTGCGAATAGCAATAGATAAAGCCTTGTCATTATTCACAAAAACCGCAAGGATTTCCTTGCGGTTTTAACAACGCCACCTGCGGTTTTTATATGCATTTTTCGACACATTTTATGTTTTCAAAACACCGAAAAATCTTTAGTAATACGGACGCGCTATTATTTCATAGTATCTACTAAAGGTATGGTGAATATTATGAAAATGATAGTTATAACTCGTAAACATATTATGGCGGCATCCTGTATTGTGCTGTCACTGGTAATGCTGCTTGTAGGCGGTGTTGTGTCCTACGCAAACCGCGAGAGACTACTGCCCATTTACTGTGTTGAAACCGATGAAAAGAAAATCGCCATAAGCTTTGATGCTGCTTGGGGGAATGACGACACCGAGACGCTGATAAATATTTTAGCCGAATACGATGTTCCCGCGACATTTTTTGTTGTGGGAGCGTGGGTTGATAAGTACCCCGAATCAGTAAAACAATTATCCGACGCGGGACATAGAATTGAAAACCACTCTAACTCGCATCCGCATATGCCGCAATTAAGTGTGACGCAAATGAAAAATGAGCTTGACAGCTGTAATAAAAAAATTGCAGATGTTACAGGCAGAACACCAACGCTCTTCCGCCCACCGTACGGCGACTATGATAATAATACAATAACCGCCGTAAATGATAACAATATGCACTGCATACAGTGGTCGGTTGACTCTCTTGACTGGAAAGATAATGCAACGCCCGACAGTATTTGCCACCGCGTAGTGTCAAAGGTTAAAAACGGCAGTATTGTACTGTTCCACAATGATGCCACCCACACCCCCGCCGCACTGCCGCAAATACTTAAAACACTAAAAGAACAGGGCTATGAGTTTGTATTTATTGAAGATTTGATATTAAAAGAAAACTACCAAATAAAGCACGATGGAACACAATGCAAAAAAGACGGTGCCGAATAGCACCGTCTTAATTTATGTATCGTAAAGCAGAGAACCGTCCCCTGTCTTGTTGGAGAACCGTCCCCTGTCTTGTTGGAGAACCGTCCCCTGTCTTGTTGCACAAACACAATGACTTGGGGGTTAATGTGTGTGTTTTCTTTTGTGTGTGATTTTCAAAGATAAAATATTGCTCCTTCCTTTATTCCGTTTTTTAATTCCTCTTACATTGTATTATCTAAATACAGCTTTAGTATGATAGAAAAATATTTAAAAATCAAACAAACTTTACTAAACAGTTTTTGCGAGTTTATTCACAAAATAAGATATGGACTTTTTATAGCAAATAAATATAATTTAATTAGAGGCCTCACTAAAAATCAAAAAGGAGTATTGACTATGAATGGTATTTTTGCTAATAATCTCAAAAAATTACGATTGCAAAAGAAACTCACTCAAGAACAAGTTGCGGATATTTTAGGTGTTGGTTCTCAAACCATTTCTCGATGGGAATGCAACACAACCTATCCTGATGTTATGTTGCTGCCTGAAATCGCAAAACTTTACTGTGTAACAGTTGATGACCTATTTAAAGCAAATTTTTCAGCATATGAAAATTATGCTCAACGGTTAGCATCTATTTACGAAACAACTCGAACCCCCGAAGATTTTATTTGTGCAGATAATGAGTTCAAAAAACTTATTAAAAGCGGTGAATATTCAACAGAAGATTTATGGACATATGGAACTTTACACCACTTTATGATGCAGTATTCTATAAATAAAGCGATAGATTTATTTGACAAGGTAATTGATAAGGGTGCAGATGTAAATCCAGATGTTTTTTGGAAAACCAAAACTCAAAAAATGCTTTTGTTTTCGCAAATCGGAAAAAGTAATGAAAGTGTTGTATCATCATTAGACAATATTAAAAAGGGTTCTAACAATGTAATTGATTGGAGATGTTTGATACAGGCATACATTTTTGATAAAGATATAAAAAATGCTTATGAATGTTTTATTAAAGCAATTCAAAAGTTTCCTAATGATTCGATAATATATACATTAGGTGGTGATATTTGCGGAAAGTTGAACAGGTATGATAAAGCATTATCGTATTGGGATAAAGCAATTGAACTCGATAACACTTGCCTTGATGCCAAGTATTCAAAACTAAACTATTATGCAGAAATTGGCGAAAAAGAAAAGTGTAAAAATATTTCCATAGAGATAGTTGAAGAACTAAAAAAAATGGGACTTGATATTGAAGCAGAAGCAGAAGAAAAAAGATTAAAGGATTTTATGAACAATATAGCATAGGCAATTTGCACAAGCCCTTATTGAAATATTACTTTTGTTTCGTATGTTGACTCTCTGGACTGGAAAGATAATGCTACGCCCGACAGTATTTGCCACCGTGTTGTATCAAAGGTTAAAAACGGCAGTATCGTTCTTTTCCATAACGATGCCGACCATACCCCTGCCGCACTGCCGAATATTTTAAAATCCCTTAAAGAACAAGGCTATGAATTTGTTTTTATTGAAGATTTGATATTAAAAGAAAACTACCAAATAAAGCACGATGGAACACAGTGCAAAAAAGACGGTGCCGAATAGCACCGTCTTAATTTATGTATCGCAAAGATAGAGAACCGTCCCCTTGTCGCCCCTACTATAGATTACCTTAATTTAATGGTTGTAAAATGGTTGGATTCTTTATAGATGAGATATAATCTTCAATTTTTATCAAACTGCATGTATTATTTTTTACTGTCACAGTATATGTTTGGGTTGAATTTAAAGTATTTTTACTGAAATTATTCCATTGACATTCTTCATTGCTTATAAATTTATAATTCCACAAACAGTCCTCTAATAGCAAGTTGTATTTATCATGTTTATTATACCAATAAGTTACACCACTATGATTTGTGGCGAAAATGGATTTGTTACTAAAATCAACTTGCCATACATATAAATTACCAGTTTTATTTTTTTCACCATCAAAACGAATTATGGTATTATAATTTACAGGATAAATATAGTTTCCTTGAATATAGAAAGTTTTAAAAGTTTGTGTTTTAATATCAAATTGTGCAAAAACAACTTTTGAAGATACGGCCGCACCATAGATATAAAGTGTTCCGTTTTCTATCTTTTCAATTTTTTCCCAACAGTCATAATTTTCACCATAAATTCTTTGACTATAAAAATCAAAACTATCATTTAATTCAATTTCAGCCTCAACTAAATTTAAAACTATTTTTTTAACATTAGTGACTTTTACATGATTCACTTGATTTTCAGAATCATACTTCTTTATTGCATCAATCTTTATGACAATATTTTCAGCAGTTTTATAATATCCATCAGTATAAAACAAAGTGTTGGTTTTATTATCTAAATAGTTTACAGTATTATTTTTTATAAAGTTATTACCATATTTATCCTTAAAATATTCTGTAGGTGTTATTGTTTTATTTGTAAATAGTGGAACAAATTTCAAGGCACCGTTATCGATTTTTACATCATATACGAAACCGTCTTCTGCTTTTATTAAACCATTAGATATAGACTTAATTGAAATATTATCTATTTTATAAATTTTACAATTCTGTTTGTTAATAATAAAGCTTTGACATAAGTCGTTTGAAAAATAATTTATTTTATCATAATCCGAAACTCCATTATTATAATTCAAATTTTGAGGTCTAACATCGATATAAAGTTCCTTTGTTTGTCCATTCTTATCAATATACTTAACATTTTGAGATTTTTCCAAAATAGGGACAAACTGGATGTAAATCAAATCGTTTGCATTATCGATGTAAAGTTTATTAATTTGCATCGGAAGACTGTCTTGAGACAATACTTTTTTATTATTTTTAAAATCAATTTTTTTAAAGCCGCTATCTTCTGATTTAACCAAAAAATTCTTTTTAATTTTTTTGCTATTATCAAGTAATTTAACTTTTGGTGTATTTAATAAAAGTAATGGATTTGCATGGTTTTTAGTTGAATAACTACCCAATAAAGCCGCACTATTATTTACTTCACCGTTTTTTATTGCTAAATATTTTGAATTAGAAATATCTGCAACATAATTCACTAAATAATCAATTGATAAATCGGATGATTTAACTATGGTATTTTCTGTTATAATTGAAGAATTAATTTTATCTGTATCAACATTACTACCATTATTCCCTGCATTAGCATTGCTACCATTATTCCCTGCATTGATATTACTATCATCATTAGTATTACTATAGTCATCACTGCTTTGAGTGATATCATTTTCGTTGACAGTATTTAGTTTTACTAAATTAGTGAGTAATACACCTGAAAAAATTGATAGCACTAATATTATTGCGACTGCAACTGTGCCAAATTTATGTGATTTAACAAAATTGAACAAATTATTCTTAAAATTCACAAGAGCATTTTTCATAAAAAGTCCTCCCTTAGAAACTGTTTGACCAAAAAATTATATTTAAATTATACCACACTTTTTGAAAATTGACAATCCCTCATTAAATTATTACTTTTGTATCATATATTGACTCTCTTGACTGGAAAGATAATGCAACGCCCGACAGTATTTGCCACCGCGTTGTAACAAAGGTTAAAAACGGCAGTATCGTGCTTTTCCACAATGATGCCACCCACACCACCGCAGCCCTCCCGCAAATTTTAAAAACACTTAAAGAACAGGGCTATGAGTTTGTGTTTATTGAAGATTTAATTTTAAAGGAAAATTACGAAATCAAGCACGATGGAACACAGTGTAAAATAAATGAGTGAAAAAGAATTTTTATATTGTAAAACATAAAGAAATATAGTATAATAAATATATAAATTATGAAAAGAGGTGAGGATATGCTTGACAATAAATTAGGTGTAAAATCTTCTGTTGAACTTGCTAAAGAGGAAGAAAGAATCAGCAAGAAAAAAGCAATAGAGCTTTTCGAAAACGGCACATTAGATAAATTAGAAGCAGGTAAAACCGTATCTCTTATGGTTATTCACAAAGCTTTGTTTGACGAAATCTATGATTTTGCAGGCAAACTCCGCACCGTGAATATAGCAAAGGGTAATTTCCGCTTTGCACCGCTTATGTATCTTGAAGCGGCTTTGCAGAATATTGATAAAATGCCACAATCAACTTTTGATGAAATAATAGAAAAATATGTCGAGATGAATATTGCTCATCCGTTCCGTGAGGGTAATGGTAGAGCGACCCGCATTTGGCTTGACTGTATCTTAAAAAAAGAAATCGGTAAGGTTATTGATTGGAGCCTTGTGGACAAAGAGGAATATTTACTCGCTATGGAACGCAGTCCTATTAAAGATATTGAAATCAAGCATATTTTAAAGGTTGCCTTAACTGATAAAATAAATGACAGAGAAATCTTTATGAAAGGCATCGACCATAGTTATTACTATGAAGATTATATAACCTTTAAAGCAGAAGAATTATAACATTATCCGCCCGAAAAATCGGGCGGATTTTTTATTTGAAGCCGGTGGCACTGGGGCACAATGACTTTGGGTTAATGTGTGTGTTTTCTTTTTGTGTGTGATTTTCAAAGATAAAATATTGCTCCTTCCTTTATTTCGTTTTTGAATTCCTCTTACATTGTATTATCTAAATACGATATTAGTATTCTAGAAAAATATTTAAAAATCAAGAAAGAAAAATACTCGGACCAAATATGGTCCGAGTATTTGTTTTATAAACCTAAGAGTTCTTTTTTCTTTGCATTAAATTCTTCTTTGGTAATAGCACCCTAATCTAAAAGTTCCTTAAATTTCTTTAACTCATCAGGTACATTAGTTATATTTTGCGTATTATTTACAGTTTTTTCTTTTGGGGGAAATTCCTTTCAAAGTAACAACTAAATATGTTGAGACTGCAAAAATTAAGACAGAGCATCCTGTTATGGCTACAAACAAAATTCCTCTATTTTCAATTGGTGTTAGAGTTGCTTTTGCAATTCCCATCTCTTCTTCTGAGTAGGTTGAATATTCATAAAGAAAAAATAATAAATAATAAAAAATGTGCCGTGCAATGCACGGCATTATTTATATTGTTTCGCTATGCGAAGCACCGATTTTATTCTTTATACTTTCTTATTTATTATTTAAAAAGGCGGTGAAAACCCACCGCCTTTTCGCTAATTAACACAAAGCTTTATCGTAGGGAACGGCCTATGTGCCGTACCGTTTGTTATTTCTTAAAATACATTTTTTCTCCGTCTTTTTCGAATTCGTACCACTTATTCTTATAGGTAGCCGTGACTGTGACACTGGTATTTGGCTGCAGTTCGCCAACCTTATATTCATCATTGGTTACCGCAATAGAATAAAACGGTGTGGTTTTATCGACGGTTACGGTGTCTGTGCAAGGAGTAAACTCTGCCTTTTTAAGCTTGTCAGTCTTTACATAGCCGACAAGTCCGTTATAGCGTATCTCCGACCAGCCTGTAACTAAGGTGCGGATGCGCTCGTATATAACATTTTCTACTATCATACCGCCTTCGCCCGAGCTACCGCTATAGCCGTTATAAACGGTAACCTGACTGTCGGTACATTCAACAGGCTCACTTGGGTACACATAGCGGTAGTAAGACACATTAAGGTCGGTATAGCCCTTTATGCCGTTCACCTTGCCGCGTGATGTATACTGCCACATAGCATACTCACCTGTGTAATTGGTTGCTTCAACATAATGTGCGAGCCAAAAATCATATTCCTTTACGGCGTTAAAGTCCCAATACTGTGTAACCGACGATTTACTTGCATAAAGCATTGGCGTATAGCCACAGACAGACACATAATTTAAAAAGGCAATTGTGTTTTTGGTTAACTGTTGCTTTGATAAATTCTCTGCTCTGCTTTTTTGTTTGTTATAAAACTCTTCAAAATCGTACGCGACGGGGTATAGCAGCTTTATGCCTTCCGCCGCCTTTTCGTCGATTATCTTGCAAACCCACGCCGCTTCCTGACGGGCTTCATCTTCGGTTATGGCAGTTGAATAAAAGTATATACCGATGCCTATACCGTTTTTAGCGGCGCCCCGTATATTTTCTTCAAAATAGGCGTCCTGAACAATTTTTCCTGTAACATAGCCGCGGTAGCCGCAACGAATCATAACAAACTCAACGCCGTCTGCCGCTACCTTACCCCAATCAATTTTACCATCGTGGCTTGACACATCAATTCCGTAAGACAGAGCCGTCCAATGCTGACTGATAACTGTATTTACCGAGTCGTATATCGTAATATCACCTAAGGTATCGGTTTCTTCTTCGGGGTTTTCCATACTATCGTTATTTTCTATGTCTTCAGTAGAGTCGGTATCGGCGATTTCCACTTCGGGTATTATAATTTCATCAGTTCCCGACTCAGTCGATTGGTCTGATGTCACTTGTTCTGTTATAACCTCACTGTACGGCTTTTCTATAAAAAAGCCGTTTTTTGCAACTATTATCAGTGGCACAATAAGGGCAATACACAGCAAAAAACAAACACCCGCAGTTATTGACACAGCGGTATGTCTGCGAAATGCTTCACAGAACTTTTTTGCTATGCTTTTGGAACCTTTGGGTGCTTTATCTTTATTCATCGAGTTT
The DNA here is from genome assembly GCA_045590755.1 of Acutalibacteraceae bacterium. Lineage (GTDB taxonomy): Bacteria > Bacillota > Clostridia > Oscillospirales > Acutalibacteraceae > SIG565. The sequence goes on from JAZNRP010000038.1 coordinate 38,150, forward strand.
GAGTACCGCCATAAACGCTTCCTGCGGAACTTCAACACTTCCGAGCTTGCGCATGCGTTTTTTACCTTCCTTTTGTTTCTCAAGTAGTTTTTTCTTTCGGGTTATATCACCGCCGTAGCACTTTGCAAGTACATCCTTGCGCATTGCCTTTACGGTTTCGCGCGCGATGATTTTACCGCCTACGGCTACCTGTATCGGCACTTCGAAAAGCTGACGCGGAATATAATCCTTTAATTTTTCGGCTATTCTTCGCGCCCTTGAATAAGCGTTATCTCTGAACACTATAAATGAGAGCGCATCAACAACATCGCCCGCTATCATAACATCAAGCTTTACAAGGTCAGACTTGTTATAGCCGCTTATTTCATAGTCATACGAAGCATAACCCTTGGTGCGTGATTTAAGCGCATCAAAGAAATCGTATATAATTTCACCCACAGGCATTATATAGTGAATATCTACCCTATCACCCATATATTTCATATCGGTATAAATGCCGCGGCGTTCCTCGCAAAGCTGCATAATAGCGCCTACATAGTCACTCGGACTATATATATGCACATCCGCCACCGGCTCGGATGCCGAAGAAATAGTAGCAGGGTCGGGGTAATTTGTGGGGTTATCAACGCTTACTTCTTCGCCGCTTGTAAGCTCAAACTTATATATTACACTCGGCGCTGTGGTTATAATATCAAGATTATATTCTCTCTCTAATCTTTCTTCAATAATTTCCATGTGCAAAAGCCCCAAAAATCCGCAACGGAAACCAAAGCCCAGCGCTTTAGATGTTTCGGGCTCATAAAGCAAGGATGCGTCATTAAGCTGTAGCTTTTCGAGTGCTTCGCGCAAATCTTCATAATGCGCTCCGTCGGCGGGGTAAATACCGCAGAAAACAACGGGGTTTGCCTTGCGGTAGCCTGCTAAAGCTGTAGATGTAGGATTGTTTGCTAATGTGATGGTGTCACCTACGCGCGCTTCGCTTACAGTCTTAATAGATGCCGCCAAGTAGCCTACTTCACCCGCTTCAAGACAGTCGCAGGGCTCAAGGCAGGTTGCTCTTTTTCTGCCAATTTCAACGACATCAAAGGTAGCACCCGTCGCCATCATTTTAATTGTATCGCCCGTTTTTATTTTGCCGCTGACTACCCTGAAATAAACTATAACGCCTTTGTAAGCATCATAATAAGAGTCAAAAATAAGGGCAGATAAAGGCGCTGCGCGGTCACCCTTTGGGGATGGAAACTCAGTAACTATTTTTTCAAGCACTTCTTCAATATTAACGCCCGTTTTTGCCGATACAAGCGGTGCATTATCTGCGGGAATACCGATAATGTCTTCAATTTCGCCCTTTACACGCTCGGGGTCGGCGGACGGCAGGTCAATTTTATTAATAACGGGCAAAAGCTCAAGCCCGTGGTCAACCGCAAGGTAGGTGTTAGCAAGTGTTTGCGCTTCTATGCCTTGAGAAGCGTCAACTATAAGCACGGCGCCTTCGCACGCAGCCAAGGAACGCGAAACCTCGTAATTAAAGTCCACATGTCCGGGTGTATCTATTAAATTAAGCTCATATTCCTTGCCGTCGTTCGCCTTATAATAAAGGGTTACGGCGTGGGATTTTATTGTAATACCGCGTTCTCTTTCCAAATCCATACTGTCAAGTATTTGTTCTTCCATTTCTCTACTTGATACCGAGCTTGTTTTTTCAAGCAGACGGTCAGCCAGAGTGGATTTACCGTGGTCAATATGAGCAATTATGCAAAAATTTCTTATGTTTTCAAGTGGGTAAGACACTGTTTTCTCCTGCTTCTTTAATAGTTTACATATTATTAAAACATATTTTTAAAACTATGTCAACTTATCACGCCGTTTTTGACAATATTTTTATAATAAAATAGGTCAATGTGAATTTTCACATTGACCTTTTGCTACTCAGCCCTATTTATTATTACCGCCATTACGGTTATATCGTCTTCGTGATTATCTGTGCGGCGCCGCTTTGCGCAGTTAGATATATGCTCGCTAAGCTCTTGTGCGCTGCCCTGTCCCCACGCTTCTATTTCGGCGCAAATCCATTCGGTGCCGTCAGTACACGCGCCGTCCGACATAAGTATTAAAATGTCCCCCGGCCGCAGTCTTATAGATGCTTTATCAAACGATACATCTCTTAAAATGCCCGCGGGCAGTGATGTGCTTTGGGCCTTACCCGTTCTTCCGCTTCTTCTAACAAGGGTGGGGGCTGCCCCCGCCTTAAATAAATCGCACCGACCTGTATACAAATCAATAGCGGCTATATCAACCGTAGCCAGTGACTCATCGGTGGATTTGAAAATCATTGAAGAATTAAGAATACTAAGTGAACAGTCATAGCCGAAGCCCGCCCTTATAAGCTTACCCATAAGGCCTGACGCCATAGCAGAATCTACCGCCGCTCTGCCGCCCGTGCCCATACCATCACTCAGCACCATAATAAAGCGACCTTTGCCGTCAAGGAAGTATTTATAGTTATCGCCACACATACTGTGGGGGGATGAAATAATCTGGTTTACGCCTATATCGGCGTAAAGAACGCACTTTTCGATTATATTTACAAGCGTTTCGTCACCAAATGCAGTAACGCACGGCGCATCGAAATCACGGTCACAACAAAGGGATACCTGCCGCATAATCTGCATACGGTTAATTACTGTATCTTTGGTGTTTTTTATACGGATTTCAACACTCATTCTGCCGTATTTATCAATTTTACAAAAGCACCCGTCGGCTAATACATCAATGTTTTTGAGTGCCGCCGCAATACTGTTTGCCGCCGCATTATCAAAAATCTCGCCTTCTTCAATTTCGCTAACCAAGTCATTAAGTAAGCTCGCGATTCCGCAAAACTGGTCTGACACTACACCCCGCACTTCTTCTATTCTGTTTTCTGCTGCTATACGCGAAGCATATGAAGTATAACACTTCTGTGTCGCCGAAGCCATAGCATTTGCTCGCAAGCATCTGCCCTTAAATTCTTCGGGTGCGGCATTTAATATTTCGTTACTTCCCGACTTTACCGCCTTTGTCATATCAATAACCGCCGTTACGGTATCATTCCGTTTGCTTTCCCAACAATGCACCCTGAGCGAGCAACCGCGACAGGCGGTTTCTTCTACACCGTCAAATACATCCGAAAAATCGGGCGCATTGATTTTGGAAAGCTCTGCCGCTACGCTCTCAACCGTTTCGGAGACATCTCCCAGTGCATTTGCCGCAAAGCCAAGCCGCATTGTAACCGACCTTTTAAGTCCTTCGGGCGGTTCGATTATGGGAATTGGCGCTAATAGCTTACCTATCTTTATACCCGCGGTTTTTGGTACTAAAAGGAAAATTATGGCGCCCAAAACCGCTTCTATTAAATACAGTACTATATGCTCATCACTTGATAGTGCAGTACATACAAACACCGAAACTATAAACGATACCAGTACCCCGTATTTACCGAGTGCAGAGAAAATTCCCGATACGAGTCCCGCCAAGGCAAAAAGTACAGTGATGCTACCGTCGGCTCCGCAAAGCAGTGCTACAAAGCCGAAGACAACACCGCAGACAGTACCCGGCAGAACTCCTGCAAAGCGGGCGGCCAACATTATTACGGCTACCGCTGCTATTCTGCCAAGCGACGCGTCGGATATATGTATTGATAAAAGGCCCGAAAACACAATACCGCCCGATATAACAAGCGAGCCTAATTCTTCGCGGGAAAGTCCCACTGTGTCCTTTTCTAAAACAGTAAGCGTTCGGTTTATAAAGTATGCACCGCCCGCCGCCATAATGGCTTCGGCAACGCTTAAAATTATGTCCCCCGCATCACTTTGCACTGCTACTACTCCTGTAGATAGCGTAACAAGACCTACAGTAAGCCCCGAGAAAAACGGCCTTACCGTATTTTTAAATGTGGTATTAAGCAGCATTCTTATAGCACAGATACCGATAGCTGTTACAAGATATCTAAAAAAAGATAATTCCGCAGGTCCGAACAGGTAGCCGAGTATCGCGCCTGCCGCAGATGATAGTATGTATGGGGTAGTAGCACCGCCCACTAAGCTCAGTCCAAAGGGAGACAGAGTATCGAGAATTTGCCCGTGTGTTGTAAGATACCCTAAAAACACAAACGCTATGTGCTTTAATACCGCCTGTACCATAAAGGGAAATAGGTTGTCATAAGCTCGGATTTTTACTGTTTCACCGTTTTTCATTTCACTCACCGCCAATATGTTTGGTATTATAATTATACTGCCTGTCCCATACGGTATTTTGTCAAAACGGCACCGAACTTTTAATTACTTTTTGTTGTAAAAATTTAATAATTGTCAAAATAAAAAAATCACCCAATAACGCTGACGCGTATTGGGTGATTTCTCTTTAAAAATTATTCTGCTTCTATTTCTTCAAGGTCAACAATATTTACATTAACTCGGGTAATTGCATTACCTGTCATGTCCTGAAGCTTATCTTTTACATTAATTTGTACCGCTTCGGCAACAGTCTTAACCTTAAAGCCGTGCTTCACAGAAATGTAAACGCTGATATCAATAGCGCCGTTTTTTACAGCAACCTTAACGGGCCTTAGCGGAGAATTACCGTTCAAGACACCCCTAACATCAAGGCTTCTGCTGCTCATTGCCGCAACACCTTCTACTTCAAGCGCCGCCAATGACACCATCTTTTCAATTACATCGGTGTTTATGCCGAGTCCGCCGGCAACCGGAATATTTGACATACTGAAATCCTCCATTTCAACATCTTTTATTTTGGTGAAAATATAATTCTTAAATACATTATACCACATTTCCAAATAAACACAACTATTTTACTGTAAGAATTTTTATTTTATCTACCGAATACCCACTTTGCGCCTTGGCAACATCCTGAATTTGCAGAGTTTGCGCCGCCGTTAAATTTTCTGCACGCACCACAATATTCACATCGCTGTCCCCTATTATTGCAATAGATTCATTAAAGCCCTTGGCCTTAAGCAGTGTTTCAATGTTGCTTTCTGCGGTTTGTCTGGCAGCAATGGATGCCGACTTATCTACCGCGCTTTTCACCGACTCTGCATTATTGCCCGCGCTTTTAATAATTTCGGCCAATTCTTCTTTCAGCTCCGCGCGGCTTTCAGTACGCTCCTTTTTAGCAGTCGTAAAATAATCATCCACCGAGCCTGATGTCGCTAAAGAGTCGCCTTCCGCCGCGCCGTCAACATACTCGGCTTCTCCGAGATACTTGGTGCCGTTACCGTCCGCCGACGGTGAGTACTTCATATTAAACCACACCGCAGCACCCAGTGCCACCACCATAACCGCCAAAACCAACTGACTTTTTCCTAAAACCTTACCTTTTTTCACTATTGAATGCCACCCTTTCCAGATATGTAAATTCTTTTTGAAGTTATAGATAATGTTGCCATTAACGCATTTTTTATTTTTTCATTTGTCTGTTCGTTGTTGGGGCCGTTATAGACCACTGCAACACCGCGTATCTGCGGTAATTCTTCGTTTACGACCACCGCTTTTTCGTTCCCTGATGAATCGGTTACTATGACCCTTGTCTGCTCAGAATCGCTTGAAATCTCCGTTGCACTGTCGCTGTTTCGGTTGTTTTCGCCCGATTTTGTTTCGTCGGCATAATTATATTTAATACCGCCTTCAAGCGTTATTACCACCGTAACACTCTTACAGCCCGAAATATCTTTGGAAAGTTTGGTTACATCCTTTTCCAAGGTCTGCTTGTAAGCTTCAACATCGAACTCGGTTGCCGCTTTTGCTTCTTGCGTGTCGGTTGGGAAAAGGCCTGATAAAGAAATGAGTAAAACACCGATAATTCCCAATGCCAATATAGCTTTTTTGTTTTTAAGGACAAGACTCAATTTTTTTATTTTCTCATTCATAAATCACCGTCACCTGTTTTACATCTATCAATCCTTCTAATACTTTATAAACCTCTTCTTTATCATAATTGGTATATACCGTTATACTGTTAATATATATGCTCCCCGTATCATCAATATTAGTCCTAACCGTAACTTTTTTATAGGAGATTTCGCGGTCGCTAAGTAATTTTTCACACAAAAACCTTGCTTGTATATCACTTGCCGCCAACACGCCGTCGGTATTATATGAAACCGTCGGCATTTCGGCCGAAATATCAATTTTCAGCACCACACAAAAAAGTGATACGCATATACAAAGAAAGATTAATGAAAAGGCATATTTTACCGATTTTTTCATCACACCCGACGGGTATAAAACGGTCAGCGCCCCTATAAAAATAGCGGCGGCAGAAAAGCCTATTAAAATTTGTTTTACACTAGCCATTTTACTTACCTTTTTATCAGAATTGCAATTGATATAATAAAAATTGCGCCGACAAATAAAATCATACCTATAAGCACTGAAAGCAGGCTATCTACCGCCTTTAATACCCCTACGCTTTTTAAGGAAAATAAATTTGCAACACCGCCCGATAACGATATTACAACGCGCCATAAAACAAGCTCTATAATAAGGGGGATTAAAATTAAGGCAATTGCCACTACCGCATAAATCCCCACCGAGCTTTTAAGTAAGCTCACCGATGTTGTTACTACATTCAGCGCCTCACTTAGTGCGGGTCCTGCAACGGGCACAAAGGAGCTTATAAAAAACTTTGCAGTTTTAGTACCTACTGTATCGGCAGCACTGCTAAAGGTTGTTTGTATGGCCAAAAGCCCTGCAAATACAGTAAAGGTAAGTGCTAAAAGCCAAAGTGCAATATTTTTTACCGCCTTTGTAAGTCCGTTATCGGCAATTAAGGGCGACACGCCCGATGCCAGTCCCAGACCGAAGTAGGCGCACATAAGCGGCACTATTATAAAGCTTGAAACCTGTACTATCGCGTCTGCTGCAAGAAGCATAAGTCCACCCGCCACAAATGATGCTGACGGACTACCGGACAATAGCACAATACCCGAATAGATAGGTATAAAGCTTAGCATAAAGGTTGCCGTGCCTTGTATTGCATCGACAGCAGCATTGATTACCGATATTACCCCATCAGCAATACTCAAAGACACTATTACCGCAAAAATAAACTGCAAAGAATTTGTAAGCTCGGTATTCTGTGCCGCAAAGCTATCAACCACTGCCGAAAAAATCATAATTGCCGCAATTAGTGCAAGCGCACGCATAGGCGCTGCACCCTTTGTTTTTATAAATGAAAAAATGTGAGAAAAGACGCTTTTGGTATCTAAATTTTTGTTCCATTCACTATCATTTATATCTATATTGTTTTCCCTGAAAAATTCCTTCACTTCATCGGGTAAGATTTCTTCCAACTGTTCTATTTCAAGTTCTTTTGCGGTATCTTCATATACATTTTCCGTTGCCGATACGGGAATGGAAAAAAGCACAATTAAAACAATTAAAACAACTATTTTTTTCATAACTAATCTATAAGCTTTTCTACAATATTAAAAAGTTCTGTAAGCAGTGGTACAGTTATTACAAAAATTGTAGCCCGTCCTACAAGCTCTGCTTTAGCCGCAACGGCACTTTGTCCAAAATCGCGGCAGGTGTCGGCAATAAACTGCGTTATATACCCAATAGCTAAAACCTTGGCGGCTACTAAAAACCGTCCACTTTGTATTCCTGAATTTTTTATAATACCTAAAAATTCCGATAAGGGCTCTCTTAAAGTGGCCATTATACCGACTAAAACTATGCACCCAACCGACACAGTAATTACTACCGAATATTCTTTTTTATAGTCACCTATTACCACCGACAGCATTACTGCCACAAGGCAAAGACCTAATCCTTCAAATAATTCCATATTAAAGTCCAAACACTTTTTTTACCGTTTCAAATAACTCCCCTATTACATTTACTATCATAAGCAGCACCACCACAAGTCCCGCAAGGGATGTAAGCATTGCCTGTTCTTCGCGCCCTGAACGCACAAGCAGCTGATGCAGTACCGTGACTATAATTCCAATAGCTGCCACCTTAAATATAAAATCAACATCCATTTTATCACCCTAAACTAAAATAATTACAATGCCGAGTCCTATAAAAAACCCAAGACTTTTGAAAACCTTCGATTTCTCGCTTAAATCTTTTCTGGCGTCATCCAGTCTTATTGATAGCTCCTTGCCGTACAGACTGCATATATTAAGTTGTTTTTCGGTATCGCCAAGTCCTATATTACCGAAAAATGTCTGTACCGCATTTTCATCATCGGTATTAAGCCCGTTATTTTTAAGCTCGACCTTAAAGGGAGATGATATACTGAAATATTTTTGGTGTTCGGGGAGAGATAACAAAACCTTTGTCAGCTCATCGCCGCTATAGCGTATTCTGTCGGCTATCAGCCCTGTCGCCTTTACATACCACTCGAGTGCAGACACCCTGACAGACAATTCCCGAGATTTATTTATACCTACAACCGTTGTAGCCGTAATAATAAGACAAAGCCCTAAAAATTTAATTAAAAATAGCATTTTAATACATCCCTTTTGCTTAAAATTTTATGGTTTTTTCTGCTGATATCTAACACGATAACTGTTTCAATTGCACCGCCGAGTATCAGTTCTCTTGTAATATGTCTTTTGCTCAACTGTTCGGCGGCTGCTATATGCGCCGTGGTTATTATATCGGCGCCGCCGTATATACACTCGCTAACCGCTTTTAGTTCCCCTATATTGCCAATTTCATCAAAAGCAATATACTGTGGCGAGAGTGTGCGAAGCGCTATTTCAATGCCTTTTTCCTTTGGTATGCCAAAAAGCACATCGGTATTCTCGCCTAAATCGTTATATATGTTGCCACCGCTAAAAGCCGAGATTTCTCCGCGCGTATCAACCACCGAAACCCTTTTACCCTTGTTAGATAACTGCCGCACCAAATCCCTTAGCACCGTTGTTTTACCGCTACCAGGGGGACCTGCTATTAAAACGCCACCCTCCGATATACTATTTATTAGAAAATCGGCGGCACCGAATATTTGCCTTGCAATTCTTAAATTTATGCCCGAAAACTCGTGCAGATTACCACCCGCAAAATTGCCCGTAACACCCGCGCGGTGTCCGTTTTTTAAAGATATGTACCCTTCGTTCAGTTCATTTGTATGTGCATAAATTGAGTGATTGCAAAGTCTGTTTACTGTATCGGTTATATCACTTGTGAGTAATGTTGGCTCTAAAACTTTTTGCCCTTTACTATATATAACGGTTATTTTTTTGTTCGCGCGTAATCTTATTTCTTCTATAGTTTCCTTTATGCTGTCGGGCAACGCCGCCACCGCCGCCGAGATTTTTATGGGCAGCATATTTAAAATTTCTGTCATTTTGTTCACCAATAAATGTTATGCGGACAAGTAGAAAAAAATAACCGATATTTGACATAAGCTTGACAAAAGTCATTCTCTGATATATAAATAAATCATGTGATTTTTCTTTATAAGCGGAGTGTTTACTATGATTAATTTTAGAAGGTTTCTTTCGATTCTTTTAATTTTGTTAACGCCGATTTTCTTTACTGCCTGTAAAAGCAAAGATATAAACACAGATACTTCAAACGATACTAGTTCAACTGTATCAATAAAGGCTCCTGCAAAATCTGCAGTTGCCGAGTGGCAGGAGGATGACACCTTGAAAATTCTTTCAATTGGTAACAGCTTTTCAATAAACACCCTTAAATATGTTCACGAAATTGCTACGGCTGCAGGTGCTAAACAAGTATATCTCGGAAATTTATATATGGATGGCTGTAAACTTGCAACTCACGCAGAAAATGCCCGCAATGATGCCGCTACCTACCGATATTACACAAATACGGGAAGCGGCTGGACATATGTTGACAATCATAAAATGAGCGACGCCCTTAAAGAACAAGACTGGGATTTTATAACTATGCAACAGGCATCTTCTCCGAGCGGCAGACCCGAAACCTACAGTGAGCTCGGCTACCTTATAGATTATGTTAAAAACACTGCAAATAAGTCGGCAACTCTCGTTTGGAATGCAACGTGGGCATATCAAAGTGATTACAACGGAATTAAAGCTTACGCGAACAAACAGTCATATATGTTCACCCGAATTTTATATGCAATAGAAAAAGAAGTTAAAACAAAACCCGACATTAAAGCAATTATTCCTTGTGGTACCGCTATACAAAACGCCCGTACTTCCTTTATAGGCGACCACCTTACAAAAGACGGTTATCACCTTAACACATTAGGCGAATACACCGCGGGACTTACACTTGTCTACCACTTAACAGGCCTTTCTATTGAGAATATAAGTTTTGTGCCCGTAGGAATTAGTGAAAAACAAAAATTATTGGCGATTGAATCCGCAGTAAATGCTTCAAACACCCCTAAAAAAACCACTCCATCTCTGTTTACTGAATAAAAAAAACAGCCGCACATGTGTGCGGCTGTTTTAATCTCTATTAAACTATAATTACTTAAGTTCAACGGTTGCGCCAACTTCAGAAAGTTTAGCTTTGATTTCTTCAGCTTCTTCTTTAGAAGCAGCTTCTTTAAGGGTCTTAGGAGCGCCATCAACAAGAGCCTTAGCTTCTGCAAGACCAAGACCTGTGATTTCGCGAACTGCCTTAATAACCTTAATTTTTTCTGCACCGGCAGATGCGAGAACAACATCAAATTCTGTCTTCTCTTCTGCTGCTGCGGCACCACCTGCTGCGGGAGCTGCTACTGCAACTGCTGCTGCTGCGGATACACCGAATTCTTCTTCAACTGCTTTAACGAGCTCAGAAAGCTCAAGAACTGTAAGAGTCTTTAACTCTTCAACGATAGCTGTAATTTTTTCTGCTGCCATTTTTATTTCCTCCAATTAGTTAATTTTTGTTTAATAATTATTCTGCGGAACCGTCTTTATCAACGATAGCCTGAACTGCGCGAGCAAATGCTGCGATAGGTGCTTGGAAAGCTCCAACAACTGTTGCGAGAAGAACTTCTCTCGAAGGAAGCTTTGCAAGAGAGTTGATTGTTTCAACATCGATAGCCTTACCGTCTAAGTAACCTGCCTTAATGCTGAAATTATCATGAGAATCAGCAAATTTTCCAAGAATACGAGCTGCTGCTACATGGTCATCCTTAGAAATTGCGATTGCGGTAGTGCCTTCAAGAACCGAATTAATGCTTTCAAGCTCGGTGCCTTCAATAGCACGGCCGAGTAATGTGTTTTTAACTACGCGGTAATCAACGCCTGCTTCACGAAGTTCCTTACGCAAAACTGTATCGTCAGCAACCGAAATACCCTTATAGTCAACAATAACACCTGCAACCGATGCTTCGATATTGGCCTTCAAGTCGGCAACTATTTTTTGTTTTTGTTCTAAGACATTAGCGTTTGGCAAAATTTTCACCTCCGTTTTGTGACCTTGCAGTCACATAGAAAAAACCCATCTCCGAAAGACAGAGATGGGCAGAAAAAACTTATAAAAGTAATTTTTAGCACACACCTCGGTAGGCGGTTTGCACCTTATCCCGTACGGGACCTACTGTCTTTGGAGTTTTGCAACAAAGATATAATATCACACAAAGTGTGATTTGTCAACAACTAATTATGCGCCGAATTTAGCAACATTAATCTTGATGCCAGGGCCCATTGTTGTTGCGAGAACACAAGACTTAACATACTGACCCTTTGTAGCGGCCGGCTTAGCCTTGATGATTGCACCCATAAGTGTATCAAGGTTTTCCTGAAGCTTTTCAGGACCAAAGGAAACCTTGCCGATGGGGCAGTGAATAATGTTTGTTTTATCAAGGCGGTACTCAATTTTACCTGCTTTGGCTTCGGTAACAGCCTTAGCTACATCAGGAGTAACTGTACCTGCCTTAGGTGTCGGCATAAGACCGCGCGGACCTAATACCTTACCAAGACGACCAACCATACCCATCATATCAGGTGTTGCGATAACAACATCGAAATCGAGCCAGTTTTCGTTCTGGATTTTAGCAACAAGCTCTTCAGCACCTACATAGTCCGAACCTGCGGCTTCTGCTTCCTTAGCCTTGTCGCCCTTTGTAAGAACGAGAGTTCTTACCTTTTTACCTGTACCGTTCGGAAGAACTACGGCACCGCGAACCTGCTGGTCTGCGTGACGAGAGTCAACACCGAGACGCACATGTATTTCTACTGTTTCGTCGAATTTAGCTGTACCGGTCTTTACTGCCATTGCTACAGCTTCTTCAACATCATAAAACTTACCTTTTTCAATAAGGTTAGCACTTTCGTTATATTTTTTACCGTGTTTCACTTTCTTTTACCTCCATAGTGGTTAAATCGGAAATTTCCTCCCACGAGAAGAGAGTATTAATCGACAACTTCAATACCCATACTACGCGCTGTACCTGCTATCATAGACATTGCAGCTTCTATGTTTGCAGCATTAAGGTCGGGCATCTTCTGTTCTGCGATTTTTCTAATCTGCTCGCTGGTAACTTTAGCAACTTTATTTTTGTTCGGAACACCCGAAGCAGTTTCGATTCCGCAAGCCTTCTTCAAAAGAACAGCTGCAGGCGGAGTCTTGGTAATAAAGCTGAATGAGCGGTCTGCATAAACGGTAATAACTACCGGAATGATAAGACCTGCATCGTTCTTTGTGCGTTCATTAAACTCTTTTGTGAAAGCCATAATGTTAACGCCATGCTGACCCAGCGCCGGACCAACAGGGGGAGCCGGTGTGGCCTTACCTGCCGGAATTTGTAATTTGATATAACCTGTAATTTTTTGAGCCATTGTTTGCACCTCCAATATTCGTGGTAACTAGTGTTTTACACTTGGCGGAACGTTCATCTTCCCGTTCCTCCCACCGTGACGGTCTAAGCCGTCGGCGGCAAAATAGCCGCGCAAATAACGGACAGATAGTCCGTATATTCAAGATTAATCTGCCAGAGTTATCTGGTCTAAGTCCATCTCGACAGGTGTTTGTCTGCCAAAGACGGTGATGAGAACGCGCACACTGTTGTTCTGAGTATCAATCTCTTCAACAACACCTGTAAGGTCCTCGAAAGGTCCGTAAACGACCTTAATATTGTCTCCAACCTTGTATGCAACTTCAACGCTGTGCTTTTCAACGCCGAGTGCCGCAACCTCCGCATCTGTAAGCGGAACAGGCTTGGATGCCGGACCAACAAAGCCTGTAACGCCGTGAATATTTCTTACGACATACCAGCTATCGTCCGTAACAATCATTTTAATAAGAACATATCCCGGGAAAATCTTACGCTCTACCTCACGCGTTTTTTCACCCTTTATTTCGGTAACGGTTTCGGTAGGGATTTTAAGGTCAAAAATCAAGTCCTGCATTTTACGGTTTTCAACCATTTTTTCCAGGTCGCTCTTAACCTTATTTTCATAACCGGAATAAGTATGAATTACATACCATTTTGCTTCGTTTGACATTTATATTACCTCCACAGCATTTGGCTTAAAGCGCCCAAATTACGTCGAGTAGTTTTGCAAGACCGAAGTCCAAAATCCATATAAATGCACCAACAACTGCACACATAATTAATACAATTACTGTGTTTTTAACAACATCCTTAAAGCTGGGCCAAACAATCTTCTTAACTTCACTCTTATAATCGCGGAAGAATTTGATTACCCTTTTCATTATGGTAGGCTTTTTGCCTGCACATTCGATATAGTCATTAATAAACAAATGTGCTGCACTGAAAACAGTGCATCCAAAAAGAAGCGCGGTTGTTGTTATAAGACCTACAGCAGTATAGGTAATGCCTGTTACATTCTTAATAGAATCGGCATTAACATAGCCATAGGGGTTGCCCAGTGTTACAACCAACATAAATACTGCAACAATTACAGCACTTATGGGTGTAGCATACTTAGCGCCCTTAGACTTAAAGGAAAAACCGCTAAGTACAACACTGAGTACGGCAACACAGAAACAGAAAAGTAACTTGTAAGATTTATAGAGTGCGGCACCGTTTACTGTCGAGCCGAATGCTAACTGAGCACCGGTTGCAGTAATTGTGCTGTCGGCAGAAACTATGGTAGCAAAG
>JAZNRP010000039.1:0-28975 GCA_045590755.1 Acutalibacteraceae bacterium
TTAGTAACAGCATAGCCGTCAGCGCCTACATAGCACCAACCCTTTGAATCGGTACACCATTTGTTAGTTAGCATTGCGCCGTCAGGTCCTAAGCGTACCCAACCCTTTGAGTCCTTACGCCAAGAGTTAGTTACCATTTTATAGTTTTCAAAGAAATACCATTTACCGCCCGATTTTACCCAACCGTTACGAATTAGTACAGGGCGAATTTCCCCACAGTCGTTACAGGTTGAATCAAACTCATTATCATATATGTGTTCGTTTGTAGCGGGAATCACTTCACGGTCAAATGAAGTACCGCAGTCGTCACATTCTTTGTAGCGATAACCGTCGTCCGAACAGGTAGGATTTTCACCTATAATCCAAATATCAGAAGTATGTGATAATTTTGGTGTGTAGTTAGCGGTATAGCTATAACCGCACGAACAATAGTATGTAGTGTAGCCCTCAGTACTACAGGTTGCAGGTGTTACACTTGTGCTAAACGAGTGGGTATGAATATTTTCATCAGTAACTTGCAGGAAAAAAGCATAGTCGGTTGCGTGGCCTGCTTCACTATTAAGAAGAGCAATACAATATGTACCTGCATCTAATGATTGTTGGAATTCTACTCCGTAAGCATCGACACTCTGCATATATGCCGTCATATTCTGAACAATAATAGTGCCACTACCACTGGTTAAAAGTACATATAATCCCGCATAATCTGCAATAAGGGCAACTCGTACAGTGCAATCCGTGGCAACGGAAAACTTAAAAAAGTCTGTGTCGGCGGCATCACTACAGCTGCCTGTAATTATGTAATCGTCACGAATGATGTCTGCTGTACTTATATTATTGTTTGGCTCAGTCTCTATATATACATCATCACCGTTGTTATCGTCATTTGGATTATAATCGGTTGAAGACATTGGATATTCACTGTGAAAAGCCGCAGTATTATACTCATCAAATCTTTCGTGGTCATAAAAATTATCTTCGCATTTCAAAAAATATTGGTACGGATGATAACTTAGGTCTGTTCCTGCATCCCAGGTTGAATCAAGGTTATAATATTTTCCTGATAACTCAACGATATTCCATCCGTGTCTGCCACCCGCGCCATAACCTGCAATCACTCTGGCATCAACACCCACCGCTAATGCCAAACGGTAAAACAAGGAAGCATAACCCTGACAAACCGCTTCGCCATTAATTAAAGCAGCGTATGCCGTATACACAAGTTGGTCGCCGTTTTCTAATCCTTCATAATCGTAAGAAACATTTTCGCAGATATAGTCGTAAATAGCGCGAACCTTTTGATAATCAGTAGCGTTTGATACATTTAACTCAGAAACCAAAGCATTTACCGCCGTATTCATCTGCAGTTCTTGCTGGTATGTAGAATAATAACTCATAAAATAAGTGTAGGTTATATATGTTTTTGAGGACTCGGTATACCACGAAATACGAGCACTATAGCCCGCAAAGTGCCAAAGTAAATAGTCGCCCTCCGTTGATACACCTGTATGCTTTACGGCTTCATAAAAAATATCTTCAGCGTAGCTTCTAATTTGTGTATCAGTAAGTGAAGCACTGTTTACGACATAACCTACCGTAATTGACTGCGAGCGAAACTCCATCTCATCACGCAAAACAGCACCTGCACCGCTAAAATTATTATATTCGACCTCCGTCAACGGTTGTGGGGCGCTTGAATACAGTGTGGGCGGCACCACAGCATCGGAATACAACGGATTGGTATATGTAGCATAAATAACATTCGATTCCTGCGCATTGGCGGTTATTGGTACAACCGTTACGGTGCAAAGTAATACAAATGTTAGAAGAACAGATAATAATGATTTTAAAAATTTCATATATTTCTCTCCATTGCAAAATTTTTACCTTATATTTTAATTATATCAAATTTATTTTTAAATACAAGTCGAAATTTAAGTATTATTTTTGGTAAAAAAAAGACAAAACTTGTTTTATTTTCCTTTTATAATTCAAATTTCTTGTCACAAAATAGTATTACAAACGCAAAATATTTTTGAACAAGGAGTGAATTATAAATGGCAAAGCATGTAGTTCCTGAAGCTAAGGATGCTCTTAACCGTTTCAAGATGGAAGCTGCTAATGAAGTTGGCGTTAACCTTAAGCAAGGTTACAACGGTGACTTGACTGCAAAGCAGGCTGGTTCTATCGGTGGACAGATGGTTAAGAAGATGATTGAGTCTTATGAAAACAGCATGAAATAAATAAACCAATAAAAAAGCGGAACGGTTAGCCGTTCCGCTTTTTGTTGACTAATACTTATAAAGTTGATATAATAACTGTATCTTACTGATAAGGGGTCTCGGTGTTGCAGATACTTATTTTAAGCGGAAGCACGGGCGAAGGTCACAATTCCTGCGCTAAAGCAATTAAAGAAAAGTTTGAGAGTAACTCACACTCTTGTACAATTATAGACTCTTTTTTATTTTTTTCTCCATTTATTGCTAAGGCAATTTCTGCGGGACATTCTTTCATATACCGATATGTTCCTTTTATATTCCGCTATGGCTACGCTTTTTTTGAAAAGCATTCTAAAATTTACTCGGGTTCTTCCCTGCTTGATGGATTTTTCAATATGGGCGGCAAAAAGTTAGCGGCATATATAAATGGCCACAATTACGATATTATAATCTGCACTCACGCTTTTTCGGCATTTATGTTAACAAAAGCCCAAAAACATTTAAAATATCAGTCTAAAACCGCTTTTGTGGCGACCGACTTTACATGCAGTCCTACCGCAGAAAAAAGTAATGTGGATACATTTTTCATACCACACGAAAGTTTGACGGAGGAATTTGCAAATCTCGGTGTTGACAAAAATAAAATTGTTCCTGTCGGTATTCCTGTAAGAAGCGACTTTTATAATACGGCCCCAAAAAATTATGCAAAGCAGAGCGTCGGCGTTAATCCCGAAAATAAGCATTTACTTATTATGTGTGGCAGTATGGGTTGCGGCCCTATAACCAACATAACGCTAAAAATAGCAAAACAAGTAGATGATAACACCGAAATTACCGTAATTTGCGGTAAAAATAAATCTTTATTTAAAAAGCTGTCCCGTATTCATAAAAAAAATCCTAATGTTCATATTTGCGGTTTCACCAATAAAATTTCACTTTATATGGACAGTGCCGATATTTATATGACAAAGCCGGGTGGAATTAGTTTATCAGAAGCCGCGGTAAAAAAATTGCCTATGGTAATTTTAGAATCGGTTGGCGGATGCGAAAACCATAATTTAGCCTTTTTCAAGCGCTACGATGCGGCTTTAGGCGGTACTAAGGACTGTAATATCGTAGACTGCTGTATTGAATTGCTGAATGATAACGATTTGTGTAATGAGATGAAGCAAAATCTGTCAGCCCTTAAAACCGATGACGCCATTAATCAAATTTTTAATATTTTGACTAAATAAATTTTCCAAAAGTTAATTCGTATAATCAACTCTTTATGGCAGAAACTATTAAAGCAAAGGAGTTGATATTATGTTAGACCGAATTTGTCTTATTCTTACAATAATCGGTGCTCTTAACTGGGGTAGTATCGGTATTTTCCAGTTAGACCTTGTAGCTTGGATTTTCGGCGGTAGTGATGCACTAATCTCGAGAATCATCTACACCGTAATAGCGCTTGCGGGAATTTGGTGTATCTCCCTTTTGTTCAGAGAGAGAAATGAAGTTATTGCAAAAGGCGATTAATTCTAAAAAATAAAGCTCATAGTTTTTAACTATGAGCTTTATTTTTTGTTTTGAACAAATTTTTAAGTGATATCTGAGAAACTACAATTCCTATAAAAATTGCGACACATCCAAAAAATGCGCGAATACTCATTATTCCGTCGGTGCCGAACAGCATACCGCCTATAGCTGCAAAAACCGATTCAAGTGATAAAATAATTGCTGAATAGGTCGGGTCGGCATCCCGTTGACCTAACACCTGACAGGTATAGGCGATACCCGATGAGCAAACACCCATATAGAGCAGTGGTAAAGCTGATGACTGTATCTGCCCTATAGCAGTTGTGAAATCCAAGCCCGATGTAAGTATAGTAAAAATCAATCCCCACATACCGCAGACAAAAAACTGAACCGCCGAGAGCTTTATCGGATTTACAAAGGGTACAAACCTATCAATACTTATTATGTGAAACGACCAGAAAACAGAGCCAATAAACAAAACAATATCGGCAACCGATATATTTGTTAAACCGTCTGCGGCGCTTAAAAGGTAGAGTCCAACAAGAGCAAATACGGCGCCTATTATTACATTAACACCCGTCTTTTTCTTAAAGAAAACAAAGCAGAAAATAGGCACTAAAACTGTGTAAATGCCCGTAATAAAACCCGCCTTACCGGCATTTGGTTGAATATTAATACCGAGCTGTTGCAAGGTGGATGCAATAAACAGTACTGTGCCGCATATTGCGCCGTATATTAATGTTTTTTTATTTGTGTTTTTTTCTTCGCTATTTTTCCCGAATATGAAAATCAGCGGTAGTAGCACTGCGGCACCAAGAATATATCTTACAAATATAAGCAAAAAAGTATTAATTTTATCTGCCGCATCGCACTGGGCAACAAAGGCAAATCCCCAAATTGCCGCCGCACACAGAAAAAACAGATTTGATTTTAAAGTTTTAGACATTTTTGTGCTTTCCCTATCTTTCGGCTGTATATCTCAATTCACCGTCAACTATTTTAAATACGATATCTCCACGCTCATCGGTGCGAAGTGTATTTATACCCATACCATTTAGCCTTTTAAGTACCTTCTCACTTGGATGAGAATAAATATTATCTTCACCTACAGATATAACGGCATATTCGGGCGTGCAGGCGCTTAAGAATTTGCTTGATGAAGAAGAATCACTTCCGTGGTGACCTACCTTAAGTACATCACAGTCAAGATTAATTCCATCATTTAATAGTTTGTTTTCGGCGGTGGTTTCAGCATCCCCCGTAAACAAGAATTTTTTATCGCCGTTTTTAGCCATAATAATGATGGAAGTATCATTTTCGTCACTGGCTTCTTCATTACTCATAAGAACGGTCAACTCAAAGTTGCCGATATTTATAACTAAACCTTCAGTGGCGTTATAAACATTTACCGATATTTCATTCGCATAATCCTTAATGTCCTTATAAGCCCTTGCATCTTCGTCATCACGCGGTAAAACCTGTGACAAAACTATGTTTTTTGTTGGAATTTCGGAAATTAAAAACTGTGCGCTGCCTATATGGTCATCGTGCGGATGTGTAAGTATAAGTACATCTAATTGATTAACACCGGCTTTACGCAGTTTCTTTGCAATGCTCATTCCTTGCGGGGCGGTACCAGTATCAATAAGTGCGGAATAGCCGCCGCTTTGTATAAGCGCACTGTCCCCTTGTCCAACATCAAGAAATGTAACGGTATCGTTTCCGTCATAATTTATCTTTGTAGCGTCATCATAAACCAGTAATGCCGCCACAAAGATAATTAAAGCACATATAAGTACTACTAAGACCGTCCTTACAGCATTAAAAGTTTTATCTTTCAATACTATTATTCCCCTGCTTTCTTTTCAAGCCACGCTTCACGGGTAAGCAGTACTTGTCTGGGTTTTGAGCCTTCGTACGGACCTACCACACCGCGTTCTTCCATAATATCTACAAGACGCGCGGCTCTGGCATAACCGAGCTTCAGTTTTCGTTGCAAGAGCGAAGTTGACGCTTGACCAAGCTCAATTACAGTTTCAATTGCCTGTTCAAGCATTGGGTCATCACTTTCACCTTCAAAATCAGTGGAAGAAATTTTTTGCTTTTTGTCCATAGCCGCCTGACGCTCAATTTCGCTCATTATCTCATCACTGTAATCTGCACTATGGTCACCCTTTATGTATTCAACAACGGCTTCAACTTCATCGTCACTTACAAAACAACCCTGAAGTCGACTCGGCTTCGTAGCGCCAACGGGGTTAAAGAGCATATCGCCCCTACCGAGCAATTTTTCGGCACCGATGCCGTCAAGAATTGTTCGGCTATCAACCTGACTTGAAACCGCAAAAGCAATTCTTGTGGGAATATTGGCCTTAATTACACCCGTAACAACATCAACGGACGGGCGTTGGGTAGCTATAAGCAAATGCATACCCGCTGCGCGAGCCTTGGCGGCTATTCGGTTAATAGAATCTTCTACTTCACTGGGCGCCGTCATCATAAGGTCGGCAAGCTCATCTATTATAATGACTATCTGCGGCATTGTGCTAATTTCGGGGTCGTTATCGGCAAGGCGGTTATAGCCAGCCAAATCCCTAACGCCCTTTTCGGCAAACAGCTTGTACCTTTTTTCCATTTCGGTAACTGCCCAGCCAAGTGCACCTGCCGCTTTTCTCGGGTCGGTAACAACGGGCACTAAAAGGTGCGGAATACCGTTATAAATACCAAGCTCAACAACCTTCGGGTCAATCATAAGAAGCTTGACTTCTTCAGGGGAGGCCTTATAAAGAATACTCATAATAATTGAGTTAATGCAAACCGATTTACCTGAGCCCGTAGCACCTGCAATAAGGCCGTGCGGCATTTTTGCAATATCGGCAACAACAGCGTTACCGCCTATATCTCTACCTAAAGCTACAGTCAGTTTACTTTTTGAACCCGTAAACAAGGGTGACTCAATTATTTCTCTGACACCGACAACATTGCAGTTTTTATTAGGTACTTCAATACCTACTGCCGCTTTATTGGGTATAGGCGCTTCAATTCTTACACCTGCCGTTGCAAGATTAAGCGCAATATCATCTGCAAGGTTTGTAATTTTACTGATTTTTACACCCGCACACGGCTGCAATTCATAGCGTGTAACGGTAGGCCCGCGGCTTATATCAACAATTCTTGTTTCAACACCGAAGCTTCTGAGCGTATCTACAAGGTGTGCCGCAGTAGAATCCAAATCTGTACCTGCGGCCGCAATATCTTCAAAGGACGGTGCTTTAAGCAATGAAATCGGTGGGAATTTATAACCATCATCTTCAGTTAAAATCATCGCCGATTCCTTTTGCGCCTTTTCGATTTCGGCGGTTATACGCTTTTCTTCTTCGGGGTCAAACTCTACGCGGACAGGCTTTTCGGGTTTAGTTTCTGTATCGACTTCGGCAATCACTTCGCCCTGCGGGTCAATTGAGTTATAGGCTTCAATAACCTTCTTTTGCTTGTCATTAAGCCCTTCTGTATCAACATTACGCTCCTTTGGTATGTCGTCAACCGAGATATCAATAGAGCTTCTTTTCTTTTTATCAGTTTTTACGGGTTCTTCTATTACACGGTCAGTTCTTTTTGCAAAGGCGTCTTCAGCGTGCTGCTCAATCTTCTTAACGGGCTTTGCAAGTGTTTTGAAGAAGGTCATAAGAGTTGTACCTGAAATGAGCATAAGCAATACAAACATTAAAAGAATAATTGTAATAGCCGCGCCCGTGCCGCCAAAAAGGCTTACCAGCGGACGACCGATTAAAGCACCTATAAATCCACCGCTTTTAAGCGCCATACCGCTACTGTATGCAGACTTTATGTATTCTGCAAACGATACGGCATTAGGCTCTATAAAAATGTCGACCGTAGCGCTTATAAAAACGGAGAGAATACTGGCTTCAACTATTTTTGCAGTAACCGAGCCATAGCACTTGTCCATAGCAAAAAATACTGCCGTCACCCCTAAAATAACGGGGTAGATAAATGAAGTAACGCCAAATACTCCAAAGAAGAAATTATGTAAAGCATTCCAGACATTTTCCCCGGGAAACAAAACAATACACATTAGCAGTACGGCTGCAGCAAACAAGATAATGGAAATAACCTGTCTTTTCCCATTATTTATTGCCGCCCTTTCCTGCCTTGCCTTTGTAGGACTCCTTCTCTTTTTTCTTTGAGCCATTTTCACACACTCCCCAAAATAACGAAATATATTATCAGAAACTAAGGACCTTAGTCCTTAGTTTCAATCTGTTTATACAAGTAATCAATAACATCGGACAAATTTCCAAGACTGTCAATCAATCCTTCCTTTACCGCCGCTTCTCCATTAAGCACAGAGCCGACATCGGTAACCAATTCGCCGACATTCATCATTAAAGTTTTGAACCTTTCCGCTGATATAGATGAATTTGCCGTTACAAAGCCCGTAATTCTGTCCTGCATACGCTCAAAATGATTCATCATCTGCGGAACACCGAGCACAAGGCCGTTCATTCTTACGGGATGAATTGTCATTGTCGCCGACGGCACAATAAACGAATGCTTTGCCGAAACCGCCAACGGTACACCTATTGAATGGCCACCGCCGAGCACCAAGGAAACGGTTGGCTTTTTCATACCTGAAATAAGCTCTGCAATAGCAAGTCCTGCTTCAACATCGCCGCCGACAGTATTAAGAATAACTAACAAGCCTTCAATCTCGGTATCTTGCTCAATCGCCACAAGCTGCGGAATAACATGCTCGTACTTAGTTGTCTTACTTTGTTCGGGCAAGGCAGTATGGCCTTCAATTTCCCCTATTATTGTAAGACAGTAAATAGTATGTCTGCCATTTGACACCTTAAGCGAGCCGCTTTCCTTAATAAGCTTTTGCTGATCGGTTTCTTCGGTGTCATTTTTGTTTTTTTCGTGTGTTTCAGCCATAATAATCCCTCCAACAGAAATATTATGACTAAACAATAAAACAAATATACATTTATTATACTATTTTCGCGCACATAATTCAAGTATTAAAAGCAAAAGAGAGTATGTTTTCGCATACTCTCTTTAACATATAAAAACTAAAGCTCACAAAGCATAAGATTAATTTTTTCACGGATTTCGAGCAATTCGTGGGGGGCAAGGAAATTATGGAATGTAAGGTCTTCAAAATGAAGCATTTTTACTAACTCTTCACGGCTATATTTTTTAAGCAGCATATTAAGTGCTGTAAAGTCACGGATTGCATCTGCGAATACGCAGAAACGAAGTGACTCTGTAACAGTACCGTCGGCATTCGGGTAGAGCACATAGGTATCTCCACCGGGTACCCAGCCGTAGCCTGTTGATGTTGTATACGGGTCTACCGGCTCTAAAGAGTCGTGCGAGTTATAGTAGTTAAGCGCCCACTGTAAGAAGCCCTTAATATCATACTTAAACAACTGCAAGCCAAGTATACGGTTTCTGTAAGAAGCGTGTGCTAAAAGGCGGTTTGCGGTGTGTTGTTCACACTGGCAGTAATAACCCCAGAGTGTATCAATGCCTTCTTCAATAAAGGGGTCAATATCTTTAAGTGCGGCAACGGGATTATGCACATAGCCTGCCTTATAAATATCAACACTGCGCATTGCATCAAAGAACATTTCCTTCGGGATGTATTCCATTAATTTATCTGCGCATTTGATATAGTTTCCCATGGTTTCAGGTGTAGGCTCATCGGAAATATGGAAATAGCAAAGGTCAAATATTCCGTTTTCCTTTAATTTATCAACCAAAAGCGGCATTAGCTTATCTAAGAATGCTAAATATTCGTCACCGTAGCCACAGGTGTCCCAGCCGTAAAGCTGTTTATATTCACCGTCAACCGTAGCCATTACCTTAGGTGCAAATTTACATCCCCACTGTGTAAAGAAGGGTGTAATTTCGTAGTATGCAACATCGCATTCCTTGCAAAGCTCAATCCACTTTACAAGATTATCGAAGTTGAAGAAAAATTCGCCGTCCTTAACAGTTATATCAACAAGCTGATTTGTAAGACGCTCGCCACCGATTGCGGTATTGAGTGCAGGTGTGAAAACAGGTGTTAAAATCATGTTAACGCCGTTTTTAACTGCCGCCTTAATGTAGTTTTTAAGAATTGCCCAGAATTCATCACTGCCGAAATCTACGCCGAAATAGTTACAAATACAGTCGCAATATAGCCAGTTTGTTACAGGCAATGTCTGTTTATCAAGCTTTGCATCCAAAATTTCAATTTCAAAGCTTGCAGTATCGGAGCCGTCCTTGTCTTCGAGTGTTACACTGATTGTATGCTTACCTACCGGTAAATCCTTTTCGCTACCGTCAATAGTAATCCAGAAGCCGCGCCACATATCAGGATAACCCCAGATTCTCTCGGGAACGGGTTTTAAAATATCGGGGAAAATACCCGGCTTCGGATGCTCGCAAGCGTCAAAGTTAGACATATCTGCAGTGCGGTCGCACGGTACATAGTCAACATATCTGATGCTTACCGCGTCCCCTAAGTCGCTTTCAAATTTTAACTTTAGTTTGCTTGGCAGAACCGTTACAACATCATCAAGTCCAATATCATCCGCCATAGCAACCTTTGCAGCCTTTACAATGCTTTTGTATGCAACCTGAAAATGATATGTATCATTCTTAAGCATATTACCGCTACTTTTTCTGTGAGACAAATCAAGCGGTAAATCGGCATAAATCTTTGCGAGTGACGATAAGGTTATCATTTGTGTCATAATTATTTTCCCCTTATAAAAATAAATTAATTTTGCCCTTTCAATATAGCATAACGGCCATTTATTGTCAAGCCATTTGCCGCCCTTTTTAGCATTATTTGACAAAATAAACCCCTACTGAAAAGTAGGGGTTTTTAGGAATTAAATTCAAGCGAAAATATATTCTCCGTCTTTATTGGTGCATTCAAGAGTATCGCCCTTTTTGATACTGCCGTCAAGAATTTTTTCACTTATTAAATCTTCAATGTTGCTCTGTATTGCGCGTCTGAGCGGACGGGCGCCGTAAACGGCATCAAAGCCGACCTTTGCTACTGCCGCAACTGCTTTTTCATCAAACTCGATATTAATATCAATATTCTTAAGTCGGTTTGATAAATTTTCAAGCATTTTTTCGGCAATAAGGGCAATATCTTCACTTGTTAGCTTATGGAACACGATTATATCGTCTACGCGGTTTAAAAATTCGGGTCTGAAGGCTTTTTTCAGTTCTTCGGTAACCAAACCTTTAATTGTATTATAATCGTCTTCCGCCGAATTTTCGCTTGATACAAAGCCGAATGTTGTTTTCTTGTCGGTAATGAGTCTGGCACCTATATTGGATGTCATAATAATAACGGTGTTCTTAAAGTCAACCCGTCTGCCTTGAGAATCAGTCAATATACCATCATCCAAAATCTGTAACAACACATTGAATACATCGGGATGTGCTTTTTCAATTTCATCAAACAATACAACAGAATACGGATTTCTTCTTACCTTTTCGGTCAGCTGTCCACCCTCTTCAAAGCCGACATAACCGGGTGGCGAGCCTACAAGTCGGGAAACCGTGTGCTTTTCCATATATTCCGACATATCGAGTCTTATCATAGCGTTTTCACTGCCGAACATAGCTTCCGCCAACGCCTTACAAAGCTCGGTCTTACCCACACCCGTAGGTCCCATAAATATAAACGAGCCAATTGGTCTTTTAGGGTCCTTAAGTCCTACGCGTGAACGCCTGATTGCTTTTGAAAGCGCCACCACCGCTTCGTTCTGACCGACAATTCTTGAATGTAAAACTTCTTCAAGGCGAAGAAGTCTCTCGCCTTCTTCTTCGGTAAGCTGTGTTACGGGAACACCCGTCCAATCGGATACAATTTCAGAAATTTCTTCAGCTGTAACTATACCTAAAGCATCATTCTTTTGGGACAGCACTTCCCTTTCGGTATTTAGTTTTTCTTTTAGGGAATTTGCTTCATCGCGAAGCTTTGCGGCTGCTTCGTAATCCTGATTTTCTATTGCGGAATTCTTTTCGCGTTCTAATTCACTTATCTTTTCTTCAATCTCTTTAAGAGAAGACGGTTGATTAGAATTTCTAAGTCTTAGCTTTGAACCCGCTTCATCAATTAAATCAATTGCCTTGTCGGGTAAAAATCGGTCGGTTATATATCTTGCAGACAGATTAACCGCCGCATCAATTGCTTCGTCGCTTATTTTCACTCTATGATGCTTTTCATACTGTTCGCGCAGTCCTTTTAATATGAGAATTGCATCATTAATATCGGGCTCTGCGACATTGACGGGTTGGAATCTACGCTCTAATGCCGCGTCCTTTTCAATATTCTTGCGATACTCCGCAAGGGTTGTAGCACCTATAAGCTGAAATTCGCCGCGAGCCAAAGCTGGCTTTAGTATATTTGCGGCATCTGTTGCGCCTTCAGCCGCACCCGCGCCAATAAGATTATGCACTTCATCAATAAACAAAATTATATCGTCGTTTGCCGCAACTTCATCAATTATCGCTTTAATACGCTCTTCAAAATCACCGCGGTATTTTGTACCTGCAACCATACCCGTAAGGTCCAGTGAAATAATTCTCTTATCTGCTAAAATATCGGGCACATCGCCATCCGCCAGTTTCAGTGCTAAGCCTTCGGCAATTGCGGTTTTACCTACACCGGGCTCACCAATTAAGCAGGGATTATTTTTGCTTCTACGGCAGAGAATTTGTATAACTCGCTCAATTTCCGCGTGTCTTCCGATAACGGGGTCAATTAAGCCGTTTTTAGCGTCTTTTGTTAAATCGCGTCCGTATTTTAATAGATTCGGTGTATCTTTAGAACCGCTTTTTTGCCGCGGTGAGTTGTTTTCCTTGCCCGTGCTATCAAAATCAACACCCGAAGTTTTAAGTGCCGCCGATGTTAAAAAGGCAACATCAACATCCATTTTTTTAAGGAAACGGATTGCATAGTTATCGCCTTCACTGAGTACTGCAATAAGCAGATGCTCTGTGCCTACAAGCTGTTTACCAAGATTTTTTGCACCGTTTTGCGCCACATCTATCACCTTACAGGCTCTTGGAGTGAAAAAATCGGGAGAAAGCGTAGTCGGTGTGCCTGAGCCTATTGTCTCTATCATTAATTTTTCTATTTTTTCGCTTGTTACACCGTTTTTATTAAGAACTGCGGCGGCAACCCCGCTACCCACACGGCAAAGTCCTAAAAGCAGATGCTCACTTCCTATATAGGTGTGGCCCAAAGTCTCGGCGGCATTTACCGCCTGATTAAGCGCTTCGGTTGCCTTTTGTGTGAAGCCCTTAAAATTATATTTCATAGCTAATTCCTTTCTAATGTAATAAATCTCTGATAATTTCTGCGCGTTTGATATCTCGGTCACTAGCATTTGTTGTGCCGTATTTGCGCATTATCATATTCGGTTGACACTCTACAAATATTTTCATTGGTAATTCTTTTTCAATATCAAGTATACCCATAGAAACGCCGAGTTTAATCAGCGATAAATATTTCATCATCTCTTCCGTATCTATTTTTCTTGCATTTGAGAGTATTCCAAATGCGCGGAAAATATTATCTTCAAGAGCAATTCTGTCTGCCGCATCACGCATTGCTATTTCCTTTTCAATTATCTGTTTTGTTATGGTTGTAAGATTCTTCAGCGCATCGTTTTCTGAAATACCAAGCGTTATCTGATTTGACAACTGATAGAGTGATGCTTTAGAATCACTGCCTTCACCGTACATACCGCGCATAGTAAAGCCTATTTTATTTACCGACTCTACAATATAGGGTATTTCCCTTGAGTTTTCAATTAGCGGCAGATGCAGCATTACCGACGCTCTGAGTCCCGTGCCTAAATTTGTGGGGCACTCGGTTAAATAGCCGAACTGCGAGCTGAAGGCAAAATGCAGCTTATCGCAAAGTAAGGTGTCCAATCTCTCAGCAATATCATACGCTTCGTTAAGTGCTAATCCGCTTTTTATTACCTGTATTCTTATATGGTCTTCTTCGCCGACCATAACACAGATAGATTCATCTTCCGAAATGATTATTGATTTATTTTTCTTGTGCCTTGCAAATTCGGGACTTATTATATGGCGCTCCACCATTGCAAAGGCTTCCGCTTCGGGCACATCGTTCATATCAATGTATTTAAGACTGTTTGCAAAGGGCGTATTACTGTCAAGTATTGCGCTTTTTAATCTTTTATTAAGCTCAGCAAACTCTGCATCACTCATTCTCGACGGGAAGTTAAAATCCTTTAGATTTCTTGCAAGTCTTATTCGGGAAGAAATTATAATTTCCGAATTATTACCTACTGTATTATACCAACTACTCATTAGTGCTTTCCCCACCTTCCAATGCTTTAATCTGGTCGCGCACAGTTGCGGCCTTTTCAAATTCTTCGTTTTTTATAAGGGCATTAAGCTCTTGTCTTAGCGCCGCAATCTTATCATTATTAGTTGGTACCGCAAGCGGTGACAAATTAGGAATTTTACCTATATGCTTTACATTGCCGTGAAGTCTTTTGAGAAACGGCACAAGCTCTGATGAAAAGGTTTCATAGCACCTATGGCATCCAACCTTACCCGTCTTTGAAATTTCGGCAAAGGAAATTCCGCAATTTTCACATTTCTTTATATTTAAACGCGAGTATTCATCATACATTTCATTGCCGAACATTGAAGATAAGAAATCCGATAAGCCATTTTTTGAAAAGGGCTTATAGCCATACTCTGCGGCACATTCGGCACACAGCTTTTTTTCGGTACTGATTCCGTTAACAACCTTTTTTATAAATGTTGTAGCCGTATTTTTTCCACAATTCTCACAATACATATCTCTTCTCCTTCCTATATTTGCGTAAGCAGCATTTGTTTAAGCAATGCAGCTCTCATATAATCACGATATTCGGAGGGAATGTTTCTCATTACAACGTCGCCCAGTGCAGACTGAATTAATTTTGCAGTTTCAAGCTTGATAATATTAGACTGCAGACAGTTTTCAACTACAATTCTTGCCGACATCGAATCAATACTATTCCCTACCGAATTTACGATATGCATAAGCGCTGATGAACGGCTTAGCTTTACACGGGATATCTTTATATAACCGCCCCCACCGCGTCTGCTTTCAATAATATAGCCGTGTTCGGGCGTAAAACGCGAAGACAAAACATAGTTTATCTGACTTGGAACACATCCCATAAGCGCCGCAAACTCGTTTCTCTGTATTTCCGCAATATTGTCCGATGACTCATCCAACATTCTTATTATTTCTTCTGTAATCAAATCACTTATTCTCATAAAGCTTCTCCTTTTTTGACTTTGACTGACTTTAACTTTATTATACCCTAAAGTCAGTTAAAGTCAAATTTTGTTTTTCGCCCGAAAATGATTGATATCTTCACTATTTTAAGGAAAATTGCATTTTTTCTCTTGTTTTCTTCTGTTTTCTTGAATTTTTATATTGTAACACAAAATGTATCGTAGCATATTATGTACTAAAGTAGAAAGGAGGTCTGTAAAATGTGTTGTAATTCATTTGGTGGCAACAACTGCACTTGGATTCTTATTGTAATACTCCTTCTCATTTGCTGTGGAGGCAACGGTTGCAACGACAACTGCAACAACAACGGCTGCTGTTAGTCCCCTTTCATTTTAAGAAAAAGAACTCACCTGTTGGTGAGTTCTTTTTTTGTAAAAATTAAAACCCGATTCCAACGGAATCGGGTTTTGATGTAAAATTTATTTATCGAAGATATCGAGAAGTGTCATAGTATCGGTATATGTGTCGTCTTCATCAGACCTTGACATAAGCTCGCTTACTAAGTCACCCTTTGACTCCTTCTTTTCGTCGCCTAAGCCTGTTGCAATCACAGTTACGCGGATTGCATCTTCAAGGGTTTCATCAAGCTGTGAACCCCAAATGATTGTTGCATCCGGATGAGCCATTTCGGAAACGATAGAAGCGGCAAGTTCAACTTCTTCAAGACCGATATCATCAGAACCTGTAATGCTGATGATTACGCCGCGTGCATTGTCCATAGATGTTTCGATAAGCGGACTTGTGATAGCTGCACGAGCTGCCTGTTCTGCCTTATCGCGACCTGTAGCAACACCAACGCCCATATGAGCATAGCCTGCATCAGACATAATTGCGCTAACATCTGCAAAGTCAAGGTTAACGAGTGCTGTAACATTGATAAGCTCAGAAATGCACTGAACACCCTGACGGAGTACATCATCGGCAATATCAAATGCATTTTTAAATGTAATTTTCTGTTCGGAAACGAACTTTAAGCGCTCGTTCGGAATAACAACAAGGCTATCTACATGCTCTCTGAGAGCGGCAATGCCTGCTTCTGCCTGAGTCATTCTCTTTTTGCCTTCGAAAGCAAACGGCTTTGTAACAATACCAACTGTTAAAATGCCGAGTTCCTTTGCAATCTGAGCAACGATAGGAGCAGCACCTGTACCTGTACCGCCGCCCATACCTGCGGTAATGAAAATCATATCAGCGCTACGAATAGCTTCTGCGATTTCGTCTTTTGATTCTTCAGCGGCAGTCTTACCCTTATCAGGATTAGCGCCTGCGCCCATACCGTTAGTAGCCTTGCTACCAATCTGGATTTTCTGATTTGCTTTAGAAAGGTATAAAGCAGCCTTATCTGTATTAATTGCGATAAATTCAACGCCACGAACGCCTGCATCAACCATGCGGTTAACTGCGTTACCGCCGCCGCCGCCTACACCGACAACTTTAATCTGAACAACATCGTCCAATTCATTTGAAACTTCGAATGACATCTTAATTCCTCCAACTTTCAGTTAATATATGCGAAAATTATAATTATAACTAATATCATATAGATAATATCACATATTTTTTGAAATTTCAATAGAAAAATTTACAAAATTGTAATTTTTTCTGTTTTTTTATAAAAAAATATTTTATTCAACATTTTTTGGCTTAAAAAAGCCCTCTCTTTTCGAGTTACTCCATGAGCTTAGGTCTACTTCCCCTGTAATATCTGCGCCGTTTTTTGCATCGATTTCGGGAAGCATTGCCGACAGGTGTTCAAGTTTTCCGTCAAGGTCGGTAATACTGCCGATATTGACTATAAATCTGTCGTTTACCTTTAACCTGATAAATGATATATTGCCGATATCTATCTCATTAAGTTTTATATTTTTTTTGATTAAAAAATTGTAGATATTAAGCACTGTATCAAATTCTTCGGTGCTTGTCTGATAGCCTATTTCGGCTTCGATTTCAGTTTTTGTCTTTATAAACGCCAAGTCTTCGGGTTTTTCACTACTCTCACGCAAAACCTTGTTATCAATATCAGTAACATAATATTTTGCACCTTTTTGATAACAGAAAACATCTTCAGTTTCGGTAACTACAATTTTTATTTCTTCAAAGGACGGGTATTTTATTTTTACATTTTTTATGTATGGATGCTTAACTGTCAGAGTTTTATTAAGTCGGGAAGAAGAAACCGAGAACAGCCTGTCCCCTACTGCAATTCCGGAAGAATCAACAATATCTTCCGATAACACCTTTACATTGCCTTCTACAGATATGCTACTTATAGGAAACAAAACTGTTTTTAACAAGACTGTGCATACAGTAACAAGCAGTAGCAAAATTAAAACAGTAATAAGTGCCGCACGGGCACGGGCCCGGCGGCGCTTTCGCCTTTGAATTTCTTCACGAGATAAAACTCTCTTTTTTTCACTCAGTTCCATTTTTTCATTTCCTTTTGATTTCCGCACCGAGTGCGTATAAATTTTTCTCAATACTTTCGTAGCCGCGGTCTATATGAAATATTTTATCAATTTCCGTTGTACCCTCTGCCGCAAGTCCCGCTACAACCAGTGCGGCTCCGCCGCGAAGGTCGGTACATTCGGTTGCGGCGCCCGATAGCTTTGCTGCTCCTTCAATTACCGCCACATTACCCTGTGTTTTAATATTGGCACCGAGTCTTTTAAGCTCGTCAATATACTTAAATCTATTTTGAAAAATATTCTCTACAAAAACTGTCGTACCGTTTGCTACACTCATCAAAGCCATTACGGGCGGACCTGCATCAGTTGGAAAACCAGGGTAAACCATCGTTCTTATTGTTGGAATCCTTTTCGGTTTTGCAAGTGACCTGATTCTCAAGCAGTTATTATTTGGTGTAATTTCGCAACCGCTCTGTCTGAATACATTAAGCAGCGCCACTTGGTGCGACGGCATTATGTTTTTTAACAAAATGTCGCCATTTGTTACTGCCGCCGCCGAAATATAGGTTGCCGCGACAATTCGGTCGGGTATTACGGTATGCTCTGCCCCGTGTAGTTTATTTACACCGTTTATAACAATTTTGTCTGAGCCAGCGCCGTAAATCTTTGCGCCTGCAGAATTGAGAAAATCGGCAAGGTCACTGATTTCAGGCTCCCTTGCGGCATTCTGTATTACCGTCGTACCTTCTGCCAACGCTGCGGCAAGAATAATATTTTCGGTAGCGCCCACACTCGGAAAAGAAAGGTTAATTTCGGCGCCCACAAGATTTTTTTCTACACTGCACTCAAGGTAGCCGTGGTCTTCTGTAATTTGTACGCCGAGCATTTCAAGTGAAGAAATATGTATGTCTATTGGACGGGGTCCTAATTCGCACCCACCGGGACTGCTCACCAACGCACTTTTGGTGCGGCCGATGATTGCACCTAAAAAGACAATTGAAGAGCGCATTTCACGCATAAGATTATCGGGAATTTCATTACCGCTTACATTCTGAGCGTTTACGGTTACAGTGCTTCCGTCGCGTTTACACTTGCAGCCCAAGCTATTTAGTATTTTTACTGATACATCTACATCTGAAAGGCGGGGGCAATTATGTAATACGCTTTCCCCCGAACACAAAAGTGTTGCCGCCAGAATTGGCAGTGCGCTGTTTTTTGCGCCGTGGATACTAAGCTCACCGCTCAGTCGTCTTCCACCATTTATGTAAATCTTTGCCATAAGAATACCCCACATAAAAAATTACTACACTCTATTTTATGTGAAGTATTAAAAAGTGTTAGTGCCGTTTTTCGTACAGCTTCATTATCTCGTTATAAATGCGCTCGTTTGCATCTAAAATTGCTGTGCTTTTGGCTTTTTCGGACATAATATCGAGTTTGGTCTTATCATTTGTCAAAAACTCTACAGCAGAAATTAAAGCTTCACTCGACAAATCTTTTTCTTCAATTATTTCTGCGGCACCTGCATTTTTAAGCGTCAAAGCATTATGATACTGATGATTCTCTGCAACATAGGGCGATGGAATAAGAATTGCCGCCTTGCCGCAGACCTGAAGCTCACTGAGTGTTATGGCACCTGCACGGCAAATTACAAGGTCGGCCGCCGCCATACACAAATCCATATCGTAAATATAATCCTTGATGGTTATTTTCTTATTAAGCTTAATTTCGCTTAAATTATTACACATTGTATCATAACCATTTTTGCCGGTTGAATGAATATGATAAAATTTCTCTGACTCGTTATGCCATTTTATAAGACCTGCAACGGCTTCATTTATAGGACGCGCCCCAAGACTGCCACCGAAGGACAGTATAAGCGGCTCTTTGCCTATTCCTAATTTTTTTCGCGCCGCTTTGTATTCAACACTGAATAACGCCTGTCTTACGGGGTTACCCGTAATGACGGGTTTATTTTTAAGGTTAAGATGTTTTTCGGCATCACTCATTGCAAGCATAACACAGTCAGCCCCCGGTGCCAACATTTTTGTAGTGATTCCGGGAAATGCGTTTTGCTCGTGTATAGCGGTTTTCATTCCTAACTTTTGCGCCTGCTTTAAAACAGGGCCGCTTACATAACCGCCCGTACCCACAACAACATCGGGTTTTAACTGCTTTAGCAGTTTTTTAGCGGTATATGATGCAGTAACCGCCTTTTTAAGCGCCGAAATGTTTTTAAGAATATTCTGCGGTGTGATTTTTCTTTGAAAGCCTGCAACATCTATTGTGTAAAAATCATAGCCTGCCGCCGGCACCAATTTTGCTTCTAATTTATTTGCGGTTCCGATATAACTGATTTTAGCATCAGGATGTTTTTCTTTTATAAAGCCTGCAACTGCCAATGCCGGATTTATGTGTCCTGCAGTTCCGCCGCCCGCAAAAAGTATATGCATATTATTACCGCCCATCTATAGTTTTTTCAAATTCGCTTCCCTTGAAATAGATAGCACTATTCCCATTTGGGCAAGCAGAAGTATAAGGGATGTTCCGCCGTAGCTGAAGAACGGCAAGCTGATACCTGTGTTAGGTAAGGTATTGGTAACAACCAATATATTGAGTATTGCCTGAAGTCCCACCTGAAAGGTAAGTCCTACGGCCAAAAGACAACCGAATTTATCGGGTGCTTTAAGCGCTATTGTAAATCCGCGCCATACAAGTGCGCAGAAAAGCAGAATTATTATTAACGCGCCTATTAAGCCTAACTCTTCACATACAATTGAGAAAATAAAATCATTATGCGGCTCGGGTACCCAGAGATATTTTTGTCGGGAATTTCCAAGTCCCCTACCCATTATTCCGCCTGAGCCTATAGCCAATAATGACTGTATCGTTTGATAGCCTAATCCTGTAGCGTCTGCCCACGGGTCCAACCAATATTGTATACGGTCACTACTGTAGCTGATAGCACCGCTTAGCAGTACAACGGCCGCGCCGCCGACACCAATGCCGAGTCCACCCAAAATATAAGGAAGCTTGAGTCCGCCGATAATCATAAGCACTACGCCAATGATACCGATTAAAAGTGTAGCAGAAATATGCGGCTCAGCAATGACAAGTCCGCATACAATGCCCAAAATGAACACCAAAACGGCAATAAATCTAAATTTTCCCATTAGTTTATAGTTAGCGGCTATCAAATGTGAAAAAAGCAATATAATGGCAAATTTCGCAATTTCTGAAGGCTGGAAACTAAAGGAACCTATGGCAAACCATCTTTTAACATCCATACCCGCTACCATTGGGGGTACTAAAAGCAAGAAGCCTAACAGTGCCACAGATATAAAGAACACTACCCAAGCAAATTTTCTGTAAAAATGGTAATCAATACGCGATGTTATAAACATAAATATAAGGCCTACCGCCGCATATTTAGCTTGATTAAAAATAAATCTGAAGCTGTTGTCGTAATGGGTGTATGAGTATACATAGCTTGCAGAAAACAACATAATAAGGCCTATTGTCAGCAAAACTAACACAAGGCTTAAAAACGCAACATCAACCTTACGCTTACCGTTACCGAATATTGATGTCTTTTGTTTTTTACTGATTTCTGTAGCCATAACATACTCCTACTGCATTAAGATAATTGGTAAAATCGCTATTGCGCAACCTATAAAGGTAACAACGGAAAATACAAAAACTATTTTCCCTTCGTTCCACCCTGACATTTCAAAGTGGTGATGTATCGGTGACATCTTGAATAGTCTTTTCTTGGTTTTTTTGAAATAAATAACCTGCAGAATTACCGAGAAAGCTTCGATAATATAAATTATACCTGCAAGTATTAGTAAAATCGGTTTTCCGATACCGTAGGAAAGTGCCACAACGGCGCCGCCCAAAAACATTGAGCCTGTGTCTCCCATAAACACCTTTGCGGGATGCGAATTCCAAAGCACGAAGCCTGCACAAGCGCCCGCAAAAGCGGCGGACAAGGTATTATAACCGATGTTACCCATAAATCCCGCCATAAACATAAATGCGCAGGAAACAATCATTGTAACTGTCACTGCTAAGCCGTCAATACCGTCGGTTAAGTTTACGGCGTTTGTAAAGCCGTAAATAAAGAATAGAGAAATCGGCCAGAAAGCAAGGCCTAAGCCTGATACAACCGATACTTCCCCCACAAAAGGAATCCATGTGGAATTTACGCCCGAAGAATACAAAGCAACCAGATAAAGTGCCGACACTAAAAACTGTAGAAAGGTTTTCTGCCTTGCTGTAAGACCTAAATTTCGTTTTTTTACAACCTTGATGTAGTCATCCAGAAAGCCGATAAGTCCCATACAGACTGCCAAGGCAATACCTGCAATAAAACGGGTTAAATTTCCCCTTACAAAAAACTCTGCTGCTAAACGGCTATTAGCAAAAAAAGAATAGCAAATTGAAAACAGTATACCTAACATTACACCACCGAAAATCATAATTCCACCCATTGTAGGGGTGCCCTGTTTTTCGGCGTGCCATTTAGGCCCAATATCTAAAATTGTCTGCCCGAATTTAAGTTTATGCAGGTACGGAATAACTATGTATCCCAGCGCCCAGCAAACCGCCATTGCAATTAACGCGGCAATTACGGGGGATAATTCCACCATATTAACAACTCCCTTGTTTTAATTTGTGGCGAGCGCTGCTGCCACAATCTCGCGCTCATCAAGATGGATTGTACCACTCTTTAATATTTGATAGGTTTCGTGGCCTTTGCCTGCCAAGATAATTATATCATTGGTTTTGGCATTTTGTATAGCGAATTTTATTGCTTCCACCCTATTTTCAATAACTGTATACGGTGTTTTATGTTTTTTAACGCCTATCATAATATCTTCAATAATCTGTGAAGGTTCTTCGGTTCTTGGATTATCGCTTGTTACAATTAAGTAATCGGCAAATTTCGCCGCCACTTCACCCATTATAGGACGCTTTGTTTTATCGCGGTCACCGCCGCAACCAAACAGTACTACCAAACGGGAATCACGGTAATCACGGAAGCTTTTTAAAATATTTTCAAGTCCGTCAGGGGTATGCGCATAGTCAATAACAACGGTAAAATCGCGGTTAGTTTTTACCACTTCCGCCCTACCCGCAACACCGTGCATATTTTGTAGCGCTTCTTTAATTATTTCTATAGAAATCCCAAGCTCAATTGCTGTGGCTGCCGCACACATTGAATTGTACACTGTAAATCTGCCACCCGTACCTACTGTGATAGGATTAATAAAATTATACCCTACCATCTGATACTTTACACTGTCGGGTCTGTATTCCGCATTTTTTGCAGTATATGTTGCTTTATCGTTATTTAATGAGTAGGATACACACTTGCAATCTATCTCTGTAAGTATCTTCTTTGAATATTCATCATCAAAATTTACAACCGCGCATTTACACATTTTGAACAGCTTTAATTTAGCGTTGAAATAGTTTTCCATTGTTTTATGGTAATCGAGATGGTCTTGTGTGAGATTAGTAAACATAGCCACTTCGAAATCGACACCGTATATACGCTTTTGGTCGAGTGCGTGGGAAGAGATTTCCATAACCGCATACTCGCACTTTTCTTCTACCATTAGGGAGAAAAGCGAGTTCATTTCGTAAGCGTCGGGTGTGGTGTTTTTTGACGGAAGAATCTTATTTCCCACCATATTCTGAATAGTGCCGATAAGTCCAACCTTATGTCCTGCAGCTTCCAGAATGCTTTTAAGTATATAGGTAACCGATGTTTTGCCGTTAGTACCCGTAACACCGATTAATTTGAGTTTTTCTGACGGATTGCCAAACCA
Organism: Acutalibacteraceae bacterium; assembly: GCA_045590755.1. Taxonomy (GTDB): domain Bacteria; phylum Bacillota; class Clostridia; order Oscillospirales; family Acutalibacteraceae; genus SIG565. Next base: position 23,348 of record JAZNRP010000039.1, read on the forward strand.
CTTAGCGCTCATCTCAAAATATGCGCGGTGGGTATCATCAACGATAATTTGATTACTAAGGCCTAAATCCTTTTCACAAACTATTACTGCCGCGCCATTCTCATTAGCATTTTTAGCAAATAAATGGCCGTCAATATTTGTACCGTCAATACAGATAAAGGCAAAGCCTGCCTTAACTGCTCTCGAATCGCAGGTAACACCTGTTATTTCCAAGCCTTTAAGTCGCTCATCTGTTGTATTTATAAGTTCGCATAATTTCATTCTAACATTCCACCCTAATCCGCAATATTATCTGCGCTTGTATCGCGGAAATAAACAGTTATAACACTACCCGTTTCAACTTCAGTACCACTTTCAATACTCTGCTTGTAGGCAATAACCGACGACGACGATGTATTGCCTGCAAATTGAATATTCAGTCCTGCATTCTTAGCGGTTGCATTAACCGATGCAATTGAAAGTGATGTAAAGTCCGGCACTATTGTTTTATTACTACTCTCTGTATTTTCTTCGGTGTAAAGTATAACTACACCACCTGAATGTAATGAATCTGTGGATGACGGCATCTGATTTATAACCTTTTCGCCGTTTCCGACTATCTTGTATGTCAGTTTAGCGCTTGTAATTTTGCTCTTGGCTACAGCAATATCGTCACCTATTACCGACGGAACGCTAATAGAAAGTGATGCCAATTCTTGTTCTGTATACTGCGGTTCGTAGCCTAAATACGGCAAAACCTCACTCAAAATTTCTGCGCCGATAGGAGCCGCTACGGCAGAGCCGTAATACTGACCTGCACTTGGTTCATCTATCATTACAAGTACTGCGATTTCAGGGTCATCTATAGGTGCTACCGCCATATAGGACGCAATATACAGTTCTTTTTCACTGCCCGATTCTAACTTTTCGGCAACCTTTTGGGATGTACCTGTTTTACCGCCCGTCTGATAGCCTGCGACATACATATTTTTACTGACACTCTTAGATACAACCGCCCCCATCATAGAACGGATTGTCTGGGATGTGGTTTCGGAAATTACCTGTCGCTTTACGGTACGCTCCACCGCTTCTACTATATTTCCTTCACTGTCTAACACCTTACTTACCACATGCGGCTCAACAAGATATCCGCCGTTAACCGCCGCCGATACGGCAGTTATCATCTGTATAGGTGTAATCTTAAAGGTCTGACCGAATGAAGAAGACGCTAATTCTACCGTTCCCATCTTGCTCACCGCGTGATAAACAGGGTTGGATTCACCGGGTAAATCTATTCCCGTCTTCTTAGTAAGTCCGAACGCTTCAAAATATTTAGAGAAGGTATCAATGCCTACAAGCTGACCTATCATAATATAAGCAGGGTTGCAGGAATTAACCATTGTTTCCATAAGATTCTGTGTGCCGTGACCGCCCTTTTTATGACAGTCGTACCCTTGACCTGCTATATTGATGTGATAGGCACAGGTAAATGTGGAATTAAGATTAACAAGATTTTCTTCAAGCGCCATTGCCGCGGTTACTACCTTGAAAACCGAGCCCGGCTCATAGGTATCAGATACCGCTTTATTACGCCACTGAAGGTTTTGAAATTTAGCCTTTAATTCACTCTTTTTCTGTGCGTCGGTTTCTTCATCAACCAACGCCTGTTCTTCTGCAGATAAGGTAAACGGCTCGTTGGGGTCAAAGTCGCCTTTGATTGCCATAGCGAGAATTTCGCCCGTATTAACATTCATAACAATACAGGCACCCCTACCTTGTGCCGCGTTTGCCAAAACGCCTTCTTCAAGGTATTTTTCGGCAATATACTGAACATAGTTATCTATTGTCAGCACAAGCGAATTACCCTGTATTGCTTCTTCTACGCGTTCATATGTCAGGGGCATATTAACGCCCTGCGCACTTTTTGCCGCAACCACACGACCTGCAACACCGGTAAGCTCTGTATCATAATAACTCTCAATACCTGAAAGACCCTGATTATCACTACCAACAAAGCCCAACACTACAGAAGCGAGATTATCATTCGGGTAATAACGCTTTGTGGTTTCATCAAGACCTATATAATTTGACAATTCTAAATCCGAATTATCGGAAATGAATTTTCTTACTTCATCAGCAACCGCTTTATCAATCTTTTTCTTGACGATAACATAATAAGATTTTTTCTCGGTATAGCTATAAACAGTCTCTCTGTCCAATTCCAAAATTCTTGAAAGGCCGTCAGCTATAGTGTTTTTAATGTTTTGCTTGGTATCTTCATTTTTAAGTCTTGCTATACCGTTTGGAGTTATATAAACTGTCCACGCGGTAGAGCTTGTAGCCAAGGTATTCATATTTTTATCGTAAATGTTTCCGCGCGGAGCTGCAAGCAAGGTGTCGTAAAGCTGTTGCTCAAGCGCTTCGTTACGGTATTTATCGCCGTTTATTACGGCAATATCAACAAGACGGACCACCGAAACCGATGCCGTCACAATAACTATTACCAGCATTGCGATAAGTATACGCGTAGCCATTGATTTGCTTGGTTTGTCTGTCATTTACAAATGAGCCTCCGTGCTTCGTTAAAATGCTTGAAAACGAGAGTTAAAAATTTTAACTCTCGTGTCTTAATTAGTATATTTTTATTGCCGACAAAGTATTACTTGTTATATTATTCATCCGACACAACCTTCTCACCGCTTGTGGTGATAGCAGTGTTTTTATCGTTTACATGTATGTACACTACCTGTTTTTTGTCCATTTTTTTCATGCCAAGCGTCTCGGCACTTTCGCCTAAATTATTATAGGAAATCATTTTTTCCATTTCCACAAAAAGCTTTGTGTACTCGGCATCCATAGCATTTATTTCGGTATTAATGTCGTTTATAGCAGAATCAACTTCATTGATTCTTATTCGTAAAAAGATGTTTCCGCAGAGCGCTGCCAAGAAAAATGTACATAACAGTACAAACGCCACACTCACCGAAACCGCTTTGTGAGCCGCTTTGCGCTGCTTTTGTACGGCTTTCTTCTGGGGCATTTTTATAACATTATCAGTATTAACTTTTTTCTGTCTTGGCATAAACAATTCAAAATCGTACGCCAAACTATCGTTGTAATACTTAAAGTTATTCAACCTTCATCCCTCTTTTAATTCTTAATTATTACACGCAAATTCGCGCTTCTGCTCCTTAAATTTGTTTCCAGTTCTTGCTTACTTGCCGTTATTGGCTTTTTATTATATAATCTGCCGCGCGGTGTTTTGCCGCACACACAAACGGGAAAATCAGGCGGACAAATACATCCTGTGCAATATTCCTTAAACTTTTGCTTTACCATTCTGTCTTCTAAAGAATGGAATGTTATTATTGATAAAACGCCATCCTTGTTTAGCAGTTCAAATGCCTTATCAAGCGCCGTCTCTAACGCTTCTAACTCGCCATTAACTGCAATTCTTATTGCCTGGAAGCATTTTCGTGCAGGGTGTCCGTCACGACGGGCCGCCGCAGGATAAGCACTTGCTATAATATCGGCAAGCTCTAAAGTAGTTTCTATCGGCTTTTCTGCCCTGCTCTGCTCAATCTTTTTAGCTATTCGGTATGCAAATTTTTCTTCGCCGTATTTTGTAAATATATTAGTCAGCTCACCAACAGTAAAATTATTGACAATATCTTTAGCGCTCATTCCCGTCTTGCTCATCCGCATATCAAGGGGCGCCGCTTTATGATAGGAAAATCCGCGCTCGGCATTATCAAGCTGAAAGGATGATACGCCAAGGTCAAGCAATATACCGTCTACCCGTTCTATGCCCATTCCCTTCAGTGCTACATCCATTTCACTGAAATTACTGTGTACAACCTGTGCGGGCAAGCCCTTTAAACGCTCGGTTGCCACCTTTACGGCATCAGGGTCGCGGTCAAAGCTTATTAGCCTACCATTTTTAAGTTTTTTTGCAATGCCCGACGAATGCCCTGCACCGCCCGCGGTGCCGTCTACATATATACCGTCAGGTTTAATGTTAAGTGACTCTAAAACTTCGTCAAATAAGACCGGTTTATGTTCAAATTCCATATTTACACCCTTATAACTGGAACTTATCTGCATCTGCAAATATATCTTCGGGAGTAAATGTATCCTCATTCGCCCAGAGTTCGCCACTCCAAAGCTCGATATAGGTGTCCATACCTATTAAATGTGCATTTGTTTGAAGACAAGCATACTCGCGCAAGGTTGGCGGTATGACAATTCTTCCCTGTGTATCAAACTCAACATTAAATGCACCGTCAAAAATAAAGCGTTTAATTCCGCTCGACTGTGCTGTCGGCAATTCCGATATTTTAGCTACTAACTTTTCCCATTCGTTAAAGGGATAAATACAAAGACATCTCTTTCCGCTTATGCCACGGCATATAATAAAAGAGTTTCCTAAATCTTCTTTAAGACGCGAAGGAATGAAAACGCGACCCTTCTTATCTATATTATGGTCATATCCCCCGTAAAACATCGAAATTTCACCTCATTTCTTCCACTTTGATACACTTTTATGTGAAAATACACCACTTTGTACCACTTTTATTGTCATTATACAACACTATTTGTACAATTGCAATAGTTTTTTTGAAAAAAATAAAAAAATAAAGCAGTCAGTTTTATCTGACTGCTAAAATAAATTTTATTATATTAAAATGAAAACCTTGAAATCTATTCTGCACTTTGGACATTTTACATAATGTTTGCCGCGTTTTATAGGTAACCTTGAAACTGCCTTACAGTTAGGACAGGTCCTATAGCGTTTCGAGCCTATATTTTTTACGCGCTCTGTTAATAGCTTAAATTTTGGTTCAACTCTAAAGGAAAATTTTTCAAAAACACGGTTTTCGTTTTGCCTGGCTGATATATTTCTTGAGAACATTCTGAAGAAAATCAATATAAGCATTGCCCATTGTATTGTAAATAAAATATTCTTTGCTATTAAATTCCTAAGAAAGATATTTGCGACGGCGATAATAAAATACACCACCAGAGAAAATTTTCCAAGCTTATCTATTCCGTATCTGCCATACATAAAACTACGGATTTTATCAAAAAAACGATACATAAACACCCTCCTACTATTTTGATTTTAGCACAAAATTGTGAACAAATATACATTTTTTTGAAAATTAGGTATTACACAAAAAAATTTTAAATGTTATAATTATATAAAGACAATAAGAATAGGAGATTAAAATGTTTAAAATTAGCGATACCGTTGTTCACCCCGGTATGAGTGTTTGTAAAGCGGTGACCGTTCACATAATATTTTACTTATTAAAGAATTGCACGAGCAAAAGCTATGCTGGCAACAAACAGGAAAGCGACTGCGTATTTCTGATGAAAAAATTTTTCGTGAAGCCGAAAAGTTGATTCACGAAGAGTTGGCATTTTCTATGAATATTGCGGTTGACGATGTAGCCGATTTTATTATGAAACAACTTGAAATATAAAGAAAAGACCTTGTGCTTTTACATTGAAATAGTCAATAGTTAGTAGACACAAAAAAACAATTTAAGCTGCCAGTTCAATTCTGTATTGGACTGGCGGTTTTCTTTTAAGTTTTCGAACAGGCCGTATGTAATTGAAATAGTAAACGGTATCGGCAACGGTTTT
>JAZNRP010000040.1:0-18700 GCA_045590755.1 Acutalibacteraceae bacterium
AAAACCACTAACGGAGTTTGCCAAAACGCACACAGTATTCGCCTTGACGAGTTAGAGCAAATCGTAGTAGATGAAATCAACAAGTTACTTGATAAGTACTACGATAAAAAGCAGATTGGCAAGTTAGATGCACCTAAAAGGAAAAAGAACGGTGCTAAAACCTTGCAGTCGCAGATTGCTGAGCTTGAAGAAAAGGTAAAGCGGAACGATAATCGAATGGCGCAGATGTACACCGATAAGTTAGATGGTCTCATAACCGTGGAGGAGTTTACTAAATACCGAGAAAGCTATCAAAAGGAATCGCTTGATACAGAAAAACGCATCGAAATTTTGAAATCAAAGCTTGTAGCCCTATCAGGCGGCGAAACAAAAATGGATACTAGTCAGGTACTCGAAAAGTACCGAAAAATTGACACTCTCACATTCGAGATTGCCGATGAATTTATAAGCAAAATCTTCATTGGAAAACTCCAAAAGGGTGGAAAGAGAGAAATTAAGATTGAGTGGAAAATTTAGGCGTTTTCCACAGTCAAAAAAACGACAAAATATACAAGATAAACAAAAAAGTGTAGTATTGGCTAACTCAGCCCACGGCGGGTTTGATGGTGGTGCAGTGGCACCCGACGGTACTGTGGAAAAGGACATTAATCTTGAGATTTCTACGGTACTGTCTGAAATTCTGGCTTTTCACGGCTATGATGTTATTATGACAAGAACCACCGATACAGGCACTGAAGACGATTTAACAAAGCCTATACAGACGCGCAAAGTAAGCGACCTTAAAAACAGATTGGCGCTTATGAATAAATACCCCGACGCTGTTTTTGTAAGTATACATCTGAATAAATTTACCGCATCTGCCGCTAAGGGCGCACAGGTGTTTTATTCAAAAAACCATCCTGATAGCTATACTTTAGGTGACAGCATACAATTCACAATAAGAAAAAAGCTGCAACCCGATAACACCCGTGTTATAAAACAGGGCACAAAAAGTACATATCTGCTTTATAATGCCAAAATCCCCGCGGTAATTGTGGAATGCGGTTTTATAAGCAACAGTGAAGAATTGCAGAAATTAAAAGATTATAAATATAAAAGACAATTGGCGTTTGCCGTATTTTGCGGTATAAATGACTTTTTTGGAGAGAGATGAGAAAAGTGCCACAGAAGAATAAAACCGTTTATGTGTGCAATAACTGCGCGTATGAAAGTATCAAGTGGTTAGGGCAGTGTCCCGATTGCGGCGAGTGGAATACCTTGGAAGAACAACTGGTGTTACCTAAAAGTAATACTACAAAGCAATACGGCAATATGAAGCAGTTAAATGTTTCTACACTTGATAATATATTAATTCATAATGAGCATAGGTTTGTAACGGGAATCTCCGAGCTTGACCGAGTACTCGGTGGCGGAATTGTCAAGGGCTCGGTTGTACTGCTCAGTGGTGACCCCGGAATTGGTAAATCCACCATTCTTTTGCAAATGGCAGGCTCTCTTAAAAATCTTAAAATTTTGTATGTATCGGGCGAAGAGTCGGCGGTGCAAATAAAGCTTCGCGCCGAGCGTTTAGGCGTTAAAAACGAAAATTTATTTGTAATGGCCGAAACCGATGTTGAGCTTGTTTGCGAATACATAAAAAGCAATTCCCCCGATATTGTGTTAATTGATTCAATTCAGACCATGAATGTTGATGCATTAAGTAGTATGACGGGAAGCATTGTTCAGGTTCGTGAATCGGCAAAGCTGCTGCTTAATGTCGGCAAGTCGTTAGATATACCGATTTTTATTGTTGGACATGTTAATAAAAGCGGCGATATTGCAGGGCCTAAGGTGCTTGAGCATATAGTTGATACAGTTCTTTATTTTGAAGGTGAAAAAAACCAGTCATACAGAATTTTACGCGCTATAAAAAACAGATATGGCTCCACCAATGAAATCGGCGTATTTGAAATGGGCGATAAAGGCTTAAGTGTTGTTGAAAATCCTTCGGCTATGCTGCTTTCGGGCAGAATTAAAAATGTTTCGGGTGCTTGTATCACCTGTGTTATAGAAGGCACAAGACCGATTTTAGCCGAAGTACAAGCCTTAGTTACGGCAACAGGCTTTGGTAATCCGCGCAGAATGTCGGCAGGGTTTGATTATAACAGACTGAGCCTTATTTTAGCCGTATTTGAAAAGCGCGAAGGATTGTATTTTTCGAATCTTGATGCGTATGTCAATATTGTCGGCGGCCTAAAGCTTGATGAACCTGCGGCAGATTTGTCGGTTGCATTAGCACTTGCGTCATCGCTCCGCGACATACCTATTGATGATGAAACTATAGCCTTTGGCGAAATAGGACTTTCGGGCGAAATACGCTCGGTTTCCCGTGTTGAAGCAAGGGTAAAGGAAGCGGCGCGTTTGGGCTTCAAGCGTTGCATTGTGCCCGCAGCCGCCAGAAAACTGCTAAAGGATGTAGACGGCATCGAATTAATTTTTGTAAAAACCTTGGGCGAAGCGCTAAAAATTATAGTATAAAAATACCCCGATATATCTTGTGTGATATATCGGGGTTTAATTTATTTGTTGCGGTTATATAATTTGAAGAAGATTTTAATGCCTTCATCCACCACAAACATAATTACTGCAAAAAGTGCAATTAATAACCATTGACCGATAGTCAGTGCAGTCATACCAAATATATTAGCCAACGGGCTTAATACAATTATCAGTATAAAAACGATGCATAATGCGGATGCTGTAAATATATGTCGGTGTTTTAAAATATTGCTGTCAATTAAAAGCTTTTCACTGTAGGACGGGAATATATGCACAATTTGTAATAAGGCAAGGGAAGCGAATGCCATGGTCTGAGCAGTAGCAGTGCCGTTTTTAGAGCCTATGGCAAAAGCTATAACGGTTAGTACACATATTGTAAACGCCTGAACAAGCATTGTAACTGCAGCTTTTACATTAAATACACCGCGTTTATTACTGGGTGTGCAGTTTAATATACTGTCATCAACGGGGGAGAGCCCCAATGAAATACAAGGTAATATATCTGTTATAAGATTTATAAGCAGAATTTGTGGTGCTATCAGTATCGGGCTCGAGAAAAGAACTGTGCCTACAAACAGTGCTAACAATTCACCAATGTTACTGCTAAGAAAATAGTATATGATTTTTTTTATTTCTTCGAAAAGATTTCTGGCAAACTTAATAACATCAAGTAGCGACGAAATACTGCGGTTTGTAACAATAAAGTCGGCGGCAATTTTTGCAACATCTGTGGCTGTATCTTCAAGCGCAAAGCCAATGTCGGCTTTTCTGAGAACTGCAGCATCACAGCTTCTGCTACCCGTTACGGCAACCGTTTCGTTGTTGTGCATAAAGGATTTTACAATACGGTAGCGGTCTTCTTCATCAATTCGGGAGAATACCGCATAGCCTGTAATTTCCTTATCTAAATCGGAGTCGGACATTTCCTTGATAGCACTACTGTCTATACATTTCATTCCATCGGGCAGAATACCGATTCGTCTTGCTAAAACTCTGGCAGTGGTGTCCGAATCCCCCGTAGTCATAACTGTTCTGATGCCCGCGGCAGAGCACTGCTCTATTGTAGTAATGATGTCGCTATCAGGTGCATCTGATAGCCCGATAAGACCCGCAAAAATAAGTGATTGTTCAAGCTCTTCGGCAGTAGGCATGGCAGGTATTTCGGCTATGGGGCGGTAGGCAACCGCAATTACGCGAAGCCCTTGTTCAGACATTTCGTTGTGCGCAGTTAAAACGGCGTCATTATCAATATCACGACATAAGGGTATAATTCCTTCGGGCGCACCCTTTACAATTACAACGGTTTTTCCGCTTATCATATTTACCGAAGTAATACGCTTTCTCGTATTATCAAACGGAATGTGCGCGAGAGGTGGGTACATATTTAGTAATTCTTCGCGGTCGGCGATTTCAAAGCGACTGCAAAAATCAATCAATGCATTTTCAGATGAATCGGCAACAATTCTGGAAGAATTAATGCCATAATCCACACCGTTTCCGCATACAATAGCAAGCCTTGCGGCAAGTACTGCGGCGGCACCGGGATTATCGGAAGTGTCTTTAATTTCATTTCCGTCATATATCTTTTCTACAAGCATTTTATCATTTGTTAAAACGCCTGTTTTATCGGCGCAGATAACCGAAATTCCCGCAGCCTTTTCAAGAACCGACGATTTATGGAACACAATACCTTTTTTGCTCAAATTCTTTATTGCAGTCCAAATTATAAGTGCGGCAGAAATAGGTAGAGTTTCGGGCACTGCCGCTACTACTACGGCTATAGAATTTAATATATTGTCACTCAAAAACAATGCGAAATTAAGCTCAGTTTTTGAAAGATTGGCAAGGACTAATACAAAGCAGATAAGAAATGCTACCGCAACCGATATATAGGTCGAAAACTTTTCAACACTCTTAATTGTGTTATTGAAGGGGATATTGGAGTTGTTTGATTTACGGTTTAACAGATACTGTCTTTTAATTTCTGTATCGGCGTCAATTTCGGTAACAATTGCTTTGGCGCTTCCGTGTGTAACCGAGCAACCTGCAAAAACCATATTTGAACGGGTGGGTATTTCGGCAATATCTTCTACAAGTGCGTCGCAATCCTTTTCCACATCCACTATTTCGCCGGTGAGTGCGTATTCATCACATCGAAATCCCACAGTTTCTATAAGACGGGCATCGGCAGGGATGTAGTCGCCACTTTGCAAAATAATTATGTCGCCTACAACCAACTCATCAGATGGTACATTTATGGTTTCGCCATCACGAATAACTCTTGCGGTAGATTTCCGCTTGTTTTTTACCTGACTTTTAGTGTCCTTTGCAAAATGTTTTTGAAGTGCATAGGAAAAATTACCAAAAATTAAAATTATTAAGGCAATAATATACGGCCAGAATACATTGTCCGCTATTATAGAAAGAACTGCGCATATAACAGTTAAAACAGCAATACCTACATTTACGGGTTTACTAAACCCGCTAAAAAATATTTTGGAAATTTCATTAATAGGTTTTTCTTTTTCCAATAATTTAAGGCTGTTAAGCTGTTCTGCGGCTTCCTTGGTCAGACCTTGGTTTTTATCGGTGCCGAAATAATTTAAAACGGCCTGCTTTTCAGAACTGTGCCAAATCATATTTTCCCTCCTGAATTTTCATACAAAGATATATTACTATATTTTGACAAAATAATCAAGTTTACAAAAAGTGCTTTATTTGTGAGAGAAATTATGTTATAATCATTTATCATACTTTGGAGTTGTTAAAATGGACTGGACAGAAATTACCGTATCGGTAAATAAGGCCGATTTAGATAAGGCTTCGGCAATTTGTAATATGGCGTCTTCAGGTGGAGTTTATATTGAAGATTATTCCGATTTGGAGCAGGGCGCACAGGAAATAGCACACATAGATTTAATTGATGAAGAACTGCTTTGCAAGGACCGCGATAGCTGTCTTATTCATATTTATGTGTCACCTGAAACGACAGAAGAAACGGTACAGTATATTAACGAATGCGGAACTAAAGCAGAAATTAATTACGAGATAATTCTAAATGGTGTGAAGGATTCAGATTGGGAAGACAGTTGGAAAAAATATTTTAAGGTAACGCCGATAGGGGACAAGCTTATTATTTGTCCCGAGTGGGAAAATTATGAAAACAAGGAAAATAAAGCCGTTTTGAAAATTGACCCCGGTGCCGCTTTCGGTACGGGAACACATGCAACAACTTCCCTTTGCCTTGAACTGTTGCAGGAATTTGTCAAGGACGATACAACTGTATTAGATATAGGCAGTGGTAGTGGTATTTTAAGTATTGCAGCTGTCTTACTGGGTGCAGAAAAAGCCGACGGCGTTGATATTGATGCCGTTGCAGTTAAGGTGGCAAAGGAAAACGCAAAGCTTAATAATGTTGAGAAGAGGACCAATTATATTTGCGGGGATTTGGATGAGAAAATCACCGAAAAATATGATATAATATGTGCAAACATAGTGGCAGATATTATTATGCGACTCAATAAAAATATTAAAAACTATATGACGGACGGCGCAGTTTATATCACATCGGGTATAATTGATGTAAGGGTAGACGAAGTAAGGAAAAGCTTCCTTGAACATTCCCTTGAAATTATAAAGGAAGTAAAAAAAGACAATTGGTACGCATTTGCGTTAGGGTGTAGGAAATAATGTTAGAATTTGAAGAACAAAGGTTAAAACTGCAAGGCTTTTATAATGAACTGTGTGATTTAAAGGATGCCATAGGCTACGACAGTTTAAAGGAAAATATTGCAGAGCTTGAAAATAAAGCGGCGCAGGATGGATTCTGGGATGATATTGAAAATTCTCAGGCCGTATTGCAACAGACAAGCCGACTTAAAGATAAGGTCGCAAGATATGATGCTTTAGTAGCGTCTTATGATGATGCCTTAACTTTGGCTCTTCTTGCCGACGAAGAAGAAGATCTATCGTTATTGGATGAAGTTTCACAGATGGTAGATGCTTTTATTGAAAAGTTAGATACAGAGCGTCTTGAAACCTTGCTTAAGGGCGAGTACGATTCCAACAATGCTATACTGACCTTCCACGCGGGAGCGGGTGGCACCGAAGCACAGGATTGGAACGAAATGCTTGTTCGTATGTATACACACTGGGCAGAACGCCATAGCTTTAAGGTTAAGCTTATAGATTTTCTTGACGGTGAAGAAGCGGGACTTAAAAGCGCGGTAATGCTTATAGAAGGCACTAATGCATACGGCTATATGAAAAGTGAAAGCGGAGTTCACCGCCTTGTACGAATTTCTCCGTTTGACTCGTCGGGTAGGCGCCATACTTCGTTTGCTTCAATTGAAGTTATGCCCGAAATCAGTGACAATGTTGAAATTGATATTGCGGCGGATGACTTAAAGGTTGATACCTATCGCTCAAGCGGCGCCGGCGGACAGCATGTAAATAAAACCGAATCGGCAATTCGTATCACCCATATTCCCACAGGCATTGTGGTGGCGTGTCAGAACGAGCGCAGTCAGCATCAGAACAGGGAAATGGCAATGAAGATGCTAAAATCCAAGTTGCTCGAAATAAAAGAACGCGAGCATCTTGAAAAAATAGAAGACATTAAGGGCGTTCAGAAGGAAATCGCCTGGGGCTCGCAGATAAGGTCCTATGTGTTTATGCCCTATACACTTGCCAAGGACCATAGAACAGGCTTTGAATCGGGAAATATCAGCGCCGTTATGGACGGAGATATTGACGGTTTTATAAATGCATATCTTAAGGCCGATTCACTCGGTCAGTTAAATAAAAACTAAGGAGAATAGTATGAAGAAAATAGTTGCATTATTATTGGTAACTGTTATGGCTTTTAGCTTTATCGGTTGCGGAGAAAGGGAAGTTGACCCAAGCGTTGCGGGTGGCAAAAAAGGCGAAAGAGTAAGCTATAACTATAATATGTCTGACTATGTAACACTGGGTAAGTATCTTGGTATAGAGATTGATACAGCGGGCGACACCTACAAAAACTATGTCAACAGCTATTATACCCAGCTTGTAGCAAATGCAAATGCATATAACTATATTAAAGAAGGCATATTGGCGAAAAACGATACCACGATGATAGAATATGTAGGTCGAATTGACGGCAAAGAGTTTCAAGGAGGTACCAGCAGCGAAGAAACAGCCTTAACCTTAGGCTCAGGTAGCTTTATTCCCGGCTTTGAAGATGCACTTATCGGAAAGTCTGTAGGAAGCACCGAAGTAATCAAAGTAACCTTCCCTGAAGACTATGACCAGACAACATATTATACAGACGATACCGAACAAAAAAATGGCTTTAATTTAAAGGGCCAAAAAGCAGAATTTACCGTTAAAATCAATTCAAAGCGTGAGCTTCCCGAAAAAAATGACGAAACGGCTAAAAAAATGGGCTTTGAAAATAACGATGCATTACTCAATGCCCTTAAAGAAAATGCAATAGAAGGTATTATTTTAGATACCGTAGGCAGCTTTGCCGTTAAAAGCTTTCCTGAAACCGAAAAGGCAAATTATGACGAGCTTTTTAATGAAATATATACAGTAGCCCAGCAAGAAGCTACTGCTTACAATGCGCAATACGGTACCAACATAGACGCCGAAACAATGATATATTATATGTCTGGCTACACATCAGATAATCTTAAATACTACTATCAGAATTCTCAGAAGCTTGAAATAATAATGTATGCAATTTTCGATGCCGAAAAGCTTACCTTCACTCAACAGGAGTATAATGATTATCTAACGGAATTTGCAAAACAGAATTCAACTTCGGAAAATACAGTAACCGTCGAAGATATTAAAGCTGAAAACAAGCCGTGGATTTTAGAAGCCGATATGGTAAGGGATGTTGTTATAAAACACTTGGTTAAGTCTGCGGTTGTGAAATAATGTATTATCTGATATCGAATATATCGGATTTTCACCAACCCTTTTATTCTGATATTTTAGAAAATCTTGATGTAAAAACAAAAGAATATATACTTAAGAAAAAAAGACTTAACGATAGAAACGCTTCACTGTTAGCACTTTACCTTGTAGATAAGGGCTTGTCCGATTTTTACGGTATCAAGGATTATAAAATTTTAAGAACCGAAAAAGGCAAGCCGTATTTGGAGGGCAATAAGGTATATTTCAGTATTTCTCACACAAAAGGTACAGCTGCAGTCGCTTTTGCCGATAACCCCGTAGGTATAGATATAGAATACACAAGAAAATATTCGGCGGCAGCAGAGAGAATGTTTGACGATACCGAAAGAAAGTACGCTTTAGAGAGTGATTCTAATTTCACTAAAATCTGGACGCTTAAAGAAGCCGCCGTCAAGGCTACGGGGAAGGGTATAGCCGACGCTAAAAATATAAGCTTTCGGTTGTTCCATGAAAAAATCACCTCAAGTATACCTGATGCCGAGATATTTCAGACTGTGAACAATGGTCTTGTAATCTCAATTTGCGAAATTAAGTAGTAATTAACCGACACTTTTTAGGTGTCGGTTTTTTGTTTTTTTACTATAAATAATATATCTATTAAAAAAAATTCAGAAAAATGCCAAAAAAGGCTTGACTAATTGCAAAAGTTGGAATATAATACTAAATTACTGATGATGGGTTAATATGCGGTTATTTTGTGCTTTTTTCATCAAAAAGGGTAATTTTTGCGATTTAATCCATCAAATAATGTGCATAATGTAAATTGTAAAAATTTACATAATTTTAAGAGGAGTGAATGTTAACCTATGGAGTCTACAGCAATGGTAAAGCCTGTCCAGCTGGGTAAAAACACTCGTATGAGTTTCTCGAAAATCAATGAAGTTATTGATATGCCCAATCTCATTGAAATTCAGAAGGATTCATACAAATGGTTTGTCGAAGAAGGCCTTAAGGAAGTTTTCCAGGAAATGTCTTCTATAACCGACTATACCGGTAACTTGGTGTTGGATTTTATCGACTATCGCTTTGAAACCACACCTAAGTACAGTATAACCGAATGTAAGGCGCGTGATACAACATATTCGGTAGCGCTTCGTGTAACCGCCCGTCTTTTGAATAATGAGACAGGCGAAATCAAAGAAAGCGAAGTGTTTATGGGCGATTTCCCGCTTATGACCGAATCGGGCACCTTTGTTATTAACGGTGCAGAGCGTGCTATTGTTTCACAGCTTGTTCGTTCCCCCGGTGTTTATTACGGCGTTAAGGCCGATGAAAAAACCGGTAAAAATCTTTTCAATTCAACCATCATACCCAACCGCGGTGCCTGGCTTGAATATGAAACAGATATGAATGATGTTGTATATGTTCGAATTGATAAAAACCGCAAATTGCCGATAACTACCTTTGTTCGTGCTTTGGGCATTAATTCAAACGAAGAAATCCGTGCCCTTTTGGGTGACGATGAAAAGCTAAGCGCAACATTTGATAAGGACATCACCACAAATACCGATGATGCACTTATTGAAGTGTATAAAAAGCTGCGCCCGGGTGAGCCCGCAACGGTTGAAGGCTCACGCAGTTATTTGTCACAGCTTTTCTTTGATGCGCACAGATATGATTTATCACGCGTAGGCCGTTATAAATACAACAAGAAGTTAGCCCTTGCCGCAAGACTTACGGGCAAAACCTTGTCACGCCCTGTTGCCGACCCCTTGACAGGTGAAATTCTGGCAGAAGCAGGTCAGACAGTAAGCAAGGCAGAAGCATTCACACTTCAGAAGAAGGGTGTTAGCGAAGCATACATTAATATTGTCGATGCAGAAGGCAATAAGAGAGAAGCCAAAATCCTTACCAACGGTATGGTTGATATTAAGGACTTTATTGACTTTGATGTTACCGACCTTGGTATTAACGAGAATGTTTCATTTAATGTATTAAAAGAAATTCTTGAAAATAATGAAACTCAAGATGATATTCGCGAAGCAATTGCCGCGTCTGTAGATATGCTTATTCCTAAGCACATTGTTACAGATGATATCTTTGCTACAATCAACTACTTCTTCCAGCTTAACTATGGTGTTGGCAATGTGGATGATATTGACCACCTTGGTAACCGTCGTATTCGTTCTGTAGGTGAGCTTTTACAGAACCAGTTCCGCATCGGCTTTACCCGTATGGAACGCGTTGTTCGCGAAAAGATGACCTTACAGGCTCAGGATGTTGATGCAGTTACTCCGCAGTCGCTTATAAATATCAGACCAATTGCCGCAGCTATTAAGGAATTTTTCGGCTCTTCACCGCTTTCTCAGTTTATGGACCAGACCAACCCGCTTTCCGAGCTTACTCACAAGCGTCGTTTGTCTGCGCTCGGCCCCGGCGGTTTGTCGAGAGATCGTGCATCCTTCGAAGTGCGAGATGTTCACTATACACACTACGGCCGTATGTGTCCGATTGAAACCCCTGAAGGTCCTAATATCGGTCTTATCTCTTACCTTGCTACCTTTGCAAGAATTAACGAGTACGGATTTATCGAAACTCCTTTCCGCAAGGTTGATAAGGCAACAGGTTGCGTTCTCAATGATGTTATCTATATAACAGCGGATGAAGAAGACGAGTTTGTAGTAGCACAGGCAAACGAACCGTTGGATGAAAATGGCCGTTTTGTAAACAATAAAGTTCACGCTCGTTTCCAAGACCGCTTCCTTGAAACCGATCCTTCAGAAATTGACCTTATGGATGTATCTCCGAAAATGGTTGTTTCGGTTGCTACGGCTATGATACCGTTCCTTGAAAATGATGATACCAACCGTGCGCTCATGGGCTCAAACATGCAGAAGCAGGCAGTTCCGCTTCTCGTAACCGAAAGCCCGATTGTAGCTACAGGTATGGAATATAAAGCGGCAGTTGACTCAGGCGTTGTTGTGTTGGCTGAAAATGCAGGTACTGTAAGTGCTGTATCTGCCGATACAATCAAGGTTAAGAATACCGATGGCGAGACAGATGAGTATAAGCTCATTAAGTTCCTTCGTTCAAACCACGGCACCTGTATTAACCAAAAGCCCATAGTTTCTGTAGGCCAGAAGGTTGCTAAGGGTGAAGTTATTGCCGACGGTCCTGCTACCGACAACGGCGAAATCAGTCTCGGTCGTAATGCTCTCATCGGATTTATGACTTGGGAAGGCTATAACTACGAAGACGCTGTTTTGATTAACGAAAAGTTAGTCAGAGAAGATATGTACACTTCTATTCATATTGAAGAATATGAAATTGAAGCCAGAGATACAAAGTTAGGACCCGAAGAAATTACCCGTGATATTCCTAATGTTGGCGAAGATGCGCTTAAGGATTTGGATGAACGCGGAATTATCCGTATCGGTGCTGAGGTTACCGCGGGTGACATACTTGTTGGTAAGGTAACACCTAAGGGTGAAACCGAGCTTACTGCCGAAGAAAGACTTTTACGCGCTATCTTCGGTGAAAAGGCAAGGGAAGTAAGAGATACTTCCTTGCGCGTTCCGCACGGTGAATACGGTACAATCGTTGATGTTAAGGTATTCTCACGCGAAAATGCGTCAGAACTCAGCCCCGGCGTTAACTTGGTTGTTCGTTGCTATATTGCACAGAAGCGTAAGATTTCTGTCGGTGATAAAATGGCAGGTCGTCACGGTAATAAGGGTGTTGTATCGCGTATACTTCCCAGTGAAGATATGCCGTTCTTACCCGATGGTACACCGCTTGATATCGTTCTTAACCCCTTGGGCGTACCTTCCCGTATGAACATCGGTCAGGTACTTGAAGTTCATTTGGGTTATGCCGCAAAGGCACTCGGCTGGAAGATTTGCACACCGGTATTTGACGGTGCTCACGAATCTGACATTCGCGAATGCTTCAAGATGGCAGGAATGCCTGAGGACGGTAAGGTTCAGCTTTACGACGGACGCACAGGTGAGCCATTCGATAACCGCGTAACAGTAGGTTATATGTATTATCTCAAGCTTCATCACTTGGTTGATGATAAGATTCATGCCCGTTCCACAGGTCCTTACTCACTCGTAACCCAGCAGCCGCTCGGCGGTAAGGCTCAGTTCGGTGGTCAGCGTTTCGGTGAAATGGAAGTTTGGGCACTTGAAGCCTACGGCGCGGCTTATACTCTGCAGGAAATCCTTACAGTTAAGTCGGACGATGTCGTTGGCCGTGTTAAAACCTATGAATCTATTGTTAAGGGACTTAATGTTCCTAAGGCCGGAATTCCCGAATCCTTCAAGGTTCTTATTAAGGAATTACAGTCTTTGGGTCTTGATGTTAAGGTACTTGACAGTGAAAATGAAGAAATAGACTTAAAGCAGAGCTTTGAAGAGGATGATGATTTAGGTCTTGCACCTGCTGACTATGAACCTGAGTTCAAGGAAGAAAAGGAAATAGACACTCTTGAAGGCTTTGGCTTACAGGATGAAACAGGCGAGTATATCGTTGAAGAAACCGCCGAAGATGAAAACTATTAAGGAGGATTAGGCAAATGGAAGGTATTGAATTTGAATCAATTAAAATTGGCTTAGCATCTCCTGAAAGAATCAGAAGTTGGTCTCAGGGCGAGATTACAAAGCCCGAAACTATCAACTACCGTACTTTAAAACCCGAACCGGGTGGTCTTTTCTGCGAAAGAATCTTTGGACCGACAAAGGATTGGGAATGTCATTGCGGTAAATATAAGCGTATTCGCTATAAGGGTAAGGTTTGTGAACGCTGCGGAGTTGAGGTAACTCGCGCAAAGGTACGCCGTGAGCGTATGGGCACCATTGAATTGGCGGCCCCCGTTTCACACATCTGGTATTTCAAAACAATCCCGTCCCGTATGGGCTTGGTTTTGGATGTATCCCCGAAAGCACTTGAGCAGGTACTTTATTTCTCACAGTATATCGTAATCGACCCGGGTACAACTCCGCTTGAAAAGAAACAGCTTTTAAGCGAAAAGCAGTATCAGGATATGCGCGAAAAGTATGAAGATGACTTCAGAGCGGGTATGGGTGCGGAAGCCATTAAGGAATTACTGTGCGAAATTGACCTTGATGAAATATGCGATGAGCTTCGTGAAGAGCTTGAAAGCGCTACAGGACAAAGAAGAGTAAGAATTTTCAAGCGTTTGGAAGTGCTTGAAGCATTCCGCGCTTCCGGTAACCGTCCTGAATGGATGATACTTGATGTTCTGCCTGTAATTCCGCCGGACCTTCGTCCGATGGTACAGCTTGACGGCGGACGCTTTGCTACAAGTGACTTAAACGACTTATACCGTCGTGTTATTAACCGTAACAATCGTTTAAAGCGTCTTCTCGAGCTCGGCGCTCCCGATATTATCGTAAGAAATGAAAAGAGAATGCTGCAAGAAGCAGTAGATGCTTTGATTGATAACGGCAGACGCGGTAAGCCCGTAACAGGTCCTAACAACCGTGCTCTTAAATCTCTTTCCGATATGCTTAAAGGTAAGCAGGGACGCTTCCGTCAGAACCTGCTTGGTAAGCGTGTTGACTATTCAGGCCGTTCGGTTATCGTTGTAGGTCCCGAGCTTAAGATGTATCAGTGCGGTTTACCAAAAGAAATGGCACTTGAACTCTTTAAGCCCTTCGTAATGAAGCGCCTTGTTGAAACCAAGAGTGCTACAAATATTAAGACCGCAAGAAAGATGGTAGACCGTGCTTCTACTGAAATATGGGATGCACTCGAAACGGTTATTAAAGAACATCCCGTTCTTCTCAACCGTGCTCCTACACTTCACAGACTCGGTATTCAGGCTTTTGAACCTGTACTCGTAGAAGGTAAGGCATTAAAGCTTCATCCGCTTGCATGTACCGCGTATAATGCCGACTTTGACGGCGACCAGATGGCTGTTCATGTACCGCTTTCTGCAGAGGCACAAGCCGAAGCTCGCTTCCTTATGCTTTGCGCAAACAACCTGTTAAAACCGTCTGACGGTAAGCCTGTTGCTGTACCGACACAGGATATGGTTCTCGGTTCCTACTACTTAACACTTGTTAAGGCGGATGAGCCGGGTACAAATAAGGTGTTCCGCAATAAAGACGAAGCGTTAATGGCTTATAATGACGGTATTGTAGGACTCCACGCACCGATTCGTGTCCGTTTTGAGAAAGACGGAAACAGTAAGCTTATTTGGTGTACTGTAGGCTTCCTTATTTTCAACGAATCAATCCCGCAAGATTTAGGCTTTGTAAACCGTGCAGATAAAGACCATGCACTTGACCTTGAATGGAATTTCAAGTTAGCTGATGAAACCAAGACAATGGTTGAGAGCAACGAAGATATCATTCAGAATAAGGTTGGCAAAAAGCAGCTCGGCAAAATTATTGACCGTTGTATTGCTAAGCATGGCACAAGCGAATCTGCAATAGTGCTCGATAATGTTAAGGCTACCGGCTTTAAGTATTCTACAAAGGGCGCGGTTACTGTTGCGGTTATAGATGCGGTTATTCCTGAAATGAAAAAGGACATTATTGCCGCAGCCGAAAAAGAAATAGATGCTGTTACTAAAAAGTATAAGCGCGGTCTTATCAGTGACGAAGAACGCGGCTCTTTGGTAATTAAAATCTGGAACAAGGCAACTGAAGATGTAGCTGATGCACTAAAGGGCAACCTTGATGAGTTCAACCCCATCTTTATGATGGCTGACTCGGGTGCTCGTGGTTCTATGAGCCAGATTCGTCAGCTTGCAGGTATGCGCGGACTTATCGCAAATACCGCAGGTAAGGTTATTGAAGTACCGATTCGTGCTAACTACCGTGAAGGACTTAATGTACTTGAATACTTCATTTCTTCGCGTGGTGCCCGTAAAGGTCTTGCCGATACAGCTCTTCGTACTGCCGACTCGGGTTATCTTACCCGTCGTCTTGTCGATGTATCTCAGGATGTTATCATTTGCGATGACGACTGTGGAACTGAAGTAGGTCTTACAGTTGCCGACATCAAGGACGGCAACCATACACTTGAAACTATGGAAGAACGTCTTATCGGTAGATTCCTGCTTAACGATTTCGTTGATAAAAAGACAGGCGAAGTTATTGTAAGTAAAGATAAGATGATGACCGAAGATGACGCTAAAAAGATAATTGATACAGGAACTGATAGCGTAGTAATCCGCTCAATTCTTACCTGTCACTCACATCGCGGCGTATGTAAAAAGTGCTACGGCGCTAACCTTGCAACAGGCAGACCTGTTACAATAGGTGAAGCGGTTGGTATTATGGCGGCTCAGTCTATCGGTGAACCCGGTACTCAGCTTACCATGCGTACCTTCCATACCGGTGGTATTGCAAGTACAGAGGATATCACACAAGGTTTGCCGCGTGTTGAAGAGCTTTTCGAAGCACGTAAACCTAAGCGTTGCGGACTTATCGCAAAAATCGACGGTACAGTACGTATTGCCGAAGAAAAGAAGAGCAAGGTTATTATCATTAATAATAAAGAAACTCTCGAAGAAGAAAAGGTTGGTATTCCTTACGGAATTAATCCGCTTGTTAGCGACGGTGACGAAGTTAAGGCGGGAGATTCACTTATTTCAGGTGCTAAATATCCGCAGGATATCCTTGAAGCACAGGGTGCAGAAGCAGTTCAGAAATATATCATTGCTGAAATTCAGAATGCATACCGCACACAAGGTGTTGATATCAACGATAAGCACATTGAAGTTATCGTTCGTCAGATGATGAGTAAGTATGTTGTTACAGATCCGGGCGCTACTGATTTACTGCTCGGCACAAAATACAACTTCTCTGAAATTGATAACGCTAACAAGAAAATCAAGGCGAGAATTGAAGCAGGGGAAGAAGGACTCACTACTGCAGAGTATAAGCCTATATTGCTTGGTATTACCAAGGCATCTCTTGCAACCGATTCATTCTTGTCGGCTGCTTCCTTCCAGGAAACAACAAGAGTTCTTACCGATGCCGCAATTAAAGGCAAGGTAGACCCGCTCTTCGGTCTTAAGGAAAATGTTATTATTGGTAAGCTCGTACCCGCAGGTACAGGTATGCGCTCAAATCAGATTATTACTGAGAATGAGTATATCGCAAGCTATGCCGAAGATAATTCTTCCGAAGTTACCGAAGTAACTGAATAATTTTAAAATAACACCGATTTTGTGCTTGACAAGGCAACGAATCGGTGTTATTATATATTAGTGTGTGGAATTATGCCATAACACAAATTTATAACGAGGAGGTGCGATATGCCAACCTTTAACCAGTTAGTTCGCAGCGGTCGCGAAACTGTTGAGAAAAAGGCTAAGGCTCCGGCTCTTCTTAAGGGTTACAACTCTATGAAGCGCTTGCCTACAGACAATGATTCTCCGCAGAAGAGAGGCGTGTGCACAGCGGTTAAAACATCAACACCGAAAAAGCCTAACTCGGCTCTCCGTAAAATTGCCAGAGTTCGTCTTTCAAACGGTATTGAAGTTTCTGCTTACATTCCGGGTATCGGACACAACTTGCAGGAACACAGCGTTGTTTTAATTCGTGGTGGACGTGTTAAGGACTTGCCTGGTGTGCGTTACCACATTATCAGAGGTACCCTTGATGCTCAGGGTGTTGCCAAGAGAATGCAGAGCCGCTCCAAGTACGGTGCGAAGCGTCCAAAAGCAGGTGCCGCAAATTAATTTTTGATTAGACGAAATATCTCTGCTGCAAACACAAGCAGCGGCGTCAATATATATTACGCCTTGCTTGGTGCTACGGGAAGTTTTGTCGCTCGAGTACCTATGGTATCATTACTATGAAGCAGGGAAGAAAAGTGCCAAGAAGAGGTTTTATTGCAAAACGTGATGTTTTGCCGGATCCGGTGTACAATTCTAAAATAGTTACACGCCTTATCAACAACATTATGTTGGATGGTAAGAAGGGTGTAGCTCAGAAGATTGTATACGGTGCTTTTGATATTATCAGTGAAAAGACTGGAAAGGAACCGATTGAGGTTTTCGAACAGGCTATGGAAAACATTATGCCTTTGCTCGAAGTTAAGGCCGTTCGTAAGGGCGGTGCTACCTATCAGGTACCTTTTGAGGTTCGTCCTGAAAGAAAGCAAACTTTAGGTCTTCGTTGGTTAGCTACTTACAGCCGTTCGCGTTCTGAAAGAACAATGAAGGAGCGTCTCGCAGGAGAAATCCTTGATGCTGTTAACGGTGTAGGCGGCGCAGCTAAGAAGCGTGAAGACACACACAAGATGGCAGAAGCAAACAAAGCATTTGCTCATTACAGATGGTAGTTTAAAACCATCAAAAATACTAATACTATTGTTAAAAAACTGTTTTAATCAGTTAACGGAGGGAAAATATGCCAAGAAAGGTATCTCTTGAAATGACAAGAAATATTGGTATTATGGCTCATATTGATGCCGGTAAGACTACGACAACAGAACGTATTCTTTTCTACACCGGTATCAACCATAAGATTGGTGAAACCCACGACGGTTCCGCCACTATGGACTGGATGGAGCAGGAACAGGAGAGAGGTATTACAATTACCTCTGCTGCTACAACATGCTTCTGGAAAGACCATCGTATCAATATTATTGACACCCCCGGACACGTTGACTTTACTGTTGAAGTACAGCGTTCACTCCGTGTACTTGACGGTTCTGTTACCGTTTTGTGCGCTAAGGGTGGTGTTGAACCGCAGTCTGAAACCGTTTGGCATCAGGCTGATGAATATCGTGTACCGCGTATGATTTACGTTAATAAAATGGATATCATGGGTGCCGATTTCTATAACGTTCTCGGAATGATTAAAGACCGTTTTGGTTGTAATGCAGTGCCGATACAGTTACCTATCGGTTCAGAGGACACATTTAAAGGTATCATTGACCTTGTACAAAACAATGCAGAAATTTATTATGATGATTTAGGTAAAGATGTTAGACGTGAGGAAATTCCGGAAGATATGAAGGAACTTGCTGAAAAATACCGTACCGCTCTTATCGAAGCTGTCGTTGAGCAGGATGAAGAACTTATGGAACAGTATTTTGAAGGCGTAGAGCCCACAGTTGAACAAATGAAGAAAATCATCCGTAAAGCTACTATCGATAACGTAATGGTTCCGGTTTGTTGCGGTACTTCATATCGTAACAAGGGTGTACAGCCGCTTCTCGATGCAGTTGTTGACTATATGCCGGCTCCTACCGACGTTGAAGCTATTAAGGG
>JAZNRP010000041.1:0-6272 GCA_045590755.1 Acutalibacteraceae bacterium
AAAACCGTTGCCGATACCGTTTACTATTTCAATTACATACGGCCTGTTCGAAAACTTAAAAGAAAACCGCCAGTCCAATACAGAATTGAACTGGCAGCTTAAATTGTTTTTTTGTGTCTACTAACTATTGACTATTTCACCCAACGGGTCTATCTTTTTTTATTATTAAAAATCTTCTAAAACCAATACATTAATCTGCTTTGAGTCGAAGGTACCTGCATCAATTGCTATTAGTCCGTTTCCGTAGAAAATATCGGCATTTGCTTTATCACGGGTACAGTCAAACTTGTTAGCATAAAAAGTAGGTACATGTCCGCAAACAAGCGTTTTATCTTTAAGCGGTCTACCCTCAAGATATTTTTCGGTCCATTTAGTCCATCTTGCCGTCTCCCACGCTGCACTGTCAGCGTTTCGTCTACTGTCTGGTGTAACGGCATTTTCTGGTAACCAACCGTGTACAAAACAATAATTTTCGGTTTCAAAATAATCTACGGTTTCATTTATAAAATCACAGATTCTGTCAACCGTTCGGGTTTTACCCGAAAAATCTATAGTGTCATCGGCAGGGTTAATAAAATATTTACCGAAAAAGTCTTCAAGAGTCCGCATTGTTCCGTTTATGTAGTTATGCGGCAATACCTTACCTGTATGCAAAAGCTTAAGCAACAAATCTTCGTGATTACCTTTAAGCAAAACCTTGTGCTTCAGTCTTTCAAAAAACTTAAGCACTTCGACATTTTCACTACCCCTATCAAAATAGTCGCCGCAACATATAAGAAGATGTTCTGGGTTGTCTTTATTAAAGCCTGCCTTTTGTAGTGCTTCTTTTAATAAGGTGCAGTGACCGTGAATGTCCGAAACTACAAAAAGTTTTTTATACTTTTCCATTTTCGTTCCCCTTATGTCTTATTTTAGGCAATTCAATATCGTGACCGAATTCAGAAAGTAAAACCGCCATATTAAAGAATCTGAACATTGCTTTACAGAAATTTTCATTTTTATCGGTCAGATAAATGTTTTTGCCGTCGAAATCACCGCCAAAGCGGTCGGCGATTTTTGAAATAAATTTGGTGTAAAGAGAAATATCATCATTATTCCAATAAAATGCTTCAAATATTTCGCCTTCTGTTTTTCCTTTTTTTCTGTCGCTGATACGGATTATACCATTTTCAAGCGTCTCTATAAGATATGAAACCCGACCTGAAAATAGCGAATACCTTGTATCAAGCCAATAATAAAGCCCTGCATTCTCGTCATAATCAAAGCCTATGCCGCTTTTAAGTGTTTCAAAAAGCTCTGCTTCATTTATCGGCTCTGCTTTTTCAGCATCTAAATATAGATAATTTTTTTCCTTATAGTATAAAGGCTTTTCGGCTTTGGTGTAAAACAAATCAGCATTCGCTATAAAAATAAGCCTTTGCAAATAATATAAAAAGCTTGACACGCTTACAAAAGAGCCCGTAATTCTACCTTTGCTAATCCAACAGCTATCACACACTTTTTTAAGTGCTCTTGCACATTTTTCGGTGTCTTTAATCTGCTTTGACAAATGCTTTATGGCGCAACCGTTATCGTGAATATAATATAAATCCCCCACATTATGTATTGATACCTTCAAATCAGTTGTGCCGAAAAATTTGGGAAATTTGAGTGTTACTACATTCTCTGCAGCCTTTTTTTCTATCTTGCCAAAAAACATATCATTAAGCTCGTTCGGCTCGGAAAATTTAGCCGCAGGCTTCCAGTCGCGCATACTTGCAGCTTCGCGAGTTTTTTCATTTAATACTACCTTAACGGCTTCTATTTTTTCAATTACATAATCGTATATATTTCGGTCTGCATCCTGTAAAATTCCAATAATCGCGTTATCGGTTGTCGCAGTGCTAACAGCTTTCTTATATTGCTCGCCGAGTTCCTTTAATGCGCAAAGAAAAACTATATCTGCCGATAACATTTCATAACCACGCATATTTGCGATATTTTCACAAGTGGCGAGTGTAAAAGCTTTCTCGGCTATTCCGTTTCTAATGTTACGCGACAAAACAGTTCTGAAAAACGACGCCAATCTGACTTCCTTTGAAAATATGTATCTTAACCGTTCTTCTTCAAAGCGACAAGGAAAATATGTATCATCTACAAGAGCTAATCCTGTATATTTTGTTCTGCAAAAATCTGCTACTGCCACCGCAATATGCGACGCCCAAAGATGCTCACAGTTGAATTCGTTTTTTACATTATTGGCCTTTTCTATTATTGCCTTTAATAACGCCGTTTCTTGCATATAAACACCCCTTTAAGCGTTTAATATTTCTATAGCCTGTTTTACATTATCTTCGTCAATTCCGTCGCGGTAATTATTTGTTTTAACAAAGTGATTTCTTAAAACTGCCGAGTCAAGAAATCTATCATCAAGCACTACAAAATTTTCTGTGTCGTTATGATTTTTCAGCCACTGCTCTATTTCTTTTTCTCGGGAGCGGTCAAGGAAAGCGGTTTTTTCAAAAATGTTTAAGCCACATTGGGCGAAAATATCATTTATATTTTTGCCGATGTCATCGCATTTATCGGTGTCTTTGTCCCAATGCTCACGCCAGGATGTTGAAAGTACTATTTTAGCATTCGTAGCATCAATAATTTTTTTAACAAGCAGCAGTCTGGTCGTGTCAATAATAACACCGTAATAACCGCATTCGCGTATAAATTTTTCAGAGTTTAAAACACCATCAAAATCAAGAAAAACTACCTTCACATAATCACCGCCTTATTTTCATTATATGCTTGTGTTAAATGCGGAACAAGTTTAGGCGCATATTTTCAACTTGTGGAAGTTGTTTCCACAAGTTGAATTTTCTGCATAACAACAAGCATTTTCTTGTATTTAATATAACATTTTTTATTGTTATTTTCAAGTTATAAATGATAATAGAGTTATCCCGAAATTACGATGTGACTCTATTTTTGATGGTATGACAAGAGTCATACCGACACATTGAAAATCATACCAAAGGAAATTTAGTTGAAAACTTTGTTTTTAAGCAGTAAAACCGCCGAAAGTATGACGGTTATTCCTGCCTTGCCTATTTTTTACTAACTGTTTGCCTTTTTATGTGTGTTATGATATACTAATACTTGCCAAACAAAGCTGAATAATGAAAAGGAAATCGATTTACCAAGGGAATATTATGCCCTTTTGTTTGTCATTCAATTTGAATTCGGTAAAAACGCAATTCCACTTGGA
The DNA here is from genome assembly GCA_045590755.1 of Acutalibacteraceae bacterium. Classification (GTDB taxonomy): domain Bacteria; phylum Bacillota; class Clostridia; order Oscillospirales; family Acutalibacteraceae; genus SIG565. Next base: position 3,239 of record JAZNRP010000041.1, read on the forward strand.
TGGCAATAAGGTTTTCCTTTTCTGTTCAAGCTTTGTTTGGCGACAATCGGAGTTGCGTTTTTCGGTGCGTTAACTTCGGTTGGCGCACTTTTTTATTTTACGGGGGAAAAGAAAATGAAAACAAAAATCAAACAAACACTCGCAACCATCATTGCACTAACGCTTACACTATGCACATTATCAGCTTGTGGTACAAACCCTAAAAAGTCCATTCTTGGAAAATGGTATAATGCTAATGGGGATTGTCTTAAAATACAGTCAGATAATACATACCGTACCGATTTTGTTGAAGAAATGGGTAAAACCATAGGTAGCGGTAGTGGAAAATGGGTGTATTTAGAAGAAGAAAATTTGTTTAAATTTTACTCTAATGATGACAGGGTTTGGGAAATAAATATCTCTAAAGATAAACATGGAGAAAGTTTTGAATATAGTTATTATGGTGTATTTTACAAAAATGAATTTCCCGTAGAAGTTATTGAAGAAATGAAAAGAGAAAAAGAGGAACAATATTTAGAAAGTACAGTTGTCTGCCCAAATTTTGTTGGTAAATCATATGAAGAAATTATTACTAACAAAGAATACAAAGACATACTGAATTTTATGGCAGAATGGCAACATTCTGATGACTACGACCAAGGTACTGTGTTTGAACAATCGGAAGAGGCAAACGAAAGAATATTCAAGAATACAACCATTACGCTATATATTAGCATGGGTAGAACCATTGTAAATATGCCCGATGTTTATGGTATGCAGGAAGTTGTTGCGATAAACGTACTGAAGAAACAAGGATTTTCTAATATAGTTATAGATGAAATTTATAGCGAAGAAGTTGAGAAAGGACTTGTAGTTAAAAGCCAACCTGAGCGTGCAGCATCAGTTTCAAAAGAAACCGAAATCATATTATACATAAGCAGCGAAAAATAAGAATAGATATATTGCAATTTCAAAAAATAAATCAAAAATATCAAACTTGTCCTTATTGTAGCACAAGCATATCACATAGGCAAAACCCACGCAAGAATTAGTAATTTTCTGCATTTAGCATATATCTAAAAAGAAAAACCATCCACAAGGGATGGTTTTTGTCATTCGTGTCCGAAAAAGAACTGGTCAAAAACCGGGGATTTTCTTAATTATTCTTCCTTGTTGTTAATAGTACAATTTTTTATCCTAACTTTCCCTTTTTGATTTTGGAAATTATGAATATTTGCATTCTCTATTTTTGCATTAAATGAGGCAAAACCTAAAGCATCAACAGTAAAATCTTTAATAGTAACATCTTTAATAGTAACATCTTTGCAACTTTGCAAAGCCATACCTTGAATTTGACAATTAGTAAAAGTTATGTTTTCGTTATTGTCCAACTTAATTGTTGCAATCAATTTCTCTAATTTATCAATTCTTTCCTCTAACGATTTGATGTATTCCATATTATCCATAAAATCACCTCTATGTGTATTATAGCATAAAAGCGGCGGAGGGGCAAGGAAAAGTGAAATATTCGGCTTACGCCGAATGTGAAATAATGACCTGCGGTCATTGTGAAATTTTCTGCTGCGCAGAAAGTGAAATGAAATAAATCCCTCACGCGCCGCAGCGCATTTCACATTGCGAAGCAATATTTCACATGCGAAGCGTATTTCACAAATCCCGTAAGGGATTTATTTCGTTGAAAAAAGAGAGCAAGTCTTTCGACTTGCTCTCTTTTTTCTGGGTGTTTTGAACTTAATGACACGAATGAAATGCACCTGAAAACTGGAAATATTACTTCTCTTTTTTCAATTCTTGAATAGATTTTTTAATTTTCCTCTTTCCAAAATAAAATCCTAAAATCACAGAGCTAATTCTAAAAATCAGAATTATTATAAAAGGAATTATTAATCTAAAAAGTGCAACTTCACGCATATCCGTAATAATTTGATTTGAATAGTAACTTTGCCAAATAATTCCCGACTCAGAAACACTGGCCCCTGCTGTGTACATATAAAATCCATTAAAATAGGAAAGAATAGAATGTAAAACTACACCAATAATACAAGGCAAAAGGAATTTTTTAAGACCGTATGTTTTATAATCCATTTTTTCTTTATAGAAACAAAATGTAATAGACACTGTTTCTAAAATAAAAGCAATACTGGCAAATATACAGGTTTCGTAAAGCTGATTATAAACAAAAAACCTTATCGGGATTATAAATAATAAAGAAATGATCATTGCAATCAATATTGACACTTGGAACATAAGAAAATACTGGAAACCTTTAAGAAAAAAATTTTTCATATTATCACCACCTTGGTTTATTATAGCATAAAAGCGGTGATAAATCAATGCGGAGCATTGTATATCATCAATTCCGCAGGAATTGCATATCATCAACTTCGAAAGAAGTTGTATATCATCAAGCCGACATAAATACACACTTCGTGTGATGATATACGCCTTCGGCGATGATATACACGACTGCGTCGTGATGATATACCAAGCCTGTCGGCTTGGATAAAAAAATCCAAGTCCGAAGACTTGGATTTTTTGGCGCCTCAAACAGGGCTCGAACCTGTGACACTGTTATTATCGGTCTACCGAGTGGTTATCTTTGCTATGAACTGTACAGTCGACTCTTGCGGTGCCCGAAAGTTATGGACGGCTTGTAGCGCCTATAACTTTCGACCGCGGCGCCTTTCCGCCTCTCGCTGTATCATCCACCGGATGCGCTCGGGCGGAAACTACCTCCTTCGCCCGCTTAGTCGGCAAAGCACGCGGCTAATCACAGTATTACAAATACGAACTTTATTAAAATGCCAAAAAGAAAAACCATCCACAAGGGATGGTTTTCTTTTTGGGTGTTTTGAACTTAATGACACGAATTCAAAACGCCTGAATTTTACTGATTTTTCTTTACAAATATATTATAACATGAAAAACGCTCTCTGTAAAACTGCAACCGATATAAAACGATATATTCAGTTAATAGTATGCAACTAAAAAATGAAATTACATAATTGCCACAGGTTTTAACTTTTCAATAATT
>JAZNRP010000042.1:0-12084 GCA_045590755.1 Acutalibacteraceae bacterium
GTAAATTCGACCCATATCTATTTGATACCAAGGGTGAATATGGGCATGGTAAGGATAGACTTTTTAAATCTTGGGGTTATTCGGTTGCAGACATAAAATATTTAAAAGCAGAAATCGAAAAACAAGCATTAGAAAAATATAAAACCGGAGATTATATTTTAGGGAAATTAAATAAAGACGGTCAACGCATAAGTATTAAAATAGAAATTGCTCGAAAAGATAACGGTAATAAGGTGTCTTTTATAACCGGATGGATGGTTTATCAAAATGGACACATCCAATTAACTACGCCATTAGGAGGTAAATAATATGAAAATGATGGATTGTGTGGAAGTAATAGTTGAAAAAGATAAGTACATTAAAGATGGTGTTCACAAAGGAATGCAGGGTTGGATATGCTTAGAACAAAGAGTCCCAAACTATTGGTTAGTTAATTTTCCACAGTATGGCGAAAAACCTGATATTGCAGAAATTTCAGTCAAAGAAGAAGATTTGAAACTTATTCCTAAAATGAACGCAAGAGTTAACGAACAAATAAAAGCACAGTTTGATAAATAATTGTACATTTTGGAAAATACGGAGAATGCCCGTCTCAAACAACAAAACTTTAGTTTTTTGAGAGGGTCTTTTTTAAATGTGCGTAACCCACTATGACACTTTCAAGTTTTGAAAGTGTCTTTTTTATTATTCTAAAAACAATATAAAGGGAGACAACTTCCTTGAGAAGTGTCTCCCTTGGGTGGTTTTTTGTATTTGGTGTTATGAATAACACTCCTTTAAGCCCAGAACTTTCCGTCATATTTGTGAAAACACGGACTGCAATACTCTTTTGTACCTTTCTCTATAGGTGCTTCTTCTCCGCAATAATCACATTTACCATCTTCGCCACTGATTACAGATGCAATATCATCAGAACACACTGACAAAAACAAGCATATTACGCAAAACAAAAGTAAAAAAATAACAACTTTAGCTCTTTTATTCATAGATACAATCACCTCATTGGATTAATTATACTCAATATTTTAAGTATAGTCAAGAGGTTAAGTATGATAATATTAAAATGGTGATGAAAATGATTTCGTACAAGCCTTTTTATGATACGCTTCTTAAAAAGGGAATTACTGAATATAACCTTATTTTTAAGCAAGGATTTTCGGCGAACACCCTTCATCGAATGAAGAAAGGTGAAGCAATAAACACCAAAACCCTTGACGCGTTATGTTATGCACTTGACTGTGAAGTTAGCGATATAATTGAATTTGTAAAAGAATAGCACCTGAAACCATTACGGAATCGGGTGCTGTTTTTATATCCGTCTGCAAAGCAGACACCGAAATTTGCACGAAGTGCAACATCGTTTGCCGAAGGCAACACTGTTTGCGATTTATCGCAACCTCGTTTTGTGTCCGTTAAAGCGGAATGATGTTTGTGCTACACACAAAATGATGTTGACCGCAAGCGGTCAAACGATGCCCGTGTCCTACGGACACAAACACAAACAAATAAGGACTTGCTTTTAGCAAGTCCTTATTTGTTTGGCTGTTACGAACCATTTAGATGCCAACATAGTCTCCTGTTAAATTCCGGTTCATTCATAATTGCAGGGATTTTCATTATTCTTATCCATTGATAAATTCTGTTACAATCTTTCCAAATACACTTTTACCATTTTGGTCTACTGCATTAACATAGGCGCAGTGCTTACCATTCATAACCTTTAAGTGCACCTTTTCAGAATGGCCGAAGTGCTTAAGCGTGGAAAGTAGAAGCATTGTTTGCTCATATCTGTTTTGCATATCGTCATCCGACACAATAATGAGCATCGGAGGGTATTGTTCATCCTCTCCTATATGGTACAAGGGAGCAGCATCATCTATGATTACCCTACGTGTATCTATTCCTCTTTCGCGCAACACGTTGAAATGGCAGGTAGGTTGACCTGCATCGTGAATAAATCCTGCAATATCGATGGACTTTATTCCGTGTTTAGATAACCACGTTTTATCAAAACAAAGCATCTGTGCAATATAACCGCCTGCAGAACTGCCACCTACATATATGCCCTTGATTTTGCCGTACTTTCCAATGTTTTCAAACGCCCACGCAGTCGCATCAGCTGCATCAATAAGAAAATCGGGGTATTTAGCACTAGGATACATTCTATAATTAGCACTTACTACCGCAATCCCCTGAGAAATCATATATTCAAAAAAGATTTTTGCACGCGACTTATCGCCTGCTTCAATTCCGCCGCCGTGGAAATATAAAAAAACCGCAAATTCTTCAGTTTCGGGCAAATAAACGTCCAAATACTGTTCAGTTATTTTATTATAGCATACATTTAGTAAAGTTTTCATTTTGTATACTCCATGTTAAACCTAAGATTTCGAATATAAATGCATAAATCTGCACTTATTTTATTTGATTTTAACATAAAACTATAAAAATAACAAGGCAAATCGCAATTTCGGACGTTAGAATCTATCTTGACGAAGATTTTAGTGATATTCCGCCGTTGTCGGAATAAAATCACGGCGTGAGCCGTGCATATCATCAAGGCTTTAGCCTTGTATATCATCAACGGTATTAACCGTTGCATATCATCATTGCGAAAGTTTTTTGATACACGCTGACGCGTGATGATATGCAGTCCTGACGGACTGATGAGATACAACGATAGCAACGCTATCGTTGATGATATACCATTGCTTTCGCAATGGATAAAAAAATAGACTTGCAAAAGCAAGTCTATTTTTTGGTGGGAGAAGGTGGATTCGAACCACCGAAGCTGAAAGCAACAGATTTACAGTCTGCCCCCTTTGGCCGCTCGGGAATTCTCCCATATTCACTTTTTCAAGCAGGAATTATTATATCATAGTTGCCGTGTGGTGTCAAGCATATTTTAGGTCTTTTTATTTTTTTTCGTTTTTTATTAATTTTTCAGTTTTTCCTTTTGATTTTTCCTTGGTTTTTTGATTCCACAGGTATTTATTTTACATATCTAAAACAGAAATCCACCACATATAAGTGGTGGATTTTTTTATTTAAACATTGTTTGTACGCCGTCTACAAACTCGCCAACGGCCTTAAGCGCCTTTGTTGAGCCCTTTGACATATTTTTATTGTTGTCCATAACCATTTTGCCAACACCCAGTAGCATTGCGCCCGCAACCATTCCTGTGAGTGTTCCTTTTGCAAAACTTGAAACTGATTTTTTGTCCATAAAAAATCCCCCCTTGGCCTTAGTATAACCAACGGGGGAAGGTTTTATTATTAATTGGCAAAATACTCTCTATACCATACAAGGAAAGTATACACAGTCCATATTTTACGGCTTACATCTTCTTTGCCCGACTTATGTCGGTCTAAAAGCGCCACCAATTTTTCGGTATTAAAATATTTTTTGGCATTTTCGCTTGTAAACTCGTTCTTTACAGTATTGTAGTATTCATCTTGTGTTAGCCACACACGAATGGGGACCGGGAAACCGAGCTTGTCCTTTTCGGTGGTAAGCTTTGGCAATGTTTTTGCCGCCGCTTCACGAAGCGCCAATTTTGTGCTTTTTGTGCTAACCCTATGCTTAACGGGTATAGTCTCTGCTAATTCCATAATCTTTTTATCAAGGAACGGCACACGAAGCTCTAATGAATTTGCCATACTTGTTTTGTCAGCTTTTAGAAGAATATCGCCCATAAGCCACATATTTATATCAAGATACTGCATTTTTGTAATGGTATCTTGGTCGAACACTTCATCATAGAACTTTTTGCACAAAACGGCAGGCGCTACGGCACCAGAATCACGAAGCAAAATTTTATTTCTTTCTTTAACGCTAAAGATATTAGCGTTTCCAATAAAGCGTTCTTCAATAGTTTTACCGCGACGGATTAAATAATTCACGCCGTATTTTTGCGGAATGTGTAAAAATTCAAGTGTACGACTGATAAATCGTCTTATGCCAAACGGCAGGCGGTCATAATAGGTTAATGTTATGGGCTCCTGATAAATTCGGTAGCCGCCGAACAATTCGTCGGCGCCTTCGCCCGACATTACAACCTTAACATGTTCACTAGCCAATTTTGATACAAAGTAAAGCGCTATTGCCGCAGGGTCGGCAAGTGGCTCGTCCATCTGATACTGCAAATGTGCGAAATTACCCCAGTATTCTTCGGGTGTGATTACCTTGCTTATATTTTCAACACCGATTGTATCGGCAAATTTTTTGGCATATTCAATTTCGTTATATCGGTTGCCGTCGGGGCTTTCAAAACCAACTGTAAAGGTCTTGTCAACCTTTGCGGCGGCAGAAATATAGCTTGAATCTATACCGCTTGACAAAAACGAGCCTACTTCAACATCGGCTATTTTATGTGCCGCTACACTTTCTCTAACGGCGGCATCTACCTTATCAGCAAAGTAATCAAGCGAGCCATCTTCGGGCTTGAACTCGGGTCTGAAATAACGGGTTGCCTCAATTTTGCCGTCTTTAAATGTAAAGTAGTGCGCAGGTGGTAATTTATAAACGTCCTTAAAAAAGGTTTCTTCGGTTGGCGAATATTGAAACGACAAAAAGTGCGAAAGCGCTTGTTCGTTTAGTTCCTTTTTAAACTCGGGGTGCAGTAAAAATGACTTTATTTCGCTACCAAAAATAAAGGAATTTTCTTGAAAGGTATAGTAAAAGGGCTTGATTCCGAACATATCGCGAGCACCAAAAAGTGTGCCGTCATTTTTATTATAAATAACAAAAGCAAACATACCGCGAAGCTTTTTTACAAGCTCGCTTCCGTACTGTTCATAGCCGTGAAGCAGTACCTCACTATCAGAGTGGCTTGTCTTAAATGTATGACCGAGAGAAATTAATTCTTCTCTTAATTCGGCGTGGTTATAAATTTCGCCGTTGAACACAAGCACCAAAGAGTTGTCTTCATTAAACATCGGCTGGTCGCCGTCGGCAAGGTCAACGATACTTAGTCTTCTGAAGCCAAGACAAATATTATCATCAACATATTTACCCTGTGCGTCAGGGCCGCGATGAACTATTTTGTCCATCATGGCTGATAGCACAGTGCCGTCGTCCTTAATATAATTTGTAAAACCGATAAAGCCGCACATATTATTGCTCCTTTTTAGTTAAAAAGAAATTTTTTACATTTTTGTTTTTCAGTATTGCCGTTACCGCCACACCCGTTAGTGCGCCGCATACGGCACCTGCAATTATTAAATATGGTAAATAGCTTAAAACCGACATGCTGCCGAATACCGCCGCCGCCGATAAAAGCTGACCTAAATTATGGAAAATACCGCCTATGAAGCTGATTCCAAAAGCTGAAAATTTCAAAACCTTTGACGCTATACACATAGCCGCCCACGATAACACGCCGCCTGCCACCGAATAAATCAACGATACGGGGTTTCCGAAAAATATAGCGGACAGTAAAATTCTTAAAATGTTGACTATAAGCGCTGCGCGGTATCTGCCTACCGCTATAAAAAGTAGCGGTACGGCATTTGCAAGACCTAATTTTATACCGGGGACAAACAAATTAATGCCCGCCACCGATTCTACAAATGACAGCATAAGCGCCGTTACCGCCGCTAAGGACAAAACGGTCAGCTGTTTAGTTTTCATTTTCCAACACCTCAACCGCAACCTTATTTGGCAAACATATTATCGCGCCACCCGAAGAGTCAACCGCGGGGGTGTTTACGCAGATTTGGTTTTCACAGTCGGCACTGCTTACCCACACCTTACCATCTTTTATCATAACCGTATTGTGTGTGAGCTCTATTTCGCGGTCGATATCAAGTGGCAGTGTATATAAAACTTCCCCGTCTACACTTATTTTAACCACATTGCCGCTACTTGTGCTATTAATCACCAATACCGCCAAAAGCATTATTACTATGATAGATACGAAAATAATTATTTCTCTGAATTTTCTCATACAATCCACCGAATATAATATTAACACAAATTTCTTTTCTTTACAAGGTGTTAAAACAATGTTATACTTTTAATATGCTTAAAATTATATTAAGTACGGTCTGTCTGGCACTGCTTTTGTCGGGTTGCACCGTAAAAAGCGAACAATCTGCCACCGCCTTTATGATGGACACGGTGGTTAATATTAAAGCCGTCGCCGATAAAGGCGTTCTTGACGATGCGCTGAACACCGCTCGTAATTACGAGGCGCTTCTTTCGCATACCGACAAAGAAAGTGAAATTTACCGCTTAAACGAAAACGGTGCGCTAAAGGTTAGTGATGATGTAGCCTATGTCTTAACCGAAGCGCTTAAATACTGCAAAATAACAAACGGGAAGTTTGATATTTCCTTAGGGGAAGTCACTGACCTTTGGGATTTTGAAAATAAAACAATACCGACGGACGCCGCACTCAAAAGCGCCGCCGAAAAATCGGGCTACACAAAAATAACTATGGACGGAAACAATATAAATACGGGTGGCACCAAAATTAATTTAGGCGCCGTTGCTAAGGGGTATATTGCCGATAAGGTTCGCGACTACCTATTAGCAAATGGTGTCGACAGCGGTGTTCTTAATTTTGGCGGAAATGTTGTTGTTTTCGGTGACGATTATTCTGTTGTTGGCATAAAAGACCCCAAGGGCAACAGGGTTTTAGCAAAACTCAAGGTTAAAAACACATCTGTTGTGACTTCGGGCACCTATGAGCGCTCATTTATAAAAGATAACAAAAACTATCACCATATATTGAATTCCGAAACGGGCTACCCCGCCGATACTGATTTACTGTCGGCTACGGTTATTTGTTCGGATGGCACTAAGGCCGATATTATTTCAACCTGTTGTCTGCTTTTGGGACTGCAGGATGGACTGGAAGTTATAAATTCGCAAACCGATGTTGAAGCGATATTTGTAACGCTTGACGGTGAAATTTTCACTTCAAGCGGTATATATTCTGATAACGGCTATTACCTTTTATGACTTTATTTTTACACATCTTTATGGTATAATTAATTGACACTTTATAAGAAGGTATAAAAATGGGTTTTTTAAATAAACTTTTTAAAAATTACAGTGAAAGAGAAATAAAAAGACTTTTGCCGCTACACCAAAAGGTATTGGATTTAGATACTGCTATGCAGTCACTCTCTGATGCAGAGCTATCGGCAAAAACAAAAGAATTCCGCAACCGATTAACTACGGGCGAAACTCTTGACGATATTTTACCCGAAGCCTTTGCTGTCTGCCGCGAAGCCGCGCACCGCGTACTCGGTATGAAGCACTTCCCCGTTCAGATTTTGGGCGGCATTGTGCTTCACCAAGGCAGAATTGCCGAAATGAAAACGGGTGAAGGTAAAACCTTGGTGGCAACACTTCCCGCCTACCTTAATGCGCTATCGGGCAAAGGCGTTCACATTGTAACAGTTAACGATTATCTCGCCCGTCGCGACTCGGAATGGATGGGTAAATTATACCGCTTTTTAGGGCTGGAAGTCGGTCTTATTATTCACGGTATGAACCACGAAGAAAAGCAGGCGGCATACAATGCCGATATTACCTACTGCACAAATAACGAGCTTGGCTTCGATTATCTTCGCGATAATATGGTGGTTTACCGCGAACAGCGCGTACAGCGCGGTCATAATTTCGCTATTGTCGATGAGGTTGACTCTATTTTAATTGATGAAGCCAGAACTCCGCTTATTATTTCGGGTAAGGGTGACAAATCAACCGACCTTTATTCAAAAGCCAATAGCTTTGCTAAAACCTTAAAAATGGTAAAGGTTGTTGAAACCGACAGTAAGGCCACCGACGAGCAACAGAAATTCGACGGCGACTATGTTGTTGATGAAAAGGCAAAAACCTGTACTTTGACACCCGAAGGCGTAAAACGGGCAGAGCAGTATTTCGGCATTGATAACCTTAACGATACCGAAAATATCACCATTTCTCACCACATAAATCAGGCAATTCGCGCACACGGTATTATGAAGCGGGATGTTGACTATGTAGTTAAAGACGGCGAAGTTATAATAGTCGATGAATTTACAGGCCGTCTTATGTTCGGCAGACGCTATAACGAAGGACTGCATCAGGCAATTGAAGCCAAGGAGGGCGTTAAGGTTGCTAACGAGTCTAAGACACTCGCCACTATTACCTTCCAGAACTTTTTCCGTCTTTACAAAAAGCTCTCGGGTATGACGGGTACTGCTATGACCGAAGAGCAGGAATTTCGCCAAATTTATAACCTTGATGTTGTGGAAATTCCCACCAACAAGCCACTCGCCCGTATAGATGCAGACGATATCGTTTATAAGACCGAGCGTGCAAAATTCGCTGCGGTTATTGAAAAAATTGCCGAGTGTCACCAAAAAGGTCAGCCTGTGCTTGTAGGTACTGTAACCATTGAAAAATCCGAGCTTTTAAGTACACTTCTTAAAAGGCGCGGTATTCAGCACAATGTACTTAATGCCAAGCACCACGAAAAAGAAGCTGAGATTATAGCTCAGGCAGGAAAGCTTGGCGCTGTGACAATTGCCACCAATATGGCAGGACGCGGTACCGATATTATGCTTGGCGGTAACGCCGAATATCTTGCTAAAGGCGAATTGCGTAAACAAGGACTCAGTGAAGAGCTCATTTCCGAAGCCACAGGCTTTGGTGAAACCGATAATCCCGATATTATAGCCGCCCGTAAAGATTTTAAGGAATATTTACAGAAATTCAAAGAAGAAATTGCCCCCGAAGCCGAAAAGGTAAGGGCGGCAGGCGGTCTTTACATTATAGGTACTGAGCGCCACGAATCACGCCGAATTGACAATCAGCTTCGCGGACGCGCGGGCCGTCAGGGTGACCCTGGTAATACGCAGTTCTATATATCGTTTGAAGATGACCTTATGCGTATTTTTGGCGGTGACAGAGTTCAAAATATTTTGAATACCCTTAAGGTTCCCGAAGATATGCCGCTTCAAACGGGTATGATGTCAGGCACTATCGAAAGCGCTCAGCAGAGAGTGGAAGGCAGAAACTTTGCGGCGCGTAAAAATGTGCTTGATTATGACGATGTTATGACCAAGCAACGCGAGCTTATATACGAACAGCGAAATAAAGTGCTTGACGGCGATGATATTACAGATAATATCTTCTCGATGATTGATTATACCATTGATAACGCCGTAGCGCTTCACCTTGCGGATGACGCGATACACGATAACTGGAATTTAGACGGACTGCGCCAATACACATTCGGTTGGTTGACAGACGGAAATGACTTGAAGTTCACCACCGAAGAATTAGCAAATACAACAAAAGAAGAAGTTGCCGATACGCTTAAGGCTTTAGCGCGTAAAAAGTATGAGAAAAGAGTGCAAAAATACGGCGAAAACATAGTTCGCGATATGGAACGCTATGTGCTTCTTCGTATGGTAGATACCAACTGGATGGACCATATTGATGCTATGGATGAGCTTCGCCGCGGTATCGGACTTCGTGCATACGGTCAACACGACCCCGTTGTTGCTTATAGGAACGAAAGCTACGATATGTTCTCTGCTATGACCGATAATATAAAGGAACAGACAGCAAGGTTAGTGCTTTCGGTAATAATTGAAGAAAAAGCACCGATTAAGCGTGAAAAGGTTGCCGAAGAGACAGGTACAGGCGAAAAAGTTAATACCACCGTTCGCGGCAAAGGCGTTGTAAGTAAAAATGCGCCCTGTCCGTGTGGTAGCGGTAAAAAATATAAGCGTTGCTGTGGAAAAGATATTGATTAACAAAGCGGTGATGCAAATGAATTTACACAGCAGACGGCGGAACCGATTGGAAAATTATGATTGCGGACTTAGTGGTTGTTATTTTGTTACATTATGCACACAAAACCGCCAACGCATATTTAATATGGGATCTGTAGGGAACGACCTTAAGTGTCGTTCCCTTTTATTTTTGATTATAAAACAATGAAAACGCCCGACTGTGAGACCAGTCTTACAGTCGGGCGTTTTTTATATCTTTTTAACTTTAAGCGGCTTTTTGTATTTTTTTGCAAACCCTATCATCGATTTTGTACCACGGCTTTTTCCGTCCCAAAAACATATAACATAATCTGCCGCCTTTGCCATTTCTTCGTTTCTTATAGGTCCCGCCGCCCTTCCGTATTTTTGCCAATCGGGCAAAATTTTTTCTATCGCAAAACCGTTTTCTTTAGCATACTTTTCCCCTATTAAATCCGCACCATTACATCCACCCGAAACAAAAACCAAAGAATACCTTTTTCGTATTTCTCTAATACAATTATCTATATATTCCTTTGCTTCTTTATAATTATTATAATTCCGACACCCTGCTACCACGATTCGTTTCACCATAAAGTCACCCACTTTATACACTTATATAAATATATATTTATTCGAGTGAATTGTCAAATAAATATATCTCTAATAAAATGTAATCAGAGGTGTATAATACCATTATGATTAGATTGATATTAGATAAAACTCTTAAAAAATTAAATATTAGCAGATATGAGTTGTCAAAACGAACCGGTATTCAATATCAAGTTATTGATAATTATTACAAAAATAAAGTTAAAAGATATGATAGTTATGTTTTGGAAAGAATCTGTGAAGCGCTTAATTGTAGAATTGACGATATAATAGAATATAAAAAATAAAAATGAGTAGGGAACGACCTTAAGTGTCGTTCCCTTTTATGTTACGGTTTAATAAGCTTTAATTTTTTTGTTGGGGTTATGCCGCAGTCCGATAGCATATTAAGACAAAAATTGTACGCGCGGGGATTATCTAAGCTATCGGGGTCGTGTGCATCGCAGGAAATTATAACTTCGTTGCCCTCTTCTGCGGCAATTCTGAAAAATCTTTCACTTGGGTAATTTCGGCGGTAATATGAGCCGTTACCCGCACCTAACATATTACACTCAAGCGGAATATTGGCCTTTTTAGCCGCAACGCACAGTCTTTTCATTTCCTTATAAAAAATTTCATCATTCGGTGTATAATTTATTAAATCTGGGTGCGCGAGCAGACTGAAAAGCCCTGTGTTTATTCCCTTAATTGTGCTATCAACATAGCGTTTTAAGTAATGGGCATCCTCGGTTTCTTGAGAAGAAAAATCACCGTCGAACTCATCAATCAGGTGTTGGCCGAGAATAAGATAGTCAAGTGGAAACTGTTTAAGGTATTCCACTGTTTTTTCGGTAATTTCGGGAAAATATTCGGCTTCAAAGCCGATAAAAATCTTGATTTTGTCGGCATACTCTTCTTTAAGAGAAAAAATGCTTTGGAAATAGTTGGGGATTTTTTCAAAATCCATCTGATAGTGATGGGTAAAGCCATCGGGGTACAGCTGTGGGAGATGGTCGGAAAAGCCAAGCTCGGTAAATCCTAGTTCGATTGCTTTTTTTACAAATTCGCGGTCTGTACCTATTGCGTGCTTACAACGAATGGTGTGTGTATGGTAATTCGCAATCATTCTGTCTCCCCCTTATTCTTTAGTTATTGATATTACTCCGAGTATCTGCGGTGGATAGCTTTGGGCTACCTGTCCGTTAAAAACAACCCGCACCATATCGCCTTTTTTGAGTTCGAGTTCAGGAAACTGCGATGCATTCACATAAACCTGTGGTGAGATTGCGCTGTTTTCTTCATTATTGTGTACAAGTATCATACCGTCTTCGATAGATAAAACCCGTCCTGTAAAGGTATGGGTGTTGGGAACGCTCACACTGTCGTCTTCATACGGCTCGCTGACGGTTGCACTTCCCGAAGTCGCCGAGCTTTCCCCATTTTTACTCGCCTCAGTTTTGTTACAGGAAGTAAAAATAAAAAGCAGCGCAAGAATAAATAAAAGTATAAATATTTTTCGCATTTTTGTATTTCCTTTCAAAAATTGAGAAAAAAACAAGCGAACGGAGACCGTTCGCTTTAAATTCTTGTGTATCACACCTTCAAAACTGAACAAAGGTAATATGGTTAACAGAGAATCAAAGTAGGTCAAGCCCTCGGTCTATTAGTACTGCCAAGCTCAGACGTCACCGCCTTTACACACGCAGCCTATCAACCCGGTAGTCTACCGGGGACCTT
>JAZNRP010000043.1:0-21325 GCA_045590755.1 Acutalibacteraceae bacterium
ATCCCGCAAAGAACCCAACAAGACCTATGATACTACCAGAACTTTCAGAACTAGATTATTTAGCTAGAAGATACGAAATAATGTATGACCAAGGAAACAATAAAATAGTTGTAAGAGATATAAAAACTAAACAAGTAATTGAAGATGAAAGAAAAGAATTAAAAGCTGTATTCGCAAACGTATGGTTAGTTTCAGCAGGATTAAAAACAAATCCAGTTGAGCAAAGAAAAGGTGTTAAAGAAGCATTTTCATCTGATAAAGCAAATCTATATGCGTATATATCAAGATATATTGTTTATAAACTTCAAACAACTGGTACATTTGATACAGTAGAATTATATAAAAATGTAAAAAGTGTTCCAATGTATGAAAAAGTAGTTTTAAATTTATGTAAAAATGAAATGCAACTACAAATGATAATGAATATGTATGCAAGGATTGCTAGATCAAACAAACCTGTAGTAAAACCACAAGTTTTACATAGTAAAGAACACGCAGAACAACTGCTAGCTCAAAGACGTATGTAGTTGTAAAAATATACATTATATGATAATATCAATAAGGAGGTAGAAATGAAAAAATTATTAAGTGTATTATTAGTGTTGTGCTTGGTGTTTGCCTTTGCTTCGTGCGGCAAGGCAGAGCCCACAGTAAAGACAAATGTATTTATGATTTCGGGACCTACAGGTGTGGGCGCCGTAAATCTTATGAAGGCCGCGAAGGACGGCACGAGCTTGGGTGATTATAACTTTACAGTAGTAACAAATCCTACCGAAATAGTTGCCAAAATTTCCAACAAGGAAGCCGACATTGCGGCGGTTGCCACCAATATGGCATCATCAATCTACAATAAAACAGAGGGCGGCGTTACAGTTCTTGCCGTTAATACTTTAGGTGTTCTAAATGTTCTTACAAACAAGGAAACAGAAATTACAAGTCTTGCTGACCTTCGCGGTAAAAAGATTTACACAACAGGTCAAGGTGCTAACCCCGAATATGTAATTGATTATCTGCTTACAAAAAACGGAATTAATCCCGATACAGATGTAGATATTCAGTTTAAGGCCGAAGGCACAGAGTTAGTTCCCGTATGGGCAACCGAGCCGGATGCTGTAATTATTGCACCCCAACCCGTTGCAACTTCTATTACAAATAAATATGAAGGATCTGCTTTGGCTATTGATTTAACAAAGGAATGGGAAAAGATAGGCGATAATTCTGCACTTATGATGGGCTGTGTAATTGTAAGAAATGAATTTTTAGCCGAAAATAAAGCCACCGTTGAACTGTTTTTAAAGGAATACAAGGCATCGATTGAAAAGGTTAGCAGTGACATTGATACTACTGCCGCCCTTTGCGAAGAATACGGTATTATACCGTCTGCCGCTATCGCAAAAAAGGCAATACCCAACTGCAACACCTGCTTTGTAAGTGGTAATGAAATGAAAACCAAGCTTTCGGGCTATCTGTCGATACTTTTTGACGCCGATAAAAAGGCGGTAGGCGAAAAACTACCCGAAGACAATTTCTACTATGTCGGCTAAATTAAAGCGTATAGTATATTCTATACTGTCGGTAATGTTCTGGGTTGCGGTGTGGCATATATCGGCCTCTCTTGCGAACAAGGGCTTAATGCTTAAAATACCGTTACCGCTTGACACGATAAGTGCATTGCTTGACTACTGTACGGAAGGTACTTTCTGGCGGTCGGTCGGTACATCGCTTTTTCACATAATATTGGGTTTTGTGTCGGCCGTTTTGTTGGGCACGGGCTTTGGTATGCTATCAGGCGGCAGTTCCTTCTTCAAAACGGTTTTCTCCCCAATAGTTTATTTAATACGCTCAGTACCTGTAGCGGCATTTATAATTCTTGCTTGGCTTTGGGTACCTAATGCGGTGTTGCCGTCCTTTATTTCATTCTTAATGGTTTTCCCCATAATATTTACCCACATTGAAGCGGGACTGTTATCAATTGATAACCGACTGATTGAAATGGGCAGGGTATTCGGTATGAGCCGACTCGGAATTGTAAAGCACATAAAGCTACCGTCAGTACTGCCGCAAATGAGAGTGGCGTGTATTTCAGGCCTCGGCTTTGCGTGGAAATCGGGCGTTGCCGCCGAAGTAATATGCAATCCTACGGGCAGTATAGGCGCACTTTTATCTTCGGCTAAAACTACCATTGATTACCCAAGGGTGTTCGCTGTAATACTGACTATTGTGATTTTAAGTCTGATACTTGAAAACATAATAAAGCTTTTATGGAAGGAGAACAAATATGATAAGGTTTAATTCGGTTTGTTTTTCCTACGGTAAAAGAACGGTGCTACGGGATTTTAATTTAGAAATTCTAAAAGGAGAACACATCTGTCTTTTCGGTGAGTCGGGCGTTGGTAAAACTACGGTGCTGCGTCTTATAATGGGTCTTGAAAAGGTAAATTCAGGCAGTATTGAAGGGTTGGAAAACAAGAAAATTTCGGCAGTTTTTCAGGAAGACAGACTATTACCCTTCAAAACCGTACTCGAAAATCTTACACTTTTCGGTACTCAAGAAAAGGCTCTGGAGCTTTTAGATGAACTCAGTATTAGTGATGCAAAAAACCTATTACCCCAAAATCTAAGTGGCGGAATGGCGCGGCGTGTAGCAATTGCAAGGGCGCTTATGTTGGACGCCGACATATATATTTTTGATGAAATATTTAACGGCATAGATGACGATAATGTGCGCAAAACGGCCGAGCTTATAAATAAAACAGTAATGGGTAAAACCGTGGTTATGGTGTCACATAACAAGCGGGATGCGCTGCTTCTCGGCGCTAAAGAGATATTAATGTAAAAAACTCTGTACCGATTTCGGTACAGAGTTTTCTGTTTTCTCTTGAATAATATTTTTTAAGTGATATAATATTATTGTAAATTATTTATGAAGGGATGTGTTCGGTGTGCCTGTATGTTATGAAAATATGCTCAAAAGCAGTTTGGCAAACGGGAGCTTGCTGAGGGCATATTTTATATTTGGCAACGATGCATATCTTAAAAAGCAGTATGTTGATAAAATAATTGACAAAACGGTGGACAGAGACGATATATTCAATTTTATTGCTTTCACCGATGAAGCCGATTTACAGGAAATATATGATGCAGTAGAGCAGTTTCCCATAATGAATGATAAAAAGTGTGTACTGCTTACAGATTATGATTTTGAACACGCGGCTAAAAATGATTTTGAAAAGTTAGTCGAGATACTGTCTAATGTACCCGATAGCTGCGTATTTATTGTCTGGTGCAATAATATTGAATTTGAGTTTAAGAAAAACACTAAGGCAAAGGAAATAGCGTCAGCGGTAGAAAAGTGCGGCGGTATGGCGGTGCAGATAGACCACCGCAGTGTTGCCGAGCTTAAAAGAATGCTGGAAAAGGGTGCCGAAAAGCGCGGCGCACAGTTAGAAAGCGGCGTGGCAGAGTATTTAATAGAAATCAGCTCTGATGATATAAATGTTTTAATAAGTGAGCTTGAAAAGCTCTGCGCATATGTAGGCGGCGGTAAAATTACCAAAGATACAATAGATAAGGTCTGTGTAAAATCGTATGCCGCATCGGTTTATAATTTATCTAAGGAGATTTTTTCTCTTAATATAACCGGTGTAATGAAGCTGCTTGATGAGCTTTTCTTTATGCGGGTTGATGCCACACCAATTCTGCACAGTATTTTTACCACCTTTATAGATGCTTACAGGGTGTTTAATGCGCAAAAAGCGGGGATTAATATACCCACAGTTGCCAAGGATTTCGGCTACGGAAAACGCGAATTTGTTTTAACAAAGCTACCTACAGGCACTAAAAAATTAGACGAGAATAAGTTTAATTTGTGTTTTTCTGCGCTTGTTTTGGCTGACAAGGCTCTTAAAAGCTTTAGTGTTAACGAGCGTACGGTGCTTGAAGAATTAGCGGTTCGGCTTATCTATATTTTATCTCGGGGTGAAGACATTGCTGAGAATCGATAAGGCGGTAATAGTAGAAGGCAAATACGATAAAATACGGCTTCAAAACATAATTGATGCACTAATCATACAAACCGACGGTTTTGCTATATTCAAGGACAAGGAAAAACAGGCGCTTATACGCACTCTGGCAGAGAAAAACGGAATTATCGTTCTTACCGATTCTGATTCGGCGGGTAGGGTAATCCGCATGCATCTTAAAAATATAGTGGCGGACAGTAGCATCACAAATGTTTATCTGCCACAGATTTTAGGTAAAGAAAAACGGAAAAGCAAAAAAAGCGCCGAAGGATTTTTGGGTGTTGAAGGCACCGATGATGAAATAATAATTGAAGCGTTTAGAAAATTTGGCGTAACTGCGGCAGTGACCGATAAAAAACGGCGTGCCGTTACAAAGGGAGATTTGTTTTCCTTAGGGCTTTCAGGCAGAGAAAACAGTGAAAAATTACGGCGTGAGCTATTAAACCGTTTAGGTTTTCCCTATATGTCGGCAAACGCATTTTTAGATTTAATCAACGCCCTTTACGGCTACGAAAAATTTTTGGAGGTGCTAGACGGTTGGCGGCAAGAACAAACCAAAAAATGAAGCTTCTGTATATAATTGATATACTAAAAAAGCATAGTGATGAAGAAAATCCTATAAATGCAACCGAGCTTTGCGAAAGGCTTGAAGCAGTGGGTGTTTCTGCCGAGCGAAAGGCGATTTATAACGATATAGATACCCTTATTGATTTCGGTTACGACATTGTAAAAACACGAACCCCCAGGTTTGGCTATTTTTTAGCGTCGCGTGAATTTGAACTGCCCGAAGTGTATCTGCTTGGCGATGCGGTACGCTCTGCTGAGTTTATTACCCCTAAAAAGACCAGAGAGCTAATAGCCAAGCTTGATTCAATGCTTAGTGTTAATCAGGCAAGACAGCGGGAGAAGAATATTTACATAGCCGCTAAAAACAAATGCAAAAATGAAGAAATTTATTATAGTATTGATAAAATAAGCACGGCTATCAAGGACAAGAAAAAAATTTCACTTATATACTGCCAGCGTGCTTTACTCGAAGGCAAAAATATAGCCGTTACCGAAAAGGCTATGACAATAAGCCCCTATGCGCTTATATGGGAAAACGATAAATACTATCTTATAGGTAATAATGCAAAGTACGATAACCTTATTCATCTGCGGCTTGACCGCATAAAGCGTGTGGAAATTACCGAAGACAAGGCACGACATTTTTCTGAAGTATCAGAGTATAGCGAGTTTTTCGATGTTGCCGACTATACCGCCAAAACCTTTAATATGTACACAGGTGTCAGCTCGGAGGTAGAGCTTCGTTGCTCAAAAAGAATACTCGAGCAGATTATTGACCGTTTTTCCGAAGAAATCTTTATTTACAAGGTAACAGATGATACCTTCACCTTCAGAACAAATGCCGTTTTAAGCCACGGGCTTGTATCCTGGATTTTGCAGTACGGCGCAGACATTCAGGTAATTTCTCCAAAAGCACTCAAAGCGGATGTTCTTAAAACGCTTACCGAAACAAAGGAAAAATATAATGCTTAATATTTTCAAGAGAAAAGACAAAAATACCGAATTGTTAAAGAAGTTTGATGGCAGAACGGTTAGATACATAACTAAACGAAATGTGGATGAAAACGGAAATGTCAATCACTTTGTTGTAAGCAAAAACGGCAGAATTGTGGTAATTGATGACGAAATACGCATTATTGACGGCGAAAAGGATTTATTTAGGTGCGGGGTGGATGATAGCCGCTATTATATGTTACTGAGCGGCGACGGAATTACAATAGAAGGTCAAAACTCTATTGGCGGACAAGATGATTCCTTCACTGTATATTTTTCATATTATCGCAAATAGACTTGACAAAACGGAAATTTATGTATAGGATTAAATTATAGGGAGTTACTGATTTCAGTAACTCCCTATTTTTTGTGGGCAATTTTATTTAAGGAGAGAATATATGTCTATAAGGACAGTTAGTTACTTACTAAGCGGCGAAAATGATTCGCCACTCACACCGCAGTATGGCGGTGTAAGGTATGAAGACAATGCTACAAGTGTTGTTTTCACACTGGAGGAAAATTATAAACTTAATATTGAAAACGCGTACCAGGGTACTGAATTGGTTTACAGAATTGATTTTAATTCACGGAATGCAGGGTATAACCCGTCGGAAAATCTTGTACTTACCGATAATACAGTAAGCCGCACTATTCCGCTTTGCATGACCTTTTACGGCGAGCAGATAACGGCCACACTTGTTATAACGGCTATTGATAATGACGGTAATGCGGTGGGAACCGTACTGAGCCCCGAAATTAAAATATATTTCGATGATGTGGCAAAGGATGAGCCATATGACAGTGTAATAGGCGAAAATATATCTGCCGCAGAAAAAAGAGCTGAAGAATTTTGCGTGTTGGCTGAAAAGCATATGGGACTTGCCGAAGGCTTTGCAGACATTGCCGCAGATAACGCCGCATTTTCACAAGCCGCTGCAGATAACGCCGCCGACAGTGCGGCAATAGCTAAGTCGGCTGAGCAAAATATAGAAGCGGTGGTAGAAAACCATAAATCAGATGTTTTAGCGCACAGTGCTTTGTTTGAAGGCAAGGTAGATAAAGCAGACGGTATGGGCTTATCAAGTAATGACTATACTTTAGCAGAAAAACAGAAATTAGCTTTAATTGAAAACGGTGCTCAGGTAAACATAGCGCCCGACCAGACCTATTTACCGACAAGCGAAAACGCCCAAAGCGGTAAGGCAGTGGCAGGGGCCATACAAGCCGCCAAAAGCTATTGGAAAAAGATAGTCAATATAACAACAACCGAAGAAGTTAACGGTATAATTTCGACGACAGAAGAGTTTCCCGACCTTTCAAAATGCAAAGAATTTATAATAAGAGCTGAATTCCCCAAAAGCACCACGGGCGAAAAAATCTCGTTGGGCTCAGCTAAGATTGATTTCAATAACGGTGTGCAGGTTGGATTTCGTTTTAATAGCATAAATTTAGACCCCACGGGAATCTGCGAAGTAAGATGTCACATCTTGATTGCCGCCAGGTTATTACATAGTGTCGGCACATACCAAGCAACCGGTGTACCGTCTGTTACGGGAAGTATGCACACTTTGGTCGGCGAAAGAAACATAGATGCTATAAAGAATATTAATTTTTTAATGAGCAACAGTGCGAATTTTTTACCTGTTGGCACTAAATTTGCAATTTTTGGAAGGGTGGAGAATTAGTATGAAGGTGTATAAAAACGGAGAGTATATTGAAATTGAAGATGTCGCAATTGCAGAGCCTATTCTTACATACGAGCAAAGAGTGGTTGACCGTATTCGTGAAGTGTACTCGATTGACGATGAGCTTGCAATTCTTCGCCAGAGAGAAACAAAACCCGAAGAATTTGCTGCGTATAATGATTTTGTAGAAAATATAAAGGCAGAAGAAAGAGCAATTTAACTTGAAAAAAGAATAAATAGCGGCTATAATTAATCTTGCAAATAAAAATGAAAAGAGCATATATGAACAGAAAAAATCAAATTATAGGCAATATAGCCGCACTTATTCCAAATATAATATTCGGATTCAGCTTTCTTTTTTCTAAAATTGCGCTCGGCTTTGCCCATCCGTTAATAATATTATCGGTGCGTTTTACGGTAGCGTTTACCACACTGAACATCTTGTGGGCATTCGGTGTGGTAAAAATAAATTTTAAGGGGAAAAAGACAGGTAAAATACTGCTTATGGCGGTATGTCAGCCGCTTTTGTATTTCATATTTGAGCTGTATGGAATCGGAAATACTTCAAGCGGCGTTTCGGGTGTTATAATATCTTTAGTACCAATAGCAGTAATTATTATTTCATCTATATTTCTGCGTGAAGCGCCTACTATTCGCCAGACAGTGTTTTTGGCGGTTTCCTTAATAGGATTAGTGGTTATAAGTATTGCTTCAAATAATCAGGGCAAAAATACTTTTATCGGCATTATGCTTTTACTTGGCGCAGTTTTATGTGCGGCAGGTTTTAATATTTTAAGCCGCAGTGAAGCCGAAAAATTCTCACCTGTGGAGCGCACCTATATGATGTTTTTTGTCGGTGCTGTAGGGTTTAATGTAATTTCAGGCGTGGCACTCGGCAAAAATTATTTAACAGAACTACATAAAGCGGCAGTGTCGTACGAGTTCTGGTTAGCTATAGCATATTTAGCGGTGCTTTCAAGTGTGGTTGCATTTTTAGTTTATAATTATGCCACAACCAAAATTTCGGCAATACGCGCCGCGTCCTATTCAAATGTAATAACGGTGGTGTCTGTGCTTGCAGGTGTCTTAATACTGGGGGAAAGCCTGACAATCACACAAATAATTTGCTGTATGCTCATAATCGTGGGCGTATACGGCGCCAATAAAATAAAACAAAAATAAAAACACCCTTTTATAGATTAGCTTCTATAAAAGGGTATTTATTTACATAAATTTTTTAAGTCCTGCAAGTCCCCAACGCAGAGTGTTTATTATTGCTTCAAAAAAGCCTTCCTTTAAGTAGCTTCTATAGAACTTAAACTGCTTTCCTATAAGCTTGTATTTTTTGCCCGTTGTAGAGCCCGCAAATACGCGATACTCTGCCAATATTTCATCATTTCCGTAGGCTTTATCTTCAAGCGCTACAATGTCATACCAGTATGCATAGTCGTCACGAAGACTTTTAAGCTCTTCTCTTAAATAAATCTTGCCGTGTCTTTTAGTATCGTAAAGACCCGAAAGGCAGCCTATCTGATTCATCACCTTCATATCACGGGTGGTAATAACCGGCTTTGCTATGACAGGGCGGAGAATAGGCTTGGAAGCCTCATCAATAGGACTGTAGGAACAGTAAACACATACTGCATCGTTTTTCTCCATAAAAGCAGTCTGCTTTGCTAAAAATTCGGGATGCCATAAATCATCAGCATCCAAAAGCGCAATATAGCGGCCTTTTGCTTCCCGTATACCGTTGTTTCTGGCTGCTGCAGAGCCTGCATTTTGCTGTTTTATAAGACGAATTCTCGGCTCGGTTTCCATATATGAAGTCACAATCTCTGCAGAGTTGTCTTTAGAGCCGTCGTCTATAATAATCATTTCCCAGTCGGTATATGTCTGTTTTATAACCGAGTCGATTGTCTGGCTTATATATTTTGCGCCGTTGTAGCAGGGGGTGATTATAGATACTGTTTTATTATTCATATTTATTCGCCTTTCTCATCGTGACGGATGTCCTTAAGTAATTCTTCTGCCCGCTTCTCGTTTGCAGTCGCAATGTCAATACCTTCGGTGCTTTCCTTTTTAAAGATAATACGAATGGTCATTAAAATAAGCTTGATATCTAAAAGCAGAGAGTTGTTTTCAATATACATCATATCAAGTCTTAACTTGTCATAGGGTGTTGTATTGTATTTACCGTAAATCTGTGCATAGCCTGTAAGTCCGCCCTTTACTTTGGTGCGGTAGGTAAATTCGGGAGTTACCTTGCAGAATTCATCAATATAGCTCTGACGCTCGGGACGGGGACCTACAATGCTCATATCTCCCTTAACTATGTTGAGAATTTGCGGAATCTCGTCCAGTCTGCACATACGGATAAAGGCGCCAACCCTTGTAATTCTCGGGTCACGGCTGGATGCCAACTGCGGCACGCCGTTTTTCTCGGCATCAACTATCATACTTCTGAATTTAATTATATTAAAGGGGCGTCCGTCGAGTGTTACACGCTCTTGTTTATAGAATACAGGACCGCCGTCTTCTAATTTTATAGCAATTGCCACGATAAGCATTATGGGCAATGCGACAAGCAAGGCGGGAATACAAATAATTAAATCAAGTGCGCGCTTCAAAAAGCTTTGCGCGGGTGTAAGTCCTGCCCCCTTAACCAATAAAAGCGGAGTATCAAAAAGATTTATTTTAGATGCGCCGCGTACCACAATATCGGTAAGCTTAGGGGTTAAGTATGCTGAGATTTTATTCTGATAACAGAATTTCAAAATATCATTTCTAATGCCTGATGGAACATCGTTTATAATTACGGCATCAAAGTCGCGTATCTGCTCACAAATGCTATCAAGCCCCGCATCGATAGAAATGAGCTTGGAAATATTATATTTATCAGGGCGGGTTTCCATTTTGAATTTCAGTGTTACAGCGTCATTACGCCCGAAAATCATTGCTAAATTTTTTGGGGCATACAGCTTGTGGTAAATGGCATTGAATATTATTATACAAACTGCGGCAACAATAAATTCAATAACCGTAAGCATTAAAATCGGCATAGGCGAAATAACGGTATTAGCAATTAAGCAAAGCTGCCAGAAGGTAATAAAGTTTGTAATTAATAGCGCGAGTAGCTGTGACAGCAGAACATCGGCAACACGCAGATGTCCGAACTTAAAGCCGTCCATACCAAAGAATAGTCCCATTACAAGTATCATATACACGCCCGAAAGCACATATTTACCGTTATAAAAATAGTCGGGGAAGAGTGATGCATCATACCCGTTACGCCATACAAAATAATAAATTACGGCAAAAATCACTATTTCCAAAAGGCTTTCGATTGTTCGTATAAAACTTTTCATACTTTCAAGCTTTTTAAATTTATTCATTTTATTACTCCTTAAATTTCGGGAGAAATTTTTTATTCTCATATATTATACCATATTTATTTAATTTTTCAACCATATTAGCGGTTTTTGTCGATATGTACAGATGTTACTTGAATAAAGGCAAGAATTAATGTATAATACCGTTAGAGGTGGTAAAGCATGAAAGAAATTGAAAGAAGCGGGTATATTTGTCATCCCGGGCAGCTGTATTCGGTGCGTCGTGTAACAGTACAGGAAGGCAAGGCTAAGGGAACCGATATTATTGAAATAGCTACCTTTGACGGATTACAGGTAGAAATTTTGCCCGATACGGGACTTGATATAGGGCAGGTGCGCTTTAAGGGTGTTAATATGACCTTTATAAGCCGTAACGGTTATGACAGTCCGGCTAATATTAATCCCTATGAAATGGAATTTTTAAACACCTTCCCAGGTGGAATGCTTTACACCTGCGGTCTTCGTACAACGGGTGGCGCACACAGAGATGGGGACGAGTGGCAAACACAGCACGGTCGTTACCACGGTATTGCCGCCGAAATGATTTCTATAGATGAAGATGATGAAAACATAATTGTAAAAGGCACTGTAAGAGAAACCGCATTATTCGGTTATACGCTTGAACTAAAGCGTACCATAAAAATTAAAAAGTTCGGTGCAGAAATAAAGGTGTCGGATGAAATTACAAATAAGGGCTTTAATGATGAAGAATATGCTGTACTGTATCACTGCAATTTCGGTTACCCTTTAATTTCGGCAGAAGCGCGGCTTGAATTACCCGAAAACCGTAAAACAACTGCCAGAACACCCTTTGCTGTTACGGGCTTAGGAAAAGAAACCACATTTTCTGAGCCTATAGTGGGCGAAGAAGAAAGGGTATTCTTCCACGAAAATATGGAAAAGACGGCGTCAATAGTGAATGAAAGTATAAAAACCCGTCTTAATATGACCTGGTCGGACACCCTACCAATACTCGCTCACTGGAGAAGTATGGCAAGTGGCGACTATGTATGCGCCCTTGAACCGAGCAATAACTACATTATGGGTAGACGGTATGAAAGAGAAAACGGCACACTAAAGGTATTAAAGCCAAATGAAACAGTAAAAACCCAGCTTACATTTTCTTTTCTTTCAATTTAAAGCTTAAATTAAAAACAGAGCAGAAATTTCTGCTCTGTTTTTGTATATATCTGTCGGTTGTACAAAAGATAAAAACGGTGAATGAAAATTTTTGATATATTGGATTTAAATGCATTAGAAAAAGACTATAAATACCTGTATGAAAATGCCGAAGTTGGATTTGCGCTTACAAAAACAAAAGAATATGTGCACAAAAGACTTGCTGAAATGGGTATTACGGCAAAAAAATGCGGAAGATGCGGTCTGACAGCGCTAATAGGCGACAAAACGGCCACAAAAACAATTCTTCTTCGTGCCGATATGGACGCGCTTAATATTGAAGGTAAAGGTGTAATGCACGCTTGCGGACACGCTATGCATACCGCAATGCTTTTATCAGCGGCAGGTGTTTTAAAAAATCCCGAATATACAAAGGGCGCAAGGGTCCGTCTTATGTTTCAACCCGCTGAAGAAATTTTAGAAGGCTGTAAAGATATGATTGAAAACGGTGTAACGGACGATGCCGATGCCGCATTTATGATTCATGTAACAAGCGGCACCAACTACCCGACAGGAACTGTGATTTTTGCATCTACGGGCGAAATTGCGCCGTCGGCAGATTTTTTTAATATAGAAATTGAGGGTAAAGGGTGCCACGGTGCCGAGCCGCACTTGGGGCGCAGTCCTATAACCGCGGCGGCAAATATTATACAAACGCTCGAAAATATATCTTCTTATGAGTTGCCCATAAACGACTCTGCAGTTATAACTATTGGAAAAATTGTTAGTGGCAATGCGGCAAATGCTATTCCGTCAAAACTTTTAATGTCGGGTACCGCAAGGGCATACAGTAAAGAAAAACAGGACTATGTTAAAGATAGAATTGTTTCTATAACCGAGAATGTTTGCCGTGCTTTAGATGTTGTAGGCAAGGTTAGTTTTACTTCGGGATGTCCACCCTTTAAAAATGATGAGAAAATGCTTACAGTAGCAGTAACTGCGGCAGAAAAAACACTTGGAAAGGATAGAGTGGTTCAGCTATCTGAAGGGGTAAAGGGCGGCGGCAGTGAAGACTTTTCGTATGTTAGTTGTAAAGTGCCAACCGCCATGGCGCTTTTATCGGCAGGAGACATTAAAAGTGGCTATGAATACCCACTGCACAACCCAAATGTAAAATTCGATAAAGCAGCGCTTCCTTACGGCGCCGCGCTTATGATAAGTGTTGCAAGGGAATTCGGTAAGCGGTAAAAAAGCAGGGTTTAAACCCTGCTTTTTGTTTTATGTTGCAAAATATGACTGTATTTGATATAATAAAGTAGTATTTGACCGAAAGGGGAATTTTTATGTTAAAGGCAGTTGTTGTAGGCGGCAGTAACGGCATAGGTCTTGCAATTACAGAGCAACTTATAGCTGACGGTTACTATGTCTACATTCTTGATAAAAGCAGACCCGACAGAGAAATTAAAGAAAACGGTTCTTACATATATTGTAATCTTTTGGAGCTTGATGAGAGTGCAATTGAAAAGCTTGCAGAAGATAAAGAAATTAAGTTTCTTATGCTGACAGCAGGCTTTGGCTATGTTACTGGCTTTGAAAATCTGCACAATGCCGAAATTGATAATCTTTTGACTGTTAACACCACAGCCACCATAAAAATTATCAAAATGTTTTATGAGCGTATAAAGGGTGAAGAAGATTTTTACTGTGCTTTTATGGGCTCTATTGCGGGGCTTGTAAGCTCTCCGCTATTTTCGGTTTATGCCGCATCAAAAGCGGCGCTCTGCCGTTTTGCAGAAAGCGTTAATATAGAGCTTGAAAAGTCAGGCTGTAAAAACCGTATTTTGAATGTTTCCCCCGGTTCTTTAAAGGGGACAAGGTTTAACGGCGGCGAAAATGATTTATCACAGACCGCCGATATAGCAAGAAATATAGTTAATAATGCATATAAAAGAGAAACCTTATTTATACCCGAGTATGACGGCGTTTATAAAAGAGTAATTGAAAATTACAAAAACGATGCGCACTCATTCGCTACAGACAGCTATGATTATAAGGTTAATTCGGGCAGAGTAGAGCAGAAAAGCCGCGTGTGCATCGGCTATCTGTCGGGAACCTTCGATTTGTTCCACATAGGTCACCTGAATCTTTTGCGCCGCGCTAAAAAGCAATGCGATTACCTTATTGTAGGTGTACATCCCGATGCTTCACACAAGGGCAAAGAAACCTTTATTCCTTATGAAGAGCGTCTTGAGATAGTAAGCTCTATTAAATATGTAGATAAGGCCGTAATGTCGGTGCCCGAAGACAGTGATGCCTGGAACAAATGGCATTTTTCAAAGCTTTTTGTAGGCAGTGACTATAAGGGTAGTGAACGGTTTAAACGCTACGAAGAATTTTTTAAAGATAAAAATGTTGAAATAGTATATTTCCCATATACAAAAGGAACAAGCAGTACCCAGCTTCGAGAAAAACTTTCAAAATAAAACAAGGTGTCCGACAGGACACCTTGTTTTTTGTACTAAAAAGTGTAACTTTATTTCTTCGCTGTTATAGTGCTTTCCAAAGTTTTTCTGCCGATGAGTAGCGTTCGTCGGGATTGACATTTGTACATTTGCGCACTATTCGGCCAACCTTCCCTTTTGCCAGTTTTTCGCTTGGGTGTTTGCCGGTAATCATTACATTAAGCAGAACACCTAATGCATATATATCTGTTCTCGCATCGCTTTGTGCCACCCCTAATTGTTCGGGCGAAGCGTAGCCGACCGTACCCATTATCACGGTATCTTTACTGGCGGTAGAAATTTTACGGGCTGCATTGAAATCTATCAAAACAACTCTGCCGTCTTTGCTAATTACGACATTTTCGGGCTTTACATCCCTATGGATTATGCTTCGGTTATGTAAGACTGTTAATGCATAACAAACACTCCGCAAAACTCCACGCGCTCCCATATAGCGATATTTTCCGCTCTCCATAACTTCTGATATGGTAACGCCTTCTATAAATTCTTCAAGCACTATTTGTCCGTCATCTAAGTTTATAACATCATAAATCAGTGGCAGGTTTGCGCAATTAATATTATAAAGCTCTTCATATGCATTCAGTACTTTTTGGGAATACCGCACAACAATATAATTGCCGAGTTTTTTGTTTTTTACTTTTAAAACCGTCCACTCGTTTTTATCACTTAGTACCGAAACCAAAGAATACGCCTTAAAAAGTTCGGTAAAATACTGTTTTTTTGTCATGGTTTTAGCCGTTCCACTCTTCATATTTGGCATCATAATATGATGCGCTGTTTTTATAATACCTATAGTTTCTATCACTGCAATTTGCCGAACAGTGAATTGTCAATGTTCCGTTGCGTTTAGAGGTTTCGGGAAACGCATTTGTTTCGGTATAAATTGAAGTGCCTTTAAAATAAATGTCGGTTAGATTATAGCAGTTTGCAAAAGCATTATTCCAAATAGTTTTAACCGATGACGGAACAATCACAGATTTTACTGTGTTACTGATATTATCATCACAAAAAGCCAACGACATTATAGCTATTACCCTTTTACCGTCTAATGTTTCGGGTATTTCATATACGCCGTTTGGTGAAGCAGTTTTAACACCCGTTATAACAACTGCGTTTTCTAAATTTGCACCAACGGAAAAATCATCGCCATACTTAGCAACACGATAAGAATATGTGACAGTTACTACTGTATCTGATGAAGTCGAAGGGGTGGAGTTGTTATCAGAATTATCACTTTCTGTTTGGTCGTCTTCGGATGAGGAACCGGTGGAAGTGCCATCAGAAGTGACGGTTTCGTGGCTGGTGTTTGACGGTACAGATGTTTCTGTGTTTTCCGACTGGTTATTTTCCGATCTATTCGGTGTAGCTTCGCTACTGCCAGTAGAATTATTAAAATTACTGCTAACAGATGAGCTCGTGAAAGTATCGTCTGCCTCCCCGGCAGTGTTGCTTTTTTGTGTGAAAAGAAATACACATAAAACAATAAGAGCCAACACTAAAACGGCGGCAAGATACACCCACCGCAAATTGTTTTCTTTCTTAGTTTCAATAGTTTGTTTTTCCTCAAACGAGGTCATACAATAAAGGCAAAAACGAGCTTTCTCTTGAATCTCCGCCTTACACTTTGGACATTTTTTCATATTTACTTACCCTAAGGTTTCCAAACCGTATTCAAATAGAATTTCATTAATCTCAACAACCGATAACTGTTTGCATACACCATATAATACAATGCTATCAAAAGGTAGTTTTACATAAAGCGTGGGATATCCCGCCGATTTTAACAAAGTTTGCACTTCATCAAGCGATAAATTCATGGCAACGGCAATACACAAAAGCTTCTTGCGTTCGGGAACTCTGAGTCCTGAGAAAATTTGATATGCGTAAACTTCACTCATCTCTGCCGCACGAATAATCTGTGATTTTTTAAGACCGTATTTTTTGATAAGTTTATCTAAAAGCGAAGATAAATCTTCTTTAACCATATAATCTTTATTTTCACTATAAAAGGTTTTAAAATCAGGACAAACGCCTAATTCTTCTACTATTTTTGAAGTATCTTTGATCATTTTCTCACCACATTTCAAGCTATAATAATTATAATGAACAAGCCGTGCTTTGTCAACTTATGACAAAACACGGCATTTTTCTTTTTTATGCTGACAGCATAAGACTTTTTAGAATTAATGTATTACATTTAAGACAAGAACGGAGGCAACTAAATGGAAAAAATCATAATCAAACTGTTTTCTGATTATCTTTCCGAGCAGAATATTGCATCAAAGCCCGAGTATTCTGCCCTTGCTAAAAGTGCACTTCAAAAAGAGAAAGAACTCAGAAACAAGTTGAACGACGACCAAACAATAAGTTTTGAGGAGTTATTTGAACTTACCTCCCAGATACACTTCTTAGAGGTAAAGGATGCGTTTTTTAACGGGTGCAAATTAGGTGTTAATGCATCGAAAGAATTTATTACTTAAGTTCTTGCTGAAGTTTTTTATATTCGGGTGTATCAAAAAACTCCATTACAGTAATTTCAAGCCCGTCACAAATCTTTTTAAGGGTTACGATACCGGGATTCTTACTCTCACCATTCAAAATGCTTTTAATAGTAGCTTGCGGAATACCGCACATATAACTAAGCGCATTGGGTGTAATTTTGCGCTCACGGCAGAGCTCATAAATTCTATTCACTGTAAATTCGCAAATACCCATACATATCACCTGCACAATTATTATTCCTATAAACAGATGATATATCACTATAAAAATCTTTGTTAGTTATTTATCACTAATAGCCATTGACTTTGCTTGTCAAATAATGTATAATTAGTGATATATAACTAATTATTGGTTTCTGAGAAAGGTGGAGATACATAATGTTTGACTTTAAAATCAGTAATAACGTTAATCCATATGAGTTTGACCTTGATTGTAACGGATTTCCTGCTTTAACTGAAAAGAATTTTTTGTTCGTTAAAGCGCTTATCGATAATGATTCAAATTACAGAGCGCCGGACGATTTGTCGAAAAATTATAAAAAGTTGCTTAAAAGCAACTTTCCGAAAACATATGAACAAATTCTATCGGTTGTTACTTTAATTGATAAATATGATTCAACACATTTAAGTTCAGAGGGGCGAAACTTCAAAACTTATAACAAAGGCAGAGAAATAACTGCCAAGAAAATTGAGGATTTAACTGTTAATTCTAATTTAGAACAAAAATTGTTAAACGGCCGTACAGAGCCTATACATATTATAGCAAATGCGGTAAATGAATCTCATTTAAAAGTTCTGGGCGTAGAAGGTGGAAAGTACAACATATCTTTTGCTTCTAAATACTGTGCCTATGTTTCAAAATATGCTTTAAAAAAAGACAACTACTGTATTTACGATAGAGTGCTTGGCGAGATTTTACCTTATTATGCAAAAATGTATTGTAACGAGGATATCAAAAAAGTTACGATTAAAAATCAAAGTGACTACAACGATTATAAAATGAGAATAGATGAGATTATTTGCAGTGCAGCAGAAAAAACAGGATATAAGGCGTCTTACAAACAATTCGATGACTTATTGTGGTATTACTTCAAGGGCGAAAGAAGCAGAATTCGTAAGGCAATGGAATGCTTAAAACAGGAGGATTAAAATGAAAAGATTTTTGGCAATAATTTTAATAATAGTTTTAATGATTTCAGTTATGCCAATTAGCCTATTTAGCGTGTCAGCAAGTGCGGAAACATCCGAATATACAGAGGGACGGTATACATACACGGTAACCGGAGGAAAGGCTACGATTGTTGACGTTCTAAGTTACGATTTAATTGATATAACCGCTATAAGAGGAAATGTAACCGTTCCTTCATCATTAGGTGGTTATACTGTTGTGGCAATAGGAGACGGTGCCTTTGGTGCGTGCGATCTTATTACAGGCATAACGATACCGAATAGTGTTAAAAGCATAGGTACCGGAGCTTTTGCTTACTGTACTCGCTTGAAAAGTGTGGTTCTTCCCACAGGTATTACCAGCTTAAGCGAAAGAATATTTGAGAACTGTGCCCTGACAAATATTACTATCCCGAACAGTGTAACCAGTATAGGTGATTATGCGTTTAGCGACTGTCCCCTTACAAGTATTACTATCCCGAACAGTGTAACCAGTATAGGTAATTATGCGTTTAGCTACAGCAGCCTGACAAATATTACTATTCCGAACAGCGTGACCCGTATAGGTGATGGTACGTTTTACAGCTGCAACGCCTTGACAAATATTACTATTCCGAACAGCGTGACCCGTATAGGTAATTATGCGTTTTCTAATTGTTCAAAACTCAGTTCAGTATATTTTCGTGGCAAATCAAATCAACATCCCTATATATCTAGTGCCGGAAACACAAATTTGGAAAATGCAATGTGGTATTATGAGGCTTGCATAGGTACTGAAACGCACGAATATCAGTGGATAATTGACAAAGAGGAAACCTGTGATGAAACCGGCATTAAACATGAAGAATGCACTGTTTGTCACATAAAGCAAAATGAAAATACAGTTATTGATTTAATAGACGGACACGATTATATGGTTAATAGCAATCATACCTGTAGGGTTTGCAAACAAAGCATCAAACCTGATAAACCGCAAATAAGTGCAATTAAGGCGGATTCGGTTGTTCTGGTGAGCTTTGATGGGTTTGAATATAGCTCAGATGGCGAAAACTGGCAAACATCAAATATCTTTACAGGCCTTACTCCCAATACAGAATATACATTTTATCAGCGCATTGCTGAGTCGGAAAATAGTTTTGTTAGTCAAATTAGTGAAAAATTATCGGTCTGCACAAAAAAAGGGTTTAAGGTAGAATATGATGCGAATGGAGGTGTCGGCGCTCCCACTCATCAAATTAAAACGGAAGGGGTTAATCTGGTTTTAAGTGGCGAAAAGCCTAACAGGGATGGGTACATTTTTTTCGGATGGGCTATATCTCAAGATGGAAGTGTGATCTATAATGTTAATTCGGTTTACGAAGAAGAGCGAGCGATTATGCTGTATGCAAAATGGTTGAAAATATGCACAAATTGTTCTGGTAATGGAAAAATCGAAAACTCCAAAACTTGTTATTCCTGCGGAGGACTGGGTGCGTATTACACACGAGAAGACTGTTCTTGTACAGGGGGTATGGTATATTATGAGCAAACTTGTCCCGCTTGTAAGGGAGGCTACATAATAGTGGGCAATAGCGCTATCCGATGCTCTTCTTGTGGTGGAGATGGCTCTATTTCGTTACCAACCACCTGTAGTAATTGTAAAGGGGCTGGATTTGTATTATACTATGACGATATATGTTATAGTTGCGATGGAAGTGGTAAGGATTATTATACCGTCTCATGTTCGTCTTGCGGAGAAAAAGGGTATAAAAGAGAGACTGAGCGTATTGAGATAACGCAACTTCCCGACAAGGTTTTGTTTTTGGAAGGAAAAGGAACTCTTGATGTCGCCGGCGGTAACATCACCTTATACTATAATGATGATACAAGTGAAATTATAGATATGATTCCGTCAATGGTAACCGGATTTGATAATACTATCGTAGGGCCCCAAACATTAACAGTTACATATAACGAAAAAATTACGACATACGATATTGAAATTACATCAAAAGAACTTGCTTCCATAGAGCTTATAGATAATGGGCTAAAGAAGGAATATCTTGAAGGTAAGGAGAGTTTTGATGTTACTGGCGGTAAAGTAAGATTGTATTATAACAATGATACCTACGAAGATATTGATTTAAACAATGATATGATATCGGGTTTCGATAATACAGTAGTAGGTATTCAAACACTGTTTGTTACATATAAGGGCAAAACAACCAGCTTTGAGGTGGAAGTTCTTAAGGATTACACCCCCGGTGATATTGACGGTGTTGAAGGTGTAACTGATGCTGATGCGGAATATCTGCTAATGCACACTATTTCTCCTGAAGATTACCCTGTAAACCAAGAATGTGATTTCAATGGTGATGGTTTTGTCAATGAAGCTGATGCCGAGCATTTGCTTATGCATACTTTCTTCCCGGAAGATTATCCGCTTAACTAAAAGGAGCGTAAATTAAATTGAAAAAAGTATTTAGTTTTTTAGTTTGTATTGTTTTAATTTTCTCAGTTTGTATAACCGCAAGTGCGGTAGGCGGCAGCACCCTTGACGGTAACACATCTGTAGTAGTAGGCAGTAATATTGAATTTATCGTAAATGTAAGTGATTGCGGTGATGCAACATCTATTGCGGTTGCAGTAACTTATAGCGATAATTTTGAATTTGTTTCTGGCGCTTGGCTAAAAAGCGGTTCAATAACCACATTTGACACCGCTACAAAGAAAGGTGCATTAGGCGGACTTTCTTCCCCCGATGTAAACGGAGATTTGTTTAAGGTTGTTTTGAAGGCTAAGACTGCTTCTACAAGTAGCCAAATCATTAATGTTAATGTAATTGCTAAAAATGGTTTGACTGAAATTATGAATGTTACACCTTCAAAGTCGGTTAAAATTAACTGTGCATTACACACCTATGGCAACTACACAAATGCAAATACCACTAACCACACTCGCACTTGTTCTGTTTGCGGTGGGGTAGAAACCAAGTCACATACTTGGAATAGTGGCACTATAACCAAATTTGCAAACTGTCAAGAAGAAGGCAACACACATTATACTTGTACCGCCAGCGGGTGCGGCGCTACCAAGGATGTAGCTATTTCAAAAACAAATAACCATCAATATGAAAATGACTGTGATACAATATGTAATATATGCGAACAAGAAAGAACTATAATTCATAACTTTGAATGGGTGATTGATGAAGAAAACAACTGTGGCAAGGCGGGTGTTAAGCACGAAGAATGTTCTGTTTGCCACACAAAGCGCAATGAAAATACAGTGATTGATGCTACAGGTAACCATATATACGATAATTCAATGGACAATACCTGTAATACCTGTGGCGAAGTTCGTGTTATAACGGGTAGCAAC
>JAZNRP010000044.1:0-11566 GCA_045590755.1 Acutalibacteraceae bacterium
TTTATTTATTTTTCACAAATAGTTATTATATGCGGGTTTTTTCGAAAAAATGTAACAAAATTGAAATATTGTGAGTCATTTGGTTACAAAATTGAAATAAAACTGTAACTAAAAAGAAAAGACTTTTATAAATATTACTGATATAATATTATTAAAGAAAGGTGGGAGTAATATGAAGCGTTTTATACTTTTAAGTTTATTTTTAGTAAGCTGTTTGTGTATGAACGGTTTTATTCTGCCGCCTGCCGAAACTAATCCCATAAATTATGATGCTGTTATAGCCGAAGCTGACCAGAGCAAGGTTGCTGAGGCTAAAATGCAAAATCTTTTAAACCTTAACAATGTTTATGGGGACGATTTTACAAATAACGAAGCACTTGTTAATGCCGCTGCTATTAATCTGCGTTCTTACGCTAATGAAAACGGCTTTATCGAAAACGATATTGTTGTTTCCTATCTTAAGGACATTTACGATATAGATATTGTGATTAATGACACTATAAATGTAAATCTTCCGCAGAAGCAGGGCTATGTATACTTAATACCGCGCGGCTATACTGCATATTCACACGAAATAGTGTCTATTAGCGAAAATGAAGAATTTATTACCGTTGTATCTTTGGTTTATATTGATACGCACGACTCTCAGGTATCGGTTGGTACTGCAACTACCAAACTTGTAAA
Source organism: Acutalibacteraceae bacterium (assembly GCA_045590755.1). Lineage (GTDB taxonomy): Bacteria > Bacillota > Clostridia > Oscillospirales > Acutalibacteraceae > SIG565. Next base: position 685 of record JAZNRP010000044.1, read on the forward strand.
AAATCCGTCCGCATCCTTCGGTTATAATATAATTGATTCTGAGATTGACTATAACGCAATATCTGCGGCCGCATAAAAAAATTTTAAATAAAGCGAAACACGACCATGGGGGACATGGTCGTGTTTCTTTTTTAGGGGTTTTTGAGGAGAAACCCAAAAGGGTTAGTAAAAAGGCTTGCGGCTGCCCTTTTACGATTATAATAATACACCATATTTGTGAATATTTTTTTAATGAATTAAGTATATTTTTAAAATTTTTGTTCAATAATATTTTTACCTAATACTTATTGAACGGAGATTTCGATATGAGCCACGAAAGTACAAATAAATTTTTAAAGTTTTTCTCGGGTAAGAATTTTTATATTATACTGGCCGCCTGCCTTATAGCCGTAGGGGTTGCAGGTTGGTCGGCATTTGATGCGCTAAGAAATATTGATAGCGGAAAAGATAATCAGTCATATATAGATGATGTCCCGTCATATAATGAACCAATCTCCCCAAATGAGCCTACAGCTCCTGAAGAGCCCGCACAAAACGAGGTTAATGATGTGCCGTATTCAGAGCCACAGGAAGCGGTACCTTCATCCCCCACGGCAGATAGTTTTATTATGCCTATTAAAGGCACCGTATTAAAGGGGTACGATGATACCACATTACAGTATTCCGCAACCTACGGTGATATGCGCATACATTTAGGCTTAGACATTAAGGCCGATGCCGACAGTAATGTAGTTGCCAGCGGCGCGGGTACCGTAACAAAGATATACGATGATAATTTACTTGGCAGAACGGTTGAAATCGACCACGGTAATTCTATTATAATAAAATACTGCGGACTTGCAGATAATATAACCGTCAGTGTCGGAGATACAGTAAAGGCAAATCAGAAATTAGCAACACTTTCAGGTGTGCCGAGTGAATGTGCAGATGAGATGCACCTTCATATTGAAGTCACCAAAAACGGCAAGCCTGCCGACCCCGCTAAAACGCTCAATCTTAAATAATTCGCCCCCGTTTCGTTTAGGGGCATAAAAAACCCACCAAAAATTTATTTTCGGTGGGTTTTATTTTTTAGTATCTTCTTCTATAGCCGCTTTCAGCTCGTCTATAGAGCCAAATTTCTTTTCTTCACGAATAAACGACAAAAGAGCCACTTTAGCAACTTGGCCGTAAATATCACCATCAAAATCCAAAATATAGGTTTCAAGTCCTATTCTCTCGGTCTCAAATGTAGGCCGCAATCCAATATTAGTAATTGAGTTATATGTCCTTCCATTTACGGTTGTACGGGATTTATAAACACCGAACTTGACCTTTATCAGATTTTCTGGGTATATCTGATTTGCCGTTGGAAAGCCGATTTGTCTTCCACGAGAGTCACCGTGTATAATTTCGGAATTTACATAAAATTCATAGCCTAAAAGACTGTTTGCCTTTTTTATTTCACCATTTAATAAAAGCTTTCTGATAATAGAAGATGAAACCACTTCGTTACCTACAGTTACAGGCTCTGTTTTCCTTAAAGCTATGTCGTTTTCTTTGCAAAATCTTTCTAAAAGCGCCGTATCACCCGCGCCGTTTTTACCAAACCTATAATTAAAGCCGCAACAGATAAATGCGGGGTTGTATTTTGTTTTTAAGTGCTCTAAAAACTCAAGCGGTGACATATTGCGGACCGCTGCAAAATCGATATAATGAATTTCCTTAATTCCGCATTCCCTTAATTTCTCATCCTTGCCGAAAGCAGTTGTTATTTGGCCTATACTGCTGTCAAAATACGCCTTTGGCGGTTTTTCAAATGTAACGGCTATAGGTTTAAATCCGCTATTAACCGCCGCATTAATTACCGCCTTATGCCCTATATGAACGCCGTCAAAGGTGCCAAGTGCTATTGCGGTTTTATTAATTTCATTGCTCTGCCTTATAACACATTTTACCGCTACCTGCCCGTTTTCCAAATCGGCACAGCCAATGCCTAAAAGCGTGTTGCCGTACTTTACGCGTAACAGCTCATTCTCCTTTGTAAAACTTGCATTTAATCGGTCTGTGCTTAATTGTCCGCCGTTTGTAAAGCGTATTGCCTGTTTTTCGCTTACATTTATTTGTCTTAAATTTTTTACGGCATTTTCTTCACTTGTTAAATAATCCCTTACATTATCTTGGGTTAAGTCATCAAGAGATACACAGTCTTTTAGTGTAAAGCCCGATGTTTCGTCACGCCGAAGATTAGTCAGTGTAGCGCCGCAACCAAGATATTCGCCAATATCGTTACAAAGCGACCTTATATATGTACCCTTAGAGCAGGAAACCCGTACCGTTATTTCATTATTCAAAAAAACAGACACAGGCTCAATAAAATTGACCGTGATTTTACGGGCAGGAATATCAACTGTTTTACCTTCACGCGCCAATTTATAAAGCGGCACGCCGTCACGCTTTAGTGCCGAGTACATTGGCGGCACCTGCATAATTTCTCCCGTAAAGGCCAAAAAAGCCTTTTCTAAATCATCATTAGTAAAACTAACGGGGCGTGTGTTCAAAATATTTCCCGTAATATCGGCAGTATCGGTTGTAATACCGAAACGAAAAGTCGCCGTATAAACCTTATCTGCATCAAGCAAGAAGGATGACAGTGCCGTGGCTCTTCCTACAAAAATGGGTAAAACACCGGTAGCCATTGGGTCAAGCGTACCGGTGTGTCCTACTCTTTTTTCGTGTAAAAGCCATTTGATTTTTGATACAACCGAAAAGGATGTTATTCCTTTTGGCTTGTTAATCAGAATTAGCCCCTGCGTCATATTCTTCGATTGCCTTTCCTACTGCAGATATTATCTGCTCTTTTACTTCACTCAAAGTGCCAATTAAGGTGCAGCCTGCCGCCGCAACATGACCCCCGCCGCCGAGTGTCTTGCATATAGCCGATGCATCAAGCGGTGGGTAGGTGCGAAGCGACACCTTGTACTCATTATCTTCCGACTGCTTTATAGAAATACCTACCAAAACGCCTTCTACCGAGCGTGAAATAGCCGCAACACCTTCAAGGTCGCTTGGCTCACAACCGGATTTTTCCTTCATTTCATTAGTTACGGTAAGCATTAAGCATCTGTTATCAAACAAAAACTCTGCCGTTTCAAGCACCATTTTTTCAAGCTCAATACGGTTTCTTGACTTTGTATCAAACATAAGTCGGTTAATTTCGGCGGCATTAATGCCGATTTTTATAAGCTCGGCCGCTATTTTGTGTGTTTTAGGTGTTACATTTGCATACTTAAAACAACCCGTGTCGGTCGAAATTCCCGTATAAAGCGCAGTAGCAATAAGCGGTGTGATTTTTACGCGCATAGCCTTGAGTATCTCGTAAATACACTCCGCCGTAGCCGACGCGTCAGCATCCAGATAAAGATTTTTAGCATAACGCGTATTTGAAATGTGATGGTCAATATTAAGTTCAATTTTATCACTGTATTTTTCATATAGTGAACCGAGAAGTCTTGCATCGGCAACATCTACAGAAATAATTGTTTTGTAATCAAAAGACTTTAAATTTGCCTGTTTTACAAAATAATCGTATTTATTAGGGATTTCATCATTACATACAACAAACGCGCGCTTACCCTTTTCTATAAGTCCGAGTGCCATCGCGTATGCCGAGCCCAAGGTGTCCCCATCGGGTGAAATATGGGTTAAAATGATGTAATCGTCGTGTGCCTTTAAATATTTGCAAAGACCTTTAAGACTCAACTCTTTACAGTTTTGTTCCATAACTATTAGTCCTTTTCAATATCTTTTGTAAAGGAAGAAATAATTTGTGAAATTTCTGTGCTTTTTTCAATAGAATTATCGGCTACAAACCGAAGCTCAGGAACCTTTCTGAGTGACATTCTGGCACCTAACTCGCGGCGAATATAACCCGCCGCACCCTTTAGTGCTTTTACCGACTCCGCCGTTTTTTCGGCGCCTTCAATAGCGCTTATATAAACGGTAGCGTATGATAAGTCACCCGATACATCAACCTTTACAACGCTTAAAAGCTTACTTACTCTGGGGTCCTTAATTTCTCTTAAAATTTCCGACAGCATAACCTTTATATCTGAGGTTATTCTGTTTATTTTATAACCGGCCATTAGTCTCTGTATTCCTCCATAATAAAGGCTTCAAATATGTCGCCTTCCTTAATGTCGCCGAACTTTTCAAGACCGATACCACATTCATAGCCTTGAGCTACTTCCTTAACATCGTCTTTGAAACGGCGCAGAGAATCAATAGCATCTTCGGCAATAACAATACCGTCACGAACAACACGGATGCTGCAAGCACGGGTTACCTTACCGCTTGTTACATAGGCACCTGCAATTGTACCTACACCTGAAATCTTGTAGGTGTCGCGAACCTCAACCGTACCCAGTATAACCTCGCGGTATTTAGGTGCTAACATACCCTTCATAGCGGCTTCAATTTCTTCAATACAGTTGTAAATTACACGGTAGAGTCTTATATCAACGCCTTCGCGCTCTGCCGAAACCTTAGCAACCGCATCGGGACGGACATTAAAGCCTACAACGATTGCGCCCGAAGTCTGTGCGAGCATAATATCCGACTCATTAATAGCACCAACCGCACCGTGAATAACCGATACCTTAACTTCAGAGTTAGAAAGCTTCTCTAAACTCTCTCTTACCGCTTCAACCGAGCCTTGTACATCGGCCTTAACAATAATGTTAAGCTCTTTTAGGTCGCCTTCGCTCAACTGGTCAAACAGATTATCAAGTGTTACCTTCTGTTTTGAGTTAAACAAATCTTCCTTAATCTTCTGCTTGCGCTGTTCAACAAGCTGACGGGCCAATCTCTCATCCGAAACTGCATCGAATGTATCACCCGCCGCAGGTGTTTCGGCAAGACCTGCAATTTCAACAGGAACAGACGGGCCGGCTTCCTTTAACTGTTTGCCGTTTTCGTTTGCCATAACACGCACTTTACCCACTGCGGTACCCGCAACGATAATGTCCCCGTGGTGAAGCGTACCCTTTTGTACAAGAAGTGTAGCAATAGGACCGCGACCCTTATCAAGATATGCTTCAATAACAACACCGCTGGCTTTTCTGTCGGGATTAGCCTTAAGCTCCATCATTTCTGCTACAAGCAGTATATTTTCAAGCAGGTCATCAATACCCATTTTGGTTTTTGCCGAAACGGGAACACAAATAATGTCGCCTCCCCATTCTTCAGGTACCAAGGAATGCTCAGTAAGCTGCTGCTTGATAGCATCGGGATTAGCGGTTGGTTTATCCATTTTGTTAATGGCTACAATAATTTGTACGCCTGCCGCTTTTGCGTGGTTGATGGCTTCTACTGTCTGCGGCATAATACCGTCATCGGCGGCAACAACAAGCACCGCAATATCTGTAGCCATAGCACCACGCTGACGCATAGCGGTAAATGCTTCGTGTCCGGGAGTGTCAAGGAAGGTGATGTCCTGACCCTTGCAGTTAACCCTGTAAGCACCTATTGCCTGTGTAATACCGCCCGCTTCTGTGTCGGTTACGGCAGTGTCACGAATAGCATCAAGTAAAGATGTCTTACCGTGGTCAACATGTCCCATAACAACTACAACAGGACTTCTCGGCTTTAAGGATTCTGCCGTATCTTCACTGTCGTCCATAATCTGTTCTTCTATTGTTACTACAACTGCTCTTTCAATTTTTGCGCCCATTTCGGTAACAACAATTTCTGCAGTATCATAGTCAATTACCTGATTAACCGTAGCCAACATACCAAGCTTCATAAGATTTTTGATAACTTCTGCAGCCGTCTTTTTAAGTGCGGCGGCAAGCTCACCTACGGTTATTTCGTCGCCAACGGTAACGGTTATAGGCGTTTTCTTAATCTTTTCAAGCTGAAGTCTTCTTAGCTTATCGGCTTCGGTCTCACGCTTAGCGCCCTGCGGACGCTTGTAGTCCTGAGATTTCTGCTTAATCTTCTGCTTTCTTGAATAGTTGTCACGCATAGTATTAGCGGGAACAATATTCTCGTACTTTTCGTTGTATTTTTCCATATCAACATGTACAGTACGAGTATCAACATGACGGATTTGTGCAGGACCGCGGTTGGGTGCGGCACCGCCTACTTTTTGCTTCTTCGGCGGAGCCACTAATGGCTCATCATCCTTTTTAGGCGGGGAAACCACATTTTCGGGTTTCTTATCAACCTTTTTATCGGTTACCTTCTTCGTTTCTTTCTTTTCTTCTGCCTTTTTGGGTGCAGGCTTTTCTGCCGCTGCCTTTTCGGCTTCTGCGGCTGCTTTGGGCTGTTCAAGAATAGCCATCTGCTCGGCTAATTTCTTTTCCTTTGCAGCCTTTCTTTCTTCCGCTGCAGCCTTGCGGGCCTTTTCACCCGTTTCGAAATATTCATCGAAGCTCTTTACCGCGTGACGCGTGGTCATAACTTCAAAAATAATGTCCAGTTCTTCTGTACTGAGTGCCGAGCCGGATTTTTTTGCGTCCCCGGTTGTTTCTTCAAGCAATGCTGTGATTTCCTTTGTTGGAACATTAAAATCTTTAGCTATGTCGCTAACCTTGTATTTTACCATCATCGGCATTTCCTCCTTAAATTGATTCTTTGCAGAGTTTCAAAACGGCATCTGCAAACCCCTTGTCGTTTACCGAAATTACAGAGCATCTTCTTCCCACCGCGTGACTTAAGGTATCGGCGGTACAGTCATTAAAAACAAAGTATTCGGTATTATATTTTTGTGCGTGAAAAATAAGCTCTTTCTTGCTTTTTTCGGATGTATCACAAGCAGATATAACTATTTGTGATGCGCCTTTTTTAAGTGACATCAGACTGTCAGACATACCGTATGACAGCTTACCTGCCTTTGAAGCAAAGCCTAAAAGTGTAAGTATCTTACTGCTCATTTATTAAATCCTTTTTTAGTGTTTCATAAATTTCGGGCGATATAGCGGTGGAAAAGGTTCTTTCAAGCCTTTTTGCCTTGACACTCTTTTCCAGACACTCTAAGCTTTTGCATATATATGCGCCGCGTCCGTTTGCCTTACCCTTTAAGTCAACTAAAATTTCGCCGTCAGGCGTCTTTACAATTCTTATAAGGGTTGATTTTGGTAGCATTTCGCCGCAGCCCGTACACATTCGCATCGGAATTTTTTTATGCTGCATATTTTAATCCTCTGTGTCTTCTCCGTAGAAGCCGCTTTCGGGTCTTATATCGATTTTCCAACCTGTAAGCTTTGCGGCTAAACGGGCATTCTGTCCCTTGTTACCGATAGCAAGTGATAACTGTGCATCCGGTACTGTTACGCGACAGGTCTTGGGATTTTCACTTATAATTTCAACAGATACAACCTTAGCGGGAGCAATAGCTTCACCGATAAATGTTGCGGGGTCATCGCTGTACTTAATAATATCAATCTTCTCGCCGCCCAGCTCTTCAACAATTGTGTTAACACGGGCGCCGCGCTGACCGATACAAGCACCTACAGGGTCAATTTCTTCGTTAGCCGAGTAAACCGCAATCTTTGTGCGGGAGCCTGCCTGACGGGAGATAGACTTAATTTCAATAGTTCCGTCAAAAATTTCGGGAACCTCTGTTTCAAAAAGACGGCGTACAAGACCTGAGTGTGTACGCGAAATCATAATCTTGGGTCCCTTGTCGGTTTCCTTAACATCAACCACATAAACCTTAATGTGGTCGCCTTCATAAAGCTCTTCACCGGGAACCTGCTCTAATTTCGGCAGTATGGTTTCGGTGCGGCCGATTGTAACTGTAGCGTTGCCGGTTTTCGGGTCAATACGCTGAATAACTGCGGTTAATAATTCTCTGTTGCGGTTCTGGAACTCTGCAAGAGTCTGGCCGCGTTCAGCTTCCCTTATGCCCTGACGGATTACATGCTTTGCGGTCTGTGCTACGATTCTGCCGAACTGCTTTGTATCAAGCTTAATTTCAACAAAGCCGTTTTCAACAGCGCGTGAATCCAACGCTATCGCTTCATCGCGTGTAATCTGTGAATATGGGTCTTCTACTACATCTACAACTTCCTTGCGTACCACAACACTGAAAATCATTTTTTCGGGGTCGATTGTACATTTTACATTATCATTAGTGCCGTAATCCTTACGAAGCGCTACAACGATAGCATTTGAAATTTTTTCCGCCAGATAAACCTGCGGAACACCTCTTTCCTCTTCCATTATTTTAAGCGCCGCAAAAAATTCTTTAGTATCTTTTTTCATTTTCCCTTGTACCTCCAAGTATTAATAGTTTTCTAAATCATTTAGTCTGACCTTAGAGAATTCTTTAGCTTCAAAATAAATCTCTGTATCAGCCATATTTAATTTTAAGCCACCGTCATAGCTTATAACGGTACCTGTAATTTCTTTCTTACCGTCAAGCGCCTTATAAAGCTTAACCTTTACTTCTTTACCCTTCGCCCAAATGAAATGCTCTGTACGGGTAAGCTCCCTTTCAAGCCCCGGTGAGCAAACCTCAAGATAATACGATTTATCAATGGGGTCAGCCTCGTCTATTACGGGGTCAATCGCGTGGGAGACATTTGTGCAGTCGTCAATTGTTATGCCGTCTTCCTTATCAATAAAAACCCGTAGATAGTACGACGCGCCCTCCTTTACAAAACGCACATCCCAAAGGACAACATTCTCTTTTTCCACTGTAGGCTTTATCAGTGTAAATATTTTGTCTGCAATACCTGCCAAAATATCATTCCTTTCTTTTTAGGGCGCCTTGCCCCAAACAAAAAGTAAAGAGCAGGTCGCCCTACTCTTCTTTCCTACTTCTTATACTGTACTGATTATAACATACATTATATAAAAATGCAAGTACTTTTTATTCTTCCATAAGTCTGCCCAAAAATGATGCCGCTACCTGTATCAATTTTATGTCTGAGTCATTGGCTGTAGGCGACATTTCGTTACCAAAAAGTACAACACTTCCCATAACATCCCCCGCCGAAATAATGGGTGACATAGCCAAAATTGAACGCTCTGCAACCTTTAATTTTTCAAGTCCGCTACTAACTGTACGGCGTTCCCTTATCAGTGTATCAAGCTCTGCCATAACAGGTGCGCCGATTATATCTTTTTTAGGCACCCCCGCCGCCGCGATAAATCGGTCACAATCACTCACAGCAACACCCAATACCGTACCGCCCGAAAGCGCTTCGCAGTACTGCGCGGCAAATGCCGACATTTCGCCTATCGGCGAGTATTTTTTAAATACCACAAGCCCACCCGCATCGGTATAAATCTCCAACGGGTCTCCTTCTCTTATACGCATAGTGCGTCTTATCTCCTTCGGTATTACAACACGACCAAGGTCGTCTATTCTTCTCACAATACCTGTTGCTTTCATATATAAATCTCCTCTTTTACAATTTTAATGTGATATTAGTATCACACTTTTTGCAAGAATTATGAGCAGATTTTCCAGTTGTTTTTAAAATTTCAAATCGTGATGTGAAAAGGGCGATGACTTTTTCGAGTCGCCGCCCTTTCGAAAATATATCTTGATTTTTGTTGATCTAAAAATAAATTATTTTTCAATAAATTTAACTGCCGTACCGTATGAAATTACTTCGGCGGCTCCCTGCATAATAGCGGAGGAAGCATAACGAATATTGACTATAGCATCTGCGCCGAGAGCTTCTGCCTCCGCAACCATTCTCTTGGTAGCAAGAGCACGAGCTTCATTCATCATTTCGTTGTATGACTTAAGCTCTCCGCCGACCAAGGTTTTAAAGCTTTGGGAAATATCTTTTCCTATATGTTTTGACTGGATGGTGCTTCCCTTTACAAGCCCTAACATTTCTAATTCTTTACCGCTGATGTAATCAGTATTTACTAAGATCATCTTCTTCACCTTTCTTGATTTCTTTTATTCGTTCTATGCAAACTTTGAGCATGACAGCAGAAAGAGCAAGCGGGATAATTCCTAACAACCATTTCCAAACGCCATATAACAACGCTATCAAAATGCCAAAGTAAACAACGTAATAGAGTATTATTATGACCGAAATTACGATCGGTGCTATCATTTTATTCTTATACAACTTCACTCTTGTTCCCTCATCAAGCAACTATTTATTATTCCACGCGCATCATACGATAACCAACACCGATATGAGTCTGAATATATTGGGGCGAATCCGGTGCCGCCTCCAATTTCTTACGAAGGGTCGCCATAAACACACGGAGCGATGCTACGTCGTTATCCCAACTGCTGCCCCAGACCTTTTGGGTGATGAAGGTATGTGTCAGTACTTTACCGACGTTCTTTGACATCAGGCAAAGCAGATTGTATTCTATAGGAGTCAAATGCAGTTCTTCCTCGTCGATAAAGGCACAGCCTGCGGCGTAGTCGATCTTGAGCTTGCCGTTTGTGAATACCGACTCATTGGCGCCGACGTTTGCTTGCATCATAGCAAGTCTTCTGCCTGTTACGCGAAGACGGGCCAACAGTTCTTCCACAGAGAAAGGCTTAGTCAAGTAATCGTCTGCACCATTGTCAAGGGCTTCAATTTTATCGCTGTCCTCACTTCGAGCGCTGATAACAATAATGGGCATATTGGACCAGGTACGGATCTTCTTGATGACCTCAACGCCGTCCATATCGGGAAGTCCAAGGTCAAGAAGCGCGATATCCGGATTGCAGGTGGATGCCTGACGGATCGCTTCCTCACCGTTTTCGGCTATGATATGTTTATAGTCATGTGCTTTTATCGTGGTGGTAATGAGATTGCGCACGGGAGCGTCGTCCTCAACCACAAGTATCTGTAATTTATTCATTGATGTTCACCTCACCTGACGGGATGGTAAATGTAAAGATACTGCCGTGCGGCAGATTGTCCGTCAA
>JAZNRP010000045.1:0-28679 GCA_045590755.1 Acutalibacteraceae bacterium
CAAACGTTCAACTATAAAAGGATGTCGGGCAAAACGCATGGCAAATGATTCATAATGCTGTTCCACCAGAATCGTCGTAGGCGCCAGAACCGCCACCTGATATCCCGCCTGTACAGCAATAAATGCCGCCCGCATGGCAATTAAGGATGCAGGTATTGACATTAGCGAAATTACGGCAATGGGAATAGGCTCTCCGGGTTCTGTAATTCCCTCAAAGGGTATTGTTGCAACCTCTAACAATTTAAAATTCAGCAACCTGCCTCTTTGCGCAATGATGAAGGAGCGCCTTGGCGTTGATTTTTACATTGAAAACGATGCTAACGCTGCCGCTTACGGTGAGCTTTTAGCGGGCGCGGGCAAAGGTAAAAAAGAATTTATCGCCGTAACTTTAGGTACCGGTGTTGGCGGCGGAATTATTATTGACGGTAAAATTTTCTCAGGACACAATCATTTTGGCGCAGAGCTTGGTCATATGGTAATTATACACGGCGGTGAAAAATGCGGTTGCGGCAGAAAAGGCTGTTGGGAAGCCTATGCTTCAGCGTCTGCCCTCATCCGTCAGACAAAGGAAGCTATGGAAAACAATAAAGACAGCATTATGTGGGAAATTGCAGGAAGCCTTGATAATGTAAACGGTCTTACTTCCTTTGACGGTATGCGTATGGGTGATAAAGCCGCAATAGAAGTAGTAAACAAATATGTCGAATATATTGCAGTAGGTATAATTGACATTATCAACATTTTCCAACCCGAAGTTATATGTATTGGTGGCGGTATTTCAAAAGAAGGAGATACTCTTTTAAAGCCCATTAAAAAGTACCTTGATGATGGTGGTTATGTTACAGGTGTTGCCAACCACGCCGAAATTAAAATTGCAGAGCTTGGTAATGATGCAGGCATTATTGGTGCTGCTTTCCTTTGCAATTTGTATAAATAATACCCTTCCGAAAGGATTTGTTGTATGAGTAAAGAGCTTATTACATCCTTTTTAGAAAAAAATAATATTCCATTTTTGATAGAAGAACCTATGCGCCGCCGTACCTCTTTTAAGGTCGGCGGCTATGCCGATTTTATGGCATTCCCGGAAAACGAATTTCAAGTTCGTGATATTTTCCTTTTCTGTAAGCAGAACAATATACCCTTAACTGTTTTAGGCAAGGGGTCAAATGTATTGGTGTCGGACAGTGGCATTAAAGGTATAGTTTTGTCGCTTGATAAAATTTGTAACATTTGTTGCCACCCCGACGGTACCGTTATATGCGGCGCAGGCGCTTCACTTACCGCGCTTTGTAATATCGCGCTTGAAAATGGGTTTTCAGGTCTTGAATTCGCCTATGGAATACCCGGTAGTGTCGGCGGTGCGGTGGTTATGAATGCAGGTGCCTACGGCGGCGAGATTAAGGATGTTATTGTATCGGCTAAAGTGTTAGATGACGGCGAAATTAAGGAAATTTCTCTTCCCGATATGGCGCTTGGCTACAGGACTTCCGTATTTAAATCAACAGGACAGATAATAATTTCTGCAACCTTTAAACTAAATGCTGATGTAAAATCAGAAATTAAAGACAAAATGACCGTTCTTATGCAGAAAAGGAAAGACAAGCAACCGCTTGAATTCCCCAGCGCAGGGAGTACATTTAAGCGTCCCGAAGGCTATTATGCCGGCGCACTTATAGAAAAAAGCGGTCTTAAAGGCTTTAGTGTTGGCGGCGCCCAAGTCAGTGAAAAACATGCAGGGTTTGTTATCAATAAACAAAATGCCACAAGTAATGATATTAAGACACTTATTAAACACATTCAAGACAAGGTTTTGCTTGACAGTGGCGTAATGCTTGAACGCGAAGTTATATACTTAGGAGACGACGATTAGTTTATGTCATTTTCGTACGATTTGAAAACCGAATTATGCGATATAAAATCCGCCGCGTGCTGCAAAGCTGCAGAATGCTACGGTATGATGTTGTTCGGTCATTTTTTCGGTGTAAACAAAATCTCGGTTTTAAGTGACAATCCGTCTGTGCAGAAAAATTTTGCATATCTTTGTAAAAAATGCTTTTCTACCGAATGTGCCTTATCTTCTTCAAGCGGTAAGAAGCCTATGTATAAAGCAGAAATTACCGATAAGAATACAATTTCGCAGATACTTAAAAACGCAGATAACGCTGTCCTTTCTGGCATATTACAAAAAGACTGTTGCCGTGACGCATTCATACGCGGAGCGTTTCTCTCTTGCGGACATATTATGAATCCCGAAAAGGAATACCGCGCAGAATTCCGTATTAAAAATGCAGAATATAGCAAGTTCCTTTGTGAATTACTTACTTTTCGTGATATTACGCCGTCAAAAACGGTGCGCGGCGGCTCACAGATTCTATACTTTAAGAAAAGCGACCGCATTGAAGACCTTATTACAGTTATGGGTGCGGGTAATATTACATTACACCTTATGGACCTTAAAATCATTAAGGGTGTGCGCGGTAACATAAACCGAAAAAACAACATTGATGAAGCAAACACTTCAAAAATGATAGAAGCATCTATTAATCAACGCGCAGCTATTAAGTACCTTATTGATAATGATAAATTTGATATTTTAGGAGACGACCTAAAGGAAATAGCACTACTGAGAATGGCTAATCCCGATGCTTCACTTAATGAGCTCTCTCGTCTTTGCAGTGTTTCAATTTCAAAATCGGGAATTAACCACCGACTTAAAAAGATAACCGATTTAGCAGAAAACTTTAAAAACAGGAAGTGAAACTTATGAGTTTTGTGCATCTTCATGTGCATACACAGTACAGTCTTTTAGACGGAAATTGCCGTATAAAAGACTTGATTGATGCTGCAAAACTAAAGGGACAAGCCGCCATTGCTATTACCGACCACGGCGTTATGTACGGCGCGGTTGAATTTTATAAATATGCAAAGCAAGCAGGTATTAAGCCTATTATCGGATGTGAAGTTTATGTAGCGCCCCGAAGCCGTTTTGACAAGGACAAGTTTTATGACAGTGAATATAATCACTTAGTTCTTCTTTGCAAAAACGAGACAGGCTATAAAAATTTAATTAAATTAGTGTCTGCGGGCTTTACCGAAGGCTTTTACAGTAAACCCCGTGTTGACAAGGAAATGTTAGCGTCCCACAGTGAAGGACTTATAGCTCTTTCTGCCTGTCTTGCGGGAGAGCTTCCCCGTCTTATTATGAAGGATAACTACGAAAAGGCTAAGGAATCTGCCCTATGGTTTCAAAAAACCTTTGGGGACGGAAACTATTATATTGAACTGCAGGACCACGATATTTTTGAGCAAAAGATGGTTAATGCAAAGCTTATACAGTTATCCCTTGAAACAGGTATTCCCCTTGTTGCCACTAACGATGTTCACTATGTGACCAAAGCCGACAGTGATGCACACAAGGTATTACTTTGCATACAAACGGGTAAAAAATTAAGTGATGAAGACACGCTTGAATTCAAAACCGAAGAATTTTACCTAAAAAGTGAAGAAGAAATGCTAAGCATTTTCAAAAATGTACCCGAAGCTATCAGCAATACTGCACTTGTTGCAGAAAAGTGTAATTTCGACTTTGAATTTGGTAAAATAAAGCTCCCCGTTTTTGATATAGGTGAGCGTGACCATTATGAATATTTCCGTCAAAAATGCTACGACGGTTTATATAAAAACTATGGTGCTAATCCTGAAAAAGCAGTAATTGACCGCTTGGAATACGAACTGCAAATTATTAACAAAATGGGTTATGTTGATTATTACTTGATAGTTCAGGATTTTGTTAATTATGCCAAAACACATGGTATACCTGTAGGTCCAGGCCGCGGTAGCGGCGCGGCAAGTATTGCGGCATACTGTGTTGGAATTACGGGTATTGACCCTATAAAATACAATCTTCTTTTTGAGCGGTTTTTGAATCCTGAGCGTGTTTCAATGCCCGACTTTGACATTGATTTCTGCTTTGTAAACCGACAAAAAGTTATTGACTATGTTATTGAAAAATACGGTACCGACAGAGTGGCTCAGATTGTAACCTTCGGTACTATGGCGGCGCGCGCCGCGGTAAGAGATGTCGGCAGAGTAATGGATGTCCCCTATGCCCTTTGCGACAAGGTGGCAAAATTAATTCCACAGGAGCTTAAAATAACAATTCCTACGGCTCTTGAAAAGTCGCCCGAGCTAAAAAATCTTTATGAAAATGACGAGTCTGTAAAGGCCGTTATAGATATGGCTATAAAGCTTGAAGGCTCACCGAGAAATGCGTCAACCCACGCGGCAGGTGTTGTAATTTCGGACAAGTCTGTTAACGAATATGTTCCGCTTGCAAAAAATGATGAAGCGGTGGTTACCCAATATACAATGACTGTTCTGGACGAATTAGGGCTACTCAAAATGGACTTTTTGGGACTTAGAAACATCACCATAATTGATGTTACCGAAAGGCGTATTCGTGAAGAAAACCCCGATTTTGACATTGAAAAAATACCGCTTGATGACAAAAAGACCTTAGAAATGATGGCAAACGGCTACACCGAAGGCGTTTTCCAATTTGAAAGTGAAGGTATGAAGAATGTTTTACGGCAGTTTGTACCCGAAAACATTGAAGACCTTATTGCTATTTTGTCACTTTACCGTCCCGGTCCTATGGACTCAATCCCTAAATATATAAATAACCGCCATAATCCAAAAGATGTTACCTACGCGCATCCCCTGCTTAAACCGATACTTGATGTCACCTACGGCTGTATTGTATATCAAGAACAGGTCATGCAGATTTGCAGAAGTCTTGCGGGCTATTCCTTAGGTCGCGCCGATATTGTACGCCGCGCTATGTCAAAGAAAAAACACGATGTTATGGAAAAGGAGCGCAAGGCATTTATATACGGCGAAACCGATGAAAACGGTAATGTTATATGCGAAGGCGCCATAAAACGCGGTGTGCCCGAACACATTGCCAACACTATTTTTGACGATATGTCGGCTTTTGCTTCCTATGCATTCAACAAAGGTCACGCTGCAGCATATGGTGTCATAGCGTACAGAACGGCATATCTTAAATGCAACTACCCGTCTGAGTATATGGCCGCCCTATTTTCAAGCGTGCTTGACGGCACGGGTAAAATTTCACAGTACAATGCCGAATGTAAAAGGCTTAATTTGAAGCTTTTACCACCCGATGTTAATAAAAGTATGGCAGATTTTTACGGTAAAAATGGCGAAATCCGTTTCGGCCTTTGTGCTATTAAAAACATTGGTGCTACACTTATTGAACGAATCATTACAGAGCGTGAAGCAAACGGAAACTATACTTCTATGTATGATTTCTGCTTAAGGCTTAGTGGTCGGGACTTTAACCGACGCGCACTTGAAACGCTTATAAAAAGCGGCTCAATGGATTCTTTAGAGCAGACCCGCAAACAAATGCTTTATTCCATAGATGCGGTGCTTAGTGCCGTCGAAGCCGAGAAAAAATATCGCACTGCAGGACAGATTAACCTATTTGACCAGACCGAAGAATCGGGCGGTTTTACTTTACCTAATATTCTTGAAATGCCAAAGTCAGAATTATTAAGACTCGAAAAGGAAGCTACGGGCATATATTTATCGGGACATCCGATGGAAGAATATGCGGCATTCGCCAAGCGCATAGGCTCGGCTAAAACCGATGATATCTTAAACGGTAAATTTGGGGATGGTCAGCGTATTACGCTTGTAGCACTGCTTAGTAGTATAAAACTTAAAACCCTTAAAAGCGGTCAGGTCATACTGTATGCTACTGCCGAAGACCTTAGTGGCTCTATTGATGTTACTATGTTTAATTCCGCATACGCAGTTTCCAAGCATTTACTGAAAGAAAACAATATACTAATTTTAAGCGGAAAAATATCTGAGCGTGACGACAAGCCTACCGAAATAATATGTGACGGTGTTACGGCTATAACCGATGAGCAAAAAAATTTGCTTTCCAAAAAGGAAAAAACCTTATATATCAAGGTGCCGTCAATTAATTCTGATAAAACCGAAAAAGTTAAATCTATTCTTCCCCGTTTTAGCGGTAACACCCGAGTTGTTATTTTCTGCGAAGATACAAAGAAGCAGTTTGCAGTGCCGGACGGTATGAAAATAGATGAAAAAAGCAATATAATAGACGAAATTTCCAAAATTGTGGGAAATAATAGCGTAAAAATGGTTGAATAATTTTTAATTTTGCTATATAATCAATATAATTGATATAAAAGAAGGAATGTATTTTTATGAAAACTATAGGAGTTTTAACCAGTGGCGGTGACGCACCGGGCATGAACGCCGCAGTTCGTGCCGTTGTCAGAAGTGCCGCTGCAATGGGAATTAATGTTAAGGGTATCAGCCGCGGCTATAATGGTCTTATAGATGGCGAAATAAGTGATATGAACATCCGCTCAGTTTCTGAAATTATTCATCGTGGCGGTACCGTTCTTTATACAGCCAGAAGTCCCGAATTTAAAACCGAAGCCGGCATCCAAAAGGCTGTTGAAACCTGTAAAAAGGAAGGAATTGAAGGTATTGTTGTTATCGGCGGCGATGGCTCGTTCCGCGGTGCCAGAGATTTATCTCTGCACGGTATTCCCTGTGTTGGTGTACCGGGCACCATTGATAATGATATTACTTCTACCAATTATACCATAGGCTTTGATACTGCAATGAATACTGCAATGGAAATGATTGATAGATTGCGTGACACCACACAATCACACGAACGCTGTAGCGTTGTTGAGGTTATGGGTAGAGGCGCTGGTTGGTTGGCACTTGAAACAGGTATTGCAGTTGGTGCTACTTCTATTTTAGTGCCAGAGGTTGAGTTTGATTTACAGCGAGATGTTATTGATAAAATCAAGAGAACCAAGGCTACCGGTAAAAAGCATTTTATCATTATTGTTGCCGAAGGCGCTGGCAAGGCGTCCGAGCTTTCTAAGGAAATAGAAAAACTAACCGGCATTGAAACCAGACCTACTGTTTTGGGTCATGTTCAACGCGGCGGTAGACCCACCGTTCGTGACAGAGTTATGGCAAGTGTAATGGGGCACGCCGCAGTTAAGCTTTTAAGCCAAGGTATCGGCAACCGTGTTGTTGCTTACCGCGACAATTCTATTGTTGATTTTGATATTTACGAAGCACTTAATATGCAAAAGCCATTTGATATTGAAATGTACAATATGGCTAACGAGCTTTCAGTTTAATATTTTCCCTTATGTAACGGGGTGATATAGTGAATTTTATTAAAAGAGCGTGGGCTGAAATAAATATTGATGCCCTACTTAACAATTTAAGAATTGTAAAGGAACGCACTGGAAAAAAGGAAATTATAGCGGTTGTAAAAGCCGATGCCTATGGCCACAGTGTTGAGCCTATTGTTTCTGCCCTGCAGGAAAATGGTGTTAACAGTTTCGCTGTTTCTAACATAAGCGAAGCCTTTGAGTTGCGCTCTTACGGTGTTAAGGGTCATATTTTGATTTTAGGCTACACACCCGCCGAATGTGTTAAGGAATTATGCGACTATAATATTGCCCAAGCCGTTTACAGTCTTGATTATGCCAAGGAGCTATCGGTTGATGCCACAAATAATAACTGCCGATTAAATATTCATTTAAAGCTCGACACAGGTATGGGCAGAATCGGTTTTAATTGCCGAAATGATAAGCTCCCCGAAATTCAGGATGCAATTACCGCTGCCACCCTACCCTGCCTTTTTACAGAAGGCGTTTTCTCTCATTTTGCCGATGCGGACAATTTATCTCCTGAAGGCACAGAATTCACTTTAAAACAGTTGCAGCTTTTTAAATCGGCGGTTAAGAAATTGAATGAAAGCGGAATAAATCCATCTATCATTCACAGTAACAACTCTGCCGCTACTTTTGGTACTAATGATGATTTTACAAATTTCTGCCGTCCGGGTATTGTGCTTTACGGCTTAGCACCTTCTAACTCCATAAAAACTGACGGTTTAATACCCGTAATGACCTTTAAATCGGTAGTAAGTATGGTGAAAAAAATAAGCAAAGGTGAGTCTTTAAGCTATGGCAGAACCTTTATAGCAGATAAGGAAATGACGGTAGCCACCGTTACTGCAGGCTACGGTGACGGCTTTCCGAGAAAGCTTTCTTCTTGCGGACAAGTTATAGTGAATAACTGTCGGGCAGACATATTAGGCCGCATTTGTATGGACCAGTTTTTAATTGATGTAAGTAATATACAGAATGTAAAAATCGGTGACACGGTAATTCTTTTAGGTGAAGAGATAACTGCAACCGAGATTGCAAAAAAATGCGACACCATAAATTACGAAATAATTTGCGGCATTTCAAAGCGTGTGCCGAGAATTGTTATATAAATAAAGGAGAAGCATAATGAAAAAGTTTTTAAATGAATTCAAGGATTTTATTACTAAGGGTAATGTGCTTGACCTTGCAGTCGGTGTTATCATAGGTGCCGCTTTCAAGGACATAGTAACAAGTCTTACAGAGAACATCATTCAGCCGATACTCGACCTTATTGTTAAAACCGAGTTTGGTGCAAGGCTACATATTATGGGAGAAGGCGATGCTGCCGTTTATCTTGAGTACGGAAAATTCCTATCTTCTGTAATTAACTTTGTTATTATGGCATTTATAATTTTCCTTATTGTTAAGGCCGTTAAAAAGGCAGAAGAGCTTGGTAATAAGCTGGCGTCTCTCGGCAAAAAGGAAGAAATTGTAGAAGAAGCCGCTCCTACAATTAAAACCTGTCCTTTCTGCAAAAGTGAGATTGCGTATGACGCTACCCGTTGTCCGCACTGCACATCAGAATTAACTGAATAATTTTAAAGGTTGCTTAAAGCTAAGCTTTAAGCAACCTTTTTTTACTCTGCAATTTCGTTTTCTATAAACATTAACCGGTTGTATTTTGCAACTCTGTCACTTCTGCACGGCGCCCCCGTTTTTATTTGTCCCGCATTTGTGGCAACCGCAATATCGGCAATCGTGGTGTCTTCTGTTTCACCCGAACGATGAGATATTACGGGATTATAGCCGTTTTGCTGCGCCATTCTTATAACACGCATGGTTTCGGTCAATGTACCTATCTGATTAGGCTTTACAAGTATTGCATTTGCCACCTGATTATCAATTCCGTAGCACAGTTTTACGGGATTTGTAACAAATAAATCATCGCCCACAAGCTGAACATCGCGACCTAATGCATCGGTCATAATCCTCCAATTGTCCCAGTCATCTTCGCTGAGTCCGTCTTCGATTGACACTATCGGGTACTTTTTACACAGGTCTTCATACATCTTTATAAGTGACTCGCCACTCATATTTACATTTCGTTTCGGTAAATGATATACCCCATTCCCCTGATACCACTCACTTGATGCAATATCAAGCGCTATTTTAAATTCGTTTGTAGTAAATCCTGCCTTTTCTATTGCGGTGCAGATGATTTCTATTGCCTGTTCATCGCTTTTAAGGTCGGGTGCAAAGCCACCTTCGTCCCCAACGCCCGTCATATTATATTTTTCTAATATTTTACCGAGTGTATGATATACTTCACTACAACAACGAATGCCTTCACTAAAGGATGCGTCAATAAACGGCATTATCATAAATTCCTGAATATCTATATTGTTTTTTGCGTGGGCTCCGCCATTTAAAATATTCATCATAGGTCGCGGTAATCTTGCGGCATTTAAGCCACCCAAATATTTATAAAGCGGTAATTTATACGATGCGGCGGCTGCCTTTGCTACCGCCATTGATACAGCGAGCATTGCATTAGCGCCAATATTACATTTATTTTCGGTGCCGTCAAGCTCAACCATTTTATAATCTATTTCGGTTTGATTTTCGGCGCACATCCCCATTATTGCCTTACTGATGTTTTCATTTACATTATTTACTGCCTTTTTAACACCCTTACCACCGTAGCGTGTAGCGTCCGAATCGCGCAATTCGTAGGCTTCATATGCACCTGTAGATGCACCCGACGGTGACAAAGCAAACCCAACACTGCCATCTATAAGTGTTACTTCTGCGGCAACCGTTGGGTTTCCGCGTGAATCAAGCATTTCGTAAGCCTTTACCTGTTTTATATTTCTTGACATTTTAACTCTCCTTTTTTAATGCCTTATAACTCAAGCATTTGCAAAATTCAAAAAAATATTATGGTGTTTTACTTTTTTCTAATAATTAACTCTTCTTTTTTTAAAAGATTTATGTTATAATATATTTAATTATATATTAGGGAGATTTTGGTTTGATGGAACTAAAGGAAAATTCATTAAACAGTAATATAATTTGCGGCAGAAATCCCGTACTCGAAGCCATACGCTCAGGTCGCGAAATTGACCGTTTGGTTGTGGCGCACGGAACTACGGGCGGCTCGGTTACTGCCATAATTGCAAAGTGTAAGGCAAAGGGAATTTTAATTAAAGAAGTTTCACCTCAAAAATTAGATTTTCTATGCGGCGGCGCTCTTCACCAAGGCGTTGCGGTTATGTTTTCGGCTCAGGAATATTCCACAGTTGACGACATACTTGAATGCGCTAAGGAACTTAACGAAAAACCCTTTATTATTATTTGCGATGAAATTGAAGACCCGCACAATCTCGGAGCTATTATAAGAAGCGCCGAGGCCGCAGGTGCACACGGTATAATCATTCCGAAGCGTCGCAGTGCTTCTCTCAATGCAACGGTGGCTAAGAGTGCCAGCGGTGCGCTTGAATATATGAAGGTTGCGCGTGTTACAAATATTGCAAATGAAATTGACCGTCTTAAAAAGGAAGGTATTTGGGTTTTCGGTGCCGACATGGACGGCAAGCCTTACACTGATTTTGATTATGATATTCCGGTTGCCATTGTTATAGGAAATGAAGGTAACGGTATAGGCAAGCTTGTTTCTCAAAAATGTGATGAAATTATAAGTCTGCCGATGAAGGGGAAAATAAATTCACTTAACGCTTCGGTTGCGGCAGGTATACTTATGTACGAAGTAGTTAAAAAACGGGGTTAATTTTTTTGAAAGGATATGAAGGATAGCGATGGGATTGTTTCAAAAATCTAAAAAAGGCAAACATGCGGACAATTCTGATTACATACCTGAAGAATCGGGCCTTAAAAACCCGTCTTTTATACATGTGTCCCCACACGCTTTAACTGCCGATGAAGTTTTGGGGAATAATACTAAACCAAAACGAACCACTCAAAACATCTCTATGGACGGTGCAAACGGCGTTTCTCCGCTTGAAGCGCTAAAGCAGCGTGTTAAAAACAATGCACAGCCTGCAAACACCACTAAGGTAATGCCGACAGAAAGAGTTAATCTCAAAAAAGAAAATGACGGCAAAACCTTACTTGATAAATGTATGCCCTATATTGCCGACGGCGGCGGGGTTAAAGAGAGTAATAAGCCGGTTTATGAGCTTGACAGCATAGAAAGTATTATAAACGCATCCGAAAATAAGGCAGCCGAGTTGTTGGAAAAGCTTAATAATTTAGGCTCTGTTTCATTTGTACCGCCCACTAAAACGGACGAGAAGAATGATAGTAAAAATTACGAAAAGATTGAAATGCAATCCGAAAAAAAGGCCAGTACACCTATTGCCACCATTTCGGACATTGATAATACCGATGATTTCACCGAAAAAACCGTGATGTTTGATGCGGTTTCTTCGTCCAAAAAAATGGAAGACATCACAAGCGGCACAAAAATCATCGACCTTGGCGGCGAATTGTTCGAAGACGAACATGAGCAGCCCTCCACCCTGCTTGTTAATCCATTTTCACTTGAAGACGAACAATTTACAGTTGATGATGACTACACCTGCTTTGCCGATGCAAAGAGAATAGGTATGCATCTTATAGATAAGCTTAAATCGGCACGCACCAGAATTTTGCTTACTTTCATTTTCGAAATTCTTTTAGCGCTACCTTTAATTCCTTCTATTCACGATATGCTATATATCAACCAGACATTTTTCGGAATTATTAGCACGGCGGTGTTTACGGTAATTTACCTAATAAATTACGACTCTGTCGGTGCCGTAATTTATTTATTCCGTCGGCAATACAGACCCGAAAGCGTTTCGGGTGTTTTGGGCGCTTTTTCCCTGATATATGCAATTCAGTCACTCATTGTAGGTAAAAATCCCTACTACACTCTGCTTTTTATAAGCCTGACATTTATTTTCAAGGTAATTGCAGTATATATGCGCGAAGCGTACATTTTAGGCAATTTCAGAATTGTTGCTTCAAAAAATAAAAAATATGCAATTAAGTTTATTGACGACAAACAAATAACCTTCGCTATGGCAAAAAACTCTGTTGATGGCGATGTGCTTGTGGGTGTTGATGCGCCTTGCGTTAATGTACACGACTTCATAAGAAACACCGAAATTGACAAGGTGACAAACCGTTCGTTTTCCATTTTTGTATTAATTTCTTTCATTTTTTCTGTTCTTGCGGGAGTATTTTACTGGGTCTACACTTCTTCCTTAAACGGTTTTTTAATGGCTCTTGCTGTATTTTCGGCACTTTTACTCTCACCAACAGTGTATTTCACCGACATATTGCCGCTTCGCTCTGCCGCTAAAAGACTTAACCGTTTAGGCGGTATGATAACAGGCAGTACTGCCGCTAATAAAATTGAACTTGCAAACGCCATAACACTTCGTTCATGCGATTTGTTCCCCAGCGGCACCATTTCCCTATTTAATATGAAGGTGCTTGATCCCAATAAAATTGACGACACCTTGCTTTTTGCAGCCGCTATCGCAAAGCAAATAGACAGTCCTTACCGTGCAATTTTCTCGGAAATTGCAAAAACGGTTGATAAAAAAGTACCTACCGCCGACTCGGTAAAATATGAAGAAAAATTGGGTATAAGCGGATGGGTTGGAAATCGCCATGTATTTATAGGAAACCGCACACTGCTTGAAGCACACGGAATTAAAACCCCACCGCTTGAAGTTGATAAAAAAATTCTTCGCGGCGGCTACTTCCCCGTTTATGTGGCAAGTGACGAAAAGCCTTGTGCTCTTCTTATGGTTAAATATAATGTTGATGAAGCTATTGCTTTCGAACTCCAAAAGCTATGCGCTTCGGGTGTTACCCTACTGGTTGACACCTGCGACCCTAATATTACAAGAGAGATGGTTTGCGATTATTTCGGTCTTTATGAAGAGTCGGTTTTTGTTATGGGTAGTTCGGGTGCACAGTTATATAAAAACTCCACCAAGGCAGAAGATGACATTTCTTCCTATGCCGCGCATAAAGGTTCTCCACAAGCGTTTATATCTATTTTTAACGCGGCGGCTAAAATTAAGCGCGACATATCTTTCCTTAGAGCTTTCCATATTATCTCCTGCATTATTTCTACGGCAGTATTTATCTACAGTTCCTACTTAAATCAGGTTTCTCCCATTACATCGGGGGACGCCTACTTGTATATTTTACTATCAGCTGTATTATCATTTATTGTGCATCTATTTAACAAACCGTAATTTCAAAAGAATCGGGGTGTTTGTATGAAAACCTTTTTAAAGCGCCACACGGATTTATCTAAGGATGAAAATGTGGTTTTTCTTGCGGCGATAAGTGTATTTTTACCCTACTACCTTTCCATCGCCATAATAGCGGTTTTAAGCTTTTATATTATGATTAAAACTGACTTTAAGAATACCGTTTTTAATCATTTGGGTTCTTTTTTAATTCCTGTGTTTACCGTTTACACAGCGGTTATCGCTATTGTTTACAAAAATGTTCTGGGCGTTTTCTGCTCGTTGTTTTTCTTTGTTTTATTGGTATTGGGCTATTATCTGCGCAGTATAATGACCAGTGAGCTTTTTGAAAACGCACTTGACCTTATCTGTGTTACATCAATTTTTGCGTCTTGCATAGTCATTCTTGAAAAAATTATATTTTTTAATGTAGAATGGCATCGTTGTTTTGGGGATTTCTTTAATAATTATTATTTTTCACTCTATTTTCACCCCAATTATTTAGGCTCAATTATGGCGGCGGTAATCCTTATTTGTGCCTACAAGGTAGTACTTCGCGGCACCGATAAAAAATATTATTATGCTATTGCTATTCTGGCGGCTGTCGCTATGTTCTTGACTGAGAGTATGTTTGCATGGATTGAAGTACTTGTTGGTCTTTCAATACTGCTTCTTATCGCAAGACGCCATCAGCTACTGAGTATTATGTTTATCGTCGTGGCATTTGCGGCGGCTTTACTTTACACTTCCCCCGAAATTTTTGAAAATTTCTTCCCAAGAATAATGCAGGCCGACGGCACATTTGACAACCGCGTTTTGATTTGGGACCTTACAATAGATTCTATTAAGCAAACACCTTGGTTTGGTCGCGGCTTTTTTGCATACTATAAAATCAGTCTCGGCAATCCCGCCGCATATCAGACTACACACGCGCACAATATATTTTTAGAATCTTTGCTTAGTTTTGGCATAATTGGCTCGATTATCTTACTTATAATGATTTTTATTATTTTCTACAGGGTTGTACTTTGCAAAAATCTGCTTCGCAAAAGCAGTATAACCGTATTGATTTTTTCAATAACCGCAGCAATACTCATACATTCAATTATTGATATGACAATGCTTTGGGTGCATACCGGTCTGCTTTACTGTATTATTCTGGGCGGTATCGGTGCCGATGAGAAAAAAATAAAAGATATTTTTGGCAATCGTTTCAAAAAAAATAAAACTAATCTACTTTAGTTTTTGAAGGAGAATATATATGTCTGACAACAAAAAGTTTTATATTACTACGGCTATAGCCTATACTTCCCGCAAGCCGCATATCGGTAATTCATACGATATCGTTCTTGCTGATATGATAGCCCGATACAAAAGAATGATGGGCTATGATGTTTATTTTATGACAGGCTCTGACGAGCACGGACAGAAAATTGAAGACTGTGCTACTGCGGCAGGGGTTTCACCTAAAGAGTATGTTGACGGAGTTTCAAAGCAAATTCGCGATGTATGGGATTGCCTTAACACAACATACGACCGCTTCATCCGTACAACCGATGAAGACCATGTAGATGCAGTTAAGAAAATATTCAAAAAATTATATGAGCAGGGCGATATTTACAAAGGACACTACGAAGGTAAGTACTGTGTGCCCTGTGAATCTTTCTTTACACCGTCACAGTTGGTTGACGGAAAATGTCCCGACTGCGGCCGCGATGTAACCGACTCAAAGGAAGAAGCCTATTTCCTAAAGCTCGGTAAATATCAGGACAGACTTTTGGAATACTACGAGCAGAATCCTGACTTTATCAAGCCTGAATCCCGCAAAAATGAAATGATAAACAACTTCTTGAAGCCCGGACTTTCCGACCTTTGTGTTTCCCGTTCTTCTTTCAAATGGGGGGTTCCGATTGAATTTGACGACAAACACATAATTTATGTTTGGATTGATGCACTGTCAAACTATATAACCGGTATCGGCTACAATCCTGACGGCAGTAGCGAGTTGTTTAACAAAAACTGGCCCGCCGACCTACATGTTATAGGTAAAGATATTGTTCGTTTCCACACAATTTACTGGCCTATTATTCTTATGGCTTTAGGGCTGCCCTTACCCAAACAGGTATTAGGTCACCCTTGGGTACTTTCGGGCGATGACAAAATGAGCAAATCAAAGGGTAATGTGCTTTATGCAGATGAGTTGGCTGCTCGTTTTGGTGTTGATGCAGTAAGATATTATCTGCTTTCCGAAATTCCTTATGCGCAGGACGGCACCATAACCTATGAGACATTTATTACCCGTTTTAATTCTGACCTTGCAAATACGCTTGGTAACCTTGTAAACCGCAGTATTGCCATGACAAATAAATATTTCGGTGGTAAAATTTCGGGTGATGATACTGGTATTACCGAAGAGTGTGATAGAGAATTACTCGCTACTGCTAATGAAACGGTAAGCCGTTACTACTTTCTTATGGACGCCTACCGCAACGCTGAAGCGGCAGAGCTTATTATGAACTTTGCCAAGCGTTGCAACAAGTATATTGATGAAACTACACCTTGGGCACTTGCTAAGGATGAAGCATTAAAGCCGCGACTCGCCGCAGTTCTTTATAATTTATTAGAATGCATCAGACTTTTGGCAGTTATGCTAACGCCCTTTATACCCGATAGCTGCGAAAAGATTTTTGCTCAGCTCGGTACCGATATTAAGGCTTTAGAAATGTTCTCAGTTAAAGAATATTCTGTTAGTGATGCGGTAGCTTTGTTTGCAAGAATTGATTTACAAAAAACCCTGGAAGAAATTGCAAAGGAAAGTGAAACTAAGGCTGAAGCAATAGAAAATGTTGCTACAATTGAGCAAATTTCAATTGATGATTTTGCAAAGGTTCAGTTGCTTACCGCAAAAATCACCGCTTGTGAGCCTGTACCTAAAGCCAAAAAACTTTTGAAATTAACATTAAACGATGGCTCGAACAAACCGAGAACAGTGGTATCAGGTATTGCGCCTTGGTATACGCCCGAAGATTTAATTGGCCGCACAATCATTGTTGTATCGAACCTTAAACCCGCAAAACTTTGTGGGGTTGAAAGCAACGGTATGATTTTGGCAGCCGATGTAGGCGAAGATGCAAAGGTAATATTTGTTGACGATATTCCTGCGGGAAGTAAGATAAGATAATGTCAGATACATTTATTTTTGATACACACGCCCATTACTATGACGAAAAATTTGACGGCATACGGGATGAAATACTATCTATTATGCCAAAAAATAATGTCGGCGGAATAATTAACTGCGGCGTAGATATAGAAACTTCAAAAATTTCGGTGAGTTTAGCAGAAAAATACCCGTTTTGCTATGCGGCGGCAGGTATTCACCCTGAAAGCGTAGATAACGATACTGTGCTTGATAAAGATTCCTTGGTTGCCATTTTAAAGAGTGACAAAGCCGTGGCTGTTGGTGAAATCGGACTGGATTATTATTGGGACATAGAGTTTATGGAAAACCAACGAAGGTTGTTCGAGCAACAGCTTATATTAGCTAATGAAATTTCTATGCCTACAATAATTCACGACCGCGAAGCCCACAGACTAACCCTGGAGTTGATAAAAAAGCATCAACCGCGCGGTGTGCTTCACTGTTTTTCGGGAAGTGTCGAAATGGCAGAAGAAATTATAAAACTTGGTATGTATATTGGTATCGGCGGTGTTGTTACCTTTAAAAACGCAAGGAAAATTTGCGAAGTTGTAAAAGAAATTCCAATAGAACGGATTTTGCTTGAAACCGATGCTCCGTATATGGCGCCCGAGCCATTCCGCGGTAAAATTAATAATTCGGCATATATAAGCCAAGTTGCCGAAAAGATTTCCGAAATTAAGGGTATTCCCTATAGTAAAATTTTGGAAATAACAACAAATAACGCCAAGTCCCTTTTCGGCATTAAATAATGAATAAATCGCCCCGTTTTCGCAAACAATAATTGCGGAAGCGGGGTGATTTCACATGGATAACAACAAAAACTTTAACGATAACAACAAAAACAATAATAATAACAACAACAATAATAACAATAGTAACAATAACAATAATAACAATAGTAACAATAACAATTATAACGATAACAAGCAAAAGAAAGACCAAAACAAAAAGAACGATTCTAATAATCAAGATAAGAACAGACAAAACGACCAAAACAGAAACAATAACAACAATTATTAAACAAAAAAAAGAGCACCCAAAAGGTGCTCTTTTTTAAAGTACTTTAGATAAGAAATCTTTAAGACGGTCGCATTTTGGATTGCCGAAAAACTCTTCGGGCGGTGCTTCTTCCATAATAATACCGTCATCAATAAACAGTACCCTGTCAGCCACTTCACGCGCAAATCCGATTTCGTGAGTTACAACAACCATTGTCATGCCGTCATTTGCCAGTTCCTTCATTAATTCCAACACTTCCCCTACCATTTCGGGGTCAAGTGCGCTTGTTGGTTCATCAAACAAAATCACATCGGGATTCATAGCCAGAGCCCTGACAATCGCAACACGCTGCTTCTGTCCGCCGGACAACTGTGACGGGTACGAATTTGCCTTTTCCTCAAGCCCTATTCGCTGAAGCAATTTTATGGCATTTTCGCGAATCTCTGCTTTAATTTGTTTTGTGGTTTTTATTGGCTCATTATTAGGGTTTCTAAAGCGCAGTTTGCGCATACGCTTCTTCTCAACATATAATGGGGCTAACATTATATTTTCAATAACTGTTTTATTATTGAACAAATTGAAATGCTGGAATACCATACCCATTTTTTGACGGTGTATGTTAATATCAACGCTCATATCTGCGATATCAACGCCGCCGAAAATAATACTGCCTGATGTTGGGTCTTCCATACAGTTAAGACATCTTAAAAATGTGGATTTACCCGAACCCGAAGGACCAATAACCACTACCTTTTCGCCTTTTTTGATGGTAACATCAATACCGTTTAAGACATTGATTTTTCCAAAGGATTTTCTGAGATTAACGACTTCTATCACTTTTTCTCAAGCTCCTTTCCATCATTTTTACAAGACCGCTTATTATTAGTACAAGGACTATGTATATGAGCGCCATTACAAGATACGGTACCATAAACTCATAGCTGTTTGAGCCGATACGGTTAAAGGCTACATAAAGGTCCAATGCGCCTACAAAGCTTACAACCGATGTTTCTTTAATAAGGGTAATAAATTCATTGCCCAATGTAGGTAAAATATTCTTAACCGCCTGCGGAATTACAATAGCGAGCATAGTCTTGGAAAATGGAAGACCCATAGCCCTTCCGCCTTCCATTTGACCGGGGTCAACCGACATAATGCCGCCGCGCATAATTTCTGAAATATATGCGCCCGAATTAAGACCGAAAACCGCAGTTGCTACCGTTACAGACGGTAAATTTATACCCATAAGCGGCAGCGCAACATAGTATGACAAAAGCAACTGCACAACCATAGGCGTACCGCGGAAAAAGGCAACATAAAAAGTGCAAATTGCATTCAAAACACGCGGTAAAACCTTGTACTTTGGCAATACACGAACAACCGCAATAAGTGTACCTATAACTATACCTATTAATAAACCGAGAACTGCTATCTTGAGAGTGTTTTGCAGTCCCGTAAGAACCTCCTTATAGCCGCCTTTATCAATAAAAACTTCTATAAAGCGTTCTATCTTCAAACCAAAATTTCCCATAATAAATTTCCTTTAGAACAACACAATAGCCTCGCCGTACGGCCAGGCTATTGCAATAAATTAAGTTTTATAAATTTTAAGCTACTTCGTTAATTGCATCAACAATAAACTTTGCCGGGTCAGAGTCGATAATAACGAACTTAATGTTTCCATTGATAAGGTCCTGTACTGCAAGTGAGCCTGAACCGTAGCCCTTACCCTCAACATCGTAGCCATCGAAGCCCCAATCAGCATCGCCTTCTACATAAAGGCCACCTGTTGTGCCGTTCTGATAGCCAATTTTTGTTGCTTTGTCAAGACCCTTAAGAATTGCTTCAACATCAGCTGTTGTCTTACACGCATCAAATGTTGTGTCGTCACCCTTAACGATAAGCTTCTGGTTTGCTTTGTAGTAAGGAGTTGAGAAGGTTACATATTCTTCTCTTTCAGCGTTTACAGTCAGACCTGCCATAGCAATATCGCACTTGTGCTGACCAACTGTCAAGCAAACAGCATCAAATTCCATATCCTTAATTACAAGCTCCTGACCTAAGTAATCTGCAAGAAGCTTTGCAATTTCCATATCAATACCATAGAAGCTATCGCCTTCCTTGTATTCAAACGGAGCAAACTGAGCGTTTGTAGCAACTACAAGCTGGTCTTTTGTTGCATCTTCTGTAGCAGACTTAACTGCGGTAGGTTCACCGTCACCGAAATACTTGTCACAGATAGTATCAAATGTACCATCCTTCTTAATCTTATCAACAAATTCATTTACCTTTGCAAGTAACTCGGGTTGATTCTTATCAACGCCGAATGCATAATCTTCTTCGGTAAGGTTAATGTCAATAATTTTAACCTTTGCTACTTTTTCAGTTTCGCCGCAACCTGCAAAGCAAGCGATAATCATAAGAACTGCGAGTGTTAATGCTAATATCTTTTTCATAAATTTTTCCTCCAAAATTTATTTTGTAAACATACTATAGCACCTTTTGTAAAAAAATGCAAGTGTTTTTACATATTTTTTAAAAATTTTTTCAAAATTATGCATTTAATCCATGTTTTGTTGCATAATTATGCAATAAATTTACGCAGCGGTTTAAGATATGCAGTATTCTTTTATTGCATATTCAAAAATAATATGATAAAATTATTAACACATATATGTCACATTTTTATCGTACTAATCGTTTTATATATTGATGCTATTTCTCGGGGGCTTTTATATGTCGTTTGTTACAAAAGTTTTTCAGTTAGTTTTTAAAAATAAAAAAAATATTATCATTTCCGCAATTTCACTTCTTTTAGTTGTAGGTTTAATAACGGTTACTATTGCCTTGAGTACAAATAAAGGCGGTAATACTATAGATTCTAATGTAGATATTTCTTCTGATGTGCCAAGCGTCGAATCTCAGCCGGAGTCGGTTCCCGAGCCTGAGCCTGAACCCGAACCTAAGCCTGAATTCGTAATTGCTTCACCGGCATCTACCGACTTTACAACAACTAAACCTACCGTAACCTTTTCTGGCAGTTCTGTCCCCGATTTACCACTTACATTAAATGACAAGGAGATTGAGCGTGACGAAAACGGTATGTTCACCCACACCGTAACATTAAAACTCGGTAAAAACACCGTGACCGTTAAAAACGGAGATATTTCCAAAATCTTTACTATAACCTACAGATATGTCGTTATAGAAAGTTACACACCAAAAAATGCGCAGACCTACAACAGCGGTTCTGTTTTTGTTGTTAATGTTACCGCCCGTACGGGCAGTACGGTGACCGCAACCTTTTCGGGCGAAACAATAACCTTAACAAAGCAGGACAAGCAGGACGAAGAACTTAGAGGTGATGATACCTTCTCGGTTTTTTCGGGTAGTTTTAGTTTACCTAAAAACAAACTCACCGATACCGATATGGGCAAGGTTAAATTCAAAGCCACTTATAACGGTATTACCGAAGAATATTATTCTGGTAAGATTACTGTTAAAAAAAGCAGTATAATTAAAGACACCGACCCTGCTGTGACACCGCAAGGAAATAGATATATTGATGTCGGCTCAGGCATTGTTGCAACAATTGTTACCACCTCTGCCGAAACTTTCAACGGTAATACAACCGACGACTACTCTCGCCCTACAAACAACTATTTACCTGAAGGCACAATGGATTACTGTGCTGAGGGCACCATAATAGATAACAATAACGAATATGTCCTACTTCGTTGTGGAAGACGCGTTTACCTTAATACCTATACTTCAAAAAGCTATAAACGCACTGTCACAAAGACAGAATTAGGTACTTTACCCGACCATAACGAGATAGGGGTTGCCGCCCTCCAATCTGACGAGCGTTATACCTATTTAAAATTGGATACTCTTTGGAAAGCACCCTTTTATTTTGATATACTAAATCAAAGCTACGAGAGTGAGAAATATCAGGACTACACATTTGACAATGTTACATATTCTTATATTGATATTACCTTTTGCTATGCTACAGTATTTACGGGTACTGTAGAAATCCCCACAGACCATCCTATTTTCGAATCAGCAGAAATTATCAATAACGGATATGACCACACATTACGACTGCACCTTAAAAAAACAGGCGGTTTTTACGGTTGGGATGCCTTTTATGATGAAGATGGCCGTTTAATCTTTAAATTTTTGCAACCTGTAAAGCTTGAGAATACCGATTCTCTTATAGGCGCCCGTATATTTATAGATGTAGGACACGGCGGTACAGACGGTGGTGCCACAGGCTTTTCGTATAATAACCGCGAAGCCGTATGCAATTTAAGGTTGGCCAATATATTAAAAGAAAAGTTAGAAGCACTGGGGGCTACCGTTATTATGTCAAGAACCGACGACTCAACGGTAAACCCACCCGATAAACAGGACATGCTGAGACACGCCGATGCAGACTTTTGTATCGCAATACATCACGATTATGGCACCACGCAAAGCGGCTTTGGCTCATATCACTTTACACCATTCTCAAAAATCGCAGCCGATTTCATTGATACACGGATGGACAATACCGATGTGTTTATAAGAAATTGGCCCGTGCGTTTCCACTATTACTTTATGGCGCGTATGACATACTGCCCTGTGGTGCTAACTGAAAACGGATTTTTATCAAATTCACACGACTACAGCACGACAACAAATCCTGAGGATATAGAAAAGAAAGCACAGGCTTTGTGTGACGGTATTGTAGATTATTTCCGTTTCATCCAGTAAATTCCCCTTGACATTTTAAAATTAATATGTTATGCTCATTATCTTAAATCCAAGAAAGGAGTGATTTCGGTGGAAAACACCAAAACAATTACCACAAATAAAAAAGCGTTTCACGAATACTTTGTTGTGGAAAGCTTTGAAGCCGGAATTTCTCTTTTCGGGACAGAAATTAAATCAATACGCGGCGGCACGGTTAATCT
Source organism: Acutalibacteraceae bacterium (assembly GCA_045590755.1). Classification (GTDB taxonomy): domain Bacteria; phylum Bacillota; class Clostridia; order Oscillospirales; family Acutalibacteraceae; genus SIG565. The sequence continues at coordinate 22,679 of JAZNRP010000045.1, forward strand.
TAAGGACGCTTGGTGCAGTATTGATGACGGCGAACTTATTATAAAACAGATGCACATAAGTCCTTATGAACAGGGCAATATATTTAACAAGGACCCTATAAGGCCTAGAAAATTGCTTATGCACAAGCGCGAGATAATACGGCTTGGCTCACTTGTACAGCAACAGGGTTTAACCCTTGTTCCCCTATCAATTTATTTTAAGGGTTCACTTGTAAAAGTACAGGTCGGTTTATGCAAGGGTAAAAAACTGTACGATAAGCGTGCCGTTGCCGCAAAACGCGATGCCGACCGAGATATAGCACGAGCAATTAAAGAACAAAATCAATAACTTTATTGTTACTTCTTCACTCTTACCTATTACTTCTTACTTTAATATATGGGGGCGTAAAGGTTTCGACAGGGATTTTGAACCAAGATAAGCGAGTAGCGGTGCGGGACCGCTATAAAATCCGCAAACTTAAAATTAACTGACAACAATAAAGTTGCATTAGCTGCCTAATTTAGGCGGCCGTCTGACCGAAAAGTACCGCGAGTTCGGAAGGGCGTCGATTAGCGGTGAATGTGAATACCTGAGAGTCCTGTAGGGTATCACGGCTTAAAGGACTACTGAGTATGACTGTTTGATGCTTGATGGTTGTATTTGGGAAATTTAACAAGCATCTGCACTCGGAGAAGGTTTTGGGAATTGATTTTTGGACACGGGTTCGACTCCCGTCGCCTCCACCAAAAAATAAAAGCACCATCGCAAGGTGGTGCTTTTTATTTTTTTCTTTGATACATCAAGCTTTATATATCCCCTATTTCATTGACAAAAATCGCGTTTTTTGGTATAATCAATCTAATAATAAGTTAATTAAATTATTTACACCTTGGAGATGGACTAATTGGCTAATAAGAATCCTTTTTTCAGTGTTGTAATGCCTGTTTACAATGTGGAAAAATATTTACACATTGCGGCCCAGAGTATACTCAATCAGACCTTTACGGATTTTGAACTTATATTGGTTGATGATTGCTCACCCGACAATTCTCCCGCAATGTGTGACGATATTGCCGCAAATGACGCTCGCGTTGTCGTAATACACAAACCGCAGAATGAAGGCTTGGGCTTCGCGCGTAACACAGGAATAGATGCAGCAAAGGGCGAATACATAATTTTTGTCGACTCAGATGACACGCTTGAAGCAACAACTCTGGAAAACTGCTATAAAAAGCTTTCTAAAAAAACCGATATTCTCGTATTTGGCATTAAAATGTGCTTTGAGAATAGTCGCGGTGACAATATTCGTGTTGAAAATCTTATGCCCCAAGACTTTTATGCAGACACAAAAAAGGACATGTCTGAAATGTTCAGAAGATTATCTGAAGCAAGGGTTTTTCAATACGCTTGTAACAAAGCTTACAGCCGCAAATTTTTGAATTCTGTAAATATAAAATTCGAAAAAACAAAGCTTATTGAAGACTTTCTTTTCAATATTGCTGTGTTCGGTGTTGCAGAATCCGTACTTTCTATAAATGAAGCCTATTATTTGTATCGAAAGCCTACACACGAAACGCTGGCGAGTAAATACAGCCCGGAATTTTTTGAGCTTGCGAAACGCAAGTTTTTACTGGAAACAGAATTCCTTAAAAACAACGACACATATTTTGAACCGTTTTTACAGCAAATTGATAAAGGTTATATAAAGCATTTTATTTCGGCTGTAATAAGAAACAGCTCAAGGTCTGCAAACCTATCTTCAGCACAGCAAAAAGCAAGCGTGCTTTTGATGATTGATGATGAAGTCACAAAATGTGTGCTTAACCGCTTTCATACGAATGATATTGTGATGAAGCTTGTTGTAAATTTAATGAAAAAGCGTAATGCGTATGGTATTATACTTTTTTGTCGGTTTGCCGATTTCACACGGCAAAAGGTATTACCTTTACTTAAAAAATAAAAAGGACGAGTGTTATCTATGGAAAAATATTTAAAAAACGAAAATGCTTTTTCTCATTTTCGCTTGATATATATAATTTATGTTTTAATCTATTCAACTGCACGACAGACCATTCCTGTCTTACAACCCTTGCTGATGTTTGATTTTTGGAATATTATAGCCATTTTGGGTGCAGCAATTGTTTTTTTATGGGATATATTTTATTTCCGTAGTACATTAAAAACAAAGTATATCTGGATTCTTGTGGCACTGTTCGGACTCACTTGTATTTCTACGCTACTTAACGCAAAATACTGTTTTGTTGACAATATCAAAGCCACTGCAAATATGTTTATACAGTTTTTCGTGTTCTATGTAGTTAGTAAAAATTCTACACGCAAATCTATCGACAAAGATATAAAGGTTATTGGCTATTCGTTATCTATTATGTGGATGATAGCCGTTGCAATTTCACTTGTTTTATACTTTTTAGATATTTTTTACACCGGCATCAATTATATCTGGGGTGACCCTACCGTTGTAAATCAGGGATTTGTGCGCGTTGATGACGGTGCTACTGTTATGCGCTTATGGGGTGTTTTTGTTGACCCAAACTTCGCAGCAGCCGTATCAATAATTGTTATCTGCCTTAGCATCTACCTTATTTCTTTAACGGGTAAAAGGTGGCTTAAGGGTTTACATATTACCAACATTGTATTTCAAGTTTTATATGTAATTCTTTCAAACTCAAGAATGGCACTGCTTATTCTTCTGTTCTTGGCATTCGTAGGCGGATGGTATTTTTCTCTCGGACCTATCAAAAGGTTTAAGAACGGCGTTTTATCAAAAAACATAATTATAAGAGAAATTTCTGCGGTTCTTGTTGGCGTTATTATGGTCACTTTATGCTACACGGGTGTTTCTTTATCTAAAAAGGTTCTCCCTTATGCACAATACGGCATAAGCCACTTTTTCGGTACATCTTCCAGTGAATTAAACGGTGAAACTGATGGAGATATTGCGGCACTTGACCGAGATGACATAAGCTCAAAAGACGATATTTCAAACGGACGACTTGAACTCTGGGGCGAAGGCTTTAAGGTTTTCAAAAAGAATCCTATTGTTGGACTCGGTCCAAGAAGTTACCATTTAGTTGCCGCTGAATTAAATCAAGATATGCGAATTGCTGAAAAATCAATTCATAACAGCTATATGGAGCTTTTAATGGGCAACGGTATTGCAGGTTTCTTGCTGATGTTTGCTTTATTCGCGCTTTGTGCTAAGGATGCTATTAAGCTGCGTTTTAAGAATAATTCTTCGCTATTTAAGGTTGGTATGCTCTTACTCATTGTTTTGAGCGCCTTGGCGGGCGGTATGTTCATTTCCAGTCTTTTCTACTATTTATCAGTAATTTCAATAGTAGCTTTCGGTATGCTTGGATATTCAGTAAGGTATATCGAATGCTTAAATGAAGAAGCAGCCGAGCAGTAAGCTACAGAAAGAAGGGATTTTTATGGCAAAACCATATACCCTAAAAATGAAAATTAAACATTTAGGGATTCGGTTTTTGATGACAAGCTTCCGTTTATTCCCCATTTTCCGCAAGAAAATTGTTTTTTCCAGTTATTTTGGAAAGGGATATGGCGATAACGGAAAGGCTATAACCGAAGCCTTATTAAAGCTTGACCCGAGTTTAGACATAGTATGGGGTGTTAGCCCACAATATAAAGACAGTTTGCCTGACGGTATACGCTCGGTAAAATACAACGGGCTGCGTTATCTGTGGGAGCTTGCAACGGCAGCCGCTTGGGTAGATAACAGCCGTAAAAACGCAGGTGTCACCAAAAGGAAAAAACAATTTTATGTTCAGACCTGGCACGGCACTACCGCATTAAAGCGTATTGAAGCCGATGTTGCTGAAAATCTTGATGAGTTTTATGTGGTCAGCGCTAAAAAAGATTCAAAAATGGCAAATGTAATCTTATCGGGTTGCCGCTTTTTTACAGAGCTTTGCCGCAAAGCATTTTGGTTTGACGGCGAAATTTTAGAATGCGGTTCACCACGCTCTGATGCGTTATTCAGCACCGACGAAACAAAACAGTCCGAAATTAAAAAACAGCTTGGTATTTCGCAACACAAAAGATTAATTCTTTACGCACCTACATTCCGAGCTGATGGTAATCTTGAATGTTACAAGATGGATTTTGATGCCGTACTTAATGCTCTTGAAAAAGTCACCAATGACGAATGGGTGCTTTGTATGCGTCTCCATCCAAATATAGCGGAAAAATCAGATTTTGTGGTGTACTCAGATAAAATCATAAACGCCACAAATTATCCCGATTTATACGAGCTTATTCCCGCTTGTGATTTAATTATTTCTGATTATTCAAGTCTTATGTTTGATGCAGGGCTTATTGACAAATCTGTAGTATTATTTGCTAACGACATTGAAAGTTATATGGCAGACCGCAATTTTTATTTCAAGTTTGATGAATTGCCCTTCCCGCTTGCAACGAATAATGCTGAACTTATCGAAATAATTGAGAATTTTGATAAAGACTTATATACTGAAAAGCTTAACGCCTTTAACCAAAGAATTGGTTATTGTGAAAACGGCACTGCCGCCAAAACGGTTGCAGAAAGGATATTAAGGGAAATTAATGATTAACAGTGGTAAAAAGAAAACTCTGATGAAAAACACAGTAATGCTTTATATATTAACCTTTTCAGGTTATGTTTTTAATTTCATTACTGTTCCCTATCAGACACGAATTTTAGGCCCCGAAATTTACGGCATACTTGGTTTTGCTCAGGCTTGTACCTTATATGTACAACTGTTTTTAGATTTTGGTTTTTTGTTGTCCGCTACCGAAGATGTAGCTAACAACCGCGAAGACAAAACACAGTTATCAAGAATTCTGACGGCGGTTACACTAAGTAAACTCGCCCTTGGTATAGTGGCCATTACAATCATTTCGGTGCTCTGCCTAACTATACCGAAGCTCAGACAAGATGCTCTTTTATATATTTTATTCTTCATTTCAACATTAATTAATGCCTTTTTGCCGGACTTTTTGTATCGCGGAATCGAAAAAATGTCGGCGATTACCTACAGAACGGTCTCTGTAAAGCTTTTCTTCACCGTTGCAATTTTCATTTTTATGAGAAGTGCAAACGACTACTATGCCGTGCCTTTGCTTAATTCCATGGGGGCTGCATGTGCTTGTATATGGACCTATTACGATGTTTATAAAAGGCTTGGTGTTGGTTTCATAAAGACAGATATTAAATATGTCTGGGCAACCTTTAAGCGTTCAAGCGGTTATTTCTGGTCAAGAATAGCATCAACTGTTTATGGCGCTACTAACTCTGTAATAATTGGTATGCTTTATCCGACGGGTGCCGTAATGGGACTTTATTCATCATCAGAAAAACTGACTACTACTGCACGCAGTGCCTTCTCACCCATTGCAGACAGCCTGTATCCTTATATGGTTAAAAACAAAGACTACAAGTTAGTTAAAAAGATTTTGCTAATTTTAATGCCTATTATTATAATTGGTTGCGCTTCTGTATGGATTTTTGCCGAACCCTTCTGTGTATTATTATTTGGTGAAGATTTTAGGGGGTCTGCAACCACCTTAAGATTATTGCTCCCCATCGTTGCAATGAGTCTGCCAACCTATGTATTTGGTTTTCCTATGCTTTCCCCATTGGGATTGTCAAAGATTTCAAATATTTCGGTTATCGTTGGTGCCGTTGTACATTTAATTCAACTTGTAACTCTTTACTTTACAAAAGTTATCTCTGTTGAGACAATTTGTATCGCAACCTGTATTACTGAATTTGTAATACTTTCTATAAGAGTTATTGTTGTAATAAAAAATAAGCACCGATTAAAGAGTTTTAACGAACAATAAACCGATTTTGATAGTAAAAAAGAAGCAACGACTAATTTAGTTGAAATAGTCAATAGTTAGTAGACACAAAAAAACAATTTAAGCTGCCAGTTCAATTCTGTATTGGACTGGCGGTTTTCTTTTAAGTTTTCGAACAGGCCGTATGTAATTGAAATAGTA
>JAZNRP010000046.1:0-12358 GCA_045590755.1 Acutalibacteraceae bacterium
GTTCTGGTTTTATTCAAACCGCTTTTGATTTTACTAAAAAATCCCATTTACATTTCACCGTTTAATAACTTTTTCTCAAGCTCTGCAACATTAAGTTCAAGAAGCTTTGTAACACCCTTTTCCTGCATTGTAACACCGTAAAGCATATCTGCCGCTTCCATAGTGCCGCGGCGGTGTGTTACGCAGATAAACTGTGTTGCAAAATCAGATTTTTTCATATACTGCGCAAATCTCTCGACATTAATATCATCGAGCGCTGTATCAACCTCATCCAAAAAGCAGAATGGCGGCGCATTAACATTCATTATCGCAAAGTAAATTGAAAGTGCTACAAGCGCCTTTTCACCGCCCGACAATCCGTCAAGACTGGGTACATTTTTACCGGGTAGCTTTGCATTAATATCAATACCGCTTTCCAGAATATTGTCGGGGTCTGTAAGAACAAGCTGTGCCGAGCCGCCACCGAAAAGCTCGGTAAAGGTTTTTGAGAAGCACTGATTTATTCTTTCAAAGCCGACAACAAACATTTCCTGCATCTGAACAGTGAGTTGATTAATAAGCTTATTTAATTCACTTCGTGACTTTTCAACATCGGCAATCTGCTCTGACATAAAGTTATAGCGTTCGCTGACTTCCTTGTACTCTTCAATAGCCGAAACATTAACATTACCAAGTGACTTAATCTTGCTCTTGGCTTCTGCCAGTGCCTTTTTAGCATCTGCCACATTTTCAATGGCAATACCCATATTTTCTGCTTCGCTTCTGGTCAGTCCGTATTCATCATAGAGCTGTTTTATAACATTATCGTATTCGGTTAGCATATTAGTCTTACGCTCGGTAAGACGCGCTAACTCTCCGCCGATTTTCTCACGCTCTAAAGTCTTGTCACGCTCACTTGTGCGCATTTCGGTTGACTGCTTTTCGAGCTCATTGCGATGAGTTGTATATTCTGTAATATTTTGCTCTGCTTTAGTTATATTAAGTCTGATTTCTTCAACCGCTAATCGTATGCTTTCAATATCGGCGTGTTTTGTGTTATTCTGCTCATTAATAGCATTAATTTCACTATTAATTTCGGCTATACGCTCATCTCTGTTATCAAGTGCCGATTTAGCCGAATTTGCCAGTGCCAAAAGACCTTCCTTGTCCTTTGCACATTCAATAACTGCCAATTTGATATTTGTAATACTCTCACTAATCTCTTCACGCTTTTGCGATAATGAATCCCTACCGCCAACCGACGCTTCGATTTCGCTCTGAATATCTGCTTTACTGATTTCAAGTGCAGTAATACTCTTATCGGCTTCATCGGCTGCCAGTCGTAAATCGGCTTTCTTTTGGTCACCCGAAGTTTTTTCCGCAACATAGCGGGAAATTATTTCTTCGGCGGCATTTCTTATATCGCCTATACGCTTAAGCTCTGCTAATGCTCTGATTTTATCTTCAGTAGCGGTCTGCAATACATCGCGTGCCGCCTGAATATCGGCTTCAACTCGTGATAATTCGTCGCTTGAAAGCTTAAATTCCGCGCTCAAGCCTTCGGCCTTTTTAGTTAATTTTTCTATATCATTGTTTATTCGCTTAATATCTTCCTTACGGCTTAAAAGACCTGCGTTTTTAATAAGCGAGCCGCCTGTGAGCGAACCGCCCGCATTGATAACCTGACCGTCAAGAGATACAACCTTGAAATGATAATTAAACTTTTTAGCAAGGGTTGCCGCCGAATCAATATCTTCAGTAACTACAACCGCACCGAGAAGATAGCGGATTATTTCACGGTATTTAGAATCACACTCAACCAAATCAGCGGCAATTCCAACATAGCCGAATATATTTTCATAACCCTTTTCGGTGAAATCCCTTGCCTTAATAGCCGAAACGGGTAAGAAGGTTGCTCTGCCCGCGTTTGTTTCCTTTAACTTATTAATAGCACGCTTAGCGTCGGCTTCACTATCAACCACGATATTCTGAAGGGCGGATCCGAGAGCCGTTTCGACCGCAACGGCATATTCCTTTTTAACATTTATTATTTCTGCAATGGGTCCGTAAATACCCCTTAGCACTCCGCTTTTAGACTCACCCATAACAGACTTAACCGAGTGATTAAAGCCTTCCATATTCTTTTGAAGGTCTTCGAGTATCTGTATACGGCGGTGCTTAGCTTCAATATCAAGGTGTATATTGTCCAAATCCGCCTTTAAGGCGTCCACCTTTGTCTTGCGGGAAGTATAACGAAGCTCGTAACCCTTTAAGGAATTTTCACAGCCTATTATGTTTTCATCTAATTTGTCTACAAGCGCTTCTGTTTCAGCGAACTCTTTATCAAGCTCACTTTTTTCAAGTTGCTTTTCTTTAGTTAATTTATCAATTACATTTGCTCTTTGCTCAATTTCTTCAATAGCCGACAGACTGGAAAGCTTAGTTACCCTTTTATCTGCGCACTCTGCCGAAATTTCATTCAGTTTACCCGATAACTCTTCAATTTTCTTAGAAAAGCTTTCGCTATCGGTAAGAAGACCGTTCAAGGCGTGTTCAGCATTAGCCAAATCGGAATTCAGCTTATCAATCTCGGCCTGCTTTTTATCGGCCTCATCAAGATTTTTCTGAATTTGCTCTTTTGCGTCATTTTCCGAGCTTTTAAGACCTTCAATTTCACTTTCCAAGCGTTCTATTGCCGCAGTGTTATGTGAAATATCGTTTTCAATTACCGCGATATTTCCTGTAAGCGTTGCCGCCTGTTCAGAAAAGCGTGAAATATTTTGTCTTTGCTCATCAATCTTTACCGATAACTCATTTGAAAGCTCAGAGTTTTTCTCGGTTGTCTCATAAAATTCTGTAAGGCTTTCTTCAATTTCCTTATACATAACTTCACAAGCCGTAATCTTGCTTTCGTGGTTGCGAAGCGCTTCCTTGAAATTATCTAACGAATAAAGCCAAAGACCGATTTCAAGTTCTTTCTTTTTGTCTGCAAGAGATAAAAACTGCTCTGCCTTTTTGCTCTGTTCTTCAAGCGGACCTACGCGGCTTTCAAGCTCTTGTATAATATCGCGAAGGCGTAATAGGTTTTCATCTGCTGCGGCTAATTTTCTTTCGGTTTCAATCTTTCTGTAGCGGTATTTTGAAATACCCGATGCTTCTTCAAAAATATCTCGGCGCTCATTAGATTTTGTACTGATAATAGCGTCAATTTTACCCTGCCCTACCATAGAATAACCATCTCTGCCAAGACCTGTGTCCATAAACAACTCGTTAATGTCCTTAAGTCGCACAGAGACATTATTTATAAGATATTCGCTCTCGTGTGAACGATAATAACGGCGGGTGATTGATACAAAATCATCATTAAAATTAAGCGAGCGGTCGGTATTATCGATATTAAGTGTAACTTCACAATACCCGTGCGGTCTGCGTGACGCTGTACCGCCGAATATAACATCTTCCATTGACTGTCCGCGAAGACTCTTGGTTGACTGTTCACCAAGCACCCAACGAACCGCGTCGGAAATATTACTTTTACCGCTTCCGTTAGGACCGACAATGCCGGTTATACCCTTTCCGAATTTCAGTGTTGTCTTGTCAGCAAAGGACTTAAAGCCCTGAATCTGTATTGAACTTAACAGCACTTATTTTCACTTCCCCTTTATAATTAAATCATATTCTCCCAAAGTCTTATCTGTAAAAACCTTACATTTATAGCCCAAGTTTTCTAACTTTTCTATATTTTCTCTTTTTTGACCTATCATTTTTGAAAGGCTTTTATCATTAACATATATTTCGTATTCCCCTTTTTCATTTAAATGACCGAGCGCATTATTTAGAAAAATTCTTGCGTCGCACAGTTCTTTAAAAGAAGGGTGCCACGGCCCTGCAACAAACCTTTCGGTATCAATTGTATGCAGTCCCGTTCTTATAACATTTATATTTTCTTTTTTAAATTTAAGCAGTATTTTTGAAACTAAATCCACTGCCGCGTCTAACGGCTTTGGTATGTATTCGCCCGTTTTGTATAGCTTTTCCAAATCTGTATTTTGTAAAACAATTGTGGGGTAAATACGAACTGTGTCGGGCTTTAGCTCTATTATTTTTTCTGCAGACTGTAAATCCAAGCTATCATTACTGCCATAAAGCCCCGTCATCATCTGAAGTCCCAAAGAAAAGCCGTGTTGCTTTATTAAGTCGGCGGCAACACATACATCATTTACTGTATGACCGCGTTTATTGAGCTTTAAAACACTGTCAAACATACTTTGTGCGCCAAGCTCAATTGCCGTAACACCATACTTTTTTAGAATTTCTAATATTTCACTATCTATAGCATCTGGTCTTGTGGAAATTCTGATACCCGAAACCGTACCGTCATCAACATACATTTTCGCCGCCGACAAAAGACTACACATATATTTTTTGTCAATCGCCGTAAAGCTACCGCCGAAAAAAGCGATTTCCGTATTCTGTGGGTTGTAGTTACTACTTTCTTTTGCAACCCTTACCGCATTATGTACTGTGTCCCCGTCTGGTATTTCTGAAACACAGGCTATATACCTTTGATTGCAAAAGCTACACTGATTAGGACAACCAAGATGTGGCACGAAAATCGATATATTTGCGTGTTTTATACTCATATTTCAATTCCCATAAGCTCGAGCGCCTGTTTTGCCGCCGCTTGTTCGGCGTGCTTTTTACTACTGCCCATTCCCGTACCTATGACATTTGAATTTAAGTGAACCTCTACCGTAAAGCATTTGTTATGGTCGGGGCCGCTTTCGGCAATTAAAATATAGGTAAGTCTCTCTTCAGGGTTTCTCTGGATTATTTCCTGAAGAAAGGTTTTATAATCCTTAACCGATGCATTATCGTGCTTTTCAAGCTCGGGTAATACAAAGCGCATAACATGGCGTCTTGCATTTTCCATACCGCCGTCAAGATAAATTGCCGCAAGTACCGCTTCAAAAGCGTCGGCTAAAATTGACGGGCGTGTATTTCCGCCGTTTTGCAATTCCCCTTTGCCGAGTTTTAAGTATTTTCCTATTTCTAACTCTTGCGAGAATTTGCAAAGCGTTTTTTCGCACACCAGTGTGGCGCGAAGCTTTGTAAGCTCGCCTTCGGGTAGGTTCGCGAATTTTTTATACAAATAATCGGCAACTATAACCGAGAGTACTGCATCACCTAAAAATTCCAAACGCTCATTAGAGCCGCCCTTACAGTGTGTTTCGTTGGCATAAGAAGAATGAGCCAACGCGTTACTGAGTAGCTCTATATTATTAAATTTATAACCTAAATTTTCTTCTAAGCCTTTCATCACTACACCTATATGTTTTCAAGATTAGCACTGATTGTGCCTATTACATCTCTCTCGGCAAACTGTTTTGCCTGTCTTATAGCATTTTTAATAGCCAAAGCATCCGAGCTGCCGTGCGCCTTTATAACGGGCTTTGCTACACCCAAAAGTGGTGCGCCGCCGACTTCGGAAGCATCCATTTTCTTTTTTATACTTGTAAGTCCACCTTTAAGGCAAAGGGTTGCTATCTTTGTAACAATATTTTTATAAAATACCTTTTTAAGCATTTTAAAGAGTGTAATTGTACTGCCTTCAATAAGCTTTAGCGCTATATTTCCTGTAAAGCCGTCGGTAATTACAGCGTCAACCACACCCTTTGGCATTTCGCGTGATTCAATATTTCCAACAAAGTTTATTGGTGCATTTTCGAGTAATTTGTAAGCTTCTTGCTGAAGCAGTGTACCCTTAGTGTCTTCAGTACCGATATTAAGCAGAGCTATTTTCGGGTTTTCTCTGCCTTCTACCTTTTCTAAATACACAGATGCCATCAAACCGAACTGCACAAGCATTTCCGGTCGGCATTCGGCATTAGCGCCCATATCCATAAGGAAATATGAAGAATCGGGGGACGGAATCATACTGCCGAGTGCGGGGCGTTTAACACCCTTAATTCTTTTAACTATAAGTGTACCACCTACAACAACAGCACCTGTACTGCCTGCAGACACAAAGGCGTCTGCCTTGCCTTCTGATAAAATTCTGAAGGCTACCGCCATTGAAGAATCCTTATGCGCTTTGAGAAGAGTAGTCGGCTCATCGTGCATTGAAATCACATCAGTAGTGTGCACAATTTCGAGATTTTTAAATGCAATATTATTTTCCTTAATGCATTTGTTTATTATCTGCTCATCACCCGTGAGTATAATTTCAACCCCGAGTTCCTGTTCTGCTAAAGCAGCGCCCTTTATAATTTCAAGCGGCGCATTATCTCCGCCAAATGCATCAACTACTATTTTCATATTTTTTCTCCTTTACTGTACCATTCTACCGAACGGGCAGAGAACGCGGCATAGCGTTCTTTTTTATCTCGTATATGGTTTTTCAGCGGTGGAATTATACCGAAATTAGCGCCCATAGGCTGAAAATTCTCCACCGTTTCATCGCATATATAATTAAGCAGTGCGCCTATCATTGTAAATTCGGGTAAAACAAGTTCTTCCTTACCGAGCAGAGAATTTGCGGCGTTAATACCTGCTATAATTCCCGATGCGGCCGATTCCATATACCCTTCTACACCCGATAACTGTCCCGCAAAGAATATCCTGTTATCACTCTTCAGTGACAAATTACGGTTCAGTAATTTTGGGGAATTTATAAAGGTATTGCGATGCATAACGCCATATCTTACAAATTCGGCATTTTGAAGCCCCGGTATTAAGGAAAATACCCTTTTTTGTTCGCCGAATTTAAGATTGGTCTGGAAGCCTACAAGATTGTACATACTTCCCGCCGCATTTTCCTTACGCAGCTGCACTACCGCCCATGGTCTATGCATTGTTCTCGGGTCTGTAAGTCCCACAGGCTTTAGTGGGCCAAAACGGATTGAATCTTCACCGCGTTTTGCTAAAATTTCAATAGGCATACAGCCTTCATAAACCGTAATGGGTTTATCAAATTCGTGGGTTACTGCCGATTCTGCATTTATAAGTGCTGTATGGAAAGCTGTGTACTCTTCTTTATTCATTGGGCAATTAACATAATCGTCATCACCCTTGCCGTAACGCGAAGCGCAAAATGCTTTGCTAAAATCAATACTATCGTGAGTTACAATCGGAGCCGCCGCATCATAAAAATTAAGATGCTCACTATTGCATTTTTTTGCAATATCTTCTGCTAACTTACTATCGGTAAGCGGTCCAGTTGCAATAACAACTACCCCGTCTTCAGGTATTTTTTCAACAACGCCGTGATGTACAGTAATGTTTTTATTACCTTTTATAACCTTTGTAATACCTTCTGCAAAAAGCTCCCTATCAACCGCCAACGCACCGCCCGCGGCGACCGAGCAGTTATCGGCAGACGCAAGACACACAGAGCCAAAATATCGCATTTCTTCTTTTAAGAGTCCTGCCGCTGAATCTATTCTTGACGCTTTAAGCGAGTTTGAACAGACAAGCTCTGCAAACAGGTCGGCGCGGCTATGGGCGGGCGAGCATTTTTGCGGCTTCATTTCATACAAATCAACATGAATACCGCGCTTCGCTATCTGACTTGCCGCTTCACAGCCCGCAAGTCCCGCGCCTATTACCGTAATGCTATTATTCATTTGTTTTTTCCTTTTTAGCAGATTTCTTTGCCCTTGATGGACAGGCCGAATTCATACAGTACCGTCTGCCGCGGCCCGTTATTATATAACTGCCGCAGTCCGGACATACATCGCCTGTCGGAAGTCCCGGGGCGGCAAAATCACACTTGGGGTAATTTGTGCAGCCGTAGAAAGACTTACCTGTCTTTTTAGAGTTGCGCTTTACAAGCTTCGAGCCGCATTTCGGACAGGGTTGTTTTATTTCATCTGCCGGCATCGGCTTTGTATTCTTACATTCGGGGAAACCGGGACAAGCAAGGAATTTACCGAATCGGCTCGATTTTACAACCATTATTCTACCGCATTTGTCGCATACTACATCACTTTCAACATCGGGCACCTTTACGCGCTTTCCGTTAAGCTCGGCCTCGGCTTTTTCAAGTTCAACCTTGAAATCCTTATAGAAGTTTTCCATTATCTTAACCCAGTTTGCATTACCAGCCGCAATTGAGTCAAGGTCGGTTTCTACATTTGCTGTGAATTTTACATCAACTATATTCTTAAAGTGCTTTGTAATTAAATCAGATACAACTATACCAAGTGCTGTAGGCTTTAAGGATTTCTTCTCTCGCTCAATATAATCGCGGTGCATAATGTTAGACATAATGGTAGCGTAGGTAGAAGGTCTGCCTATGCCGTTTTCTTCGAGTGCCTTAATGAGTGTAGGCTCAGTATAGCGTGCGGGCGGTAGTGTGAAATGCTGTAAGGACACAAGCTCCTTGAATTTGAGAACATCGCCTTCCTTCATTTCCGGCAATACACCGCCATCGGTTTCTTCGTCATCCTTACCTTCTTCATAGAGTGTGGTAAAGCCATCAAACTTAACCGAATAACCCGTTGCTTTAAAGAGATAATCACGGGCGGTAATATCAACTGCCACGGTGTCCTGAACGCAGTTTGCCATAAGGGACGCTACAAAGCGGCACCAAATAAGGCGGTAAAGCTTATACTGCTCAGTAGACAGACTGTTCTTTATACTGTCAGGTGTCAAAAATATATCTGTAGGACGGATTGCTTCATGCGCATCCTGTGCATTACTGTTTGTTTTAAAAAAGCGCTCAGTTTTCGGTAAATACTTTTCACCGTATGTGCTTATAATGTAGTTTTTAGCCGACATGCGCGCTTCATTTGAAATTCTCAAAGAGTCAGTACGCATATAGGTAATAAGACCTATTGTACCGCGACCGATAATATCAATACCTTCATATAGCTGTTGTGCTATACGCATAGTCTTCTGACCTGTAAAGTTGAGTTTTCGGGAAGCTTCTTGCTGTAAGGTTGATGTGATAAACGGTGGTGCGGGTTGCCTGTTTCTTACACCCTTTTTAATTTTGCTAACCTGATAGTCTGCACCATCAAGCGCATTTTTTATTTCGTTTGCGGCATCGCCATTTGCAATATCTATTTTCTTGCCGTCTGCACTGCCGTAGAATTTAGCAATGAAGGATTTTTTGCCCGACTGCAGTTTTGCGTCAAGCGTCCAGTATTCTTCAGGTACGAATGCCTGTATCTTCTTTTCCCTATCAACAATGAGTTTGAGCGCTACACTCTGTACACGACCGGCTGAAAGTCCCCTTTTTACCTTTTTCCAAAGGAAAGGACTTAACTTATAGCCAACAACACGATCAAGCGCACGGCGTGCTTGCTGAGCATCAACAAGGTCTAAATCAAGCTTACGGGGATTAGACATACCGTTTTCTACACCCGTTTTGGTGATTTCGTTAAAGGTAACACGGTTATCTTTATTCATATCAAGGGCTAAAAGCTGTGCTAAGTGCCAAGAAATTGCGTCGCCTTCGCGGTCAGGGTCGGTAGCAAGATACACAAAATCGGCTTCTGCCGCCGCGCTTTGAAGATTCTTGATAACCTCACGCTTACCCGATATAGTTTCGTATTTAAGTTCAAAATCCTTGTCAATATCAACGCCGAGTTTGGATGTGGGCAAATCACGAACATGTCCCATTGACGCCATTATTTCATAATCACTGCCGAGTATTTTCTTTATGCTTTTAATTTTGGAAGGTGACTCAACAATAACAAGTTTAGACATTTTTTATCTCCTTAATTAAACTATTTAAGTCCATATCTGCCGCCAGGCAGAGCTTCAATATAACCGAGAATTTCAAGTTCGGTAATTGCCGACAAAACCTGACCGAACGATAAATCGGTACAGTTTATTTCATCAACAAGAAAAATAGGCTTATCTAATTGATTATACACTATTTTTGCCGTTTTTGAAAGGTTATCTGTAATATTTTTTTTGATTTTTTCAAGATGCTGTTGTTTTTCTTGTTGTACAGGGGCTTTCGGCATCTCTTTTTTGTTTAATTCTTTTACATTCACCATATTTGCAAAAGCTGCTTCCCGATTAATTTTATCTGGAAACACCGATATATATTCATCAAACACATCATTTGCATCAAGTAATATCTTAGCACCATCACGGATTAACTTATTTGAGCCCTTATACTGAAGATATGTTGGGTTGCCTGGAATTACGAAAACATCTCTACCCTGCTCGTTAGCAAGGTTAGCGGTTATAAGTGCGCCGCTCTTTTCTCCCGCTTCTATAACTACTGTACCGCAAGACAATCCCGACATTATGCGGTTACGGACGGGAAATGTATACTTGGTTGCATTTACTTTAGGTGGGTACTCGCTTATCACTAATCCCTGTTTGCTGATTTCATCACGAAGCGGTTTGTTTTCTTCTAAGTATGTATTATTTATTCCGCAGCCTAAAACACAAATCGTGTTACCCTTTACCGCTAAGGCGCCATTATGCGCCGCAGTGTCACTTCCCAAGGCGCCGCCGCTGACAATAGTAAAACCGCCAGACGCGAGTCTGGCCGACAGTGAGAATGCTGCTTTCTTTCCAAAGGCAGAAACTGCTCTCGGCCCTACAATGCATACTGAAGGACCTCCGTTTAATAAATCTATATTCCCCTTAAAAAACAAAACCAGGGGTGGATTGTCAATTTCTCTTAAAAGTGACGGGTAATGGGAATTATTTATGCAAACGACAGAAATGCCTGTACTCTTACAATCATTTAAGACTTTCCTAGCAAAACGAAGGTCCTTTCCCTTTAGCTTTGCCAATTGAGTTTCTGTAAATAAACCCGAAAGCTTTAAATCATCATAAGAAGCATTATAAACGCCTTTCGCATTACCGAATTTATCTATTACAGGTTTAACCTTATTGCTTCCTGCTCTCAGTATAGACTGAAGCCAAATCCAATATTCCATTATCTCTTAAGCTCCCACAAAGCAATTGCCGCCGCGGCCGCCGCATTAAGCGATTCGGCACTGCCTGACATCGGTATTGTTATATTTTCACTGATTTGTTTTATATCTGCAGTAAGTCCGTTGGCTTCATTGCCTATAATTACAATACTGCCGTCACAAAACTTAGCTTTTCTTATGTCCTTACCCCCGCTTACCACACAACCGAAAAGTTTTAGTCCACTGCTTTTGAGTGTTCCGACAAGGTCATCCGCAACTATAATTTCCATACGCAAAACCGTACCCATAGATGCCCGAAGAACCTTTGGACTGTACGGGTCACAACCCGTAGCCGACACAATTATACCGTCAATACCTATAGCTTCTGCAGTACGAGATATTGCGCCGAGATTGGACGGGTCAGCTATATTTTCAAGTGCAATATAGCGTCCGTCAGGCTTTATGCTTAAGGCCGTGTTTTTAGGGGTTTTGCCCACAGCCAGAATGCCTTGCGGAGTTTTTGTATCTGCTATTTTTTCAAATATATAGCTTTTTACAATTAGCGTTTCCCCGGCTTTAGATATATACTTTTCCAGTGTGTCTTTTTGTTTTTTATAAAAATCATCAGTGATAACAAGTGTCTCTATTTCTATGCCGTTATCTACACAGTCAGCGCATACTCTAAGACCTTCAACTGCAAAAAGACCCGTTTCCTTGCGGTAACGAGCAGATGTCTGCAGCTTTGCGATTTTTTGAATTTTGGGGTTATCTTTACTTGTAATTTCCACTAAAACCGACATTATAACACACCTTTATCAAAAGAAAGTCGCCCGAGATACTAATAAATCTCGGGCGTAAATATTATTTTTCTAAAGCTTTTTTTGCATTCTTTGCAAGAGTAGCAAATCCGGCAGCATCGTTTACAGCCAGTTCTGCAAGCATTTTGCGGTTAATCTGCACGCCTGCCTTCTTAAGACCGTTCATAAAGGTAGAATAATTCATACCGTTGATTTTAGCCGCAGCAGAAATACGGGTAATCCAAAGACGACGGAAGTCACGCTTTTTGAGTCTACGGCCAACATAAGCATAGTTGCCAGACTTCATAACAGCTTCTTTCGCGGTTTTAAAAAGCTTTGATTTAGCGCCAAAATAACCCTTGGCAAGTTTTAAAATCTTTTTTCTTCTTTTGCGTGTTGCTAACGCACCTTTAACACGTGCCATTTTACTTTACCTCCACTAATTTAATTCCTATTATTTATAGGGAATCATTTTCTTTACTGCTGCAACATTTGTTACATCAGCACATACTGTCTTGCGAAGATTTCTCTTACGCTTTGTTGTTTTCTTGTTTAGAATGTGTGACTTGAAAGCATGAGCACGTTTAACCTTGCCGGTCTTTGTTAGCTTAAAGCGTTTCTTTGCGCCACTGTGTGTTTTGATCTTAGGCATTTATAAGTCCTCCTATAAAATAAACTTTATTTACCGGATTTGGG
>JAZNRP010000047.1:0-40709 GCA_045590755.1 Acutalibacteraceae bacterium
ACATGCTTTCAGCGGCATTGAGTTTGACGTGCTTCGCCAAATGCTTGCGATGTTCAAAAAGAATATTGATGATATGTCCTACGAGCAAAAGAGAGCCGCCATTCAGAGCATTGTACGTCGTGTAATTTGGGATGGCGAAAATGCACATGTTATTTTATTCGGCTCGCAGGACGGTGATATTGAGCTCCCCGATATCACACCTTACATAAAACACATTGAAATAGACACAGATGAAGACGAAGAACTCATAGAGTTTTCGGACGTAGATTACGACCAAGATACTACTGAGGATTTTGGTCGTCATACTAAAACCGATTTGTGTGAGGATAGCAAATGAAATTTTAATGCATTTTAGAAATCAGAAAAAATCGGCGCAGGATGTATATATAAGCGACCCCATTGACACCGACAAGGACGGAAACACACTAACCCTTATAGACATTATTGCAGATGACATAGACATAACCGAAGAAATAGACAAAAGAATAAAACTGCAAAAGTTAAAGCTTATTATAAACGATGCCTTGGACGCAAGAGAAAAAACCGTAATCTGCTACCGCTACGGTATAGGCGGTGTTGGGGAACTGACACAACAGGAAATTGCAAAAAAGCTCGGTATATCGCGCTCCTATGTATCTCGCATAGAAAAGGCGGCATTTATTAAACTTCGCGAACTTTTTTAGAAAAAACTTGCTTTTTTATTTTTATTATGTTAATATAATCTTTAGTATAAATGCATTGATGAAGAAAAGTAGATTAATTGCTATCAATCAGAGAGAATGCACCGTGGCTGAAAGTGTGTTTATGAAAAGCTTTTTATCGAAGTTCCCTTCTGAGCAGAGGCGCT
Organism: Acutalibacteraceae bacterium; assembly: GCA_045590755.1. Classification (GTDB taxonomy): domain Bacteria; phylum Bacillota; class Clostridia; order Oscillospirales; family Acutalibacteraceae; genus SIG565. The sequence continues at coordinate 848 of JAZNRP010000047.1, forward strand.
GAAATAACAGTAGGTGCTTTCCGGTTGACTCCGTTATGTGTCGAAAGAGTGTTTGCTCTCAGAGTAAAAATGTGGGTGGTACCACGGAGTTTTAATTTTTTGACTTCGTCCCTGTATTAACAGTGGACGGAGTTTATTTTTTTGGAGGAAAACAATGAAAGAAACGCTTAACAAAATTAAACTTACCGCAGAAGAAGCGGTAAAAAACTGCAGTACATTAGCAGAAATTGAAGAAATAAGAGTTAAATACTTAGGTAAAAAGGGTGAGCTTACAGCCCTTCTTAAGCAAATGGGTTCACTCTCTCCCGAAGAGCGCCCGGTAGTCGGTCAGCTTGTAAACGAAGCAAAGTCGGCCGTGGACGAGCTTATCACTATAAAAAGCGAAGAGCTAAAGGCGGCGGCAACCTTGCTTAAACTCAAGGAAGAAACGATTGATATTACCTTGCCGGCTAAAAAGGGTAATATCGGACATCTTCACCCATTAAATTCAGTGCTTAATAATATGATTGATATTTTCCAGTCCATGGGCTTTGATGTTGTTGACGGACCCGAAGTTGAAACAGAGCATTACTGCTTTGAAGCACTTAATGTTCCCGCCGACCACCCCGCCCGTGATATGCAGGACACCTTCTATTTAACAGAAAACTTCCTGCTTAGAACACAGACATCTGCCGCGCAGATTCGTGTAATGGAAAACCGCAAACCGCCCATCCGTATTATCTGTCCCGGTCGTGTTTTCCGCGCAGATGAGGTTGACGCTACGCATTCACCCGTTTTCCACCAGATTGAAGGCCTTGTTGTAGACAAGGGTGTTACAATGTGCGACCTTAAGGGCGTACTTGAGCAGTTTGCAAGGGAAATTTACGGCAAGGACCCCGCCGTTAAATTCCGTCCTTCCTTCTTCCCGTTCACAGAGCCGAGTGTTGAGGTTGATGTAACCTGTTCTGAATGCGGTGGCAAGGGTTGCCGCGTTTGTAAGGGCAGCGGTTGGATTGAGATACTGGGTGCGGGTATGGTGCATCCCAATGTTCTTCGCAACTGCGGAATTGACCCCGAAGAATACTCAGGCTTTGCATTTGGTATCGGTCTTGACCGTCTTACCACAACAAGCCACAAGATTAGTGATATACGCTTACTGTTTGAAAACGACAAGCGTTTCTTAGAACAGTTTTAAGGAGGGCTCGAAAATGAAAATTTCACTTAACCACTTAAAAACCTATGTAGAAATAAATGTACCCGTAGAAGAGCTTTGCGAAAAGATGATTTTGGCGGGTTTTGAAGTTGAATCCATTGAAAATACGGGAGACAAAATCCGTAATGTTGTTGTTGGAGAAATCACCGAGATTACTCCCCACGAAAACAGCGACCATTTGCAAATTTGCCAGATAAACATAGGAAACGGCAACAGTGTGCAGATTGTAACGGGCGCTCAGAACATAAGCGTTGGCGACAAGGTACCTACCGCCTTGCACGACTCTTCACTTCCTAACGGTATGAACATTAAAGCCGGCAAATTACGCGGTGTTGATTCGTTTGGTATGCTCTGCTCCGGTGAAGAGCTCTGCCTTACCGAGGACGACTACAAGGGCGCTAGTGTATACGGTATTTTAATACTTGAGAATACTCTTTCTGCCGGTACCGATATGCGTGATGTGTTGGGACTTAATGACTACATTATTGATTTCAAAATTACCGCAAACCGTCCTGACTGCAACTGCTTTTTAGGTGTTGCAAAGGAAATTTCGGTAGTGCTCGGCACAAAATATAATCCGCCCGTACCGACATATAAAACGGCAGGTGGAGATATTAACGACTATATAAAGATTGATGTTGAAAATTACGACTTATGCCCGAGATATGTTGGCCGCGTTGTTAAGAATCTTCGCATAAAAGAATCACCCGACTGGATGAAAAAGGCAATTTTAGCATCGGGTATGCGCCCCATTAACAACATTGTAGACATTACAAACTTTGTAATGCTTGAAACCGGTCAGCCTATGCACGCCTTTAACTATAGCGAGCTTCGCGGAAAGCATGTAATCGTAAGAAATGCAAGAAAGGGAGAAAGCATTACAACGCTTGACGGCAAGCCTTACGAATTAAATGAAGATATGCTTGTTATCGCTGATGGTGAAGTGCCGTCCTGTCTTGCAGGTATTATGGGCGGACTTGAGAGTGAGATTACCGATACCACAACCGATTTATTCTTGGAATCGGCAAAATTCCGTCGTGACAATGTCCGTCATACAGGCCGCGCACTCGGTATTCACACCGAATCGAGCGGACGCTTTGAAAAGGGCGTTGATATAATTAACACCCATTTTGCAATGGAACGCGCATTACAGCTTATAGACCAGCTTGATGCAGGTGATATTATTGACGGCGAAATTGATAAAAATGTAGGTTTACCGAAAGAGCGCATAATAAGTGTAAAAACCGCAAGTGTTTTAGAGCTTGTAGGTGTAGCGGTACCCGAAGATAAGATTCTTTCTATTCTTAACAGCTTAGGACTGAGCGCCGAAATCAGCGGTGACACCCTCACCTGCCGTATTCCATCAATTCGTGACGATATTGAAGGCAGAGCCGATTTAGCAGAAGAAATTATGCGAATTTACGGCTACGACCATATTATAGGTACAAATATGCGCGGTGAAGTTACACGCGGCAGAAAATTACCCGAAAGAATTAAGACCGATGCATTAAAGTCACTGTTATGCTCATATGGTGCCAACGAAATTACAACCTATTCGTTTATAGCATCAAAGGCGGTTGATTCATTAAATCTCGGAGAAGACGATGCCCGCCGTCAGCAGATTAAGCTTATAAATCCCTTGGGTGATGAATACTCCGTAATGCGCACACAGCTTACTACAAGTATGCTGTCGGTACTCTCTACCAACATTAACCGCAAAATTACAAGCGGCAGATTTTACGAAGTAAGCAAACGCTTTATCGCAAAACAGTTACCCATTACAGAGCAGCCCGATGAATTACCGACACTTTCAATCGGTATTTACGGTAAGGATGAAGATTTCTTTACCCTTAAGGGCATAGTTGATGATATACTTGTACTTTTCGGTGCACACAGTGACTACCGCAGAAGTAATGAAAACTATCTGCACCCTGGCCGTCAAGCCGAAGTTTTAGCAAACAACAAGCCTATCGGCACATTCGGTGAGCTTCACCCTGCGGTTGCTGAAAAATTCAATATCGACACACGCGTTTATGTTGCCGAAATCAAGATTGATGAGCTGTTCCAGATTAACAAGCGTAAAACCATTTACAAGCCGCTTCCCAAATTCCCCGCAGTTGAGCGTGACTTTGCTATGCTTTGCGATATTGATTTGGAAATCGGCACACTTGAAAAGGCAATTATTTCGGGCGCATCGCGTCTTTGCGAAAAGGTTGAGTTGTTTGATATATACTCAGGCTCACAGATACCTGCTGGCAAAAAGAGTGTCGCTTTCAGTGTATGGCTTCGCAGTAGCGAGCACACCTTAACCGATGAAGAAATCGAAAATGTCACCGGTAAAATAATTAAAAAATTAGAAGGTGTGGGCGCTACCTTGCGTTCTTAAAAATTTACTTGTATTTTTAGCGTATTTGTTATACAATATAAGTATATAGAAATTTATAAAGAAGGTGTTATTAATGATTGATAGAACTATGACCTTTTCACTTGGTAACGAACAGGAATTGGAAATTAAACGAATTCTGTTTACAGTATATGACGCACTTAAGGAAAAGGGTTATAATCCAATAAATCAGATTGTAGGTTATATTTTGTCGGAAGACCCGACATATATTACAACCCATAATAACGCCCGCAGTCTTATAAGAAAGGTTGATAGAGATACCCTTTTACAGACACTTGTAAAATATTATCTTACCAACTGATTTGTCGGCAGATTTCAAGTATCAGATAAATTATGGGCTGATGCAACATATAAATTATAAGCGAATGTCTGCCGATAAAGCTTAATGGCTTTACATTCCATTTGATAATAAGTTTTTCATCCAAATTATAGTCTTTCATTATATGGTACAAAAAGTACCCCGTAAGGAAAAGAAAGCCCCAAGGAATCAGGGAAAAATAATCGGCCGAAGAAAAACTACTTGGTGGGAAGCCTAAATATGCCGACAGATTGCCAGAATATAACCATTTTGGCAGTTGCAAAACTTTAAGGGCTTCAAAGCCTAAAAACCCGTCGTTACAGTTACGGGCTACGAAAAACAAAGCAATGCTAAAAATACCGCCCGCAAGGTGCGGTATTTTTTTAAGCATTCGGTCAAGCGGTATGGTAATGAGCATCATACTGCCAAGCATTGTCAGCACTCCAAAAAGAATCTTTGCGCTTGGCATAAAAATATATGTAGCCAGTGAAACAATCAGCCCTGCTATAAATACAGTAAGCCCGCGTTTTAGCTTATTTTTTCCAAAATTCCAGCAAAAGCCCGAAAGCAGAATAAATGTCCAACAAATACTCTGTTGCCATATATAGCCAAGCTTTCCCGTGTAAAAATTAAATTTGTAGCCGTAAATATAAACCAGGTCCCACATTGTGTGATATATAACCATACTTATAACCGTTATACCGCGGACAGTATCAAGCAGCGGTAGGCGGTTTTTCTTTATATTATCTTTCATATTTCTATTATAAAAGGCGGCATGTGCCGCCTTTTATTCTCCTAAAAATAAAAATCTCTTAATTTCCTTACCGTCACGCACAACCGTTTCGTTCCACATAGAAGCAGGTCGCACCCAAACTCCGCAGTCCCCGTAAAGTGCGCGGTAGACAACCATATCTTCGAGTGTTTCACTGTTTTTTGCTACAAACAGTACTTCGTATTCGTTTCCCTTGAAATGACGGTATTTACCTAATTTTATATCACTCATAACTATTTTGCAAACTCTTTCATTGCAAGATAGGCTTGATAGACATCAAATTTTGCAGTAGTTTCAAACGGCGCATGCATAGATAACACAGGAACGCCCAAATCCACAACATCTACACCGAGATTGGCAATATACTGTGCAACTGTACCGCCGCCGCCTAAATCAACCTTGCCAAGCTCACCCGTCTGCCATACAACACCCGCGTTATCAAGCATAGCACGGATTTCACCCATATATTCAGCCGACGCATCCGATGTTCCGCTTTTACCGCGAGCGCCTGTATATTTTGTAATTACAACACCGTAATTCAGGTATGCCGCATTTCTGCGTTCCATAACATCCTGGAAGGTTGGGTCGGTTGCGGCATTAACATCTGCTGACAGACATTTCGAATTGCGAAGTGCTACAGTGCCCGATACATTCTGCATTTTTGCAATATCATAAACAATGTACTTCAAGAATGAAGACTCAAGCCCTGTATTACCCATAGAACCGATTTCTTCTTTATCGGCAAGGACGGTTACGAGTGTTTTTTGCGGATTCTTAGTTTCAAGCGCCGCCATAACTGCGGGGTAAGCACACACCCTGTCATCCTGTCCGTATGCGCCTATCATAGAACGGTCAAGACCTATATCGCAAGACTTAACTGCGGGTACGCACTCAAGCTCGGCAGAGAGAAAATCGGCTTCGGTAATGCCGTATTTCTCGTTTAGTATTTTAAGAATATTAAGCTTTACAAGCTCACTGCCATTATCATCCTTAAACGGACGGCTACCTACAAGCACATTGAGTTCTTCACCCTTTATGCCGTCTGCGAGTGTCCTTTTGCTTTGTTCTGCTGCTAAATGGGGTAATAAATCATTAACTACGAATTTTGGGTCATTATCATCTTCGCCAATATTTACATTAACCTTTTCGCCATTTTTCTTTACAACAACACCTATTAAAGAAAGCGGCACTGCGGTCCACTGATATTTACGAATACCACCGTAGTAATGTGTCTTGAAAAGCGCCAACTCAATTTCTTCATAAAGCGGATTGGGTTTTAAATCAAGTCGCGGTGAATCAATGTGTGCCGCGGTAATTTTAACGCCCTTATCAGCGGTATCGGCACCCACACACACAAGCGCCAAGGCTTTGCCGCGGTTGTTTACAAAATATCTGTCGCCCGATACATAAGTCTTGCCTTCTTGATACTGGACAAAGCCTGCCGCAGTCGCCATTTTTATTACTGTATCAACCGCCATTCTCTCGGTTTTGGCATTATCAAGAAACTTTTTATAGCCTTCGCAAAATTCATCTGCCGCAGAAACTATCGCATCATCACTTTTAAGTATGCCGTTCTGTCTTTTTAAAAAAAGCTCATCCTTTAATTTTTCTGCTACTGTTTTATCAGACATTTGTATTTCCCCTTTCTAAAATATCTTTTAACGCTTTTGAAAAATTATTTACAAATTCTGTTGTTGAGGCGTTATTCTCTATTATGTAATCACATTTTTGCTTGTAAAAATCATTCGGTTTTCCCGCCGATATTCTGCTTTTGGCTTGTTCTTCGGTTAAATTATCTCTTTTAACAATTCTCGAATATCTTACCGATGCATCCGCTATAATGCCAACAGTTACATTGCACAATCTATCTGCACCGCTTTCAAACAGTGTTGGCGCATCAAGTAAAATATACCGAGAGTTACTTGAATTTATTAAATTATTTATTTCTTCGACTATAAAGGGAAGTACAGTTTTATTTAATAGCTCTGTGTTATTGGGACTACTAAAAGCCTTGGCCGCTAATTTTTTTCGGTCAATTGTTTTATTAATTGATAAAATATCATTTCCGAAAACTGCGCATAGCTTTTCCTTTACCACTTCTTCGTTCATGACACGGTGGGCGGTTTTATCGCAGTCAATTACGAAAAAGCCGTTTTGTGCCGCTAAAGCTGCCGCGTCACTTTTACCCGCGCCCGTCTGCCCTGTGAGTCCTAAAATAAATTTCATAATACTATCACCTTAAATGCCGCGGCTCTTATAAGCCTGTTATATACGGCAAGTCCTACACCATTTTTACTCGGTGCGTGAATGTATGCCTTTTTAAAGCCTTTTTTATCAATTTCGCGAAGAACGCGAAACAGATTTTGCGCCAAGGTTAGTTCTTCTGCTTTACTGCCATAAACAATTAATGGGATTTCAATGCCTATGTCTTCACTAAAACATACAGCTACCGCATCGGTTTGTTTGTTTACAAACTCGGCATACTGAGTAGCGTTAGCTTCCACCAAAAATACTTCGGCTTTTGGTGCATAGTGTTTATACTTCATACCTGGAGAAGCCGCTTTTTCGCCTACTTTGAGTTCACTTAATACCGCATCATCAATATCTACTTTACCGATTGCCTTTTCAAGTTGTTCGTGGGTTACCGCACCCGGTCTTAAAAGGCGGGGTGTATCGCCTACGAGTGATATTACGGTTGATTCTACACCCACAGTACAATCGTGCGACTTTACTATAGCATCAATTTTGCCCGACATATCTTCTATTACATGGTCGGCCGTTGTAGGACTCGGATTTCCCGAAATATTTGCCGACGGCGCGGCAAGTGGTACATTTGATGCCGCTATTATCTGCCTTGCAATATTGTCAGACGGCATTCGGACCGCCACAGTATCTAAGCCGCGGCTTACATTCTCGCACACGCTTTTACCCTTTTTAAGTACTAAAGTCAAAGGTCCCGGCCAAAAAAGCTCGGCTAAACGAAAGGCTGTGGGTGGTATATCGGTTGCGACATCCTTTAACATGTCCATACTTGATATATGCACTATAAGCGGATTGTCCTGCGGTCTGCCTTTGGCTTCAAAAACCTTGTTAATTGCTTCATTATTATTAGCGGCGGCGGCTAATCCGTATACCGTTTCGGTAGGAATTGCCACTACCCCGCCCTTTTTCAGTATTTTAGCGGCACGGTTTATTTTTTGTGTGTCTATACCGCTAATTTCAATTATTTCTGTAACCATTACTGTTCTTCGTCCGCCTTTAGCATTTCGGCACGGTAGTGGGTAATAAGAGATTCTATAATCTCATCAATATCGCCGTTTAGTATCTGCTCAATTTTATAAAGAGTCAAGCCTATACGATGGTCGGTGACGCGTCCCTGTGGGTAGTTGTAGGTTCTTATTCTTTCACTGCGGTCACCCGTACCTACTTGAGATTTACGGTCGGATGCGATAGCATCGTTTTGCTGTTGCATCATCATTTCATAAAGGCGTGAGCGCAAAACCTTCATTGCCTTGTCTTTGTTTTTGTGCTGACTGCGCTCATCCTGACACTCAACCACAAGCCCCGTAGGTATATGGGTTATACGAATTGCCGACTCGGTCTTATTAACATGCTGTCCGCCCGCACCGCCTGCTCTATAGGTATCAATCTGTAAATCGGCAGGATTAATTTCAACTTCAACATCTTCGGCTTCAGGTAATACTGCAACGGTTACGGTTGATGTATGAATACGGCCCTGTGTTTCGGTTTCGGGTACACGCTGTACGCGGTGAACACCACTTTCATATTTAAGTCTTGAATAGGCGCCTTCGCCTTCAATCATAAAGCTTACTTCCTTGTAGCCGCCAAGCTCCGTTTCATTGGCGTTTACAATTTCGGTTTTCCAGCGTCTTGCTTCTGCATACATAGAATACATACGCATAAGGCTACCCGCAAAGAGCGCCGCTTCTTCGCCACCCGCGCCGCCGCGTATTTCAACGATAACATTTTTATCATCGTTAGGGTCACGCGGTAAAAGTAATATTTTAAGTTCTTCAGATGTGGCTTCTATTTTCTTTTTGGCGTCTTCTAATTCTTCTTCAACAAGCTCTTTAAAATCCTTATCAAGTCCGCCCGCTTCAAGCAGTTCACGCGCTTCGGATTCACTCTGCTTTGCGGCGGCATACTCACGGTACTTTTCAACTATGGGAGATAACTGCTTATGCTCCTTCATTAATTTTTTGAAGAGTTCATTATCAGATACCGTTTCGGGTTTGGTAAGTTCAATACCGATTTCTTCAAATCTTTCTTCAACCGATTTTAATTTATCAAACATTATTCATGTTCTTCCTTTCGTTCTATCTGCTTTATGTGCTTTTCACACTTACTGCGAGGGAGCATAACTTCGTGGCCGCAACCGACACACTTAATTTTAAAGTCCATACCTATGCGAAGCACTGTAAAACGTTTTGCTCCACACGGATGCTGTTTTTTCATTATTAAAATGTCGCCTAACCTTACATCCAAGCGGAACACCTTCTTTATATATATTCACTGATATTATACTCTATTTTACCCCTAAAGGCAATATTTTCTTGCTAAAGATATGATTTAATGGTAAAATCAAATATATAGATATTTAAGGGGTGGAACAGGTGTCGGAAAAATTACGCATTATGCATACCGCAGACCTGCATTTAGGTGCGGAGCTTTCGCAGCTTGGAGATAAAAAAGGTATGCGGCAGAGTGAGCTTATTATCAGCTGTGAAAACATTTTCAAAATCTGTCGCGATAATAAAATTGATTTACTGCTGCTTTCAGGTGATGTTTTTGAGAACAACTCTGTAAATGACAGTACCGTTGCCGCATTTTTTGCCGCGTGTGAAAAGGCACCCGATACCCACATATTTTTCGCGGCGGGCAACCACGACCCGTTAACATCCGACTCGCCCTTTTTAAGATATAAGTTACCGAGTAATCTTACAGTACTCGGCGACAGTGATGAATGTATTACTTTAGCCGATAAGGGTGTTCGCATATACGGTAAATCCTTTAGCGGTGTATATATGGCAGGACAAGACCGTTTTTCCCTTGTGCCCGAAGCTGATGATTTTATAAATATTATGGTGCTTCACGCAGATTTCGGTGCCGATAAATCGGGTGTTTACAACCCTATTTCAAATGATTTTATAGCAAGCAGTCGCATGGATTATATAGCACTCGGCCACATTCACGAATTTTCGGGGATTAAAAAGGCAGGTAGCACATATTTCGCCTACCCAGGCACCCCCGAGCCACACGGCTTTGATGAGTTGGGCAGTAAGGGTGTAATATGCGGCGAAATTTCTAAAGGCGTTTGCAATTTAACATTTGTTACGACCGCTTTACGCAGTTATTTTGAAGAAAAAATAGATATAACGGGAATTAAAAACAATGCAGAAATCGCCACCGCTGTTTTGTCAGTATTAAAGGAAAGATATGGCGAAAATTATAACAAAAATCTGTACAAGATTTTACTTGTAGGAAAAATCCCCGAAGAGCTTCACATAAACTGCTCCCAAATTATAAGCCGTATAGGCGAAGAAGTTTTCTTTATAAAAATAAAGGACAACACCGAATTTGATGTTGACCTTGTGTCTTTAGCAAACGAAGTAACGCTAAAAGGTAAGTTTGTTAAGAATATGCTAAATAAAATTGCAAATGACCCTGAAAATTCCGAAAAGTTAACAAGAGCGTTGAATTTAGGTCTTAAGGCGTTTTCGTCGGAGGTGAAATTCAGTGAAAATTAGTAGTATACACATCTTCGGATTTGGTAAGTTCAAGGACTATAAGTTAGATTTTTCAGAGAATTTTAATCTGATTTACGGACAGAATGAAAACGGTAAAACAACAATTGCCGAGTTTCTTAAAATGATGTTCTACGGCAATCGTCCGAGAGTTACTGATGTTTTCAAAAACCCAAGGACCAAATATAAGCCGCTTGACGGCACCGCAATGGCTGGGAGTGTAACCTTCGAGCATTCGGGCAGTAATTACCGACTTGAGCGTGAATTCAGAGCAAGTAATGCAACCGATAAAATAACCCTTTACAATTTAGATTTGGGGACAAACGAAACACTATCGGGTAAAACCGATATTGGCGCCCGATTTTTTGGAATTGGCTTCGGCGCCTTTGAAAAAAGCGTATTTATTTCAAACTCTGTAGCATTTGAAAATGATAGTGATGCCGATGATGACATTAACTCAAAGCTGTCAAACATCAAAACCACGGGGGATGAAAATGTCTCCTTTGAAGCAGTCGCGGGTCGCATTTCCGCCGCTATGGATGAAATAAAGACAAAAACAGGTCGCGGCGGTAGTATTGTAAAGCTTGATGGTGCGATTCTGGAGCTTGATGAAGAGTTAGCACGACAGACAGAAAAATTGGCTGAGCGTGATGCACTGGAGAAAAAAATAGATGAGAAAAAACTGCTGTTAGAGCAGTTAACACATAAAAAAAGCGACTGCTTTGAAAGACTTAAATTAGCAGAAAAGTATGAAATAAAGGCAAAGCTGGAAGAATTTGTTCGTATTGCGGAAGAGTTCGAAAAGGTTGAAAAGGAAACTACTCTCTTAGATGGCAGTCTTCCAAGCAAAGAATATTGTGACCGATTGGAAGGCCTTATAACAGAATCCGAAAAAAAGGCAGATAGCTGCATTACCCTTTCTGCCGAAATTGAACGGTTGACAGCTGAAGTCAGTATATTAGAAGATACCGAAAACGGTACTTTAAAAGAAGCCTTAGAAGCCGAGCGAAAAAGGTATAACGACAAAGTTTCCTTACTGCAAAAACAAAACGACGAAATTAAGGTTGAAATTATACAGTGCAAGGAAAAAGCGGCTTTGGTAAAACCCAAAATCAACATAACAACCTTAATTTTAGGTGTTTTGCTTTCCCTGCTTGCCATATTCGGCGGTATTTTTATTGAAAAATTCCTTTTTGCATTTATTGGAATCGGTGTCATTCTGTTATCTTTAAGCTTTGTGCTTAAAACAAAACCCAATACCGCCCAGTATGATTTAAAATTACAAGAATTAAATCAAAAGGCAGAAAACACAGTCCGCGAAATTGAAGAAAACACGGCAAGGGTTAACGAGTTGCTTGAAAAAACACAGGAAATTGCAATAAAGGCGGCAACAAACGAATCTCTTTTAAGGGAAAAGAAAAATGTACTTTTGTCGCATCATACCACATTACTCGAAAACCGAAATGCCGCCGCCACCGTTTTAGCCGAAGCTTTAGAACTAGCGGGGCAATTCCGCAGAGTGTCCGATATTGACACCTGCAAGGTAATCTTACAAGACATTAACAATAACCTACAGGAAATGAGTAAACTACAGATTGCCGCCGAATATGCCGCAAAGGGCACAGGCTGTAAAAACCTTGCCGAAGCCAAAGAGCGACTGTCATTTATTAATGCAAATGGCGGCGGTAGCATTGGTTCTCTTAATGATATTAAGGAAGAGCTTCACTCAGTTACAGAAGAATATAATGCTTTGTCGCGTGAGTTAGCGGCATTAACCGCCGAAGCCCGCTCGGCTTTTTCGGGTCTTAAGGTTCCCGCAGAATATGAACGACAAAAATCTGAATTGTTAGCTGCGCGAAAAGAACAGAGTGAGTATTTTGAAGTATTATCGTTGGCGCTTGATGCACTGACAGAGTCCTTCGGTGAAGTGCGAAGAAGCTTTAGCGGTGAGCTTGAAGCCCGTGCCTTAAAGCTTTTATCGGGCATAACTGACGGGAAATACAACGGAATTTCGGTTTCTAAAAACTTTGATATTTCGGTATCAGACAGTAACACTTTCGGTACCCACGGACTTGAATATTTAAGCAAGGGTGCTATGCATCAGGCTTACTTTTCCTTAAGACTTGCTATGTCAGAGCTTATGGGACGGGAGATGGGTGCATTGCCCGTTATTCTTGATGACGCCTTTTCACAGTATGATGATGCAAGACTTGAAAATGCGCTTAAATTCTTAAATCTTTACAGTGAAAATTCTCAGGTAATATTCTTCACCTGTCATAACGACTGTAGACGGTTAGCCGAAAATGTGGGCGCTAAAATAATAAATCTATAAAACAAAAAAGGAAGAGCAAAAGGCTGCTTGTCATAAGGATGTTTAAAGCCGATAGATTTATTTTGAATCTGTCGGCTTTTTATGCTTTTAAACTCACAAAAATGTATGCAAACTCTGTTTCTATAAAATCTAATAGTTTTAGACCGGATTTCGTCAAATATTCCTTTGTATTATCAGGGTTGTCGGGGTATATTTTGATTTTTCTGTCCCCATAGTCTATATATTTGTTTTGATTTTTATCAATAGATAAAACAAAATACCCTTTTGAGTTCAACAGAGAATAGATTTTGTTAATGCATTTTTGTTTTTCCTTGATATGCATAAAAGTTAATGAGGAATATATAACATCAAAAGTGGTATTAAAATCGCAAGTTATAAAATCAGCCCATATTAACTTAACATTTTGATATTGCGATAAGTTGTGCGAGGCTCTTTCTATTGTTTTTGGAGATATATCAATACCAAAAAATTTCTTACATAACGGTACAGTTTTTAATGCGAGCCTACCTGTACCAATACCGATTTCCAAGACTGTTTTATGTTTATCAATTTTCATTGCATCAATAAACACCTGACCGTCCCACTTATTCATATATTCTTTCAAGGATTCAGCGTCATATACGGGGTCATTATTTTCATCAATTAGTTTATTATAATGCTCAATTACGTTCACAAAAATTTCTCTCCTTTCGGATAGAACCAGCATCGCATTTGTATGTACAAATGTTACCAAGGGCTAAACCCAAACCCTTATTTTGATTTTATGGTTTTGAGCGAAGAAATTAACATTCTACGGATTGCACCGCAATCGTTTTGCAATGCTTTATAATCTTCCTCATTCATACAATTGGTTTCAAATAGTAGTTCAAGCCAATATTCAGTCTCATAGCACTCTTTTTGTGCAATCTCAAGTTTAGAAATAAAATCCTTTGTTCCCTGTGCATATTGTGCTTCGTGTAAATTTGCACCGATTGAAGTAGCAGAACGAAGAAATTGATTTATTAAAGCGGACTCCTTATGATTTGCTTTCATATCACGACAGAGAAAAACAACCGTTTTTGCAAACTCTTTTGCTTTATCTCTTAAAATGCTATCAGCCAAAGTTATCACCTCTAAATTTATTATACATAAAAATCCTTGTTCTTTCAAGTTATATTCCGACTTTGTCGGAGTGATATTATTGCCTTGTGGCAATAGTGTTATTGAAACCTTGCGGTTTCAGTGGTATTTTATTCGCCGCCAAAACTCGCGAAGCGAATACCACTCGGCGAAAGCCCGAATAAAACTGCGAAGCAATAAAACTCGCCTTTGGCGAATAAAACTGCGAGACTTCCTTATGAGAAGTCTCGCAAGCTCTTCCTTTTTATTATGCTTTTAATACGCCTTGCCCCAATAGAGCATATTTTTGGCTTTCTTTCCGCAGCATACACAAGTATCTGTGATTTTTTCTTCATTGAACGGAATACAGCGTGAAGAAACACCTGCGGTTTCCTTTAATTTATCTTCGCAGTCACGCTCGCCACACCACATAGCCTTAATAAAGCCGGGCTTATTTTCGGCAATATCACACATTTCTTCTAAATTATGTGCGGTATAGGTCATCTCCTCGCGGCGTGCCACTGCCTTTTCAAACAAGCCGTCACGAACAGCATCTAAGAGCTTCGGAATTTCGGTTTCTAACTCATCAAGACTAACTGTGATTTTCTCACCGTTATCGCGACGCGCTATTACGCAACAGTTATTTTCAATGTCACGCGGACCGATTTCAAGACGAAGCGGTACACCCTTCATTTCATATTCGGCAAATTTCCAACCGGGTGACTGGTCGCTTACATCAATTTTAGCGCGGCAGATTTTCTTAAGTCTTTCATAAATTTCGGTAGCCTTTTCGGTAACACCCGCTTTATGTGATGCAATAGGCACAACCACAGTTTGTATCGGCGCTATAGCAGGCGGTAAAACAAGTCCGTTATCGTCGCCGTGTGTCATAATAATTGCGCCTATAAGACGGGTTGAAACACCCCACGATGTCTGGAACGGTGTTGAAAGCTTATTTTCCTTATCGGTATACTGAATACCGAATGCCTTAGCAAAGCCGTCGCCAAAGAAATGCGATGTACCGCTTTGCAGTGCCTTACCGTCATGCATCATAGCTTCTATTGTGTAGGTATCAACTGCACCCGCAAAGCGTTCCTTTTCGGTTTTAACACCCTTTATAACGGGGATTGCAAGATACTTTTCGGCAAAGGTAGCATAGACATTTAACATTTGTATTGTTTCAGCCTGTGCTTCTTCGGCAGTGGCATGAATAGTATGACCTTCCTGCCAATGAAATTCTCTGGAACGAAGGAATGGACGGGTTGTCTTTTCCCAACGAACAACGCTGCACCACTGATTGTAAAGCTTTGGTAAATCACGCCAGGAGTGAATTATATTTTTATAGTGGTCGCAAAAAAGTGTTTCGGATGTAGGACGGACACAAAGGCGTTCTTCTAATTTTTCACTACCGCCGTAGGTTACCCAAGCGGCTTCGGGAGCAAAGCCTTCAACATGGTCCTTTTCTATCTGCAAAAGGCTTTCGGGAATAAACATAGGCATTGAAACATTTTCGTGTCCCGTTTCCTTAAACATACCGTCCATTATTTTTTGGATGTTTTCCCAGATTGCCCAACCGTAAGGGCGTATTATCATACAGCCCTTAACCGAAGAATAGTCAATAAGCTCTGCTTTTAGCACTACATCGGTATACCATTTTGCGAAATCTTCATCCATAGATGTAATTTCTTTTACTAATTTCTCTTTAGCCATTTTTATCACCAACGATTATTATAATTTATCTTATTCCTTTTTGCAACACTTATTTAAAGCTTGTCATCCTCTGCTAAAAGCATTGTAACCGCTATGGCTACTGCCGCCTCCACTGCGGGAAGTGCGCGCGGCACAATACACGGGTCGTGTCTGCCTTCAACCTTTAGCATTACATTTTCTTTTGTACTTAGGTTTACTGTGCTTTGTTCTTTATAAATAGACGGTGTGGGTTTAAGGGCTACGCGTACAATTATAGGCATACCCGTTGTCATACCGCCGACGATACCGCCGCAATTATTAGTAGCAGTCAGCACCTTTCCATCTTTATAATAGTAGTTATCTGCCGCTTCACTGCCGCGAAGGAAAGAAAAATCAAACCCTGCGCCAAACGAAATACCCTTTACGGCAGGTACACCGTAAACAACCGATGAAATAATATTTTCGACACCGCCGAACATATGGTTACCTATACCAATTGGCATACCCGTAACGGCTATTTCCACCGCACCGCCGATACTGTCACCATCCGATTTTGCAGAATCAATTATGCGGCGCATATCGCATTTGGCGTCTTCGCTAACAGTAGCAAAATACTCGCCCGACAGTCTTTCAAGAGCCTTTTCGTCTATTTCTGCCGCATCAAAGGCGATATCAAAGCAGTCGCCTATGTTATAAACATGGCCGCCAACCGTAATTCCGCGGTTTTTAAGCACCTGACGGCATATGGCGCCAATGGCGGTAAGCGGCGCCGTCATTCTTCCCGAAAAATGTCCGCTGCCGCGCATATCGGCCTGTCCGTCATATTTTACGAAAGCCGGGTAATCGGCGTGATTTGGCCGCGGGGTGTATTTTAAATTGTCATAGTGGTGCGACTTTGTATTTGTGTTTTCTATTCTTATTACAATTTCTTCGCCCGTTGTAACACCGTTTTCTATGCCTGATATAATCTGTACCTTATCGGCTTCGCGTCGTGCAGTAGCGGTGGGGTCTTGCCCTGGCGCCCGACGGCTCATCTGCAAGGAAATTTCGTTTTCATTTATTTTTTCGCCTTTTGGAATACCACAAAGTGTGCCTTCAATGAACGGAGTATGGCTTCCGCCCAATACACTAATGCTTATTTTGTTGCCTATTTTTGATATCAAAAACAATCACCTACCAAAAATTTTTTTATAAAAATATTGACAAATCAATAAAATCAACATATTATTCTATATAGGGGATGGACTTTCCCCTATAGAAAATTAAAAAATACCAACTTTAAAAGTATTTAATTGTTGATATTTTCAGGAGGATTTTTATGGTTTTTGAAAGAATTAAAGAAATACTTGCCGACCAGCTCGATTCAGATATTGATGCTATGACAATGGATTCGGACATCGCTAATGATTTAGGCGCAGATAGTTTGGATGTTGTAGAATTACTTATGTCTATCGAAGATGAATTTGATATTGAAATTCCCGATGAAGAAATTGAAAACATCAAAACAATCGGTGACCTTGTAAAATATATTGAAAGCAACAAGTAATCTTGTTTTTTGTCAGACCGCTGAATTTCAGCGGTCTGTTTTTTTATACCTTAAAACTAAATTAACTATAAATGTGAGCAATGTAATATCAAATGACAGCACCACAGCTTTTATAACTGCAGTACCACTGATAAAGGGTGATAAATTAATTCCGTCAAGATTAATAAGTACAATTGGCAGATTAATTAAAACACCACAAAAAACGCCCAAAACGGCACCTGCAAGCCACATAATCATCATTTCGGTTAATAGGTATGACATAGCATTTAAAGTGCCGTAAGATGAGAATTTGAGAGCCTTAATTTCACCGCTTCTGCCTTTGTATAATACATAATACAAAATTATAAGTGTTGCGGTGCCTAATATTAAGGCGGTGTAAATAACAGTTTTTGAAATTTCAAGTGTTGCTGTACTACTATTCTCCTTTAGCTCAAGCACCGAATATACAATACCCGTTTCTAAAAGCTTTGCGGCTTCATCGGTAATTTTTTCATAAGGGTAATTAACAAGCACTGTATTGGCCGACACCGCAGTAGTTGTAAGGGCAGTATATTTTTCAGGATGAATATAAATATAATCGCCCAAATAATTTTTTGTGATTGCCGTTACCGTAACGGGTGATACCGCACCGTCGGCAAAGCGAATATTTATTTCGGTTCCCTTTTTAATGCTGTATTTCTTTGCAAAGCCTTCGGTTATTACTACACTGTCGGTAGTAAGTCCGCCATTAATATTAATAAATTCACTGAACTTATCTGCCGCTACGGGTATTACCGCCGTTATCGCTTTACCGCCTTCTTCGATGGACAAATAGGCGTTATCTTTCATTACGGGCAGATATTTCTTTTCATTCACATAGCCCATAAAGGCTTCGTTCTCTTCTATTTTTACAAATGGCTTTAGCCTAACTTCCATATTGTATTTTTGAATCTGTGTATACTGATTTTTATACACATTATTTTCTCTACCCGAAACATTAAAGCCCGTAAACAGAAGCGCCGTTAGCAGTATTACCGCAACACCACCGCACAAAAACGAAAACTTATGAACAAAAATATTGCGAAGCGCAATTTTTACAAAGGTTGGTAATTTTTTAGCTGCGAGTAGTTTTGGAAACTCTGGCAGTTCATTTATAGTTTTTCCGTAGACTAATTCATCCGTTTCTTTCCTTAAAAGCATTTTGAAGAAAACAAAAGTGCCAATAAGTGCTACTGCTGAGAGTATAATCCCCACTGACAACGCAATATACGGCAAGGAAGCCGCAGATATTACGGGAAAATTATAAATAAGCGCTGTTACTTTTGATAAAATTTTGGGCACCGTTCCGACACTTGCAATAATGCCTATAACAGAGCCTACAAATGTTGCCGCCGCAGTTACCGACATTACACGGATTACAAGCGGCTTTTCACCGCAGCCCATTAGCATTAACTGTGATATTTCTTTGACTCGTTTTTGCATATTCAGCATAACGATTGCTACTATAAGAAGCACTGACAAGAAAACCAGCACTAAAGCCACTACTAAAAGCAAAGCCGATATTTTACCTATATTTTGGGTGGCGCTTACAAACCCCAAATTACTGTCCCTTGTATGTAGAGTCCATTTTTGAGAATAGTCGGTTTGGGTGTTGTTCTTGGCATTCTCGTAATTTTTAAGTGCTTCTTCGGCCTTTTTACTATAAACCTTACTGAGATTTTCGTGGTCCCGTTTAAGCTTTTCACAGGTTTCCTTGTTCATCTCGTTGGTTTCATAATCACTTTGATACTGTAAAAGTTTTTCATTATATTCGGCCAATCTTACCGAATATTCGGGCAGTCCTGCTACCGCGTCAACCGATTGCTTTAATCTATCTAAATCTGCTTTCTTAGCATCCAGACTTTTGGTTGTGTCAGCAACGCTTTGCTCCATATTTTTGATTATTCGGCTGAGTTCTTCTAATTCCTTTTCGCCTTCGGCCTTTATATAGTCATACTGTTTAAGTAGCTTATCAATATCAGACTGTGTTTCGTCATTCAAGCCCGTTCCGCGTTTTTGTTCGCGGTCACGCGCTACTACATTTACAGGTCCCATTGCAGTATTTACAAACAAGGTATAATCTCTTGAAAAACTGTTTACTGATTTTGCGCCCTTTAGCAGTACATTAATTTCTGAGTATGGTGCTTCGGGTGAAAATGCATCGGTTGATACAAAAATAGCAATTTCTGTACCATTTGCATTCACAGAGTTTGCGCCCTTTAAGTAGGAAGAAAACTCAGGACTGTACACAAGTCCCGTAACTGTAAACTCGGTCTGGGTGCAGTAGCCTGTGTTACCGCTAAGTGACACCACATCGCCGACCTTAATATCGCTTTTAAGCGCTCCCGATACTACCGCAACACAGCTGTTAGCGTTGCCGGGATAGCTACCCTTAATAAGACGGGGGGCTGCTACGGTATTATCAGGGTTTACTGTCACCGAATCAAAATCAATTCCACATATATATGCTCCGAAATTGCCCATACCGTTTACCGCACTGTTGCTTTCTCCCGATATTACGGCGGTTGCTTTGTCAACTCCGTCAGCCGATGCTACTGCAATTACATCTTCCCTTGTAAATCCCAATGTGGATTTAATTTTGATGTCCCACATCTGAGACATATCGTAATATTCTTCGGTATTGCTTTTAAGCGAAAAGGCATAAAGGAACATACCCGATACTACCGACAAGCACAAAATCAATGTCAGTACAATCAGTAAAAAGCTTACTATATTATGCTTTAAGTCCTTCAAAAACAAAGCAAATGCCGACTTCATTACCATTCAATCCTTTCGGGAAGGGTTGGTTGTTCGTTTACAGTGTTTGACTGCACACTACCGTTTCTAAGCCTTATTACCCTATCTGCCGCTGCCTCTATAGCGAAATTATTGGTGGAAATTATAACCGTTTTACCGGTTGATTTACATATATTTCTTAAAAGACCTAATAACCTGACTCCATCGTCATAATTAAGTCTACAAAGCGGCTCATCGCAAACTATAAACCTAACATCTCTGATAAGCGCTCTGCAAATAGCGGCAAGTAATCTCTCACTATGGGTTAACTGGAAGGGATATTTGTCTTTTTTATCTTCAAGCCCCAAAGATTCCAAAGCAGCCAAAACACCGTCTGTCATTCTAAACGACTGTGTTAGTGTGATGTTTTCTGCCAGAGTCATAGTATCAATCAAGTTTCCATTTGGCAAAATGAATGCTATACTCTGTCTGTAATCCAATATTTCAGACATATTCATATCACTTAAGTCGATGCCGCAGGCACAAATTCTTCCTGTATCTATTTTCTGCATACCGCACAGAAGATTAAGCAGGGTTGTTTTACCGCTACCGTCACATCCCGATACAACCACAAATTCGCCGCGTTCAATACCGAATTCTACACCGCTTATTGCAGGCTTCGCGATACCCGCCGTCTTATAGCTCTTGCCTAATTTTTCAACACTTATAAAGGCGCGTTCACGGTCGCGCAGTCTTCCGCCAAAGCGTGTAAACATCAACTGATTATCGTGTACATTATACGCTTTTAATGTTCCTGTACGGAATTTTACCGTTATCTCGTTATCGCCTTCGGTTATAAAATCGCTAACATCTATTTCGTAAGGCGCAAAAGAAAGTACGCCTACAGGTATACCGTTTACATATACTTCGGCAAATGTGGCACTTATATCTCTGAACGATAATTTATAGATTGCGCTTTCGCGCTTTTCAATAAACACATTCTGCGTAAGCTCCATATCTCCGCTAAAGAACCAGAAGCCGCTTTCCCTTATTTTTCCCGAATTAACGGTTTCGGGTACATTTGTAAGTGTAAAGCTGTCATCTGTTAAAATACCGTCATCAAGATAGGTATATTGCCCGTTATTTTTAAGCGCAAAATCACCCAATAGGGTAATTCCGCTAAATACATTTGGGAGCTTTTTCAAAACGCGGTTCAGGTTTTCGGCC
This sequence comes from Acutalibacteraceae bacterium, assembly GCA_045590755.1. Classification (GTDB taxonomy): domain Bacteria; phylum Bacillota; class Clostridia; order Oscillospirales; family Acutalibacteraceae; genus SIG565. The sequence goes on from JAZNRP010000047.1 coordinate 21,925, forward strand.
ATCAGTATTATACTGTTTTCGCCTTTTTTAATGTGTTCTGTTATATTGCACTCTGTTTCATTAAAGCTAACAGCATTGTTATTAACTGCGCAGGAGAAAAATTCAGGATGCTCTATTTTAAGCTTTATTTCACCCGTATAAAAGCCCTCTGCAACCGAAAAGTCAAACTTAAACTGTACGGTGCAGTCCTTATCGCGCTTTGCTACCGCAGCGCATATATCAGAAACCTTTGTCTTTTTTTGCCATCTACCGTTTCCCACGCGCATTGCACATGAGCCAAGATAATAGGAATTGTCCTCCATTGACTTTAGCGTGAATATATCATCAAGCGGTAAATCTTTATGATTCTTTCTTAGGTTTTCGTATGCCGCATCCTTTACAATGCGAAACAGTGTAGAACTGCCGTGCTCAAAATAATCAAGCGCCACAACACTGCGCCCCGTAATTTTACCCACCTTGTTTTGAAGAACTGCGGCGCGCTCTGCCATATTAACAATATCAAAATTCACAATATCATCGTGGGTGAAAAATGTAGTTGTTGCTTTTTCTGCGGTATTTCTTATATTTGATACAAAATACATAAGCGCAGAATCAGGCAGACGAATTATTCTTATATCAATATTACTGTTGTTTATCAGCGGAATGTGGGCAGGACGAAGCACCGATAAATCGGTGTTTTTAATCTGCCTTATTATGCTGCAAAGCTTACTGACACGCTCACTCTTAACGCCGTCAATCAAATGCGGTTTTTCGCCGAGAGTGTAAATTCTGCCGCCCTTATTAGCAAAATCAATAAGAAAATTGGCGGTATTATAGGACACCGTAGACATTGACGGTAAAACTAACTTATCATAGCTTTTTTCGCCTACGCTTAAAATAGCGCCGTCACAGACTATTGCGTCCCCCAACGCCTGCTCGTAGCCGACATCAAACGGAATATTGTTGGCAGACAACAAATTCATTTCGTTTTCAATAAGCTCGTTATGTTTTACTATTCTGGCGGTATCAATAGGGGTATATGCCGAAAAAGTGGCGGACGCTGGGTACAAAAACATAATATCGCTTACCCTGTCCCCCATAAACAGTACCGAAATAAGCTTTTTAATATATTCCATTATCTGCTCGTACTTTTGGTTTTCTATTTCCCCGAGCACTAAAGGACGCTCAATACAGATGCGGTTAATGTTATTAGCAAAAAGTCGGTCAACAAGTCTTTTGAGCTCGTTTAAGGTCATTGACAGAAAATCCCCGTACGATATAGTGGCCACCGTTTTTTGCTTATTTATGTTTGTTAGCATTCCTGCCCGTTTTTTTATAAAATCACTGTTAGCAAGGGCCGAAGGACAACGCAGAATTATTCTGTCAAAACGACTTGCAAACGGCATTAACGATACATTGGGCAATACCTGTGATACGGGACTTAAGGTACAATTCATTTCACCGCAAAATTCTGCCCTGTTAGCGTAGGTTAAGTTTTTAAGCGGCATAAAGAAGTTCTGTGCTACTAATTCATGCAATAAATTAAAATATCTTGATTTGAAACGGGTGCTACCCTTGGCATCAACGAAAAGTAATGCCAATTTCTCATTTATTGGCTCACGGTATTTTTGCTCATATTCATTTTTTATTGTTTTTGACCAGAGAATTTGTGACGGAAAAATACTGTTGTTTACTATTACATACTTAAAGGGATTTCCATCCTTTATGGCTTCGTCAAGAAAACTCTGGACGGCATTTTTCCCCGTGAAATTTATGTAATCGGGCAGCACTTCATAGTATACAATATACGCGCCCTTTACTATTTTTTTAAGGGTAATTAAATTGCCGTCATCAATCATATAACAACCTAATATATTATCGGGCAATCTTGTTACATCACTGACGACCTTAAAGCGCAAAACCTTTGCCGCATAAAGATTATCGGCCTTGTTCATAGCCAAAGCCTTATTGTAGTCAATTACAAGCGCCTCTTCCCTATTTATGCTTTTAGCAATAAAGCGGTCTTTGTCCATTTCGTTTACTGCTTCAAGATTTTTAGACAGTGTTTTGAAAAAATCGTATTTTTCCATAATTATCTCCGTTTGACAAGTTTATATATACTCTTTTATTATATTATAAATTATAATAAAACACAATAAAAATCGTGGTAAAATTAACCTAATTATGAAAAAACAGCCGTTTTTAGATTAAACGGCTGTTTTCTTTGACTTTTATTCAGTTCTCAATGCTTCTACGGGGTCTTTTTTGGATGCCACTCCCGCCGGGAATAAGCCTGCAACCAGGGTTAATACCATACTGATTATTACAAGTATCACTGCCGCCAAAGCGGGAAGCGTTGCCGACGCAGTAATTTTTGCAAGGCTCTGAATTATAGCGTTTATCGGTATGATAAGCAACAGTGTTGCGCCTATACCAATAAGTCCCGCCGTAAGACCTACTATAATGGTCTCGGCATTGAACACGCGGGAAATATCTTTTTTAGATGCACCCACCGCACGCAGAATACCAATTTCCTTTGTTCTTTCGAGTACCGAAATGTAGGTTATAATGCCTATCATTATAGATGACACCACCAAAGAAATGGCCACGAATGCTATAAGTATATAGCTTATAGCATTGATAATGGTAGTGATGGACGACATCATAATACCAATATAATCGGTATATGTGATTTGGTCGGCTTCATCGACAGATGCATTATAATTATCTATTATTTCGGCAATTTTGTCCTTTGCTTCAAAGTCCTTCGGGTAAATATTAATCATCGACGGCTTTGCTATATCTGAAACGCCCATAAGTTCTAAATTACCGTCATAGGTAGCATCGGATGATTTGAAAAGCATACCCGCTAAAATTTCGACTATTTTATCTTCAGAAGTTCCCATCGCCGTCATCTGAGAAATGTAGCCGCCTATCTGTAATTGTTGTTCAGCCGGCAATGTCGCTATATATTCCTGAAGTTCTGCCATTGTATAGGTTTTGTCTTCTTCGGTTTTAAAGGGTAACGATGAAAAAACATCGGTATCACTTTTTTCCTTTTGCTCTTTTACAATTTCGCTTTCATTAACGCGGTTTATAAGGTGTTCTCTGAGTTCCGATGTAAAGCCTACCGTACCGCCTACTGTTGATACGCTTGAGCCTTCTTTGGGGCGGAGAATACCGACCACCTTGATTTCCTCAGCAGCATCCACCTTGTCAATCATATAAAGCTCGTCCTGGCTTTTGTCTACCCAAACACCGTTTTCTTTTTCGAAATAATCGGTATTTACAAGCAACTTAAAGCGAAGCGCTAATATTTCATCGAAGGTAAACTCTTCCACTTCGGATTTTTCAAATTCCTTGTTCTCTTGCTCACCCGACTGCATTTCTGCTAAAATTTCTTTTAATTCTTCATCGCTTTTCATACCGAGAGTATATAGCGTGTAGTCGGTTATTTCATTGTTTTCGGTAACAATTAAAACAACCTCGTTATACTTTTCGGGAATTTTACCCTTAATTATATCATACTGGGACTCGAGCAATTCGTTACTGCCCACAAGTTCTTTCCAAACATCCATATTAGACATCTGCTGCATCATACCGCCGCCCGTAGCAGTACCCGTCGGACCCATACCAAGATTTTCAAAAACCTTACCCGGATTTACCTGATATACGCCGTCTTTAGTGTCGGCTTTGTATATGTTCATCTGTGTTGAATAATCGTATTTTATATCGGTGATATAATTTTTTATATCACTTTTATCGCTCTCGAGAAACACCTTTAGCTTTTCAAGATTATTTTTTGTAAGCCCTGAATTCATGGCGTTCATCATATCGGTCATGATATTATTTGAATAGATTTTATCAAGCCCGTGCTCACTGCTATTGCCGTTAGAGTCCATCATGGACAGCATCATACTTGACATATCTACCGCCGCTTCTTCAATCGTCAATGGGTAATTGGAAAGTGTGTCTTCTTCGACCTTATCAATATAAAGCTGTACGCCGTTGGAGATTGAAAGAATAAGCGCTATGCCTATAATACCGATACTTCCCGCAAAGGAGGTCATAAAGGTACGCGCCTTTTTGGTCATAAGGTTGTTAAAGCTCAGTGATAAGGCGGTGAAAAACGACATTGATTTATGCTTAGCCCTTTTCTTTGTCCTTTTTTGCTCTATCGGGGTAGTGCTTTCATACGGATTGCTGTCGCTTATAACTTCACCGTCAAGCAGCTTTATTATACGGTTTGAATATCTACTTGCAAGCTCTGGGTTATGTGTTACCATAATTACTAATTTATCTTCGGCTATTTCTTTAAGCAGCTCCATAACCTGAATACTTGTTGCTGAATCAAGCGCACCGGTTGGCTCATCAGCTAAGAGTATATCGGGATTATTTACAAGTGCTCGTGCAATTGCTACACGCTGCATCTGTCCGCCCGACAACTGATTAGGCTTTTTGCTTAACTGGTCACCGAGTCCCACCTTTTCTAAAGCTTCGCGAGCCCTTTTTCTTCTTTCCTTCTTAGAAACACCCGAAAGGGTTAAGGCAAGCTCTACATTTGAAAGCACACTTTGATGCGGAATCAAATTGTAGCTTTGAAAAACAAAACCGATTGAGTGATTGCGGTATACATCCCAATCCCTGTCTTTATAATACTTTGTCGGTCTGCCGTTTATAACAAGGTCACCCGATGTGTATTTATCGAGTCCGCCTATAATGTTAAGCAGTGTGGTTTTGCCGCAACCCGATTGGCCGAGTATAGATACAAATTCGTTTTTTCGGAAATCTATACTGACGCCCTTCAAGGCTTCAACCTTACCGCCGCCGACAATATAATCCTTTTTAATGTTTTTTAGTCTTAGCACAAGTAAACCCTCTTTTACATATTTTTACATTTCTATTATACCAACCGTTTGTGAATAAATAAAGAACTAAAGAAGAAAATTTTATTTAATTATTTTTTAAACTGTGGTATAATGTAATTATACTGAAATTGGAGTGCGAAAATGGACAAAATCAGTCGAATAAAAGAATTAGTAGAATTCCTTAATATTTGTTGCGACCAATATTATAATGGGGATAACCCTGCCCTGTCGGATGCGCAGTATGACGCTCTTTTTGATGAGCTGACACTGCTCGAAAAGGAAACAGGGTTAATACTTGCAAACTCACCTACACAACGTGTGGGCTATGAAGTTATGAGCGCGCTTACCAAGGTACACCACGATATACCGCTTTTAAGCCTTGCCAAAACAAAGGATGTCGGCGATGTCTACGATATGGCACAGATTTCCGATGGCTATTTGGGGCTTAAAATGGACGGCCTTACCGTTAAAATCACCTATGAAGACGGTAAAATTGTATCTGCTGCCACCCGCGGTGACGGGGAGACGGGCGAAGACATTACCCACAACGCCAAGGTTTTTGTGAATGTGCCGAAAAGCATACCCTATACCGACAGATTAGTAATAACGGGTGAAGCATTTATCACTATACCCGATTTTGAGCGTATAAACGAAGAAATTGAAACGGATGAAGACAAATACTCAACACCGCGAAATTTAGCGGCAGGCTCTGTTAGACAACTAGACTCTTCCATTTGTGCTGAGCGTCAGGTTTCCTTTATGCCATTTAATGTGCTTGAAGGATTTAATGATATAAACCATAAACTTGATAGAATAAAAAAACTTCATGAGTTTGGGTTTGCTTTACTTCCCAATTTTACATTAACAAAAGAAGATAGCGTGGATTCTACTCGTGAGAAAATCTTTTCATTAAAAGATACTGCGAGTCAACTCGGTTTCCCGATAGATGGCGTTGTATTCTCCTATGATGATATTGATTTTTGTCATTCCCTTGGAAGAACTTCCCACCATTTTAGAGACGGTATTGCCTTTAAGTTTGGAGACCCACACTTTAACACAATTTTACGCGATATTATTTGGAATATTTCCCGCACAGGCCAACTAACACCTATTGCCGAGTTTGACAGGGTGGAAATTGACAACACAAATGTAGAAAGGGCCAGCTTACACAATATAACCTTTATAGAAAACCTAAAGCTTAAACGGGGCGACACCGTTTCGGTTTCAAAGCGTAATATGATAATCCCGCATATTGAAGCAAATATTTCGGCAGAGAATGAAAATCGGGATGATTACACCTTGGAAATACCGTCTTTTTGCCCTGTATGTAAAGGCGCTACAACCATAAAAACGACCCAAAACAACGATGGCGAAGTTCGCGTTTTATATTGCCAAAATGATGACTGTGCAGGAAGACAAATTAAAAAGTTTACCCACTTTGTAAGCAAGTCGGCGCTTAATATTGACGGACTTAGTGAAGCCACGCTTATGAAGTTTATAAATCTTGGTTGGATTAATGATTTGACCGATATTTTTTCTCTCCATCTGCACCGCGAAGAAATTATTACTATGGACGGCTTTGGAGAAAAATCGTACAACAATTTAATAGAAGCTATTGATAATGCTAAAAACACAAATCTTTCTAATTTACTCGTAGCCGTTAATATTCCGCTGCTTGGCAAGAGTGCCGCAAAGGTTATTGAAGATTTAGTGTCGGGTAGTGCCGAAGAGTTTTTAGCGCTTATTGGCAGCGAATATGATTTTTCTTCCATCGACGGATTTGGAGAAGTTATTAATGCCGAAATATACCGCTGGTTCCAAAACGATAAAAATAAAAATGAGTTTTTATCATTACTGGGCATTTTAAACATTCAAAAAACCGAAAAGGCCGACATAGATGAGACTAATATCTTCTTTGGTAAAACGGTAGTAATTACGGGAAAGTTTTCTACTTTAGGGCGTGATGAACTAACCGAGAAGCTGGAAAACCTAGGCGCTAAGGTAACGGGTTCGGTTTCCAAAAAGACCGATTTTGTGCTTTGCGGAGAAGATGCAGGAAGTAAAAAAACAAAAGCCACCGACCTTGGCATAACGATATTATCAGAAGAAGAACTTGCAAAAATAATCAAATTATAAAACAATAAAAAAGGTGGATTTGCCCAACTTCCCATAAATGTTGGGCAGTTTTATTCGCCAAAGGCGAGTTATATTGCTTTGTCGTGATATGAAATCAAGTCACAAAGAATCGGTTTTGATTAATCAATTACTTCGTTCTGCTACTTCAATCGGTGCTAATTTACACGAAGCACAATACGCTCAAGGAACGAAAGACTTTATTTCCAAACTTGAAATTGCTCAAAAAGAATGTTATGAAACAGAATATTGGTTAGAACTTCTTTTTGAAACAAATTGTATGAACGAAGAAAATTATAAGGCATTACAAAATGATTGCGGCGCAATCCGTCGAATGTTAATATCTTCACTTAAAACTATAAAGTCAAAATAAGGGTTTGGGCTTAGCCCAAATACATTTGTACATACAAATGCGATGCTGGTTCTATCCGAAAAGAGAGGAATTTTTGTGAATGTAATTGAGCATTATGATAAACTAATTGATGAAAATAATGACCCCGTACACGACTCTGAATTTCTGAAAGAGTATATGAATAAATGGGACGGACGATTGTTTGTTGATGTAATGAAACTTGATAAACATAAAACTATCTTGGAAATCGGTGTTGGTACGGGTCGACTTGCGTTAAAAACAATACCATTATGCAAAAAATTATTTGGTATTGATATATCCCCAAAGACAATAGAGAGGGCTATGCGCAACTTGTCGCAATATCAAAATGTTGAGTTAATATGCGCTGATTTTATAACTTATGATTTTAATATCGTTTTTGATGTTGTATATTCCTCGTTAACTTTTATGCATATAAAGGATAAACAGAAGTGTATCAACAAAATATATTCTTTGCTAAAACCTAATGGACTTTTTGTATTATCTATTGATAAAAATCAAGACGAGTTTATAGATTACGGGGACAGAAAAATCAAAATATATCCCGATAACCCTGATGACACAAAGGAATATTTTACAAATTCCGGTCTAATTCTATTGAATTGTATAGAAACGGAATTTGCATACATTTTTGTATCATTAAAAGCATAAGGAAAGCCGATAGATTCAAAATAAATCTATCGGCTTTAAACATCCTTATGAGAAGTACCCTTTCGCCCACCTTTTTTTATTTTGAAATTAAAATTATCGTTTTTCGATAATTTTTTGTTGACAAACGATAATTTAGATGCTATTATAATGGTATAAAGTTCCATTGGAGGTAATTTTATGTGGAATAAAAAAAGTTCCGTAATACTATCACTTATTATCTGTTTTATTAGCACCGCCATAGTAACATTGGGTCTGTTTTTGGGCCCTTGGATTGTAGAATTGTGGTTTACCAGTTATCGTGGTTGGAACAGCGGTTCTTTCCAAATGTACGATATGATTACTTTGTTTAAAATTGCCTTCTACCCCAGCTCTGTTTTTGCTTATATTACACTTTACAGTCTTATTCGCCTTTTATTCAATATAAAAAACGACCATATTTTTATTGAAAACAATATTAAATATCTTCGCCGCATTTCTTGGTCGTGTATTGCCGTTGCAGTAATTACACTTATAAGCGGCATTTTTTACATACCCTACTTATTTATGGCTGTTGCGGCAGGTTTTGTGGGAATTATGCTTCGTGTTGTTAAAAACGCCTTCCAAAGTGCCATAGCACTAAGGGAAGAAAACGAGCTTACAATATAGGAGGAACAGCATGATAGAAATAGATATTGAAGTTATGTTGGCCATTAGGAAAATGACTTCGTTGGAACTCTCCGAAAAAATAGGAATAACCCCTGCCAACCTTTCAATTTTAAAAACAGGCAAAGCGAAAGCAATTCGTTTCTCTACATTAAATGCTATCTGCCAGACACTTGAATGTCAACCCGGAGATATTATTAAATATATAAAGGAGGATTAATTATGGAAGAAAATAAAGTAATAGAAACTACCGTTCAACATGATGTTGAACAAAATGAATCAGATTATTTATTGCCCGAAGAAAAGCCGTTTGAGTTCGATAAACGAGATATAATTTTTATTGTCTTGAGTTGCGTCGGCTGTATTTTTTCAGTTTTGTCCGGATTGTTCGGCAAGTTTGCTCTTGGTTTTAGTTTATCTTCGCTTATGCTTATTTGCATAATGGGCGTGTATTTAATTAATAAAAAGGGCTTTAAAACTACCGCCATTGTTTGCGGTATACTAGCACTTATGAGTACCTTTAACTTTATAACTACTTCTAATGGCACTGTAAGATTTTTCACTTTTTTTGAGTTGATACTCCTTTGTGTTGTTTTCTTTGATAATGTTGTAAATGATGGGGAAAACGGTATTACCAAACGAATAGTAAATACTGCTTATTCGAGCTTTCTTAATATTCCGTTATCTGTCAAATCATTATTTACAAAAAAAGACGGCGGTAGAAGTGTTGTAATTAAAATACTTATAGGCATACTTTGTGCATTACCGGTTTTATTGGTGGTGGTTCCTCTCCTATCTTCTGCCGATATCGCCTTTAGCGGAATTATAGTTTCTTTTATAAAAAGCGCTATACCCACAACATTTAAAATTGTTTTGGGATTACTGTTTGCCGTCCTGTTTATATCTTATGGATTTACATTAAGAAAAAATAGACTGCGCAGTAATTTTTCCCCAACCGCAAAATATATTGATACTGTTTATATGGCTTCTTTTTTATCGGCGGTTTCGGTTGCATACTTATTATATTTATTTTCACAATTTGCATATTTCTTTAGTGCATTTAAGTCAATTCTCCCGCCCGAATACCAGCTTTCCTATGCTGAATATGCCCGCCGTGGATTTTTTGAACTTTGCGCTATTTGTTTAATTAACTTTATAATTGTTACTTTAAGTATAATTTTTTCTTCTAAAGATGGTAAAATTAGCACTATAATTAAAATACTTTGCAGTTTTATAACCGTTTTTACCCTTATAATTTGCGCCACTGCCATTTCAAAAATGGCGCTTTACATAAATTATTTTGGTATGACTGTATCCAGAATTACTTCAAGTTCCTTTATGATTTTCCTTAGCATTGTATTTATTAGTCTTTTCCTTAGAATCTACATATCAGAAATTAATGTTATTAAAGTGGCTCTTTACAGTTCAGCTATTATATTGCTTATTTTAGGAACAATAAATGTAAATGCGGTTGCGGCAAAATACAACTATACTCGATATACCAACAAAACACTTCGTAATATTGATATTACCGCTTCCTTGGATGATTTGGGAGATGAAGGCGTACCGTATCTTGTGAAATTAGCCGAAAAAGACAGTTACATTATTAAGACTAAGGCCAAAAATTATTTAGAAACATACTATACCCGAAAATATTTTGAATGTGATTATGAACAACTGAAAAACAGTTTAAGTGTGGAAATATTAGAATATAACAAAAAATATAAAGACCCTAAATACTTTACAATACCTAAACATGTTGCTTATCACTCCTTGTATGAATACGCAAAAGAAAATCCAAAAGCTTTTAGATAACAAAAAACGGACTCGTAAGAGTCCGTTTTTATTATTCTTCAATACCGTAAATACGGTCGGCAACATAAAGTCCCATAGCGCCGCTTTGGGAAAGTCCGCGGGTAATACCGCTACCATCGCCTATTAAATACATACCGTCCATAATTTCGAAATTGCCGTTGTGTACGGGCTTTATGGAATAATATTTATTTTCGCATCCGTAAAGTAATGTATCATCATTAGCACAACCGGGTGCAACCTTATCAAGCGCGTATATTGTTTCAATAATATTAGTAAGTGCGCGGTAAGGCATTACAATTGACAAGTCCCCCGCAAACGCTTTAAGTGTGGGCACAACACTGTTTGCTGATAAACGGTGCTCATTTGTTCTGCGACCCCTTATTAAGTCGCCGAAGCGCTGAACTATAATATTGCCTTCACCCGCAAAGTTCATATTTTTTGCGATGTTTATAGCATATTCTGTAGGCTTTGTAAAATCGCCTGCAAAATGAATGGATGAGAGAATAGCGAAGTTACAGTTATCACTCTTCTTATCTGCCTGTGCAAAGGAATGTCCGTTTGCGGTAATTACGCCTTGATTGTTTTCAGCCGATACAAGACCGCCCTGATTAAAGCAAAACATTCGTGTTCTGTCTTCAAAGGTCTTTGTGCGGTAAAGAATTTTAGGCTCATAAATCTTGCTTGAAAATTCGCGCCAGATAGAGTCCTTCATTTCAACACGAACGCCAATATCAACCGAGTTTGCATCAATTTTAATGCCAAATTTATTGCATATACCCGACACAAAATCCGCACCGCCGCGGCCTGTGGCAATTATTACATTTTTTGCATCTATTTCTGTCTCCGCACCTTGACGGGAAAGCTTTATACGATACCCTGCATCTGTTTTATCAACATCAAGGCACTCGGTCAAATTTGTAAGCTCTACGCCGTTTTCACCCAGCCACTCTATAAGCTTCATCATTGTGCTATAGTTTTTATCAGTACCCAAATGTCTTACATTCATATCAAGCAGTCTTAAATTATTCTGCAAGCATTTAAGCTTTAATTCTTCGTTGGATTTATAAAGCTCGGGGTAATCATCCGAAAATCCGTGCAGAATATCATCCACCTGATTAATATACTTCATTGCGGTATATTCGCCAAGCTCATCCCCCATTGTGCCGCCGTAGGCGGTACCAAGGTTAAACTTACCGTCAGAAAATGCACCTGCACCCGCATAACCGCTTGTTATACTGCAGATTTTACAGTGAACACATTTTTTATTGTGGCCCGCCGGACAGTTACGCTTATCAAGTGTAAAGCCCTTTTCGATTATAATAACGCGCGCATCAGGGGAATTCTGTTTTACGCGGTACGCCGCCATAAGACCGCCTATACCGCCGCCGATAATAGCAATATCGTAAACCATAAAACTACTCCTTAAGCAAAAAATAAAGCGGTGTGCTAAGATATAACACACCGCTGCTAACAGTTAATAAATATTAACAACCCGATTAGATAGCACGGGTAACTTTGCCCGAACGCAAACAACGGGTGCAGGCATTTACACGACACGGTGTACCGTTAATAATAGCCTTAACCCTTTTAACATTAGGCTGCCAAGTTCTGTTAGAACGTCTGTGTGAGTGCGAAACCTTAATTCCGAATGAAATTTGTTTGTTGCAGATATCACATTTTGCCATAGTCTGCACCTCCTTTAGTAGCATTAGCACAAGATATAATAACAGAAATATGTAAAAAAAGCAAGTGTTTTTTTCAAAAAAAAAGAATTTCCAATAAAAACAATTGAAAATATGCCTATTAATGTTATAATTGTTAAAGTAACAGGGGTGTTTATTAATGATTAAAGCAGTAATTTTTGATTTGGACGGAACGCTCATAAACTCGCTTGATGATTTGGCAAATTCGGTTAATCATACATTAATAGAGTTCGGCTTTCCGACACACGAAACCGAAAAATATAAATATTTCATCGGGCGCGGTATGGCAAATCTGATATACAACGCGTTGCCCGAAAATAAACGGGACAGCGATACACAAAAAAGCGTACTTGATACCTTTATGGCTTATTATAAATTACATTCTACAGATAATACTGCACCGTATGGCGATATTCCCGAGCTTTTAGATACACTCGAGCGTATGGGAATTAAAACGGCGGTTGTTACAAACAAGGCACACGCGGCGGCAGAAAAAATTGTAAAGCAGTTATTGCTCGACCGCTTCGATATATGCTTTGGCCAACGCCCCGATATACCCACAAAGCCTGACCCGACACTTACGCTTATGGCAATAAAGGAATTATGTTGCGAACCCTGTGACTGCCTATATGTCGGTGACTCGGGCGGAGATATGGTAACTGCGGTAAACAGCGGCACTGTGCCCGTAGGGGTACTATGGGGCTTCAGAGAAAAAAAAGAACTTATAGATAACGGCGCAAAACACATAATAAGCACACCTATGGAGCTTATTGAGGTTATAAAACAATATACATAACTGTTTTTCCAAAATATAGTTGCGAAAAACAGAAAAATGTATTAAAATAGAAGAAACGATTATATTGAGGTGATTTTTCTGAAAAGAGAAACTTATTTGACCTGGGACGAATATTTTATGGGTATTGCCCTGCTTTCTTCACAGCGCAGTAAGGACCCGTCAACACAGGTTGGCGCTTGTATAGTGAGCGAAGACAACAAAATTATGTCGGTTGGCTATAACGGTATGCCGAAGTTTTGCAGTGATGATTTGTTCCCGTGGAGTAAGGACGGTAATCCGCTTGAAACTAAATATATGTTTGTTTGCCACGCTGAGCTTAACGCTATACTAAACTACGGCGGCGGCTCACTCAAAAACAGTAAGGTTTATACCACCCTTTTCCCCTGTAATGAATGCGCTAAGGCACTTATTCAAGCAGGTATAAAAGAAATCATCTATATGTGCGATAAGTATGCCGATACAGATTCGGTTAAGGCAAGCAAAAAAATGTTTGATACAGCGCATGTTACATACCGCCAATACGAACAAACAAAAAACACAGTTGAATTGAAATTATAAGAAAAACGGCTCTTTTGAGCCGTTTTTTATTTCTTATATTCTATTCCCTTTTCTTTATGCTTTTTATAAATACTGTAGGAATATAAACACGGTATTAATACAGTTATAACCAAAGTCAGAACAAAAGCGGTTACCATAAGATTTATAGGTAAAAATACCGAAATAATTATAACCAAACCGCATATAACCCAGAGCTTGCCGCTTAATCGGTGTGTCTTATTCCAGTTTTCCTCATTACGAAGTGTCCAATAAATTTTTATACCCAGTGTACTGTTTTGCTTAAGCTTCGGCATATAGTTTCCCACAAAAATAAGCATTATACCAATTAAAACGGGTGTTAATGATGCGATACTGACATTTCTGCCGAGCGCCACGCTATACATAATTCCGTTTGTAAATAAAGATACTACGGGAATAATCCAAAAAATCATATTTAGAGCCTTTTTATTCTGATTTTTCTGTTTCTTATCGAACGAAGTTGCAAAAAGGCATAAAAGGTGTATTATTACAAGAAATACCGGTATAAAGGACACTGCAAATGTCTTTGAAGCAAAGCCGTCAGCCGTATTATCTGCTCCCCAATGCACCGCCATGGTATCGGGTAATTTATTCCACAAAATAAGACCTGCAAAAATTGGCAAAAGAATTATTACCGATGATATTACTATCTTTAATTTATCATTTTTAATCATTATTACTGTCCACCTTTCAAATCAGCCATCCAAAGCATAGTTTCTTCCAAAACAGATGTGTTTATTTCGTAAAATATAAACTTGCCTTCACGCTCTGGCCTTATAAGGTCGGCCGCCATAAGTACCGACAGATGCCTTGAAATTGATGCCGCAGTAACATCAAAATGGTCGGTAATCTCGCCAGCTGAAAGTCGGCCTTTTTTTAATATATTTAGTATCTCCCGCCTGATAGGGTCGGCAAGTGCTCTTAGTGTCTGTTGTAGTCCCATGCATTCATCTCCTTTAACATTTAACCTAATTGTTAAATATATTATATGCCACATTTCCCTTTTTGTCAATAAGGGAAGCAAAAAAGTGTCAGGAAATATTTCCTGACACTTTTTTATTCGTGATGTAATGGACGGTTCATTAATTCAATAACTACATCCTTAACATTTTTTCCGTTATAAAGCACATTATAGCATTCGGTAATTATGGGCATTTCAACGCCGAATTTTTCGCATAGCTGGTGAGCATTTTTTGCCGCATAGTAGCCTTCTACCGTTCCTACCGTTTTAAGTGCTTCGTCGACATTCATACCGCCGCCGACTAATGTACCGAAGCGGTTGTTTCGGCTATGCACCGACATACAAGTAACCACAAGGTCGCCGATACCCGTAAGACCCGAAAATGTATCTGGCTTAGCGCCCATACAGACACCTAGTCGTGTCATCTCGGCAAGACCGCGTGTTATTAGTGCGGCGCGGGTGTTATCTCCGAATTTAAGTCCGTTGCAGAAGCCTACGCATATAGCGATAACATTTTTAAGCGCACCGCCAAGCTCTGCGCCGATAATATCATCGTTTGTATAAATACGCATATTACTGCCCGACATAATGCTCTGCACTGTTTTTGCCGCAGTCTCGCTCTTTGAAACCGCTGCAACAGATGTCGGCAGCTTTCTTGCCACTTCTTCGGCGTGAGACGGGCCTGTAAGTACCACTATTTCTTTGCTTGGTAACTCCTGCTCTAAAACCTCTGACAGACAAAGCAAGGTTCCTTCTTCAAAGCCCTTGGCAACATTAACTATAATGCCCGTATTTTTAATACTTGATAGCTTTTTCGCAGTAGACCTTACAGCTAAGGACGGCACTGCAATTATGGTAATATCGCTGTTTTCCGCACTTTTTAAGTCGGTTGTTATCTCTATTTCTTTTGGCAGGTAAATGTCTTTTAAGAGTTTTTCGTTTGTTCTCTTTTCTAAAAGTAAATCTACTTCCCAATTAAACGGAGACCATATTGTTACATTATTGCCGTTGTTATGAGAGAGCAACGCCAACGCCATACCCCATCCGCCAGCACCAAGAACCGTTATTTTAGCCATTCTTTTTCTCCTGTTTTATGGTAAATCTTTTTTCTGTGCCGTTTGCTATGCGAACTATGTTTTCCTTATGTCTAATGAAAACTATAAATCCGCAAACAAGCATAATAAGAGATATAATAAAGGGATTAATATTTCCTAAAAAGCCCAAAAATGCACTAATAATAGTTACTGTAACCACTATCGTTGTTGCAACCAAAGAGCCAAAGGAAACCATTTTATTTATGGCAAAGCTTATTGCAAAACCCACAAGACCGAGTATTATGGCAGGTGGGCAACACACCGCAAAAATGCCTACGCTTGTAGCCGCCGCCTTACCGCCGCGAAACTGGAAGAATACCGGCCAACAATGGCCTACCATACAGGCAAAGGCGCAGAAAAATCTTCCGTAAACGGCAGAAAATATATGTGTATCAGGTAAAATACTGCCAAACACAAAGGAACCGAGCAAACAAGCTATAAGTCCTTTAAGCGCATCGGCAACAAAGGTGAGTGTACCTGCCTTAACGCCCGAAACGCGCATAACATTGGTAGTACCCGCGTTACCGCTGCCGTAATCTCTGATGTCGGTATGGTTAAAGGCCTTTGTAAATATTACTGCAAAGTTTATGCTACCTATTAAGTAGGCACAAACAACCGTTAAAATTGCTATTAAGTATTCCATTACTTATCTCCCCGTTCACGAATGACAAACCTAATGGGTGTGCCTTCGAGTCCGAATGTTGAACGAATCTGATTTTCCAAATACCGCTGATACGAAAAATGGAAAAGCTCCATTTTATTGCAGAAGCAAACAAATGTAGGCGGCTTGGTAGATGCCTGGGTCATATAGTAAATTTTAAGTCTTTTACCCTTATCACTCGGCGGTTGAACACGCGCCGTTGCATCCGCCAGAATATCATTAAGCTTGCCCGTTGATATACGCATTGTGTTCTGTGCATTAACATACTTTATAAGCTCATAAAGTCTGTCAATTCTTTGTCCCGTTTTGGCAGAAATAAATATTATGGGCGCATAGGGCATAAAGGAAAAGTCGACCATTAATTTTTTACGGTAGGCATCCATTGTATGCCCGTCCTTATCGACTATGTCCCATTTATTAACCGCAATTATACAAGCCTTTCCCTGTTCTATAGCAAGACCCGCAACCTTAGAGTCTTGTTCGGTAAATCCTTCAACTCCATCGAGCATAATAACACAAACGTCACTACGCTCAATAGCCATTTCGGCGCGAAGTACACTGTATTTTTCTATCTGGTCTTCAACACGGCTCTTTCTTCTGAGCCCCGCGGTATCTATAAAATTAAATCGACCTAATTTATTTTCAATAAATGTATCTATCGCATCGCGAGTAGTACCCGCAACATCAGATACGATTGAACGTTCTTCACCCGCAATACAGTTAATAAGTGAAGATTTACCCGCATTAGGTTTACCGATAACGGCAACATTAATAACATCTTCGTCATCTTCGTCACTATTTTGCTCGGGAAGATGTTCTAATACCGCATCAAGCAGGTCTCCCGTTCCGTGTCCGTGCACGGAAGAAACTGCTATAGGGTCGCCAAGGCCTAAATTATAAAACTCATAATATTCCATTGGTACTTTACCGATACCATCGCATTTATTAACGCAAAGCACTATCGGTTTGCCACTTTTTTGTAACATTACGGCAACATCGCTATCCGATGCGGTAACTCCACTTTTAACATCGGTAACAAATATAATAACATTTGCCATATCAATAGCAAGGTTTGCCTGTTCACGCATACTAACGAGTATTTTGTCATCTGTTTTCGGCTCAATACCGCCGGTATCAATAAGCATAAACTTTCTACCTGACCATTCGGCATCACCGTAAATACGGTCTCTGGTTACTCCGGGAGTATCATCGACAATGGAAAGCCTTTTTCCAATAAGTTTATTAAAAAGTGTGGATTTGCCTACATTGGGGCGGCCCACAACCGCTACAACCGGTTTTGCCATTATCAATTCTCCTTTCCAAGTAAAGCTTCTACAAAATCGTAACCATTATTGTTTACGGGTACAATTTTTACGTTCAATTTTTCTTCTACTTCTTTAGTTGTTATATCATCTAAAAATTTATCACTATCGTGCGCCAACATACTTGACGGTATATACAAGTGACTGCCTAAATCTTTTTCCTTTAACTGCTCAATTATATCTGTTCCTGTAACAAGTCCCGCAACCGTGATTTGTTTTCCAAAAAAGTTATTTTCGATTTTTTCTACATTAATTTTTATATTGTCATATTTTTCGGAAAACTTTTGTGAAAGCTCTAATATAAGCGGATATGCCGCAACGCCCGTTACCACTGAAATTTTACGTTTTTCCGGAATAAAGCTATCTTCTTCCAATGCATCTATTACTTCACTTCTAAAAAGCGACCACATGCCAACACCGTTTTCAAGCTGTAAAAAATCTCCGTAAAACGCGGCACCAGGTATTTGTCTTTCTGCCTTTAAATAAAATTCATCTGCGCCGTAGCATCTGCGTTCCCCATATTTTCCGATGCATTTTTCTGCCGCACAGTCTATTATATCAAGTACTTGCGCCGCAGTTTGTTTACTGTACGGCTCTAATTTTTCCAGTCCGTCGCGGTGGTCGGTAAGGCCTACGGGAACTGCCGCGATACAACGCACATATTCCATATCCGTAAGGTCACCGAGAGAACGCTCTAATTCTTTACCATCATTAATACCGGGACAAAGCACAAGTTGACAGTTCATATCAATACCGGCTTCATTAAAGCGTTTCATAACAGATAACACGCTACCCGCGTTTTTATTCTTCATCATTTTAACTCTAAGCTCGGGATTGGTTGTATGCACAGAAATATTTATGGGGCTTATGTGCATTTTTATAATACGCTCGATTTCGTGTTCTGTAATATTAGTAAGGGTTATGTAGTTGCCGAAAAGAAACGACAAACGCGAATCATCATCCTTAAAATAAAGGCTTTCGCGCATTCCTTTGGGTAACTGGTCGATAAAACAGAAAACGCATTTATTCTTGCAGCTTCTCTGCTTGTCCATTAAATAGGTCTGAAATTCCAGTCCCAGTTCTTCATACTCGTCCTTTTTTACGGTCTTTGTAACCGTCTTACCGCGAGCATTAAGAAAAGATACTGAAATCTTTTTTTCGTTCTGATAAAAACGGTAGTCGAGAACATCCAT